>NZ_JBHWGS010000006.1:0-457479 GCF_042732975.1 Streptomyces sp. NPDC059743 | reverse complement strand
GGCTTCATCGTTCGACTTGCATGTGTTAAGCACGCCGCCAGCGTTCGTCCTGAGCCAGGATCAAACTCTCCGTGAATGTTTACCGGATTATCCGGCGACACCACGAGAGCGGAACAGCCAGGAGGAATAATCCCGGCCGTTCACAGCATCCTCGCTGTGTTTCTTCAAAGGAACCCAAACCCACCGGAACATTCCGGCAAGCCCGGGGTATCAACATATCTGGCGTTGACTTTTGGCACGCTGTTGAGTTCTCAAGGAACAGACGCTTCCTTCGTACTCACCCTCACGGGCTTTCCTCCGGGCATTTCCCTTCGGCCTTACTGTTCTGCTTGTCTTGCTGTCTTGCGTCTCCGACTTTACCAGACCCATTCGGCGTCTTCCGCCTCATGAATTCCGATGACCTTTGGATTGGTCTTTTGCCTTTCGGCTTCCGCCACTTTAACCGAATCCCCGCCCGGCTCATAATCGAGCCGTCGGGCTTGAATTTCGGCATGCCGAAATCGAACCCGTCAGGGTTGATCGTCAGTAGTGGGTGGCCGCTTCGGGGGCTGCTGAACAGCAGGACCCGTGTCAAGCGGCTCGGGCTACGTTAGGCGGATGAACGGTACGAGTCAAGTTCGGCGGCGTCGGGGCACATGGACCCGATAAGGGCTCACCGAAGGGTCGCCCGCGATCCAGAAGCGCCACGGATGGACCGCGCCGTCGCCGCCCACTCCGGTGCGAGGGCCGCTGCGGACCTGGTCAGTCGGTACAGGAGTGCCGGCCAGTATCGCCAGCGGTGCTTCGGGGCCCGCGCAGACGTCCGTGCCGTTGAGGGCGCGGTCGACATCGAGCGCGGTGGCCAGGCGGGCCGGGCCTTTGGCCAGTTCCCTGTGGTGCCGGGCCGAGAATCGACGTTTATGTGCCAGCTCCGCGCCCACCTGGATCTCGCCGGCGCGGAGCAGGACTCCGCTCGCCATGCCCTCCGGGCCGCACACCAGGTTGAGGCAGTGCCACATCCCGTAGGTGAAGTAGACGTACGCGTGACCGGGCGGGCCGAACATCACTCCGTTACGGGCCGTCCGGCCGCGGAAGGCATGTGATCCCGGATCGATCTCGCCCGCGTACGCCTCCACTTCGGTCAGCCGGAGCTCGATCGGGCCGTCGTCCGTGGTGCGTACCAGCGTTCGGCCGAGCAGATCGGGCGCGACCTCCAGGACCGGGCGGTCGAAGAAGTCCCGGGGAAGCGGCATACGGTCGGGGCTCTCCATGGCGTATGAGCGTACCGGGGAACCGACTACGGTCGGAGCGCGTATGTAGGGGTCAGGACCTAGAAGGAGTGAACATGGGCTTCAAGAAGCTGCTCGCGAGCCTCGGCGCCGGTGGTGCGTCCGTCGAGACGGAGCTGACCGAGCTGAACGTCGTGCCTGGCGGCGTCGTGCAGGGCGAGGTGCGGCTCCAGGGCGGTTCCGTCAACCAGCAGATCCAAGGGGTCTCCGTCGGCCTTCAGGCTCGTGTCGAGGTCGAGGGGAACGACCAGGAGCTCAAGCAGGACATCGAGTTCACCAAGCAGTCCATCGGCGGCGCCTTCGAGGTTCAGGCCGGAGCGGTCCACGTGGTGCCGTTCGGTCTTGAGATCCCGTGGGAGACCCCGATCACGACGATCGACGGCCAGCAGCTCCGCGGCATGAACATCGGCGTGACCACGGAGCTCGCGATCGCCCGGGCGCTGGACTCCGGCGATCTCGACCCGATCAATGTCCATCCGCTGCCGGCGCAGCAGGCCATCCTGGACGCCTTCCTCCAGCTCGGGTTCCGCTTCAAGGCCGCGGACATGGAGCGCGGTCATATCCGCGGGACGCGCCAGCGGCTGCCGTTCTACCAGGAGATCGAGTTCTTCGCGCCGCAGCAGTACCGCGGGCTCAACCAGGTCGAGCTGACCTTCGTCGCGGACGACCGTGAGATGGACGTCATCCTGGAGATGGACAAGAAGCCGGGGCTCTTCACCGAGGGCAGCGACTCGTTCCGGTCCTTCCAGGTCGGTCTCGCCGACTTCCACGGCACCGACTGGCCCGGCTATCTCAACCAGTGGCTCGCCGAGGTGGGTGGCCGTCGCAACTGGTTCTGATCACGGCCTTTAGGCTCGGCGTCGCAGGGCAGATCCGTCGGCACACCGGCCGGCGGAACAGCCGATTCGGAGGTTCAGACGTTGACCGAGGGCAAGAGGGCTCCGCTCCCTCATGACTTCCATCCGCAGGTGCCGTCCTTCACCGTGGTGAGCGACGACATCGCGCCCGGCGCGGTGCTCAAGGACGCACAGGTCTACGCGGCCGGGAACACCTCTCCGCAGTTGCGCTGGGAGGGTTTTCCCGCGGAGACCAAGAGCTTCGCCGTGACGTGCTTCGATCCCGACGCGCCGACCGGCAGCGGATTCTGGCACTGGGTGCTCTTCGACATCCCGGCGTCGGTGACCGAGCTGCTCGCGGGCGCGGGCAGCGGTTCGTTCAAGGGACTGCCCGCGGGCGCCGTGCACGCGCGGAGCGACTACGGGTCGAAGGACTTCGGAGGCGCGGCGCCGCCGGCCGGGGATCCGGCGCATCGGTATGTGTTCACGGTGTACGCGGTGGACACCGAGAAGCTGGGGCCCGGCAGTGACGCCTCGCCCGCGTTCGTCGGCTTCAATCTGCGGTTCCACGCGCTTGCACGTGCGCAGCTCATCGGCGAGTACGCGTCGCCTGCGGCCAGCTGACCGTTTGCCTTTTGTTTGCCCTGCCCTGGTCTTGGAGAGATCAGGGCAGGGCACTTTTTATTGTGTTGTCCCCCTCGGCGTGCCCGGCCAGAGTTGATCCCAGCCCGCCAGGCGGTGGGCCGGCACACGGGAGGTGGGCGGGATGCGGGACACGCTGGTACTGAATGCGAGCTTCGAGCCGCTGTCGACGGTGACACTCAACCGTGCGGTGGTGCTGGTGCTCCAGGACAAGGCCGTTGTCGAGCAGGCTCATCCCGGTCTCCGTGTCCGTGCCGCCGCTGTGGAGCTTCCGGTGCCCCGGGTGATCAGGCTCTGCCGCTATGTGCGGGTGCCCTTTCGAAGACAGGCCCCGTGGTCGAGGCGGGGCGTTCTGGTGCGGGACCAGCATCGCTGCGCGTACTGCGGCAGACGCGCGACGACGGTGGACCATGTGGTGCCGAGGTCCCGAGGCGGTGCCGACAGCTGGCTGAATACGGTCGCTTCCTGCGCCGAGGACAACCATCGCAAGGCCGACCGTACGCCGGAGCAGGCCGGGATGCCGCTGCTGCACGAGCCGTTCGTACCGTCCCCGGCGGATGCGATGCTGCTGTCGCTGCGGGCGGGCGAGCGTTCGGAGCTGCCGCAGTGGCTGATAGGAGTGCGCTCCGCCGCGTAACGGAACGTACAGCCCAAGACGTACGGCGAGAGCCCGCTTCCTGATCCGGGAGCGGGCTCTTGTCCGTTCTGCCCGCCCTCGCCCGGTGTCAGCCGTACCGGCGGATCAGGAGCTGTGCGATGGCGACCGCACCGACGGCCACGATCAGTGCGCGCAGCGCGACCGGTGGCAGTCGGCGGCCGACCTTGGCGCCGAGTTGGCCGCCCAGTGCGGAGCCGACGGCGATGAGTACGACGGCCGTCCAGTCGAAGTGGGCGACGAAGAGGAAGTAGAGCGCGGCGATGCTGTTGACGACGGCGGCGAGGACGTTCTTGACGGCGTTGAGGCGTTGCAGGCTGTCGTCGAGGAGCATGCCCATCAGGGAGAGATAGATGATCCCCTGGGCCGCCGTGAAGTAGCCGCCGTAGACGCTGGCGAGGAGGAGTCCGGCGAACAGGAGCGGGCCGCCGTCGGAACGGGCGCTGGTGCCTCTGCGCCGGCGGCGGGCCTGGACGGCTCTGGTGAGCCTCGGCTGGAGGATCACCAGGGCGAGGGCGATGGTGACCAGGACGGGCACGATCGTCTCGAAGGCCGTCGAGGGCAGTACGAGCAGCAGTGTGGCGCCGGTGAGACCGCCGATGAGTGCGGCGACGCTCAGCCGCAGTACGCGGCGGCTCTGGCCGGCGAGTTCGGCGCGGTAGCCGATGGCTCCGCTGACCGATCCCGGTATGAGCCCGAGGGCGTTGGAGACGGTGGCGGTGACCGGTGGGAGGCCGGTCGCCAGCAGGACGGGAAAGGTGATCAAGGTGCCGGAACCGACGATGGTGTTGATCGTTCCGGCACTGATGCCCGCCACGAAGACGGCGAGCATCTCCCAGATGGTCACAGTGCGCTGCCCTTCGATGATCGGTGCAAGATGCACCGATCATGCACGAAGGGCCGGGCAGGTCAGTCCAGCGGGGGGTCCTGTCGGCGCTCCTTGCTGGTGGTGTCGAAGCCGGGCATGCCGCCGCCGAGGTTGCCGAAGGCGCCGCTGAGTCCCTTGAGGGCGTCGCCGATCTCGCTGGGCACGATCCAGAGCTTGTTGGCGTCTCCCTCGGCGATCTTGGGGAGCATCTGGAGGTACTGGTACGAGAGGAGCTTCTGGTCCGGGTCGCCGGCGTGGATCGACTCGAAGACCGTACGGATCGCCTGGGCCTCGCCCTCGGCGCGCAGGGCCGCGGCCTTGGCCTCGCCTTCCGCGCGCAGGATCGCGGACTGCTTCTCGCCCTCCGCGGTGAGGATCTGCGACTGGCGGATGCCCTCGGCGGTGAGGATCGCGGCGCGCTTGTCACGGTCGGCGCGCATCTGCTTCTCCATCGAGTCCTGGATGGAGGTGGGCGGTTCGATGGCCTTCAGCTCGACGCGGTTGACGCGGATGCCCCACTTGCCGGTGGCCTCGTCCAGGACACCGCGCAGCGCCGCGTTGATCTCCTCGCGGGAGGTGAGTGTCCGCTCCAGGTCCATGCCGCCGATGATGTTGCGCAGCGTGGTGACGGTGAGCTGTTCGATCGCCTGGATATAGCTGGCGACTTCATAGGTCGCGGCGCGGGCGTCGGTCACCTGGTAGTAGATGACGGTGTCGATGTTGACGACCAGGTTGTCCTGTGTGATCACCGGCTGCGGCGGGAAGGGCACGACCTGCTCGCGGAGGTCGATCCGGTTACGGATCGAGTCGATGAACGGGACCACAATGTTCAGGCCCGCGTTGAGAGTTCGGGTGTAGCGGCCGAACCGCTCCACGATGGCGGCGCTTGCCTGCGGGATGACCTGGATCGTTCTGACCAGGGCGATGAATACAAGCACCACCAGGATGACCAGGACGATGATGATTGATGGCATCGCGTATCTCGGGCCCTTCGCTGCCGGATGTTCTGATGATCGAGTTTCTCAGACCAGGAGCGTGCATGGCGAGCGTTCCACAGGGTTGGCTCACATCACCACGGCTGTCGCTCCGTCGATTTCGACCACATCGACCTGCTGGCCGGGTTCGAACGACGCATCCGCGTCAAGGGTGCGCGCCGACCAGACCTCACCGGCGAGCTTGATCCGGCCACCTCGGCCGTCGACACGTTCGAGAACGATGGCCTGACGGCCTCTCAGCGCGTCAATTCCCGTGGCCGCTCCGGGATTCGAGCCGCGTTGCCGGCTCGCGATACGGCGGACCACCGCGGTGAGCGCGACGGACACCACGGCGAATACGAGGACTTGGGCCACCACGGTGCCGCCCAGTGCGGCGGTGACGGCGGCGGCTACCGCGCCCGCGGAGAACATTCCGAACTCGGGCATCGCGGTCAGAACGAGCGGAATACCCAGACCGACGGCGCCAATCAGCCACCACACCCACGCTTCGATTTCCACCTGGTCATGGTAGGTCCGGCGATCCCTGTGGGGACAGGGGTGATATCCGGTCAGCCGAGCGGCGGTTCCCGCGTCAGCCGAGCGGGAGTCCCTGCGCGGTCCAGCGGTCACCGTTGCGTTCGACTACGAGGGGGAGACCGAAGCAGAGGGAGAGGTTGCGGGAGGTCAGTTCCGTCTCCATCGGGCCGGCGGCGAGCACCTTGCCCTGGCGGATCATAAGGACATGCGTGAAGCCCGGCGCGATCTCCTCGACATGGTGCGTGACCATGATCATGGAGGGCGCGTACGGATCGCGGGCGAGGCGGCCGAGCCTGCGTACCAGGTCCTCGCGCCCGCCGAGGTCGAGACCGGCCGCGGGCTCGTCCAGGAGGAGGAGCTCGGGATCGGTCATCATCGCGCGGGCGATCAGGGTGCGCTTGCGCTCGCCCTCGGAGAGAGTGCCGAATCTGCGGTCGAGATACTCGGTCATGCCCAGCCGGTCGAGAAAGGCGCGGGCGCGCTGCTCGTCGACCTCGTCGTAGTTCTCGTGCCAGGTCGCGGTCATGCCGTACGCGGCGGTCAGCACGGTCTGGAGGACGGTCTGGCGCTTGGGAAGCTTTTCGGCCAGGGCGATGCCCGCGATACCGATGCGCGGGCGGAGGTCGAAGACGTCCACCTTGCCGAGCCGGTCGCCGAGGATGCTCACCTGTCCGCTGGTCGGGAACAGATAGCTGGAGGAGAGATTGAGCAGAGTGGTCTTGCCGGCGCCGTTGGGGCCGAGGATCACCCAGCGCTCTCCCTCCTTGACCGACCAGGAGACATCGTCCACCAGAGCGCGTCCGTCGCGGACCACGGATACGTCCACCAGCTCCAGTACATCGCTCATGAGCGCGTTGTCTCCCCATGCAATCGTCTTGAGGTTCCGGGTGCGCCTGTGGGCGCATCTCCCCGGAAAATCTACGCCACCGGTCGAGTGGTCCGGCCTTGAGGTCCGTTCCCTAGGCTGGGTCCATGCATTCGCAACCACGCTCAGGACTGCTGGCCGCTTGGGGAAACGCCCTTCTGGCCGGGTTTGTATCGCCGGACGACGCCGTACTCGCCGTGGTCGGTGACGACGCGCCGCACCGGGTGGAAGGACTGCCCGGCGAGGCCGGTCCTGTCGGGCTCACGCTGGCACTGGGACGGCTGCGGGCGCTCGGCGTGACCGGATACCGGGTGGCGCTGCCCGTGCCGGGCCATCCGCTGGGGCTCAGCGGACCGCCGGAGTTCAACGCCCGCGCGCTGGAGGCCGAGGAGGCCGTCGTCGCGACGGGCGCGCCGTACGGTCTGGTGCCCGAGATCACCTCGGTGGGCCCGGAGGGCGACCGTCATACGGAGGTCCTCTGGCACTGTCTGCCGGTACGGGAGGCCCCGCCTGCGGATGTGCCCTCGCTGAGCGAGGCGGAGCGTGAGCTGGCGGAGGCGCTGCGGGAGGCGACGGAGGTGATCTCGCGGCTGGACGTGGCGGCCTCGGGCCCGGTCGCGGAGGCGGCCCTGGACGCGTACCGGGCCCGGGCGGAGCGGGGCCGCGAAGTGCTGGCGCCCGGTTATCCGCCGCGCGCGGCCCGCGTCCTGGAACTGGCGCAGCGCGTCGGACTGCTGATCTCGCTGGCATACGAGCACGGGCACGGCGGTGCGGTGAGCGCGTCGGAGATGGCGGCACGCGGCGCGGCCCTGCGCCCGGTCGAGCGGGTGGCCCGCCGGGCGCAGGTCGCGTCGTACAACGCGTACGTAGAGGAGCAACTACGGCAGGGTTTGCTACCGCGGCCCGACGGGCCGCGCCCGCCCGTCGGCGAGTGAGCCGACGGGCGCGCCGCCTCCGCTCCGGCAGCCCGGCCGCCTTGGGTTGCGGAGACGTCCGGGCTGCCCACGGCCGCCGGCGAGTGAGCCGAAGGGGCGCGTCGGTGCCGAAAGGGAGGCTGTGCTCGATATGCGGCTCCGCCGCGCGGGCGGAGGTTCGCGAGGTACGAGCGAATCGAGCACGGTCGACCGTCGGCATCGACAGAAAGCGCCCCGGAGGCGAACCGAGCCCTCAAAAAAGAGGGGCCCGAGCCTTAGTGGTTGACCGAGTGGTTGGCGAATGCGGGGTTCAGCAGGCCGATCACGTTGACCGTGTTGCCGGTCGCGTTCACCGGGATGTGGACCGGGATCTGGATGGCGTTGCCGGAGCCGACGCCCGGGGAGTTCTTCGCCGTGCCGAGCGCGTGGGCGCCGCCGTCGGTGGCGAACGCGGCACCGGCGGAGGCGCCCGCCGCGAGACCGGCGGTGACGAGGACCAGAGCGGCCTTCTTGGCAACCTTCATGGGATGTTCCTTAATCGCGTGATCAATGACCACGGCAGTACGCCGTGGTTACGCCATGAAGAACGCCCGAGCGGCGATCAGGATGCGCCGTGTGGGTGACATACACACGACGGTATGAATCTCTGACCGGAGGACGACGCTCCGCTTCGGCCGGCTCAGCCCGCCGCCCCATGTCGGACGGCCCAGAGCGCCGCCTGCGTACGGTCCGAGAGATCCAGTTTCATCAGGATGTTCGAGACGTGGGTCTTGACAGTCTTCTCGGAGAGCACCAGCGCACGGGCGATCTCGCGATTGGAGCGCCCGTCGGCGATCAGACCGAGCACCTCCTGCTCCCGGTCGGTGAGCGAGGTCCCTCTGCCCTGGCCGGAGCCCGTCTCGTCCTGGGCCAGCAGCGCGCCCGCGACCTCCGGCTGGAGCAGCACATGGCCCGCGTGGACGGAGCGGATCGCGCCCGCCAGCGCCTCGGGATCGACGTCCTTGTAGACGTAGCCGGAGGCACCGGCCCGCAGGGCGGGAACCACGGTGCGCTTCTCGGTGAAGCTGGTGACGATCAGCACTCTGGCCGGGTTGTCCAGCTCACGGAGCTTGCGCAGCGCCTCGATACCGTCCATGCCGGGCATCTTGATGTCCATCAGTACGACGTCGGGACGCAGTTCCTCGGCGCGGGCGACGCCCTCGCCGCCGTCCGACGCCTCACCGACCACCTCGATGTCGTCCTGGATCTCCAGGAACGTACGCAGTCCGCGGCGGACCACCTGGTGATCGTCGACCAGCAGGACGCGGATCGCCCGGCCGTGCCCGGCCGCCGCCCTTCCGGCCGGACGCCGGGCACCGTCCCTGCCCTCTTCAGCCACCGGGCACCTCCATCTCGATCGTGGTGCCCTGTCCGGGCGCCGATTTCACCCTGAGTCTGCCGCCCACACCGCTCGCGCGGTCGCGCATCGAGACCAGCCCGAGATGGCGGCCGGCTCTGCGGACCGTCCTGGGTTCGAAGCCCGTGCCGTTGTCGGTGACGCTGAGGACCGCGCCCTGGTCACGGCGGGCGAGGGCGACCTCGATCCGGTCGGCGCCGGAGTGCCGCAGCGCGTTGTGCAGTGCCTCCTGAGCCACCCGCAGCAGCGCCTCCTCCTGGGCTGCGGGCAGGGCCCGTATCCCGCAGGCGCCGAAGGTCACCTTGGCCGAGTGGGCGCGGTCGAGCACCTGGATATGGTTACGGAGCGTATGGACCAGCCCGTCCTCGTCCAGGGCCGCCGGGCGCAGCTCGACCACGGCGGCGCGCAGCTCGTCGGCGGCCTCGGCGGCGAGGGCGGCGACCTGCTGGAGTTCGCCCTTGGCGCGGGCCGGATCGCGGTCGACCAGGGCGGCGGCGGCCTGGGCGGTCAGCCGTAGCGAGAAGAGCTTCTGGCTGACGGCGTCGTGGAGTTCGTGCGCGAGGCGCGAGCGCTCCTCGGCGATGGTGAGTTCGCGGCTGCGCTCGTAGAGCCGGGCGTTGGTGAGGGCGATCGCGGCGTGCTGGGCGAGGATCCCGAGGAGTTCCTCGTCCTCCTCGGTGAATCCGCAGCGCTCGCCACGGGCGGACTCCGGCCTGGGACAGCGCTTGTTGGCGAGGAAGAGCGCGGCGATCGTCTCGTCACCGTCCCTGACCGGGAGGCCGAGGAAGTCGGACATCTCCGGGTGGGCGGAGGGCCAGCCCTCGAAGCGCGGATCCTTGCGCACATCGGCGAGGCGCTCGGCCTTCTCCTCGTGGAGCATCGCCGCGAGGATGCCGTGCTGGCGTGGCAGCGGGCCGATGGCCCGCCACTCCTCGTCGCTGATGCCGTCCACCACGAACTGGGCGAAGCCGCCGTGGTCGTCGGGGACACCGAGCGCCGCGTACTCGGCGTCGAGCAGTTCGCGGGCCGAGGCGACGATCGTCTTGAGGACGTCGCGCACCTCCAGACGTCTGCTCATCGCGAGAAGCGCGCTGCTCACGGCGGCGAGGCCGGAGCCTGGTCGGTGACTCATGTTTTTACCGTACCGGCGGGCCGGACAGCCCGTATCCGCCTCGGGACCGCCTCCGACCGGGGCCGATGGCCTAGGTCCGACCTCAGTCCGACCTCAGTCCGACTTCCGCCTGACCTCCGCCTGACCTGGATCCGGCCCTGACCTGACCTCGGCCTGGCCTAGGTCGAAGTGCCCTGACGGGACCGGGCCCGCGTCCGAGGCGGTGGCGGGGACGGCGTTCCTACGGTGAGTGGCATCGGCGGGCGACGAAGCGCGCCGATCTGGGCTGGAGGAGCGGATGTCATGCCTGTAGCGATCATCACGGGAGCTTCGAAAGGGCTGGGGCGTGCGCTGGCCGTGGCGCTGGCCGGGCGCGGCTGGGATCTGGTGCTGGACGCCAGGACCGCGTACGTACTGGAGGAGGCTGCCGGAGAGGCGAGAGCGTACGGAACACGGGTGGTGGCCCTCGCGGGAGATGTCACGGACGCCGCGCACCGTGCGGAGCTGGTGACCGCCGCCGCCGGGCTGGGCGCGCTCGATCTGGTGGTGAGCAATGCCAGCGCGCTGGGCGCGGAGCCGCTCGTACGGCTGGACGCGCTGCCGCTCGACGGGCTGCGGGCGGCGCTGGAGACCAATGTGGTCGCGGCGCTCGGCCTGGTGCAGCGGGCGCTGCCGCTGCTGCGCGCGGGCACTCCGGGCGCGGTCGTCACGGTCAGTTCGGACGCGGCGGCGGAGGCGTACGGGACCTGGGGCGGTTACGGCGCGTCGAAGGCGGCGCTGGACCAGCTCGCCGCCGTGCTCGCGGTCGAGGAGCCGGAGCTGCGCGTGTGGGCCGTCGATCCGGGCGACATGGGAACGGACCTCTATACGGCGGCCGTGCCGGACGACCCGGATCCGCGCCCGGATCCGGAGTCGGTGGTGCCCGGTTTTCTGCGGCTGCTGGAGCGGCGCCCGGCGAGCGGCCGGTACGCGGCACCGGATCTCCTGGAGCCGAAGTGAGTGTCCTGCCGACGCTGCGGGTGCCCGAGGAGCTGTCGGCCCGGGTCCCGGCGGAGCAGCGCGGCTCCGGCAGGGACGATGTGCGTCTGCTGGTCTCCCGGGGCACCGAAGTGACTCATCACACCTTCCGTGAGCTGCCCGGTCTGCTCCGGGCCGGCGATGTGCTGGTGGTCAATACGTCGGCGACGCTGCCGGCCGCGGTCAACGGGCGCCTCGGCGGCGCGCGCGTCGTCGTGCACTTCTCGACGCGCGGTGACGACGGCCGGTGGGCGGTGGAGCTGCGCACACCCGCGGCGGCCGGGACGACCGGGACGGGCACCACCCTGCCCAGGGCCGGTGGCCCGTCCGGAGCGGTCGTACGGCTGCCGGGCGGCGAGCAGCTCGTACTGGAGGATCCGCTGGCCCCGGAGGGAGCCCGGCTGTGGTGGGCGCGCGTCTCGTACCCGGATGTGCCGGGGCTGCTGCGCCGCTGCGGACGGCCGATCCGCTACGGATACACGGCGCGGGATCAGCCGCTGTCCGCGTACCAGACGGTCTTCGCGCTCCCTTCCGCCGACGGCTCCGGCTCCGCGGAGATGCCGAGCGCGGGCCGTCCCTTCACCGCGAGGACGGTCACGGAGCTGGTGTGCCGAGGCGTGCAGTTCGCGCCGCTGACGCTGCATACGGGAGTGGCCTCGGCTGAGGCCCACGAACCGCCGTACCCGGAGCGCTTCGAGGTACCGGAGACGACGGCCCGGCTGGTGAACGCCGCCTCGGCGGGCGGCGGACGGATCATCGCGGTCGGTACGACGGCGGTACGGGCCCTGGAGTCGGCGGCCGGGAGCGACGGTGTGGTGCGGGCCGCCTCGGGATGGACGGATCTGGTGATCACGCCCAGGCGCGGAGTGCGCGCCGTGGACGGGCTGCTCACCGGGCTGCATGAACCGGAGGCCTCGCATCTGCTGATGCTGGAGGCGATCGCCGGGCGCGCGGCGCTGGAGCGCGGTTATCAGGAGGCGCTGGAGCGTCTCTATCTCTGGCACGAGTTCGGGGACGTCCATCTCCTCCTCCCTCGACTCCCTGACGAGACCGCTCACACAGCGCATTGCTGAAGCAACGAACGGTCATATCGCCCCACCCTCGATGTGAGCCCGCACATAGGACGTGGATCACTTACGAAGCGGAGTAGTCGATGGACAAAGGGGTGTGAGGATGGCGTAAACGGGCATCTTGGCGCCTCACGGGGGGCCTGATGCACTACTCAGGGTCGTACGTCACACCTTTGCCAGAGGATTTTGCTGCCGCTAAGAATTGCGTTCGTCGCCGCCGAGCTGGCTGGCCAACCGGCCTTCGCGACTCCCCGCAATTCGAAGAGGTACGTCTTTCATGTTCTCGTCACGCATCGCTGATCTCCGTAGCCTGAACAGGACCACGACCCGCAAGGCTTCGATCGCAGGCATCGCCGCCGCCGGTGTCGCGGCTGTCACGTTCTCGCTGGTTCCCGGTGGCAACGCCTCCGCCGACGCCCATGCCGCCACCGCGCCGGTGGCCTGGTCGAGCACCCAGAGCGGTGTGCAGACCACGGCGGCGAAGGAGATCACCGCCGTCAAGACGGCCGACAGCAAGGTGGCCTACCCGGACAACCTGGACGGGTGGATCCGTGAGGCGCTGTCGATCATGAAGAAGAACGGCATCCCCGGCTCGTACGAGGGACTGCACCGCAACATCATCCGCGAGTCGAGCGGTAACCCGAAGGCCATCAACCTCTGGGACATCAACGCCAAGAACGGCATACCGTCGAAGGGCCTGCTCCAGGTCATCCCGCCGACGTTCGCGGCGTACCACGTCAAGGGCACCCCGAACGACATCTGGGACCCGGTCGCCAACATCGTGGCCGCGGCCAACTACGCCGCGGACAAGTACGGCTCGATGGACAACGTCAACAGCGCCTACTGAGCAGGGCGGCGCGCTGACACGTACGACGCGCACCGACGCGTATCGACACGCAGAGGGCGGCATCCCGTACGGGGTGCCGCCCTCCGGCGTGTGTGCGTGTGTGCCTGTGTGCGTGCCTGTTGGTGCGCGCTACTTGCGCATGACCTCCGGCTCATGACGGCGCAGCAGCCGCGACACCGCGAATCCGCAGACCACACCGATGAACAGCAGGATGCCGATGTTCATCCCCCACTGGCTCGCCGAGTGCTCCCACAGCGGGTCCAGATTGGTGGGATTGTCCTGGTCCCACGGCGGCATGAGATGCGCGAGGTCGAGAGTCGAGCCCGCGCCCGCGATGGCCCAGCGGGACGGCATCAGCCAGGCGAACTGTTCCAGCCCGGGCGAGTCGTAGACCTGGAAGAGAATGCCGGTGAAGACGACCTGGACGATCGCGAACATCACCAGCAGCGGCATGGTCTTCTCGGCGGTCTTCACCAGCGAGGAGATGACCAGGCCGAACATCATCGAGGTGAAACCGAGCGCGATCACGACCAGACAGATCTCGATGGCGGGCGGCATGATCAGGCCCTCTTCGGGCAGGGCGCGGGTGGCGAAGCCAATACCGCAGATGATGACGCCCTGGAAGGCCGTGATCACACCGAGCGTGATCACCTTGGACATCAGATAGGCGGAACGGGACAGCCCGGTGGCCCGTTCCCGTTCGTAGATGACCCGTTCCTTGATCAGTTCTCGTACGGAGTTGGCCGCGCCCGAGAAGCACATACCGACCGCGAGGATCAGCATGATCGTGCCCGCGTCGCCGTTGAATCTGGACGGCGCCTCCGGCGGACCGAGACCGAACTTCGCCGGAATGACCACGCTGACCACGCCGAGCACGGCCGGCAGGATCACCATCAGCGCCATGAAGCCCTTGTCGGACGCGATGACCGCGGCATAGCGGCGGATCAGCGTCAGCAACTGGGCGCCCCAGCTCTGCGCCTTCGGCGGACGCATCTGCTGCGCCGGCGGCATATGTACGGACTGCGCGGCGACGGCGTCGATGTCCGCGGCGTACATCTGGTAGTGCTGCGAGCCACGCCAGCGGCCCGCCCAGTCGTAGTCGCGGTAGTTCTCGAAGGCGGAGAAGACATCCGCCCAGGTGGTATAGCCGAAGAAGTTGAGCGCCTCCGCCGGCGGGCCGAAGTACGCCACGGAGCCGCCGGGCGCCATCACCAGCAGCTTGTCGCAGAGCGCCAGTTCGGCCACGGAGTGGGTGACGACCAGGACCGTACGGCCGTCGTCGGCCAGACCGCGCAGCAGTTGCATGACATCGCGGTCCATGCCCGGGTCCAGACCGGAGGTCGGCTCGTCCAGGAAGATCAGCGACGGCTTGGTGAGCAGCTCCAGGGCCACGGAGACGCGCTTGCGCTGACCACCGGAGAGCGAGGTGATCTTCTTGTCCTTGTGGATGTCGAGCTTCAGCTCGCGCAGCACCTCGTCGATACGGGCCTCGCGCTCGGCCTCGGCGGTGTCGCCGGGAAAGCGCAGCTTGGCCGCGTACTTGAGCGCCTTTCTGACGGTCAGCTCCTTGTGCAGGATGTCGTCCTGCGGGACCAGACCGATGCGCTGGCGCAGCTCGGCGAACTGCTTGTACAGATTCCGGTTGTCGTAGAGGACATCGCCCTGGTCGGCCGGGCGGTAACCGGTGAGCGCCTTGAGCAGCGTGGACTTGCCGGAGCCGGACGGGCCGATGACCGCGATCAGCGACTTCTCCGGGACACCGAAGGAGACGTCCTTGAGGATCTGCTTGCCGCCGTCGACGGTGACCGTGAGATGACGGGCGGAGAAGGAGACCTCACCGGTGTCGACAAACTCTTCGAGCCGGTCACCGACGAGACGGAAGGTCGAGTGGCCCACGCCGACGATGTCGTTGGGGCCGAGGAGTACGGTGCCGGACTTGGCTATCGGCTGGCCGTTGACGTAGGTGCCGTTGTGGGATCCGAGGTCCCGGATCTCGAACCGGCCGTCGGGCGTCGCCGTGAACTGGGCGTGCAGCCGCGAGACCTGGAGGTCGGAGACGACCAGCTCGTTCTCCAGCGCACGGCCGATACGCATCACATGGCCGAGGGAGAACTGGTGGAACGTGGTCGGGCTGCGGTCGCCGTACACCGGTGGTGCCCCCGCGGCGCCGCCGGAGGCCGGGACCTGCTGCGGGAAGGAGGCACCGGGACCGCCGCCCTGGTGCGGGCCCTGCTGGTGCGGGCTCTGCTGCTGCGGCATGTGACTTTGCTGCTGGGGGACTTGGCCGTGCTGCTGCGGTGACTGCGGCTGCTGCCAGGCCTGTTGTCCCTGCGCGGGCGCCTGCTGAGCCTGCTGCCAGCCCTGTTCCGCCTGCTGCGCCTGGGCGGCCGGTCCCTGCGCGCTGTACGCACCCGCGCCCGCGCCTGCACCGGCGCCCGCCGCTCCGCCGCCGGTGAGGCTGAGCCGTGGTCCGTCGGTGGCGTTGCCGAGATAGACGGCCGAGCCGGGACCGATGTCCAGCCGCTGAATACGCCGGCCCTGTACATAGGTGCCATTGGTGCTGCCGTGGTCCTCGATGACCCAGTTCCGGCCGCTCCAGCTGATGGTGGCATGGCGCCACGAGACCCTGGCGTCGTCAATCACCAGGTCACCCTGGGGATCGCGGCCGAGGGTGTACGACCTGGACGGATCGAGCGTCCAGGTTCTTCCGTTCAATTCCAGTACGAGTTCCGGCACTCCATGCCCCACTTGTTGTCCCCCGATTGTCCCCCGTCGCAGGGAGTCTAGGGATGGCGAACATCGTGGGGAACTATTTCAGGCCCGCTCCGGTACGGGAAAGCCGGGCCTCGCGAACGCCTGGCACAAGCACGTAACAGCTTGCGTGGAGGGACCGTTGACGGGGGAGAAAGGCACCCGGAGAGTGGTAACCGCGTATGAGTGCCTACGGATCATGCGCGAATACGAGGAACGGTCACAAGGCGGACATGGCCGTCGGGGATCGGGGGGCCTGATGAACGCGCGGGACGACGGCGGCCGTAGCGGCCCGGTCGATGTGCTGCTGGGCTCGGTGGCCGCCGTGAGCTGGGCACTGGTCGGGATGGCGGCGGTCGCGGCGCTCGGACTGCATCTGCTGGACGCCGACGCGTCGGCGTCGTTGGGACCGATGACGGCCGCGCTGGTGGTGCTGGGAGCCGGAGGATCGGTCACGCCTTCCGGTGATGTGTCCGCCTTCGGTCTGGAGGGCGTGGAGGCGCGGACCGCGGTCGACTTCACGCCACTGGGCGTGGGGCTCACGGGAGCACTGATCCTCGGACTTCTCTTTCTGCGGTCGCTGCGGCGCGCGGGCGCGCATGTCTCCGTCGCCGAACTCGCCTTGCGCGCCGGGACGGTGGCCGCGCTCTTCGTCGGCCTGGTCGGCGGTCTCGCGTGGGCCGGGCGCGATGTCATCACGATCGACGGGAGCGGGCTGGGCCTCGGCCAGGTGCCGGGCCTGGGCGGCGACGGCTCCGGCTCCGGCGGGACCGGGATACCGGGACTCGGCGAGGTGCCGGGGCTGGGCGACCTCGGTGACCTCGGTGACCTCGGCGATATTCCGGGCCTCGGGGGCTTGTTGCCGGACCGGCTCGGAGATCTGGTGGACGCGCAGGCGACGGTGGGATTCCGGGTGGACATCGCCGGCTCGCTGGCGGGCGCGCTGCTGTGGGTGTTCGGCGTCCTGGCCGTGGCCCTGCTCGTCTCCGGCCGGGCACCGCTGCCGCGCGGCTGGGACCGGGCGCACCGGATCGTACGGCCGGCGGCCTCCGCCCTGGTCGGCGTGGTGCTGATGGCGGTGCTCGCGGGGCTCGCGGCGGCCACGTACGCGGCGATCGGCGACGACCATCCCCGGCGTATCGCGGGCGCGGCCCTGCTCGCGGCGCCGAACGGCGTCTGGCTCGGCATTCCGCTCGGTCTGTTCGTGCCCTGGGACGGCAGGGCGTCGGGCGCCCTGGCCTCGCTGCTTCCCGATCCGCTGGACAGGCTGCTGCGGCCGTCGGGCGGTGAGCCGCTGACGGTCGGCGGGCTCGCGGAGCTGGACGGACGGATCTGGCTGCTGGTGGTGGCCGTCACCGTGATGATGCTGTACGCCGGAGTGCTGACGGCGGTCCGTACGGTCCGGGCCGACGAGGTCGCGGCCGGCGGCGCCAGCGGAAGCGGCCCGGCCCACGGGAGCCGGGCGTACAGGAGCCTCGGCGCCTTCGTCTGGCGGTGTGCTCTGAGGCTCGGCATCGTCACCGCGCTCACTCTCCCGGCCCTGGTGTGGCTCACGGATGTCTCCGCCGACACCTCGCTGTCCGTGTTCGGCGTCCCTGCCTTGGGCGCGGGCATCGAGCTGCACGGCAGAGCCGGTACGGCCTTGCTGCTCGGCGCGGTCTGGGGCGCCGGCGCCGGAGGCGCGGGAGCGCTGCTCGCGTACGCGGCGGGCTGGGGCAGGCGTACGGAAGCGACTGGAGAAGCGGCTACGGAAACGGCGGAGCCGCAGGCGCGATGGGCGCCCAGGACGGAAGTCCTGCCGTTGCCCGAGCCGGCGTTTCCGCCGATGCCCGAGGACGCGCCATCGGCAGGCCCTGCCCGTACGGACTCCGCCCCAGGTCAGACGCCCGGACCGTACAGGCCGTCCGTGCCCTACCGGCCCGCCAACCCTGACACGAACCCGTATCTGCGCCTACCCGAGGGCGAGAGCGGACCGCCGGCCCCGGGGTCGCAGCGGGACGGCCGCTGACCGAGACTGGTACCGCTGTCCGGTACGCGGGACGGCCGGCCACAGCTCCTGACTCGCCCGATACGGTGGAACCACCATGAGCGCATCGCAGCCCCCTCGGACCGCCGACGTCCCCACTCTTCTCGTCAAGATCTTCGGGAAGGACCGTCCCGGGATCACCGCCGGGCTCTTCGACACCCTTGCCGCCTACTCCGTCGATGTGATCGACATCGAGCAGGTCGTCACCCGTGGCCGTATCGTCCTCTGCGCGCTGATCACCGCTCCGGCCTCCGGCGGCGCCAGCGAGGGCGAGCTGCGGGCGACCGTGCACACCTGGACGGAATCGCTCAAACTCCAGGCGGAAATCATCTCCGGCATCGGCGACAACCGGCCGCGCGGCAGCGGCCGTTCCCATGTCACCGTGCTCGGCAATCCGCTGACCGCCGAGTCGACGGCGGCCATAGCGGCCTCCATCACCGCCACCGGCGGCAATATCGACCGGATCTTCCGGCTGGCGAAGTACCCGGTCACCGCAGTGGAGTTCGCGGTGTCCGGTGTGGAGACCGAGCCGCTGCGCACCGCGCTGGCCACCGAGGGCGCGGAGATCGGAGTGGATGTCGCGGTCGTCTCGGCCGGACTGCACCGCCGGGCCCAGCGGCTGGTGGTCATGGACGTGGACTCGACGCTGATCCAGGACGAGGTCATCGAGCTCTTCGCGGCCCACGCGGGCTGTGAGGCCGAGGTCGCCGAGGTGACCTCCAGGGCCATGCGCGGAGAGCTGGACTTCGAGCAGTCCCTGCATGCGCGGGTGGCGCTGCTCGCCGGGCTGGACGAGTCGGTGGTGGAGAAGGTGCGCGCCGAGATACGGCTCACTCCCGGCGCCCGCACCCTGATCCGTACGCTCAAGCGCCTCGGCTATCAAGTAGGCGTGGTCTCGGGCGGATTCACCCAGGTCACCGATGCTCTCCAGGAGCAGCTCGGGCTGGACTTCGCCGCCGCCAACACCCTGGAGATCGTGAACGGCAAGCTCACCGGGCGGGTGGTGGGCGAGATCGTGGACCGCGCGGGCAAGGCGCGGCTGCTGCGCAGATTCGCCGACGAGGCGGGCGTCCCGCTGGCACAGACCGTCGCGATCGGCGACGGCGCCAACGATCTCGACATGCTGAACGCGGCGGGGCTGGGAGTCGCCTTCAACGCCAAGCCGGTGGTCCGCAAGGCGGCCCATACGGCAGTGAACGTACCGTTCCTGGACACCGTGCTGTATCTGCTGGGCATCACCCGCGAAGAGGTGGAGACCGCGGACGGCGGAGACGGGCACTGACCTACGGGAGTGGCCCCGGCGACCTACGGGAGTGGCCCCGGCGCGAGTCCGTCGCCCGCCGGGGCCCGCCGGGCCCGCTCGCGTCCGGGACGCAAATCAGCCGCGCGGTGTCCAGAAGTCGACAAGCCTGCCCACGCCGTGCTCCACCGACTTCCAGCTTCCGTTGAAGGCGATCACGGCCAGCGCGGCGGTCGGGAATCCCGTCCTCGTCATCCTGGCGATGGTGTCGCCCTCGGCCTGGCCGGAGAGAGCGTCGGCGAGCGCGTGCATACCGGGATTGTGACCGACCAGCAGCAGATCGTTCACCTCGTCGGACGTCTCGTTGACCAGCGCAAAGAGATCGCCGAGGGTCGCGTCGTAGAGCCGGTCCTCATAGACGGTCCTGGGACGCACGGGCAGCTCCTGCACCGCCAGCTTCCAGGTCTCACGCGTCCTGGCGGCCGTCGAGCAGAGAGCCAGATCGGGAACGAGTCCGCTGTCGGCGAGCCTGCGGCCGGCGATCGGCGCGTTCGACCGGCCGCGATCGGCGAGCGGCCTCTCATGGTCGGGCACGTCCGGCCAGTCGGCCTTCGCATGCCGGAGGAGAACGATCCTGCGAGGTGTATCGACGCTCATGCATCCCAGCTTCGCATGAAATGCGCCAATGGGCAGAGGGTGTTGACGGGCTGCCCCGGCACGGGTGAACGGTGCTGGCGACTGCTCGCCGTTATCCCACCAAGGTCAGATGAATCTGCTCCAGAATGCGGCCGACCGCGGGCGCGCCCGCGGCGGCACGGGCCTCGGTGGAGCCGGTCATCAGCAGAAGCAGCGCGGCGAAGGCGACGGCGGGCAGGGCGACGGACCACCACGGCAGCCGGATCTCGATCTTGTCGGAGGCGACGCGGGGGTGGGACCGGGGGTGGGTCGGGACCGGCATGGCCGCCTCCGTGGGTCTGCGGTTTCTTGTTACCTCAGAACCTACGGATCATGAGCCCTGGAGCACATCCGGCGACCCACCCACTCGACCCTGACCCTGACCCCCTAGGGGGTGGTGGTGCTAGCCCCCTTCTTTTTGAGGGCTCGGTTCGCCTCCGGGGCGCTTTATGTCGATGCCGACGGTCGACCGTGCTCGACCCTTCGTTCCTCAGGGCCTCCGCGCGCTCTCCCTTTCGGCACCGACGCGCCCCTTCGGCTCACTCGCCGGCGTCCGTGCGGGGCCCGAACGTCTCCGCAACCCGGACCCGGCCGGGCTGGCCGTTTCGTCCTCAATCGCCGGACGGGCTTGATTTTCCGGCCTGCGGCCGGGGCACGGCAAGGAGCCGACCCCTACCGAACGGGCACCCGGCACCGGGGTCGGCCGTTCCGTCCTCAAACGCCGGACGGGCTTGGTGGGTGCCCGGCACGAGCCGCAGAGGGCGTGCGGCGGGAGGGGGGCGGGGTCGGAGGAGGTGCGTGTCCGGACACTAAAGCGTGATTTGTGCCGCACACCGGCCCGCACATGACAACGAAACCCGCACGCGGCGTAAATCATGCCGTCCGGACATGCGCCTCCGGAGGCCCCGGCCCCCGCACCACCCACACACCGCACCCCGCGCCGCCAGGCGCGCACCGCGCAGCGTCAGGGCGACGCAATCGACGCGATTATTCCGATCAGCACCAGGATGCCGATGATCGCGCCGAAGACGAGGAGCAGTTTCTGCTGGCCGTTCTGGGGATTCGGGTCAAGGACTGGCATGCGTTCAGTCTCGCATCCGCGCCTCGTCCTCGATCGTCCGGTCCCGGCCCGCGATCACTCCCGCCACCATCTGCGGCACCAGGAAGCCCCCCATCAGCGCGATCGGCAGTCCCCAGCCGCCCGTGTGCTGGTACAGCACGCCCACCAGCAGCGGGCCCGGGATCGAGATCAGATAGCCGGTGCTCTGGGCGAACGCGGAGAGCCGTACGACTCCCGCGCCGGACCGCGACCGCATGCCGATCATGGTGAGGGCGAGCGGGAAGGAGCAGTTCGAGATGCCCAGCAGGACCACCCAGACCCAGGCGCCCTCGGCGGGTGCGAAGTACAGGCCCGAGTAGGCGGTCAGTCCGCAGACGCCCAGACCGACGACGATCGGGCCCTGGTTCTTCATCCGCGCGGCCAGGCCCGGGATCACAAAGGCCAGCGGCACTCCCATCACCATGGTCACGGCGAGCAGCAGCCCCGCCGTACCGGCCGGGACTCCCGCGTCGCGGAAGACCTGAGGCATCCAGCCCATGGCGATGTACGCGCCGGCTGCCTGGAGGCCGAAGAAGCAGGCGAGCGCCCAGGCGGTACGGCTGCGCCCGAGCCGGAGCCCGGGAACGGAGGCAGCCGCGCCCGCGCCGGACGGCCCGCCACCGGACGGCGACACCGCGCTGCGGTCGCGGGCAAGGCCGAGCCAGGGCAGTACGGCCACCGCGGCGAGCACGGCCCAGATCCCGAGTCCCGTACGCCAACTGCCGCCCAGCGCCTCGGTCATGGGCACCGTCGCGGCGGCGGCGACGGCCGTGCCGAGCGCCAGTGCCATCGAGTACAGCCCGGTCATGGTGCCGACACGGTCCGGGAAGTACCGCTTGACGATCACCGGCATCAGCACATTGCTGACGGCGATGCCCATGAGCGCGAACGCGCTCGCCGCGAGGAAGGCGGCCGTACCGCTCACGAACGGACGGATCAGCAGTCCCGCCGTGATGGCCACCATGCCGGCGCAGACGATGGCGCCGGGACCGTACCGCCGGGCCAGTCGCGGCGCGGTGAAGCCGAAGACCGCGAAGCAGAGCGGCGGTACGGAGGTGAGGACACCGGCGACGGTGCCGCTCATGTGCAGCCCGTCCCGTACCTCTTCGAGCAGCGCGCCGAGGCTGGTGATGGCCGGGCGGAGATTGAGTGCGGCGAGAACGAGCCCGACGACAAGAAGCCGGGTGAGCCAGACCGCCGCGGCCGGTGAGGCCGGTGAGGCCGGCGCGGGAGAATCGCCGGATGCCGCGGTGGATGTGGTCGGCCGGCTCAGGATCTGGGCCTGGCTCGGGATCTGGGTCTGAGGCTGGGTCTGCGTCTGGGTGTCCATGGGTATCTGCGGTCGCGGCTCGTCAGGCATGGAGCCATCATAGAATCATGGGATGATTGACTGTCCAGCCACACGACTAGGAGCACCATGGCGCTGACCTCTCCCCGGCGTTCCGCGCTCTCGGATCAGGTGATCACCGAGCTGCGGAGCCAGATCACCTCGGGCGAATGGCCGGTGGGCTCCCGTATCCCGACCGAGCCCGAGCTGGTCGCGCAGCTCGGAGTGGCCCGTAACACCGTCCGCGAGGCGGTCCGCGCGCTCGCGCACAACGGGCTTCTGGACATCCGGCAGGGCTCGGGAACCTATGTCGTGGCGACCAGCGAGCTGGCCGGCGTGATGCACCGGCGCTTCGCCGGCGCCGACCCGCGCGATATCGCCGAGGTGCGCTCCACACTGGAGTCCTCGGCCGCCAGGATGGCCGCCGAGCGGCGCACGGAGCGGGATCTGCGGCAGTTGGACACGCTCCTCGCCCGCCGCGAGGAGGCCTGGGCCGCGGGCGACCGGGACGAGTTCGTCGCCGCCGACGCCACCTTGCACATGGCGGTCGTCTCGGCCTCGCACAACGACGTACTGACCGCGCTCTACGCGGACCTCAACCACCTGCTGCGCGACCGGCTCCGTGACGACGTCGGACAGGAGCTGCGCCCGGAGAACCATATGGACCACGCGCGGCTGGTGGCCGCGATCCGGGCGGGCGATGTGGAGACGGCGGGCACCGAGGCGGCCAGTTACACCCGCCACTGCCTGGGCGAACGCGTCTGAGCGGCGAGAGTCCGGACGTACACCTGGGCATGTCCGTCCGCGGCGTACGGTCCAGGAGCGCCCGGATCGTACGGAACGTCCGGACCGTACGGGACCGCCCCGCGGTGCTCAGGAGGCCACGCGTTCATGGCTGATCCACACCTGGCGTATCTCCATCCAGCACCGCTCGGCGAGTTCCGCGTACCGGGCCGCGGCGATCTCCACCGCCTCGCTGTCGGCGTCGATGTCCCACCAGCGCTCGCACTCGACATGCAGCCGCACCCGGTCGGTCTCCGGATACGGGTTGTGGCAGGAGGCGGTGGCGCGGGAGCCCTCGATCTTCGTACGGCAGGTGGCACCGAAGCGGTCGGGACGGCCGCGTTCCATGCCGCCGCCGCTCGCCGGGACGGACAGATCGGCGGCGGCGACAGGTATGTCCCGCAGTGCCGAGGAGACGGCGAAACCGGTCGTGATCAGCAGGGCCGTGGTGAGAGCGGCGGCCGTACGGCGGTGCGACGGACGCATGCCTACACCTCCTCCCCCATGTACGGCAACCGGAATGCCCCGATGCGCTCAGTGTGGGGCCACTTGTCCCTCTTTTCGAATCGAAGGGACACGGTCCGTCACTCCGCCGGATCACCGGGCCCGCACGCCCTGACATCGCCCTGACGCACGGAAGCCGCGCACCGTCGGCTGGACGGTGCGCGGCTTCCGGAACAGCGGTGAACGGGACTGAACGGGAGTACGCGAGACGGCGAAAGAGGGAATGGAAGAGGCTCAGGCGCCCATCATGTGCACGCCGCCGTCGACATGCACGATCTCGCCGGTCGTCTTCGGGAAGAAGTCCGACAGCAGACCGACGATGCCCCGGCCGGCCGGCTCCGGGTCGGACAGGTCCCAGCCGATCGGCGCGCGGTGGTTCCACACGTCCGCCAGCTCCTCGAAGCCCGGGATGGACTTGGCGGCCATGGACTTGAGCGGACCGGCCGAGACCAGATTGCAGCGGATGTTCCGCGCGCCCAGGTCACGGGCGAGATAGCGGTTGGTGGACTCCAGCGCCGCCTTGGCGACACCCATCCAGTCGTACTTGGGCCAGGCGACCTGTGCGTCGAAGGTGAGACCGACCACCGAGCCGCCGCGCTCCATCAGCGGCAGACAGGCCGTCGTGAGCGACTTCAGCGAGTACGCGGAGACATGCACCGCGGTCGAGACGTCGTCCCAGCTTCCCTCCAGGAAGTTGAACACGCCCTGCGGGCCGAAGGCGATCGAGTGCACGACACCGTCGAGCCCGGCACCGGCGTCGCCCTGGAGCTCCCGGATCCGGCCGGCGAGCCGGTCCAGATGCTCCTGGTCGGTGACATCCAGCTCGATGACCGGAGCGGGCTTGGGCAGCCGCTTGGCGATGCGCTCGACGAGGGTGAGCCGGCCGTAACCGGTGAGGATGACATCGGCGCCCTCCTCCTGCGCCACCTTGGCGGCATGGAAGGCGATGGAGCCCTCGGTGAGGACACCTGTCACGAGAATGCGCTTGCCGGCGAGGATTCCACTCATGTGATCAGTGACCCATGCCCAATCCGCCGTCAACGGGAATGACGGCTCCAGTGATGTACGAGGCGTCGTCGGAGGCGAGGAACCGCACCGTGGCGGCGATCTCCTCCGGCTGCGCGTAGCGGCCGAGCGGCACCTGCGAGACGATGCCCGCGCGCTGCTCGTCCGTGAGCACCTTGGTCATGTCGGTGTCGACGAAGCCCGGTGCGACGACATTGAAGGTGATGTTCCGCGAGCCCAGTTCACGGGCGAGGGAGCGCGCGAAGCCGACGAGACCGGCCTTGGACGCGGCGTAGTTCGCCTGGCCCGCCGAGCCGAGCAGCCCGACCACCGAGGAGATCAGGACGACGCGGCCCTTCTTGGCCCGCAGCATCGCGCGGTTGGCGCGCTTGACGACACGGAAGGTGCCGGTGAGGTTGGTGTCGAGGACGGAGGTGAAGTCGTCCTCGGACATCCGCATCAGCAACTGGTCCTTGGTGACACCGGCGTTGGCCACCAGCACCTCGACGGGACCGTGCTTCTCCTCGATCTCCTTGTAGGCCTGCTCCACCTGCTCGGTGTCGGTGATGTCGCAGCGGACCGCCAGGCAGCCCAGCTCCAGCAGCGCCGCCGGCGGCTCGCCCGAGCGGTAGGTGATGGCGACCTTGTCGCCGTTTTCGGCGAAGACCCGGGCGATGGCGAGGCCGATGCCCCGGTTTCCTCCGGTGACGAGAACCGAGCGGCTCAACGGATCAGCCTTTCGTAGCGGTCTGGTACACCGAAAACCTATCGGTACGGTCCCGCCGACGGAGAATCGGTCCCTGACAGCGCCTCGGTACGGTCCCTGTTGGATTCCTACAGATACACGCGACCGGACGGGCGGGAAGCGGTCGGACTAACCTCCGGTGATCCTCCGTACGACACGCAGCAGGTACTCCTTTCGGTGGAGCGGATCGTGGTCCGTGCGCGGCCGGGACGGGGCCGTGCCGGTGACCGGGCGGTAGTGGTCGAAGGCGGATTCCAGTACGCCCTCGCCGCGCGTCAGCGTCGGCAGCCGCTGTTCGAGTTCATGCACCTGGGCCGCCGGGATCTCGCCCTCCAGAACGTATGAGTCACCCTGTGTGGACGGTGTGCGCGGTACGGCGCGCAGCCGGGCCAGGACGGGCAGGAGCGATCCGTACACATCCGCCGGGAGTTCCAGCCGGAAGCGGTGCATCGGCTCGTGGACCATGGTGCCGGCCTGCTCGATCGCGCTCATCAGGACCAGCGGTGTGAGATTGCGGAAATCGCCGCCGGTGCTCGACATGCTCTTGTCGAAGACGCCGTGGGAATGGCTCTGCCGCGGCGCGTAACCGGAGTGCGTGAGGGTGACCGTGCAGTCGGGGATACGCCATCCGTGAATGCCCTGGAGCAGGGTCTCCCGCACGGTGTCCTCGACGGCTTTCATGAACGCGAAGGGCATGGAACCGAGTTCGACCTCCAGCCGGAATTCCACGCCGGAATCGACCGGCGCCGGATCGACACGCAGTCCGACGGTGGCGAGAAAGGGATTGGGATCCTTTCCCATGATCTCGACGGCCGAGCCCGATCCGGTCAGCCGTTCCACACAGATGGTGGTCGTCTCCCGGAAGGTGACCTCGACGCCGAAGTCATTCGCCAGCGTCGCCTGGATGACCTCTTTCTGCACCTCTCCGTAGAGCGATACGGAAATCTCCTGCCGGAGTTCGTCCTGCCGGAGATTGATCAGCGGATCCTGTTCGACGAGTTGGGCGAGCGCCGCGTGCAGCGCGCCACGGTCCGCCGAGCGGCACGGGACGACGACGGTCTCCAGCGACGGCGGCGCGAAGTGCCCGTACTGGGAAAGGGAGTCGGTCGTAGGCGCGGTGGCGCCGGTGTCGCCGACCGTGTCTCCGATCCGGACACCGCCGAGCCCGTGGAGGACGGCGATCCGTCCGGCCTCGGCCGACTCGCGCGGGACGGCCGATCCCTGGTCGAACACGCTGATCGCGGTGACCTTTCCCGCGCCGTCCCGGCCGAACGGCAGCCGGTCCCGTGTCCGTACGGTGCCCGAGAGCATGCGTACATACGCCACCTTCTCGCCCGCCGGACCGCGGTCGATCTTGAAGACCGTGCCGGAGACCGCGCCCTCGGTGTCGCGCTCGGAGGCGGGCAGCAGCTCCTTGATCCCGGTGATCAGCGCGTCCACGCCCGCGCCCGTGATGGCCGAGCCGAAGTACGCCGGATGGACCACCGCCCGCCGCGTCTGCGCGGCAAGTTCACGGCGGAGCCGGTCGTACGGAAGAACCGCCTCGTCGTCCAGCTCCAGATACGCGGCCATGAGGGCGTCGTCATGGTCGGCGAGCGTCTCCGCGAGCCCGCCGGCGAAGGCCGTTTCGGCCCCGTCGTACGGTGTGAAACCGGCGCCGCGCGTGCCGAGGCCGTACGCCGCACCCATCGGGACGACCGCCGGGCTCAGCCGCTCGGCCACCGCCCGGAGCACACGCCCGTCGTGCGCGCCACGGCGGTCGATCTTGTTCACGAAAATAAGCGTGGGAATGCGAAGTCGCTGCAACGTGCGCATCAGTACGCGCGTCTGCGCCTGCACGCCTTCGACGGCGGAGATCACCAGGACGGCGCCGTCGAGCACGTTCAGGGAACGCTCCACCTCGGCGATGAAATCCGGGTGTCCCGGCGTATCGATCAGATTGACGGTGATGTCGTCGATCGGGAACGAGACGACGGCCGACTTGATCGTGATCCCGCGCTGGCGTTCCAGCGCCAGGGAATCGGTCTGCGTACTTCCGTCATCGACTCTGCCGATCCGGTCGATGACTCCGGCGGCGTGCAGCAGCCGCTCGGTCAGGCTCGTCTTACCGGCGTCGACATGCGCCAGGATTCCAAGGTTCAGCGTTCGCACGAAGCGTCAGGTCCTCTGTGTAGACAGTGATTTCCCGCTGGCCGGCCACAGACGTTCCACGCACGACGAACTCCTTGATCGATCCGATGTCGGGGGCGAGTACAGCAGAGCGCTCCACCGGCCGCAACCGGTTTGTCCACAGGCGCGGCGGCGCCCCGCGCCCGCATGATTCACTGCGGACACATGACACACGGGTGTGAGAAGGGGAGGCCGACGTGCCCCATGAGGTAGATCAGTCGTTCCTGGCACTGCCGCTGCGGGCGCTCGCCGACGCCGCGCTCGCGCGGGCGCGGGCGCTCGGCGCGGAGCACGCGGACTTCCGGTTCGAGCGGGTGCGCGGCGCGTCGTGGCGGCTGCGGGACGGGAAGCCGGCCGGTTCGTCGGACACCACGGATCTCGGGTACGCGGTCCGGGTGGTGCACGGCGGTGCCTGGGGCTTCGCGTCCGGCGTCGATCTGTCCATGGACGCGGCGGCGCGGGTGGCGGGACAGGCCGTGGCGATGGCGAAGCTCTCCGCGAAGGTGATCTCGGCGGCCGGTTCGGACGAGCGCGTCGAGCTGGCCGAGGAGCCGGTGCACACGGAGAAGACCTGGGTGTCGTCGTACGAGATCGATCCGTTCGACGTGCCCGACGAGGAGAAGAGCGGGCTGCTCGCGGAGTGGAGCGGGCGGCTGCTGCGCGCGGAGGGCGTCGCGCATGTGGACGCGTCGCTGCTCACCGTCCACGAGAACAAGTTCTACGCGGACACCGCCGGTACGGTCACCACCCAGCAGCGCGTCAGGCTGCATCCGCAGCTCACCGCCACCGCGGTCGACGGCGAGAGCGGTGAGTTCGACTCGATGCGCACGATCGCGCCGCCGGCCGGGCGCGGCTGGGAGTACCTCACCGGGACCGGCTGGGACTGGGACGCGGAGCTGGAGCGTATCCCCGGGCTGCTCGCCGAGAAGATGCGGGCGCCGAGCGTCGAGGCGGGCACCTACGACCTGGTCGTCGATCCGTCGAATCTCTGGCTGACCATCCATGAGTCGATCGGCCATGCCACGGAGCTGGACCGGGCGCTCGGGTACGAGGCGGCGTACGCGGGCACCTCGTTCGCGACGTTCGACCAGCTCGGGAAGCTGGCGTACGGCTCCTCGGTGATGAATGTGACGGGCGACAGGACCGCCGAGCACGGTCTGGCGACCATCGGTTACGACGACGAGGGCGTCGAGGCGCAGTCGTGGGACCTGGTCAAGGACGGCACGCTCGTCGGCTACCAGCTCGACCGCCGGATCGCGAAGCTCACCGGTCTGGGCCGCTCCAACGGCTGCGCCTACGCGGACTCGCCCGGGCATGTGCCCGTACAGCGGATGGCGAATGTGTCGCTGCGGCCGGATCCCGGCGGGCTGAGCACGCAGGATCTGATCGGCGGAGTGGAGCGCGGGATCTATGTGGTCGGCGACCGGTCGTGGTCGATCGACATGCAGCGCTACAACTTCCAGTTCACCGGGCAGCGGTTCTTCCGTATCGAGAACGGCGAACTGACGGGCCAGCTCCGCGATGTCGCGTACCAGGCGACGACGACGGACTTCTGGGGCTCGATGGAGGCGGTCGGCGGACCGCAGACGTATGTCCTGGGCGGCGCCTTCAACTGCGGCAAGGCCCAGCCGGGCCAGGTGGCAGCGGTCTCCCACGGCTGCCCTTCGGCCCTGTTCCGCGGCGTCAACATCCTCAACACCACGCAGGAGGCCGGACGATGAGCACCAGTCGCATCAGCAAGCCGCACGAAATCGTCGAGCGCGCCCTCGAACTGTCCACCGCCGACGGCTGCGTGGTCATCGCCGACGAGCACTCCTCCGCCAATCTGCGCTGGGCCGGCAACGCGCTCACCACCAACGGTGTCACCCGCGGCAGGACCTTGACCGTCATCGCCACCGTCGACGGCACGCAGGGAACCGCGTCCGGTGTGGTCTCGCGCTCCGCCGTCACCGCCGAGGACCTGGAGCCGCTGGTACGGGCCGCCGAGGCCGCCGCGCGCGGCACCGGTCCCGCCGAGGACGCCCAGCCGCTGGTCGGCCCGGACCAGGCCGGTCCGCCGTCGGGAGACTTCACGGACGCGCCCGCCGAGACGACCTCCGCCGTCTACGCGGACTTCGCGCCGGCCCTCGGCGAGTCCTTCGCGCGTGCCCGGGCCGGCGGCCGTGAGCTGTACGGTTTCGCCAACCACGAGCTGACCTCGACGTATCTCGGTACGTCCACCGGCGTACGGCTCCGCCACGACCAGCCCAACGGCACGCTGGAGCTGAACGCCAAGTCGCCCGACCGCACCCGCTCTGCCTGGGCGGGCCGTGCCACCCGCGACTTCAAGGACGTGGACCCGGCGGTCCTCGACGCCGAGCTGGCCCAGCGGCTGGCCTGGGCCGAACGCAAGATCGATCTGCCCGCCGGACGGTACGAGACGCTGCTGCCGTCGACCGCCGTGGCCGATCTGCTGATCTACAACCTCTGGTCCTCGTCCGCCCGCGACGCGGCGGAGGGCCGTACGGTCTTCTCCCGTCCCGGCGGCGGCACCCGTATCGGCGAGAAGCTCTCGGAGCTGCCGCTCACGCTCCGTACCGACCCGAACGAGCCGGGTCTGGAGTCCGCGCCGTTCGTGATCGCGCACTCCTCCGGCGACGACACGTCCGTGTTCGACAACGGTCTGCCGCTGACCGCCACGGACTGGGTACGGGAGGGCGAGCTGGCCCATCTGATCACCACCCGGCACACCGCCGCCCTGACCGGGCTCCCGGTCGCGCCGGGCGCCGGCAATCTGATGCTGGAGGGCGGCGGCGACCGGTCGCTGGAGGAGATGGTCTCCGCCACCGCGCGCGGCCTGCTGCTGACCTGTCTCTGGTACATCCGTGAGGTCGATCCGGCGACGCTGCTGCTCACCGGGCTGACCAGGGACGGTGTGTATCTGGTGGAGAACGGCGAGGTCGTCGGCGAGGTGAACAACTTCCGGTTCAACGAGTCGCCCGTCGATCTGCTCTCGCGCGCGGCCGAGGCCGGACGTACGGAGAAGACGCTGCCGCGTGAGTGGGGCGACTGGTTCACCCGGGCCGCGATGCCTCCGCTGCGGATTCCCGACTTCAATATGAGCTCGGTCAGCCAGGGCGTGTAGCGGCGGGCGTACAGCCGGCGCCCATCGCGCATTTGGCGCCTGGACGACGCCCATAGACTGGTGGTCAACCATGTGACCATCCGAGGAGAGACACGACCGTGACGGATATCGTCGACGAGCTGAAGTGGCGCGGGCTGTTCGCCCTGTCCACTGACGAGAACGCTTTGCGCAAGGCGCTCGCGGACGGTCCCGTGACGTTCTATTGCGGCTTCGATCCCACCGCACCGAGTCTGCACGTGGGACATCTCGTGCAGGTGCTGACCGTACGCCGGCTCCAGCGCGCCGGACACCGGCCGCTGGCGCTGGTGGGCGGCGCCACCGGCCAGATCGGTGATCCGCGGCCGACGGCCGAGCGGACGCTGAACGACCCGGAGACGGTCGCGGGCTGGGTGCGGCGGCTGCGGGCCCAGATCGAGCCGTTCCTCTCCTTCGAGGGCCCGAACGCGGCGACCGTGGTCAACAATCTGGACTGGACCGCGGGCCTGTCCGCGATCGAGTTCCTGCGGGACGTCGGCAAGCACTTCCGGGTCAACAAGATGCTCACCAAGGAATCCATCGCCCGCAGGCTGGAGTCGGACGAGGGCATCAGCTACACGGAGTTCAGCTACCAGCTCCTCCAGAGCATGGACTTCCTGGAGCTGTACCGGCGGTACGGCTGTGTCCTCCAGCAGGGCGGCAGCGACCAGTGGGGCAATCTCACCGCCGGTCTCGATCTGATCCACCGGCTGGAGCCGGGTGCCACCGTGCACGCGCTGGCCACACCGCTGATGACCAAGGCGGACGGGACCAAGTTCGGCAAGTCGGAGAGCGGCGCGGTCTGGCTGGATCCGGAGATGACCACGCCGTACGCGTTCTACCAGTTCTGGCTGAATGTGGACGACCGTGACATCTCCTCGTACAGCCGCATCCTCAGCTTCAGGAGCCGTGAGGAGCTGGAGGAGCTGGAGCGGAGCACCGAGGAGCGTCCGCAGGCCCGTGCGGCCCAGCGGGCGCTGGCGGAGGAGCTGACGACGCTCGTCCATGGCGCGGAGCAGTGCACGGCGGTCGTCGCGGCCTCCCGGGCGCTGTTCGGCCAGGGCGAGCTGGCGGAGCTGGACGAGGCGACACTGAGCGCGGCGCTCTCCGAGGTGCCGCGCGCCGAGGTCGCCGAGCTGGGCCCGGTGGCGGATCTGCTCGCCGAGACCGGTCTCGCGCCGAGCAAGTCGGCGGCGCGGCGCACGGTCAAGGAGGGCGGGGCCTACGTGAACAACGCCAAGGTCACCGACGCGGACTCCGTACCGGGCCACGAGGAGCTGCTGCACGGCCGCTGGCTGGTGCTGCGCCGGGGCAAGAAAAACCTGGCGGCGGTCGAGGTCACGGCCGTGCTGACCGACTGACCGACCTGAATGGGCTGAACGGGCTGATCCGGGAACGGGCCGGTCCGGGGCGCGCGAGACATCTCGTATGCCTCGGACCGGCTGCCTCGGGTCGGCCCGTTCCCGTGTCTCGCACGCTTCACATCCGCTGTTCGGTCACATGCGCTGGCGGGCGCCTCTGGCGCGTCTGCCCCGCAGTGTGTTCCAGGCCAGGTCGGCCACGAAGACCACCAGAATCGCCCCGATGAGCTGGAGCACATGGCGCGTCCAGTCGATGCCTCTGGTCTCGGCGACGCCCAGCCAGCCCGCGGCCCCGTTGCCCAGCATGCCTCCGAGGATGCCGCACAGGGCGGTCAGCCAGATGGGGATGTGCTGCTTGCCCGGGATGACCGCTCTGGCGATCAGACCCAGCACCAGCCCCACAATGATCGCCCACAACCAGTTCATCGTCGCCTCCCGGTGCGGCGCGGTCCGCGCGTGTGGGCCCAGTCTGTGCCGGTCGCCCATACGGCGCATGTCGGACGGCGCCGTACGTGGCGCGACCAGAACCATCGGTCAGGATGGAGGGTGACCCGCTCTCGTGGCGGCGGGAGCTCCGGCGTACCGTGGTTGACGATCCGGTCCGGGCGAGTCCGGCACAGAATCGGGTGGTGGAACGTGATGCGGAAGCGGAGCGGGACCGAGGTCTTCCGGATCACGGGAGCCCGGCAGGGGCTCGCCGAGGATGTGCGCGGCCGGCAGCGCCGCTATGTGATCTCGATGTCCGTACGGACGCTCGCGGTGGTCGCCACCGTGGCCCTGTGGAACGTGGAACGGCCGGTGGCGATCGTGACGCTCGTCATCGGTACGCTGCTGCCGTATGTCGCCGTGGTGATCGCCAACGCGGGCCGGGAGAACGCTCCTTCGCTGCCCACAACCTTTGTTGCCGCGCCGGCGCCGCCGATGATCGCGCCGCCCTCGGGACCTCTGGTGGCGGAATCCGGAGCCGAGACGGCGGGCCGTGAGGCGCGGGAGAGCTGATCCCGGGCGGTCCGCAAAGCTCAAGGAAAGCTCAGATCAATCGTGAAGTTCCGGTGCCGGGCACCCCATTGCCCGTGACATACTTTGTAGGCGCTCCGCATCCCCCGTCGGAGCGACAGACCGACGCCGGGCAGCTCCCCCCGTGGCTGCTCGGCGTCGCCTTTTCGGGTTACCGGATGTGTCCCGGGGCTAGGCCCTGTCCGGGTCGAACCTGTCCTAGGGTTGTCGGGTGAACTTCCCCGGCACCTCCGATTCCGCTTCCGACGCCGCGCCGATCTGCTCCGCGAAGGGCTGCCGTGAGCCCGCCGTCTGGGTCCTGGCCTGGAACAATCCCAAGCTGCATACGCCCGAACGGCGCAAGACCTGGCTGGCGTGCGACGAGCACCGTGAGCATCTCTCCTCGTTCCTCGATATGCGCGGCTTCCTCAAGGATGTGGTTGAGCTGACGGAGTGGGAGCGCCGGTCGGCCACCGATCACTGACATCGGCGGGGCATCAGCGACGACATCAGCGGCATCAGCCGCCGATCGCCGACATCGGGCGGTCCGGCTGGAGGAACGACGGATCGTCCAGCCCGGAACCGGCCTTCTTGCCCCACATCGCCAGCTTCCAGATCGTGGCGATCTCCTCGTCGGGCGCGCCGGAGCGCAGCGCGCCTCGCAGATCCGTCTCCTCCCGGGCGAACAGACAGCTGCGCACCTGTCCGTCGGCGGTGAGCCGCGTGCGGTCACAGGCATGGCAGAACGGGCGCGTGACGGAGGCGATCACACCCACGCGGTGCGGTCCGCCGTCCACGATCCAGCGCTCGGCGGGCGCCGAGCCCCGGACGGTCTCGCCCTCGGGCGTCAGCCGGAAGCGCGTACGCAGCGAATCCAGGATCTCACCGGCCGTGATCATGCCGTCCCGCTTCCAGCCGTGCTGGGCGTCGAGCGGCATCTGCTCGATGAAGCGCAGCTCATAGCCGTGCTCGACTGCCCAGGCGAGCAGCTCGGGAGCCTCGTCCTCGTTGAGGCCCGGCATCAGCACCGCATTGATCTTGACGGGCCTGAGCCCGGCCTCATGGGCGGCGCGCAGCCCGCTGATCACATCCGCGTGCCGGTCACGCCTGGTGAGGGCCTGGAAGACCGCGGGCCGCAGCGTGTCGAGCGAGACATTGACCCGGTCGAGGCCCGCGGCCCTGAGCGCGGCGGCGGTACGCGCGAGCCCGAGGCCATTGGTAGTCACCGACATCCTGGGACGCGGCTCCAGCGCGGCGCACCGCTCGACGATCCCGACGAGACCAGGTCTGATCAGCGGCTCTCCGCCGGTGAAACGGACCTCGGTGATACCCAGCCGGGTGACGGCGATATGGACCAGACGGACGATTTCGTCATCGCTGAGCAGCTCCGACTTGCCGAGCCACTGGAGCCCTTCTTCCGGCATGCAGTACGTGCACCGCAGATTGCACCGGTCCGTCAGCGAAACGCGCAGGTCGGTAGCCACACGGCCGTATGTGTCTATGAGCACTGCGGGCCCCCTCCCTGTGATCGGTTCCGACACCGTCGAGACTACGTCAGACCACTGACAACGCCAGAGGGACATTTGCGACGGGCAGCGGCGTGGCCGCGTCGTAGGTCTCCACGACGCGGCCACGGAAGGAGGTTCGTACCCGGAAGAGTCCTTGCCCGTACGGCTCAGTGACTCAGTGGGCTCCGGTGCCCGTCAGGGACTTGACCTCCAGTTCGGCGTACTTGCCCTGGTCCGGCTGCTCCTTGGACAGTACGGTGCCCAGCCAGCCGAGCAGGAAGCCCAGCGGAATGGAGATCAGGCCCGGGTTCTCCAGCGGGAAGAAGTGGAAGTCGGCGTCGGGGAACATCGAGGTGGGCTTCCCGGAGACGACCGGTGAGAACAGCACCAGCAGCACCGACGAGGCCAGTCCGCCGTAGATCGACCACAGCGCGCCCTGAGTGGTGAACCGCTTCCAGAACAGGCTGTAGAGGATGGTCGGCAGATTGGCCGAGGCGGCGACGGCGAAGGCGAGCGCGACCAGACCGGCCACATTCAGATCGCGGGCGAGCGCCCCGAGCGCGATGGAGACGATACCGATGGCGACGGTCGCCCAGCGGGCCGCGCGGACCTCCTCCTTCTCGGTCGCCTCACCCTTGCGGATGACATTGGCGTAGATGTCATGCGCGAAGGACGACGAGGACGCGAGCGTCAGCCCGGCGACCACCGCGAGAATGGTCGCGAAGGCGACGGCCGAGATCACGGCGAGCAGGATCGCTCCTCCGGTGGAACCGGCGCCGCCGCCGATTTCCAGCGCGGCCAGCGGAGCCGCCGTATTGCCCGCCTTGTTGGAGGCGACGATGTCGTCGGGCTTGAGCAGCGCGGCAGCGCCGAAGCCGAGCACGATCGTCATCAGATAGAACGCGCCGATGATCCCGATGGCCCAGATCACCGACTTGCGGGCGGCCTTGGCGGTGGGCACGGTGTAGAAGCGGATGAGGATGTGCGGCAGTCCCGCAGTACCGAGCACCAGCGCGATGCCGAGCGAGATGAAGTCCAGCTTCGAGGTCGCGGTGGCACCGTACTTGAGACCGGGCTCAAGGAAGGACGCTCCCTTGCCGCTGTTGCTCGCCGCCGTGCCCAGCAGGTCGGAGAGGTTGAAGTTGAACTTCAGCAGGATGAGGAAGGTGATGAGCAGGGTGCCCGCGATCAGAAGCACGGCCTTGACCATCTGCACCCAGGTGGTGCCCTTCATCCCGCCGATGGTCACATACACGATCATCAGCAGACCGACCAGCGCGACGATGGCGATCTTCCCGGCGTCACTGGTGATGCCGAGCAGCAGCGAGACCAGCACACCGGCGCCGGCCATCTGCGCGAGGAGGTAGAAGATCGAGACGACGATGGTGGAGGTGCCCGCCGCGGTACGGACCGGGCGCTGGCGCATCCGGTATGCGAGGACGTCACCCATGGTGTAGCGGCCGGAGTTGCGCAGTGGTTCGGCGACGAGCAGCAGCGCCACCAGCCAGGCGACCAGGAATCCGATGGAGTAGAGGAAGCCGTCGTAGCCGAAGAGGGCGATGGCGCCGGCGATCCCGAGGAAGGACGCGGCGGACATGTAGTCGCCGGAGACGGCGAGTCCGTTCTGGAAGCCGGAGAACTGCCGTCCGCCCGCGTAGAAGTCGGACGCGTTCTTGGTCTGCCGGCCGGCCCAGACGGTGATGACCAGGGTCGCGACGACGAAGAGCCCGAAGAGTGTGATGATCAGCGGCCGGTGCTCGCTGGCGTCGGAGGCGGCGGCGAGCTGGAGCGGTGACTGCTGGGCGACGAGCTGGATCGAGTGGCTCACGCGTCCGCCTCCATACGGGACTTGATGACATCCGCCTTCGGGTCGAGCTTGCGGGCGGCGTGCCGCGCGTAGTACCAGGCGATGAGGAACGTGGTGGCGAACTGCGCCAGACCGAGGACGAGCGCGACATTGATGTTGCCGAAGAGCTTGGTGCCCATGAAGCCGCCCGCGTAGTTGGACAGCAGGACGTACAGCAGGTACCAGGCGATGAAGGCGACGGTCAGCGGGAAGGCGAAGGAGCGGTAGGTACGGCGCAGTTCGCCGAATTCCGCGCTCTCCTGCACCTCGACGAACTGCGCCGTCGTGGGCTGGGCCGTCGTGGACAGATCCGGTGTGGACGGGGCTGGGCTGGTGTCCGTACCGCCCTCGGGCGGCGGTGCATCGGTAGCCACGGAATCTCCTCGTGACGCGGGTGCGGTGTGGTTGGTCATGGGGACCTCTCAGGGACGGGATGGTGCTCGTCCCCCTGACAACGGCACGGGAGGCATGGCGAAGCGGTTCAACACCGGTCTTTTTCTTCCGGAAATGATTCAGGAACGATTGAAGAACAGCGTTGATCAGCGATAACTTCGCTCGTCATGTACCCGTTCACGCGCAGCCTGCGCGGAAACGGTCTCACGGATGATGTGGAGAACCCATGGCTCATCTGGGATCCAGACGGCAGCGCGCACTCGCGCTGCCCGTAGGTCTGGCGCTCACCGTCACGCTCGGTTTCCTGCCTGCCGCCACGGCTACGGCCGCACCGGCGGGCGGCGGCACCGAAGCGGTCGCCACGGACGGCCCGAAGCTGTCGTACGTCGTCAACACCCGCGGTGGACACTCCACCGTCAAGTCGGTCAAGAAGGCGATCGACCGGGCCGGCGGCACTGTGGTCACCAGCTATGACCAGATAGGTGTCATCGTCGTCACCTCGCAGAACCCGGCCTTCGCGCAGACCGTACGCAAGGTCAAGGGCGTCGAGTCGGCCGGTGCCACCCGCACCGCGCCGCTGCCCGCGCAGTCCACGACGGACATCGGTACGCCTCGCGAGCTGACCGCCGAGGAGGTCGCCGTCGCGACGGCGGCGACGGAGAAGGCCAACGCGTCGAAGGCCGACGCGAAGAAGGGCGGCGGCACCGCCCTTCCCCAGGACCCGCTGGAGCCGTTGCAGTGGGACCTGCCCGCCATCAAGGCGGACAAGGCACATGAGAAGAACCTCGGCAGCAGGAACGTCACTGTTGCCGTCATCGACACCGGTGTCGATGACACGCACCCGGACATCGCGCCCAACTTCGACCGCGCGGCGTCGGTCAACTGTGTGACCGGCAAGCCCGACACGGCGGACGGCGCCTGGCGTCCGAACGCCGGGGAGAGCCCGCACGGCACGCATGTCGCGGGCGAGATAGCCGGGGCCAAGAACGGTGTGGGCATCACCGGTGTCGCACCGGGTGTGAAGGTGGCCGGCATCAAGGTCTCCACGCCGGTCGGGTTCTTCTACACCGAGGCCGTCGTCTGCGGCTTCGTCTGGGCCGCCGAGCACGGCGTCGATGTGACGAACAACAGCTACTACACCGACCCGTGGTACTTCAACTGCAAGAACGACCCGGACCAGAAGGCCCTGGTCGAGGCGATCACCCGCGCCACGCGGTACGCCGAGAGCAAGGGCACGGTCAATGTGGCCGCGGCGGGCAACGAGAACTACGACCTCTCGTCCGACTCGATCACCGATCCGACCAGCCCGAACGACACCACTCCCGGTGAGCGTGTCATCGACCCGTCCGAGTGCCTGGACATCCCGACCCAGCTGCCGGGCGTCGTCACCGTCGCCTCCACCGGCGCCAAGGGCCTGAAGTCCTCGTTCTCCAACCACGGTCTCGGCATCATCGACATCGCGGCTCCGGGCGGCGACTCGACCCGCTACCAGACGCCGGCTCCGCCGGCCACCAGCGGTCTGATCCTCGGCCCGGTGCCGGGCGGCAACTGGGCCTACATGGCCGGTACGTCGATGGCCTCCCCGCATGTCGCCGGTGTCGCGGCGCTGCTGAAGTCGACGCATCCGCACGCCTCGGCGAAGGCCATCAAGGCGCTGCTGACGGTGCAGGCCGACGATGTGGCCTGCCCGACGGCGTACGACATCGACGGCGACGGCGAGATCGACGCCGTCTGTGAGGGCGGCGAGCGCTACAACGGCTTCTACGGGGCGGGTCTGGTCGACGCCCTGGACGCGGTGCGCAAGTAGCACCAGCAAGTAGGCGTCAGCGAGTAGGCATCAGCAAGTATCACTGCGCGGGCCGTCCTCCGGGGCGGCCCGCGTTCGTCGTGGGCTTTGGTGTACGCGGCGCGGGCACGGCGCGCTGTACGGGCTGCCAGCCGGGCCCGCGCAGCACATGGCCCGCGCGGTCACGCCAGCCGCGCGCGGCCCGCAGATCCCGGGCGAGGGCCGCGTACTCATGGGTGGCGACGCGCAGCGGGTTGTAGGTCCCGATGTTCTTGGTGAGCCCGTAGACGGGCCGCTCGGTCTCGGGCACGAACGACCCGAACAGCCGGTCCCAGACGATCAGGATCCCGCCGAAGTTCCGGTCCAGATAGCCGCCTTGGGACGCGTGGTGGACCCGGTGGTGGGACGGCGTGTTCAGCATGTACTCGAACGGCCGCGGCAGCTTGTCGATCCGCTCGGTGTGCACCCAGAACTGGTAGACGAGATTAGCGGACGAGCAGAACGCGAGCGCCGCCGGATGCACACCGCAGGCGACGAGCGGCACATAGAACGGCCAGACCGTGAGCGAGGTCCAGGGCTGACGCAGAGCGGTCGTCAGATTGAACTTGCGGCTGGAGTGGTGGACCACATGGCAGGCCCACAGGATCCGGATGACGTGATGGCCGCGGTGTGACCAGTAGTAGAAGAAGTCCTGCGCGAGCAGCATCAGCGGAATCGTCCACCAGAGCACGGGCACCCGGAGCGGTGTCAGGGCGTGCACCGCGGTGTAGACCGCGACGATCGGCAGCTTCCAGAGCAGATCGAAGACCAGACTGCCGAGGCCCATGGTGACGCTCGTGACGGCGTCCTTGGCCGCGTAGCCCGCGGCGTCCTCGTCGGGATGGAACCGGTAACTCACCATCTCGACCACGGTGAGCAGCACGAACGCGGGTATCGACCACAGCACGACATCGGGCAGGTTCGACGGCATGCGAGCACGGTAGAGGCGGGCACGGGCGCCGGGCTAGATGTTGTTACCGACAAGTATGCGAGCCGCGCCATGGGATCCTGTCTGCCCGCGCTGTCGTCGTGTGCGTCGTGTGCGTCGTGTTCATCGGGGAGGAACGGCCGTAGTGAGCCTGGAAGTTGTGGTGTCGCGTCTCGCGGGTACGGTCCTGGGCGCGATCGCCAAGTCGATGCTTCTGCCGAAACAGGGCGCGGGCCTCGTGGCCTCTCCCGTACGCCCGCTGCCGAAACCGGCGTCACCGGACCGGCTGGCGAAGGTCCTGGCGGGCCGGTTGGAGCAGTCACACGCTTATGCACGGCTGCCGGAGAACGAGCGCCTGGCGGCCCTCGAAGCCGTACGGTCCTCCTTCGCGGCGGCGGGCGAACTGACGCCCGAGCGGCTGTTCGCCCTGGACCTGGATCCGGCGCGGCTGGCGGCGGAGTTACGCACACCGCATCCCGGGCCCGCCGAGGACCTGTACGAGGAGCTGCTCGGCCTGTGCTGCGCGCATGTGGTGGAACAGCTCACCGCACATCCGTCGTTCACCGCGCGGGCGGCGGTCGAGCAGCGGCGGGAGGCGAGCCGGACGCGGGAGCTGGTCGAGGACGTACGGGAGCGGGTGGGACCGCGACGGGACGCGGCGGCGCTGGCGTTCGAGGAGCGGTACGGCGAGTATGTGGCCCGTACCCATGGGCGGCTGGAGCTGTTCGGACTGACGCTGGGCCGGTCGAGGCGCGACTGGCCGCTGGACACGGCGTACATCAGCCTGTCGGTGAGCGGCGAGCGCCGAGGCCCCGGAGGCCTCGGGGACCCAGGCCTGCCGCACACGGGCCCGACGACGGTCACCGCCGAACAGGCGCTGACGACCACGGACCGATTACTGCTGCGCGGCCCGGCCGGCTCGGGCAAGAGCACGCTGGTGCAGTGGCTGGCGCTGAACGCGGCCCGGCGCAGCTTCCGTCCCGAACTCGCCGACTGGAACCGCTGTGTGCCCTTCGTACTGCGACTGCGGGCCTTCACGACGTGGGAGTCGCTGCCGATGCCCGAGGACTTCCTGCGGGCGGCGGGCGTACCGTTCTCGGCTGCGGCCGGGTGGGCGGAGGAGCTGCTGGCGGAGGGCCGGGCGCTGGTCCTGGTCGACGGCGTGGACGAGGTGCCGACCCGGCTGAGGGCCCGTACGGAAGCGTGGCTGAAGTCCCTGGTCGCGGCATTTCCACAGGCCCGTTATGTGGTGACGACCCGGCCGTCGGCGGTGCCGGAGGACTGGCTGTCGGGCCAGGGCTTCGAGGCGCACTCACTGCTGCCGATGGACCGCGAGGACATCAAGTCGTTCGTGGGCCACTGGCACGGCGCGGCCCGAGAAGAATACGTGTCGGACGTGGAACGGTCGCAGCTCGACATCTACGAGAAGTCGCTCCTCCAGGCGGTGATGACCCGCCGGGACCTGGGACGGCTGGCAACAAACCCGTTGATGTGCGCGCTGCTGTGCGCCCTGAACCGGGACCGCCGGATGCAACTGCCCCGAGCGAGGAAGGAGTTGTACGACGCGGCCCTGGAGATGCTGCTCGTACGCCGGGACACGGAGCGCGAGATCCTGGGCGTCGAGGGCGTGAACCTGACCCGGGACGAGCAGACTGCGCTCCTGCAACGTCTGGCGTACTGGCTGATCCGCAACGGCCAGGTGGAAGCGGCGCGCGAGGAAGCCGTTGAGATGGTCGGCGAGTGGCTCGCCGCCATGCCCCAGGTGGAAGGCGACGCGGAACAGGTCTTCGCCCATCTGCTGATCCGCAGCGGCCTCCTCCGCGAACCGATGCCGGGCGCCGTCGACTTCGTCCACCGGACCTTCCAGGACTACCTGGGCGCGAAGGCGGCGGTCGAAAGCCGCGACTTCGGCGTACTGGTCAAGAACGCGCATGACGACCAGTGGGACGACGTGGTGCGCATGGCGGTGGGCCATGCGCGGGTGGACGAACGGGCCAAATTACTACGGCAGTTGCTGCGCCGCGCCGACCGGGCGCCGAGGCTGAGCCATCGGCTGGTGCTGGTGGCGGCGGCCTGCCTGGAACACGCTCCGGAACTGGATCCGGAGGTACGGGCGGAGGTGGAGGGCAGGGCGGGGGCGCTGGTGCCGCCGCGCGAGTTGGAGGAAGCGGAGGCACTGGCAAAGGCGGGCGAGTTGGTGCTTGAGCTGCTGCCAGGGCCGGAGGGGCTGGATGAGCGGACGGCGGCGGCAGTGGTGCGGACGGCGGCGCTCATCGAGGGAGACGGAGCCTTCGAGGTGATCTCACGATTCCGCGAGGACACGCGTTCGAAGGTCGCGTCTGAGGTATCCCAGGCATGGGGCTCATTCGAGAGCGATATGTATGCCCGGGCCGTCCTGTCCGCGCAGAAGTGGGACGACACCTACCTGAGTGTACGGACCTCGCAGCAACTACGGGCGTTACAGCACACCCCCAAGGCGCGTTACGTCCATGTCGATGGCAATCACAGTGACCTCACGCCTTTGCTCGCGCTGGAGGCACCGAAGGCACTCAATTTCAGCAACAACGACGTGCTGACCAACCTGTCTCCTCTCGCTTCCCTGCCACGGCCGTCGATATTCAGCCTCCTTCGCTGCTCCGGGATACGAGAGCTGGACGCTCTGTCCGGCCCCGGACTCATACACCTGAGTCTGTATGAACTGCACCACGACATCCGGTTGGACGCGTTGAGCGATATGCCGGACCTCCGACACGTTAGTTTCGGAGGTCCGTTACTGATGGAGAGTGTGGGTGAACTGCCCATCGGCCCACAACTCATCGTGTTGTGGCTCCTTCCCGGGATGCGCTATCTGAGCCTGGAAGGCATTCAGCGCTGGCCGAACCTGAGGGTGCTCAGCCTGTCCGGCTCGGCTCAGATCCGTCAGCTCGTCCGGATCCCTTCTCTGAGGGGGCTGACCGAACTGATGATTCAGCACCAGAATGCACTCGACCTGAAGCAGATCGGCCATCTCTCCGGGCTCCAAGTGCTCGCTCTGAACCGGTGCGAATTGCCCGTCGGTCTCGGGCCGCTCCGTGATCTGCCCGCGCTTACCTCGCTCCGCCTCTTCTCGTGTGCCCAGACCGGGGCTCCACTCGACCTGAGTCCACTGGCGGATCTAGAGGGGCTCACGATTACAGCAAAGGACACGCCGGTCACCGGAGAGAACCTCTTCCCACCCGGCCGGATCGTCCTAAGGGATTAGACCCCCACCGCCCCCAACAACGCCCCCGCCCCATACGTAACCCCCATCGCCACCGCTCCCCCGCCCACATTCCGCACCAGCGCCGGCGCCACCGCCGCCGCTCCCAGCCTTGCGCTCCACCAGGCCGTCAGGGCCAGCGCGGCCAGTACCGAAAGGACCGTCACCAGCAGTCGCAGGCCCTCCGGTGGGAGCACGATCGCCAGCAGCGGGAGCAGCGCGCCCGCGGTGAAGGCCAGGAAGCTGGCGCCTGCCGCGTGCCAGGGGTTGGTGAGGGAGTCCGGGTCGATGCCCAGTTCCACGCGTGCGTGGGCGCGCAGGGCGTCGCGTTGGGTGAGTTGCCGTGCCGCCTCGCGGGCCACCTCTTCCGAGAGGCCACGTTCCGCCAGCAGGCCCGTCAGTTCGTCGAGTTCGGCCTGTGGCTGCTCGTGCAGTTCGCGCCGTTCCAGTTCCAGCGCCGCCTTCTCCGAGTCGCGCTGGGTGGAGACCGATACGTACTCGCCCGCGGCCATCGACATCGATCCGGCCAGCAGCCCGGCGAGGCCCGCGGTGAGCAAGGTGGAGCGTGCGTCGGTGGCTCCGGCGACACCGACCACCAGTCCGGCGGTGGAGACGATGCCGTCGTTGGCGCCGAGGACCGCCGCCCGCAGCCAGTTGAGACGCGTGCCCAGGGAATCACCGTGCGGTTCTTCGTGTGGCCCGACGGGAGGTCCGCCCGGCGTTGTGTCAGTCACCCGGCGAGCGTCTCACGCGTGGCTCCTCCACCCGCCGTTCCTGTAAGCCCCTTGACGGTACGACGGCTCCGCCGACCGGGCGTCAGGTCTGTCAGTCCCGGCCCGTATTCTCTGTGACCATGCTCGACGACCATACGACTTCAGCGATGTGGCCGGCCGCCTACCCCGAGGGGTACGCGGTCGTCGACGTGGAGACCACCGGACTCGCACGCGACGACCGGATAGTGTCCGCTGCCGTCTACCGTCTGGACGCGCGGGGCAATGTCGAGGACCACTGGTACACGCTGGTCAACCCGGAGCGCGACCCGGGGCCCGTGTGGATCCACGGTCTGACGAGTGAGGTGCTCGCCGACGCGCCGCTCTTCCCGGAGGTCGCCGGTGAGCTGGCCGAGCGGCTCGACGGCCGGGTGCTCGTGGCGCACAACGCGATCTTCGACTGGTCGATGATCGCCCGAGAGTACGCGCGCGCGGCGCGGACCGCGCCCACCCGGCAGCGGCTGTGCACCATCGCGCTCTCCAAGGAACTGGGCCTGCCGCTGCCCAACCACAAACTGGAGTCGCTCGCCGCGCACTTCGGTGTCGTACAGCAGCGCGCGCACCACGCGCTCGACGACGCGCGCGTACTGGCCGAGGCGTTCCGTCCGAGTCTGCATGCCGCCGCGCGCGGCGGCGTACGGCTGCCGCTGCTGGAGTGTCTGCCGCTCACCGAGTGGTCGGACGCGCCGACGCGGCCCCGGGTCGGATATCAGCCCGCCTACCGGCAGACGAGCTGGCGGCCCTCGCGCAGACGGCCCGCCTGCCCGTATCCGAATCCCGGGCGGTACGAGCCGGGCGGCGCGCTGGTGCAGGGAATGCGGGTGGCGTTCTCGGGCGACACCTCGGTCGACCGTGAGCTGCTGGAGGACCGAGCCGTGGAGGCGGGACTGCATGTGGCGACGAGCGTGTCCCGGCTGACGAGTCTGCTGGTGACCAATGATCCGGAATCCTCCACCTCCAAGACCGTCAAGGCGGCCTCGTACGGCACACCGGTGATCGACGAGGCGGCCTTCACCCAGCTCCTCCGGGATGTGGCACCGGCGCGCGGATCCGTCCCCGCGCCCGCCACTGAGACCGTCCCCGCGCCCGTCTCCATGCCCGCCGCTGAGTCCGTCGCCGCAGACGGGTGATCGGCGGGCGGCTCGCCTGCGGCCCGCACGCTATGTCCGGACAGGGGCGGAAACCCGCCTGCCGTCCATCCGCCGCCTTCCGCCGCCCACCCGCCGTCCGGCGGCCACCGGCCGCCGGGTACGGTCGATGGTGTGTACCGCTTCCTGTTGTCCCGGCAGTGGGTGATCCTCACCCTGCTCGCCCTCGCCCTCATCCCCGCGATGGTCGAGCTGGGTTTCTGGCAGCTCCACCGGCATGAGCACCGGGTCGCCCAGAACTCCCTGATCTCGGACAACCTCAAGGCGAAGCCCGTCCCGGTCGAGGAGCTGACCTCGCCCGGGTACACCGTCCCGCGCGCCGACTACTGGCGCACGGTCACCGCCACCGGCCGGTTCGACACCGCCGACGAGGTCGTCGTACGCCGCAGGACCTCCGCCGACGACCAGGTCGGCTATCACGTCCTCACGCCGCTCGTCCTGAGCGACGGCCGGGCCGTCATCGTCAATCGCGGCTGGATCGCGGCCACCGGTGACCAGCGGGCATTCCCGGACATTCCGGCCGCGCCGAAGGGCGAGGTCACCGTCACCGGCCGGCTGAAGGCCGACGAGACGGCGGCGGTCACCGGGATAAGGGACGTACAGGATCTGCCGCCCCGCCAGGTCATGCTGATCAACAGCGAGCGGCAGCAGAAGGCGCTCGGACGCACCGTCCTCGGCGGCTATATCGAGCAGACCGCGCCCGTGCCGGCCGGTGGCTCTCCCGAGCAGATCCCGACGCCGGACGACAGCTCGATCGGGCCGCACATGGCGTACGCGGTCCAGTGGTGGCTGTTCGCCGCGGCCGTGCCCGTCGGCTGGGTGATTCTGGTCCGCCGTGAGCTGCGCGACCGCGCGGCGGCGGCCGGTCGGGCGGCGACCGAGTCCGAGCCGGAACGCGCGCCCGCGACGGCCTGACCGTACGACGGGCCAGACGCCTGGGCTGCCCGGCCGCCCCGCTCAGCCGTCCCGCACACCCGCTCAGCCGCCTCGCACACCTGCTTAGCCGTTCCGCGCTCCGGGAACAGCCCTTTGCGTGACCCAACGCATCGAGGACTACGCACTCATCGGCGATCTCCAGACCGCCGCCCTGGTCGGCAGAAACGGCTCCATCGACTGGCTGTGCCTTCCTCGCTTCGACTCGGCGGCCTGCTTCGCCGCGCTGCTCGGCGACGAGGAGAACGGCCACTGGCGGATCGCTCCCGCGGGCGCGGGCGACTGCACACGGCGTGGCTATCTGGGTGAGACGCTGGTGCTTGAATCCGTCTGGGAGACGCCCGCCGGCACGGTCAAGGTCATCGACTTCATGCCGCAGCGCGATGTGGCGCCCGACATCGTGCGGATCATCGAGGGCGTCAGCGGCTCGGTGGAGATGAACGCCACGCTCCGGCTGCGCTTCGACTTCGGTTCCGTCGTGCCCTGGATGCGGCGCGAGGAGGGCCACCGGCTCGCCATCGCCGGCCCTGACTCCATCTGGCTGCGCAGCGAGCCCGCGGTCAAGACCTGGGGCCAGCACTTCAGCACCCGCTCGTCGTTCACCGTCGGCGCGGGCGAGCGCGTGGCGTTCGTCCTCACCTGGCATCCCTCGCACGAGGAGCGCCCGCCGCTCACCGATCCGTTCGAGGCGCTGGCGCAGTGTCTGGAGGACTGGGCGATCTGGTCCGCGCGCTGCCGTTACGAGGGCCCGAACCGCGCCGCCGTCATGCGCTCGCTGATCACGCTCAAGGCGCTGACGTACGGTCCGACGGGCGGCATCGTCGCCGCGCCGACCACCTCTCTGCCGGAGGAGCTGGGCGGCGTACGCAACTGGGACTACCGCTACTGCTGGCTGCGCGACTCGACACTGACGCTGGGCGCGCTGCTGTCGGTCGGCTATCTGGAGGAGGCGGCGGCCTGGCGGGACTGGCTACTGCGCGCGGTGGCGGGCGATCCGGCCGATCTCCAGATCATGTACGGCCTGGCCGGTGAGCGGCGGCTGCCGGAGAGCGAGCTGTCCTGGCTGAGCGGATACGCGGGCTCCTCGCCGGTCCGTACGGGCAACAGCGCGGTCGATCAGCTCCAGCTCGATGTGTACGGCGAGGTCATCGACTCGTTCCATGTGTCGCGGACCTCGGGTCTGCCGCCGAAGCCGCACGCCTGGAGTCTGGAGCTGACTCTGCTCAGCTTCCTGGAGTCGAAGTGGCGTGAACCGGACGAGGGACTGTGGGAGGTACGAGGGCCGCGCCGGCACTTCGTCCACTCCAAGGTGATGGCATGGGTCGCCGCCGACCGGGCCGTACGGACGCTGGAGCGCAATCCGCACTTCAGCGGAAAGGCGGACCGGTGGCGGGCGATGCGGGACGAGGTGCACCGGGAGGTGTGCGAGCGCGGATACGACCCGGAGCGGAACACCTTCACACAGTCGTACGGCTCCACCGAGCTGGACGCGGCGACGCTGCTCATTCCGCGCGTCGGGTTTCTGCCGGCGGACGATCCGCGGGTGGTCGGCACGATCGACGCGGTACGGGCGGAGCTGAGCCAGGACGGTCTGCTGCGCCGCTACAGCACGACCGGGCCGGGCGTGGACGGGCTGCCGGGCGAGGAGGGCGCGTTCCTGGTCTGCTCGTTCTGGCTGGCCGACGCGCTGCATCTGACGGGCCGTACGGAGGAGGCGAAGGAGCTGTTCGAGCGGCTGCTCGCGCTCCGCAACGATGTCGGGCTGCTCTCGGAGGAGTACGACCCGGTGGCACGGCGGCAACTCGGCAACTTTCCGCAGGCATTCAGTCATATCGGTCTGGTGGTGACCGCCCTGACGCTGGCCGGGGAGCACACGGCAGGATAGGGCCATGGATCTTGGACTGAAAGACCGTGTCTATGTCGTGACGGGTGCTTCACGAGGGCTGGGCCGGGCTGCCGCGGAGGCGCTGGCGGCGGACGGTGCGAAGGTCGTCGTCTCCGGGCGGGACGAGAAGAGCGTCGCCAAGGCCACGGCGGCGATCGGCCCGGACGCGTACGGGCTGGCCGGGGACAACGCGGATCCGGCCGTGGCGGAGCGGCTGATCGGGGCGGCGCGCCAGGAGTTCGGCGGCTTCGACGGCATTCTGATCAGTGTCGGCGGCCCGCCGCCGGGATCCGCGACGGGCAATACGGACGAACAGTGGCGGGCGTCGTTCGAGACGGTCTTCCTCGGCGCGGTACGGCTGGCGCGTGAGGCGGCGGCGGAGCTGGGCGAGGGCGGTGTCATCGGCTTCGTGCTGTCGGCCTCGGTCCATGAGACGATCCCGGGCCTGGCGATCTCGAACGGTCTGCGTCCCGGTCTGGCCGGCTTCGCGAAGTCCCTGGCGTACGAGCTCGGTCCGCGCGGGATACGGGTGCTGGGCCTGCTGCCGTCGCGTATCGACACGGACCGGTTGCGCGAGCTGGACGCGCTGTCGGGCGACGCGGAGGCGGCGAGGGCGGCCCAGGAGTCCCGTATACCGCTGCGGCGGTACGGGACTCCGGAGGAGTTCGGCAGGACGGCCGCGTTTCTGCTCTCGCCGGCGGCGTCGTATCTGACGGGCATCATGCTCCCGGTGGACGGCGGCGCGCGCCACGGCTTCTGACCGCGCGGCGCAGCTGCGTGCCCCGGGCCGCACTCATTACGGGCCACCTCGCATGACCTCGGATCAGGTGACGCGTTCCGCGCTGTGTCTGGCCGCGCGCAGGCGGACCTCCGCCGGAAGCGCGGCCAGGCCCGTCGAGTCGCGGGCATGGGCCAGTGCCTCGTCCGTGAGGCGGTTCACCGATCGGCGCGGCGAGGCGTGCGGTTCCAGGAGCAGCCGGATCCGGGCCGACGGGCCCGAACGGCGGCCCCGGAGACGGACGTTGGCGCGCGCCACACCGTCGAGGGACTCCGCGTCGTCCTCCAGGACGCTCTCCAGCGCGCGCCCGCGCAGCAGCGCGCCCTGTCCGTCTCCGCTGTCGACCAGCACCTCCGCCAGCCGGGCGCGGCGCAGTTGGGCCAGCAGCCACCACAGCGCCAGGAGCGCCACGACCGCCAGCCCGGCGATGACGGCCGGCCACCACCAGCCGTCGGTGCGGTAGCGCTCCCGGTTCGCGCGGCTGAGCAGGACATCGTGCGGCCCGGTGTACGGCCACCAGGACGGCACCGACCAGCCCAGTCCCCGGGCGAGCACCAGACCTCCCGCGCACAGCAGCGCCAGGCCGATCAGCGCCAGCAGCACCCGGTTGACCACCCGGATCATCCCGTCACCTCTTCTTCACCGGCCTGCGGACCCGGACCGTCAGCGAGGGCGGCCTCGCGAGGCCCAGTTCGCCGATGCCGGTGGCGAGCACCTCGTCCAGATCGGCCCGTACCGCGTCGAGTTCACGGAAGTGGGAGAGGGCACGCGCCGTCACCCGGGAGCGGCCGACCCGTACCCGCGCGGACCGTACTCCGGAGACCTCCATGGCCCGGTCGCGCAGCGCCAGCGCGGCGGCCTCGCGGTCGAGCCCGGCCCGTACGTCCGCGACGTCCCGGCGCATCGGCAGCACGCGCCGCAGCCCGGGAGTGAGGGCGAGCGCGATCAGCCACAGCCCGAGCGCCATGGCGACACAGGCGGCGACCAGCATCCAGGTCTCGTCCAGCGGCTGCCGGGCGAGTTCGTCGGCGAGCCCGCGGCGCCACTCCATCGCGCGGTGGCCGGCCCGTACCGCCGCGACGTCGTACAGCAGCAGCCCGGCGGCGCCGAGGACGACCAGGGCCGTCAGCGCGGCCGGGACACGGCGCGTGGACCAGAAGCGCCCGGCCCTGTGGTCCGCCTCGCCGGTGAGCGTGGGCCGTGGCTCGTACCGGGTGGCGGAGGCCGACTGGTCGAGGCCGGGCAGAGCGCCCGGCCCGTCGCCTCGCGCCGCTTCCTTCCCGGCTCCCTCGGCCGCGGAACCGTCCGCGGGACCGTTCGCGGAACCGTCCGCCGGCTCCTTCGCCGGATCGCTCACCGGACCCTCCCCTGTGCCGTCAGACGCGACTGAACGGAGTGCAGCCGCTCGACGCGCACCACCACCTCGGGCACCTCCATGCCCGCCAGGGCCCTGACCCGCTGGGCGACCTGCACCCGTACCGCGCCGCACTGCGTACCGATGTCGGAGGGATAGTCCAGCTCGACGCCGACCCGTACCTGCGCGATGTCACGGTGCACCGTGACCGTGGCGTGCGGCGCGGCGCCGCCTTCCGGTACGCCGTGGAGCGCCTCGCGCGCCGCCTGCGCGGCGATCTTCGCGACGACCCGGTCGGCGATCGTGGTCGCCCCGCGCTCGGCGGCCACCACCACCCCGTCACCGGCCACGCGCGCTCACCGCCGCCGGTCGTCGCGGTCGCGGGTACGGAAGAAGTCGCCGGGTTCGAGATCGCCGTCGACGAACCGCCCTGCCACAAAACCGATCGCGCCCAACGCGGCCACCAGCAGAAAGGCACCGAAGCCACCGAAGTATCCGGCGAAACCGAGCGCCATACCGGCCAACAGGCCGACCACCGCCATGCTCATCGTTCGCACCTTTCCGCCGCTTTTCTACTGCTTTTCCACTGCTCTTGCGCCCCGGGCCCGTCGCGGCCTACTGGACCCGGATGTCCTGGTCCTCTTCATCTTCCTCCTCGGGCAGCTTGACGTCACTGACCGCGATATTGACCTCGACCACTTCCAGGCCCGTCATCCGCTCGACCGCGGCGATGACGTTCTCCCGCACGGCGGCGGCGACTTGGGTGATCGAGACGCCGTAGTCGACGACGATCTCCAGATCGAGCGCCGTCTGCACCTCTCCCACCTCGGCCTTCACTCCACGGCTGACGGATCTGGTGGTGCCGGGCACCCGCTCGCGTACCGCGCCGAAAGTACGCGAGATCCCGCTGCCCAGGGCATGCACACCGAGTACGTCACGGGCCGCGAGCCCGGCGATCTTCTCCACCACACCGTCGGCGATGGTGGTACGTCCACGCGTGGCGGGCGGGCCGCCGCCGCGCTTGGTGACGGACGGCTTCCTGCCGTCCTCGCCCGAGAGTTCTGTGGCGGAAGGCGCTGACTGGTTGCGCGGTGTGCTGTCCGACATCGCCGTTCATCCTTTCCGGGCGGTGGGTTTTCCGGGCGGCAGGAGACTTCGTTCCTCAGACTAGGGCTGCTTTCCCCGTACCGCGCCGTGGATGCGGCAGGCTGGAGGAATGACGACTGCGCACGGCTCCGACAGTTGGACGGCCGCGGTACGCCGACGGCTCGACCTGGGCAGACTGCTTCCGCTGGGCGGCGCCGCCGACGGGACATGGCTGGCGGAACGCGCGGCGGCGGCGGAGCTCCGGCGGGCGGCGGCGGAGGTGCCGGGCACCGTGCTGGGCGCGGTACGGCTCTCGCCCGCAGATCCGGACGCGGCGGAGGAGTCGCCCGTACCGCCGCCGCCCAGCGCGCTGCCGCCCGGACGGCTCCGTATCGAGGCGGAGTTCGGCGAGGAGTTCACGGACATGACGGACGAGCCTCTGCCCGCCGTGGCCGACCGGCTGCGCGCGGTGCTGTTCGACTGCGCGACCAGGCGGCTGGGGCTGCGGATCGCGGAGATCGATCTGCGGGTGACGGCCCTGCTGGAGCGGGCGGCGGAGCCGGCGGGCGAGGCGGCACCACGGCATACGGAACCGACGGAGCCGGTAGGGCTACGGGCCGCCACGCCGGAGGGCGAAGCCGCGCTGACTGCGGCCTCGGTGCCCGGTGTCGCCTGTCTGACCCGGACGCTGGGCACCGCGGTGGCCGGCACTCCCGGGCATGTCCGGATCGAGCTGGCGACGGCGGCGGGACACCGCCCGCTGGAGGTGGCGCGGGCGGTACGGAAAAGAGTCGCGGCGGGCGTGCCGGGCGGCCCTTCGGTGGCGGTGCTGATCACGGCGGTGAACGTGGCGGTGGATGTAGCGGTGGACGTGGCGCCCTGAGAGCGCGGGGCCGGACCAGCCCGTGCAGCCCGACCACCACGAAATGCGGTGTTGCTCCCTGCCCAGGACAATGGTGCAGGCCTGGGCACCGGTCGGCGCGGCGGCCCATGATGTGCGAGGAGGCAGGCGCCCATGGCCGGTCCCGTCCCGGAGGTGATCCCGCAGCCGGTGCTGAGCCCGCTGACGGGTGCGGCGATCTTCCTGGTGGTGACGGTGGACCCGGGCGGCGAGCCGGTCGTCAGAGAGCTGCTGCCGGATCTGGCGGGACTCCAGCGCGCGGTCGGTTTCCGGGCGCCCGAAGGGCAGTTGAGCTGTGTCGCCGGTATCGGCTCCCAGGTCTGGGACCGGCTGTTCGGCGGACCACGCCCGGCCGGGCTGCATCCCTTCCGTGAACTCGTCGGACCGACGGGCCACCGCGCGGTGTCCACGCCCGGCGATCTGCTCTTCCATGTCCGGGCCGCGCGGCTCGACCTCTGTTTCAGTCTGGCCGCCCAGATCATGGAGCGGCTGCGCGGCGCCGTCACCGTCCACGACGAGGTCCATGGTTTCAAGTACTTCGACGTACGCGACCTGCTCGGCTTTGTCGACGGCACCGAGAATCCGGTCGGGCCCGTGGCGCGGGCGGCGGTGCTGATCGGTGACGAGGACGCGGAGTTCACCGGCGGAAGCTATGTGATCGTGCAGAAGTACGTACACGATCTGGACGCCTGGAACGCCCTGCCCGTCGAGGAGCAGGAGCGGGTGATCGGCCGTACGAAGCTCTCCGACATCGAGATGGACGACGACATCAAACCGGCCGACTCGCATGTCGCGCTCAACACGGTCACCGATCCCGACGGCACCGAGCGGAAGATCCTCCGCGACAACATGCCCTTCGGCAGCGTGGGACGCGGTGAGTTCGGCACGTACTTCATCGGTTACGCCCGTACTCCCGACGTCACCGAGACGATGCTGGAGAACATGTTCCTCGGCAGTCCGCCGGCCACGCACGACCGGATCCTGGACTTCTCCACCGCCGTGACCGGCTCGCTGTTCTTCGCGCCCAGCGCCGACTTCCTGGACGATCCGCCGGAGCCGCCCGGAGCGGAGACCGAGGCCGGGCGCGAGGCCGGGCGCGAGACCGAGTCAACGGCCGAGGAGGTAGAAGCGGCAAGCACGGCAAGCGCACCGAGGACCGACGGCTCACTCGGGATCGGCGACCTGAAGAGGAGCATCCCCGATGAAGAACCTGCACCGTGAACTGGCGCCCATCTCCGATGCCGCGTGGGCGGACCTGGAGGAGGAGGCACGGCGCACCTTCGAGCGCCATGTGGCCGCCCGCCAGATCGTCGATGTGCCCGAGCCGCTCGGAGTCACGGCGGCGGCGGTCGGAACCGGCCATCTCGAACCCGTCGATCCGCCCGCCGACGGAGTCGTCGCCCACCGGCGCGCGTCACGGCCGCTGGTCGAGCTACGGGTGCCGTTCACGGTCGACCGCCGGCAGGTGGACGATGTCGAGCGCGGCGCGAAGGACGCGGACTGGCAGCCGGTGAAGGACGCCGCCCGGAAGATCGCGTTCGCCGAGGACCGCGCGGTCTTCGAGGGATACGGAGCGGCGGGCATCACGGGTATCCGGCAGAGCACCTCCAATCCGGAGCTGACTCTCCCCGACGAGGTGCGCGACTATCCGGACGCCATCAGCCAGGCCGTGTCCACGCTGCGGCTGGCGGGCGTCGGCGGCCCGTACACCCTGGCGCTGAGCGCCGACGCGTACACCGCCGTGAACGAGACGTCCGACCACGGCTATCCGATCCACAAGCACATCGACCGGGTGCTGGACGGCGAGATCGTCTGGGCGCCCGCCATCGACGGTGCCTTTCTGCTCTCCACGCGCGGCGGCGACTTCGAACTCCGTCTCGGCCAGGACGTGTCCATCGGCTATCTGTCCCACGACGACACGAACGTACGGCTCTACTTCCAGGAGACGCTGACCTTTGTGATGTACACGAGCGAGGCCGCGGTGGCACTCACCGCGACGCCGCAACTGTGAGGCACGCGCAGCCCATGTCAATCGGCGAGTCCCGCCAGATCACGCAGCCGACGGGCCTGCGCCGCGCGCTCGGCCGCGCGCTGCTCCTCGAAGGAGCGGCCCGACGCGCCTCGGATCAGCGCCTTGGTCTCGATCACCGCGTCCCTGGGCGCGGCCAGCAGCGCGCCCGCCAGATCCCGGACGGCCGCGTCGAGTTCGTCCACGGGCACGACGAGATTGGCGAGCCCGGTGCGCTCGGCCTCCTCGGCCTGGACGAAGCGGCCCGTGGCGCAGATCTCCAGCGCGCGGGCATAGCCGACGAGTCCCACCAGCGGATGAGTGCCGGTGAGATCCGGGACCAGTCCCAGACTGGTCTCACGCATGGCGAACTGCACGTCCGACGCCACGACCCGGAGATCGCAGGCGAGGGCGAGCTGGAAGCCGGCGCCGATCGCATGCCCTTGGACGGCTGCGATCGACACGATGTCATTGCGGCGCAGCCAGACGAAGCCGTCCTGGTACCCGGCGATGGCCGCGTCGAGGTCCGCGTCGGAGCCTCGGGCCAGTTCCAGGAAGGACGGCTCCCCGTCGAATCCCTCGGGAGTGAACGCCTGCCGGTCGAGCCCCGCGGAGAAGGACATGCCCTCACCACGCAGCACCACGACCCGCACACTGCCCGGCAACAACCTGCCGGCCTCCGTCAACGCCCGCCACAGAGCGGGAGACTGGGCGTTGCGCTTGGCCGGATTGGTCAATGTCACCGTGGCGATCGCGTCCTCGACGGTGAGCCGCACGCCGTCCTTGTCGAGCACTGGTTCGCGTACTGATTCGAGCGAAGTCATACGGGCGCCTCCGGTTCGGGCAGTCGGGCAGCCACACATCAAAGTAATTGGCTAAGTGACTGCACAGTAACCACCTGGGCGATCGCCTGATCGACCCGGGTGGCCACCGTCCGAACCGGTGGCCATGAGGAGCGCACGCGACTGTCAGGCCGAAGCGGCCTTCTTGCCTCTCGTCGCTCCGCCGCGTCCCCGCAGTGTGACTCCGGACTCGCTGAGCATCCGGTGAACGAATCCATAGGAACGGCCGGTTTCCTCGGCCAGCGCCCGGATGCTCGCACCGTTGTCGTACTTTTTCTTCAGGTCTGCCGCGAGCTTGTCGCGCGCGGCGCCGGTCACCCGGCTGCCCTTCTTCAGAGTCTCGGCCACCCGTGCCTCCTCATGGGAAGTGCGCTCTGGACTTCTCATGATCACCCCTTACGGCCCTCCTGGCCACCCATTCGGCAAGGTCCGTACGACAAGCTTTGGCAGAGTTCAAGCTTCCGGCGCGACCGGAATCCCCGATTCCGGTCATGGCCGCAGTGGACAAGGGCCGGTATATCGATCGAAGTGCCAGGTCAGCGACGTACGGCGCAGAGCGGCCCGGACAGTGTGTCCAACCGCACTCTCCGTCGCGCGGCACGCCGACAGTACGAGACACACTCACACAGATGATGGATCACCGCTGAGCCGAATGATCCATACGGAGTGGATCACGGTCCGGACCAGGTCCGGACCAGATCCGGACCGCCTGTGGATCACGGCACGGTGGGCCGCCGGACGGTCACACAGCGGAGCGCCCGACCGTAACGTTCGACCGTCGCGAACGTCCGACCGTCACGCGAGCGCGACCAGATCCGCGTAGTCCGCTCCCCAGAGGTCCTCGACGCCGTCGGGCAGCAGGATGATCCGCTCCGGCTCCAGCGCGTGGACCGCGCCCTCGTCATGGGTGACGAGGATGACCGCGCCCTTGTACGTACGCAGCGCGCCGAGGATCTCCTCGCGGCTGGCCGGGTCCAGGTTGTTCGTCGGCTCGTCGAGCAGCAGCACATTGGCCGAGGAGACGACCAGCGTGGCGAGCGCGAGCCGGGTCTTCTCGCCGCCGGAGAGAACACCGGCGGGCTTGTCGACATCGTCACCGGAGAAGAGGAAGGAGCCCAGCGTCTTGCGGACCTCGACCAGATCGAGATCGGGTGCCGAGGAGCGCATGTTCTCCAGGACCGAGCGGTCCGGGTCGAGCGTCTCGTGCTCCTGGGCGTAGTAGCCCAGCTTGAGTCCGTGGCCCGGCGTCACCTGTCCGGTGTCCGGCTTCTCGACGCCGGCCAGCAGCCGCAGCAGTGTGGTCTTGCCCGCGCCGTTGAGTCCGAGGATGACGACCCGGGAGCCCTTGTCGATGGCGAGATCCACATCGGTGAAGATCTCCAGGGAGCCGTACGACTTCGACAGTCCCTCGGCCGTCAGCGGAGTCTTGCCGCAGGGCGCGGGCTCGGGGAAGCGCAGCTTGGCGACCTTGTCGGACTGGCGTACCTCCTCAAGACCGGACAGCAGCCGCTCGGCCCTGCGGGCCATGTTCTGCGCGGCCACGGTCTTGGTGGCCTTGGCGCGCATCTTGTCGGCCTGGGAGTTGAGGGCGGCGGCCTTCTTCTCCGCGTTGGCGCGCTCGCGCTTGCGGCGCTTCTCGTCGGCCTCGCGCTGCTGCTGGTAGAGCTTCCAGCCCATGTTGTAGACGTCGATCTGCGAGCGGTTGGCGTCCAGATAGAAGACCTTGTTGACCACGGTCTCGACCAGCTCGACATCGTGGGAGATCACGATGAAGCCGCCACGGTAGGTCTTGAGATAGTCGCGCAGCCAGATGATCGAGTCCGCGTCCAGGTGGTTCGTGGGCTCGTCGAGCAGCAGGGTGTCGGCGTCCGAGAAGAGGATCCGCGCCAGCTCCACCCGACGGCGCTGACCGCCGGAGAGCGTGTGCAGCGGCTGGCCGAGCACCCGGTCGGGCAGCCCGAGCGCGGCGGCGATGGTCGCGGCCTCGGCCTCGGCGGCGTATCCGCCCTTGGTGAGGAACTCCGTCTCCAGGCGCTCGTACTTCTTCATCGCCTTCTCGCGGGTGGCGCCCTTGCCGTTCGCCATCCGTTCCTCGTTCTCGCGCATCTTCCGCAGTACGGAGTCGAGGTCGCGGGCGGAGAGGACACGGTCGCGGGCGAGGACTTCGAGATCGCCGGTGCGCGGGTCCTGCGGCAGATAACCGACTTCGCCGGAGCGGGTGATGGTGCCGGAGGCGGGGATTCCCTCGCCCGCGAGGCACTTGGTGAGGGTGGTCTTGCCGGCTCCGTTGCGGCCGACGAGACCGATGCGGTCTCCCCTGGCGATACGGAACGAGGCGGACTCGATGAGGACACGGGCTCCGGCGCGCAGCTCTACGCCGGTTGCGGTGATCACGGAAAGACTCCAGGGCGGTGTGGACGGCGGAAGAGGGCAGGCGGAGGCGAGTCTTCGACGCCGGCTAATGCACAAGGAGAAATGCCATGCCGACCAGTCTAACCGGGCTGCGCAACTGCTTTCCGCTGCCGGGTGCCGGTGCCCTCGGCCTGCCCGTGGTCCGGGAGATCGTTGCCGAGCGGAGTGCGGTCGGGCACGATCCTGCCGAGTCCGTCCACGGCCTTCAGCTCCGCGGTCCAGGCGGAGTTTCCTTCGCAGGGCTGGGCGACGAGCAGGGCTCCGCCCTTACGGACCGAGCGCGCCGGATCGAAGGCGCAGCCGCGTACGGCGGGCAGCACCCAGCGCAGATCGCCGTCGGCGGTGCGGTACGCGGTGATACGGCGAGGAGTGACGACGGCGAGCATCCGGGCCCCGGGATCGAGGAGTTGGAGCACTCCGGTGCCGCGGCCGGGAGCGGCGGCCAGCCAGTCGGCGAGGCCGGGGAGCGCGCGGTGCCAGCGGACGGCGTCGCCGGTGGCGCTCTCGGTGTCGGTGACCAGACCGTCGCTCCAGAGGGCGAAGGCATGACCGGGCGCCGCCGCGAGCGCGAGCGGGAGGCGGCCGGAGCGCTCATGGGCCCAGCGCAGTGTGCCGGAGTGCGGATCGAGTGCCTCGACGCGCGGGCCCTCGGTGCGCAGTACGGGCTCCTGGGCGGCGGGCGGTGCGAGCGCGGACGGCGCGTGGACGGTGAGCTGGTCGCCGAAGGGCGTGTGCCGGGAGTCCTGGGCGGCGGTGGCGAGAGGGAGCGCGAACAGGGCCGGGACGGCGGCGAGCGCGAGCCGGGCGACGCGCCGTGCGCGCCGGTGCCGTGCGGTGGTACGGGACGCAGTGCCGCTGCCGCCGCTCCCGCCGCCCGGGTCCTCGCCGCTCTCCGGTGTCGGCGGAGGCGTCGTGTCGGATGTGGCGGATGCGGTGTGCGGGGCGGGCGGCGGGACGGTCGGCGCCGCGGTCGTGGACGGAACGGTCACTGTTCCCCCGGTCCCTGTTCGCTCTTCGGTACCACCGGTCTCGACCGGGCGTGGGCCTCGATCAGGCGTGAGCGTAATAAGGGACCACGCGGAGGACGTCCGGACCTGCCGCGACACGGCGGACACGGCCGGGCACATCCCCCGTTCGGCAGCGGGCCCGCCGCCGGGACCGCCTGCCCGCCGGGACCGTACCGCCGTCCGTCCCGGTGGGCGGGCGGCGGTACGGGCCGAGTGGATCAATGGGCGGCGCGCGTCAGGAGCCTCCGGTGTGCACCTGGAAGGCGGCCCGGCGCACGGCCTTGGCGAGGGCCGGATCCGGGTGCGCGGCGGCCAGGGCGACCAGGACCTGGACCGTACGGGGATGGCCGACGGCCCGGACCTCGTCCAGCAGGGCGGGCACATTGCCCTGCACGGCCGAGTCGAGATGGCGGACCAGCAGACCGCTCTCGCCGTGGTCGGCGACGGCCGCCGCGGTGTCCACCCAGAGCCAGGTCGACTCCTCGCGGGTGAGGACATCGGCCGCGTCGTCCGGGTCGGCGCCCTCGTACTCCGCCAGCCAGAGCAGGGCGTAGGGACGCAGCGAGGGCTCGTCGGCCGCTGCCCGTACGCCCGCCTCCGCCGGCGCGCCGACGACGCGCAGCGCCTCGAAGGCCAGTCCGCGCAGGAGCGCGTCCTCGCCTCGGGCGACGGTGAGCAGTTCGGTGACGGCGCTGCCGACGGTACGGGCGGCGAGCCAGGCGCGGTACTCGGCGCGGGCCGGTCCCGGAGTGAGCCGGGCACAGCCGCGCAGCATGTGCTGGGCGGACTGTTCGATATTGCCGGCCGGGCTCTGGGCGGCGACGCAGATCTGCTCCAGCTTGACCCAGACCGCCCAGTTGCCGAGCGGTGTGAGCGTCGCCTGGCCCTTGCCCAGAGTCAGCGCGCCGACGGCGGCCAGGCCTTCGAGGGCCCAGTCGAGCAGCGGAGGCAGCAGGATCTCGTCCGGAGGCTCCGGGACCGTGGGCTCGGTGGGCGCGGGCTGCGGCCCGTAGGGCACCTCGCAGCGCTCCTCGTGGAGCTCCGCGACGCGCTGCCGCAGCAGATCGAGCAGGGCCGGTACGAGCACGGGCCCGGCCGAGAGCTGGAGCAGCGAGAGCACCTGCGGAACGGCCTCGACGACCTCGGCGACCGTGGAGGCCTCGACATCCTCGGGCGCCGGATGCACCAGCGACCAGGCGTCGAAGAGGGCCACCCAGCCGCGCTGGACGGCGCTGTCGTCGCGGTCCCAGGCCTGGAGCCGCCAGCCGGGCCGTACGGTGCCGCCGTGCAGCTCGACCAGACCGGCCAGCCTGGCCCGGTCCCAGCCGGCGCGCACCTGCTCCGGAGTCAACTCCAGCGCCGCGGCGGCCCGTTCCTGCGCGGACGCGCCGAAGGGACCGGCGCCGGAGCCCCGGTCGACGGCGGCCCAGCGGGCGATCCGTACCGCGTCGGCGAGCACCTCCCTGGCCTGGCGGGCCAGCTCCGCGGTGGGCGGAGTGCCCTCGGGCGGCCGAGGTGCCGGCCGGTTGCGTCCGTCGGTCACGGCCCGTCGGGCCGTGGTCAACGGCCGCGGGCGGACGAGTCGGAGTCTGGAGTTGCGCGCCAATTGCTCATCAGGCTTTCGGGACGTCACGGGAGCAGTCTTCCCGGTGACCGCCCGAAAGCCCAAACGGAACCTGTTCCGTCGGTACCGGAACGCGGACGGAGGCCGCCGCGGGCGGGCCGGGACACGGGTGCGCACGGGACGGAAGAGGCCTGTTGGACGGCTACATGAGAGGGATGAGGAAGCGGCGCAGCGCCTCCTCGTAACCGGCCGGATCCGCGTTCCACATCGCGGCGTGCGGAGCGTGCGCGACGGCGTGGAGACCGATCAGTCCAGGACGCAGGGCGGCGAGTTCGCGGGAGGGATCCCAGGAGGCGAGGGTGTCGTCCGGGCCGTGGATGATCAGTGTCGGAACGTTCAGATTGCTCGGGTCGGCGGCCTGGAGCAGCCGGCCGCCATGGAGCCCGGTCCTGCCCTGGGCCGCCCGGACGGCGAGCGGCAGCAGCGGGCCGGGAGTACGGCGGGCGGTGGCGAGGGCCTTCAGGGTGGCCTCCCAGTCCAGTACGGGCGAGTCGAGCACCAGCCCGGAGATCCGCTCGCTGTGCGCGGAGTTGGCGGCGGCGTGCAGGGCCATCGTGGCGCCGGTGGACCAGCCGTAAAGGATCACGCGCTCCGCGCCGTAGCGGACGGCGTACCGGATCGCCGCGTCGAGGTCGCGCCACTCGGAGTCGCCGAGATGACCGAGGCCGTCCGGGGAGCGTGGAGCGCCCGGATCGCCGCGGTAGGCGAGATCGAGCACGGCGACCTGGAGCCCGGCCAGCAGCTCCAGGACGTTCAGCGGATGCTCACGGGTGGTGCCGAGACCGTGCACGGTGATCACCCAGGTGTCCCGCGCGCCCGGCACGAACCAGGCGGGCAGAAAACCGAGTTCGCCCGGGATCCGCTCCTCCCGGTGGTCGATGCCGAGAGCGGTGGCCGGATCGCCGGTGTGGACCTCCGGAGTGAGGCGTACGCGCATGCCCGGGACGAGCGTGCCGTGGCCGACGCGCTCCAGTCTCCGTACGACGGTGTCGGGCGGATGCCGCACGCCCTCCAGGACCGGTCCGACCACCGCGTGGAGACCTCGGCCCTCGATCCCGTACACGCCCGGGCGCAGGGAGGCGAGACAGCGTGTCAAGGTGATCTGTCCTGCGGCCGTGGCGTGCACGGTGAGCCTCGGATCGCCGGGCAGAGGCCGCCCGGGCGACGCTCTGAGCGCGGCGTCACCGGCGAGCCGGCCGGCCGCGACCGCAGCCGCGCCGACGCCGATCACGGTGGAGACGGCCGCTGCCGTCGCTGTGGCGGGACGCACGGTCCCAGTGTCGTCAGCGCCGCCGGGCCCGGCCACCGGGCGCGGTCCGTCGGGGTACGCGGAGAGTGCGGGGTACGGCGCGATGCAGAGGTCGACACAGGGCCGGACCGCGGCCGGTTCCGTCAGGGCCGCTGCCCGTAGCCCTTCAGTTTCTCTCCGGCCTCCCGGAGCTGCGCCTCGGAGAGCAGCGAGGGCGTACGGCCCGGCACCGCGCTGGCGGTGAGCCAGAGACGGGACATCCACTCCAACTGGGCCGTGCGGTCATAGGCCTGGGCGAGCGTGGCGCCGTAGGTCACCGTGCCATGGTTCTGGAGCAGACAGCCCGTGCGGTCGCGCAGGGCGTCGAGCATGCCCGCCGCCAGTTCGTCCGTCCCGTACAGCGCGTACGGAGCGACCCGGACGGGTCCGCCGAACGCCGCCGACATGTAGTGGATCAGCGGCAGTTCCGGTACGAGCGTGGAGACGGCGGTGGCGTGCACGGCGTGCGTGTGGACCACGGCCGACGCCGAGGTGTGCCGGTACACCGCGAGATGCAGTGGCAGCTCACTCGTGGGAGTGAACTCGCCGAGGACCTGCCGGCCGTCCAGGTCGACGCCGATGGCGTCCTCGGGACCGAGCTGTTCATACGGAATTCCACTCGGCGTGACCAGAACGAGTCCGCCGGCCCGTACCGAGACATTGCCCGAGGTGCCGACGACCAGTCCCTCGGAAGCCGTTCTGCGGGCGGTGTTCACCAGGTCCCGCCAGGCCCGGTCGATCGCGTCCTGATTCTCCTGATCGGTCATACCGTGATCCTGCCAGGAGTGCCCGGCGGCCCGTACGCCTGTTCTCCGGATCATCCGAACAGAATCACGCGGCGTCAGTTCGAGACACCACGAATACCTGTTCAGTTCATCTCCCGTTCACCATGACTCCCTACGTTCACCGAGGCCCCCTACGTCGAACGATTGCCTGGGTAAATGGAACACCTCACACTGCTGCTCGCGATCGTGATCGTGACGGCGCTCGTGTTCGATTTCACAAACGGTTTCCATGACACCGCCAACGCGATGGCGACGACCATCTCGACCGGCGCCCTGAAGCCCAAGACCGCGGTGGCCATGTCCGCCGTGCTGAATCTGGCCGGCGCGTTCCTCTCCGTGGAGGTCGCCAGAACGATCTCCGGCGGGCTGATCAACGAGAACGGCATCCGGACCGAAGTGATCTTCGCGGCGCTCGTCGGCGCCATCCTCTGGAATCTGCTCACCTGGCTGGTCGGTCTGCCGTCGAGCTCCTCCCACGCCCTCTTCGGCGGACTGATCGGCGCCACGCTGATGTCCGTCGGCACCTCCGGAGTCAACGGCGGTGTTGTCATCACCAAGGTGCTGATCCCGGCGCTCGCCGCGCCGGTCGTCGCCGGTCTCGCGGCGCTGCTGGCCACCGGACTGACGTACCGTATCGGCCGCCGTACGGACGACAAGGCCACCGCCAAGGGCTACCGCGCGGGACAGATCGCCTCCGCCGGTCTGGTCTCCCTGGCGCACGGCACCAATGACGCGCAGAAGACCATGGGCGTCATCACGCTCGCGCTCGTCACCGGCGGTGTCCTCGCGCCCGGCTCCAATCCGCCGCTGTGGGTCATCGTCTCGGCGGGCACGGCGATCGCGCTCGGCACCTATCTCGGTGGCTGGCGGATCATCCGCACCATGGGCACCGGGCTCACCGAGCTGAGGCCGCAGCAGGGCTTCGCCGCCCAGACCAGTGCCGCGACCGTCATCCTGGCCTCCTCGCACCTCGGTTTCTCGCTCTCCACCACCCAGTCCTGCTCCGGCGCCGTGATGGGCGCGGGACTCGGCCGTAAGGGCGGTGTGGTCCGCTGGTCGACCGCCACGCGGATGTTCATCGCCTGGGGACTGACGCTGCCCGCCGCGGGTCTGGTCGCGGCCTGCGCGGAGTTCCTGACCGGCCAGGGCAGTTGGGGCGTCGCGGTGGTCGCCGCGCTGCTCCTCGCGTGCTCCGGCGCGATCTGGCTCGCCTCGCGCCGCCGCCCGGTCGACCACACCAATGTCACCGACGCCGACGAGGCCGGATTCCCGGGTGGAGAGCCCGCCGGTGTCCTGGCCAACGGCATCACGGCCGGTGCGACGCAGGATCTGTCGACCACCATTCCGTCCCCACCGGGCAGCGCCGGTGAGCCGGCCCGAACCGCCACGGTCTGAATCACCCACCGCCCGAACCGCCACGGTCTCAAGGAAGAGCGAGCGAACGTATGAACATCGACTGGGCAGCGCTGGGTTCCGTCTTCGGAGTCAGCCTCGTGGTGACCGTCGCCCTGGTGGGCTTGTTCACCCTGGGCGTCGTCGGTCTCGCCAAGCAGGAGTCCGCCGGCGGGCAGGGCGGCGTTACGGGCCCGGCGGCTCTGGCGCGCACGGGCGCGTACGCCTGCTTCGCCCTGTGCGCGGCGGCCGTGGCGTACGGGATCTGGCTGATCGTCGCGTGACGCACGCCTCACCCTGTCCCGTCGCAGGTCAGCGATGAGTTGACGGGTGTTCGCGGGCGTGGTGGACTGCCGGGGCCATTACGGCGGCAGAAGAGGAAGCCGGTGCGAATCCGGCGCGGTCCCGCCACTGTCACCGGGAGTTGTCTCCCGGGAGCCAGGAACTCTCGCCGCCGCACCACGTCGAGCCGGGGCGCGGACCCTGAGTGAGGACATTTCGCCATGCCTGGCAGCGGTTCGGCCGTCGTGCGCGGCGGCGGTTCGGCCGCCGGACGGATCTTCGCGTACGGCGCGGCCCTGGGACTGCTGGGCGACCGGGTGTTCGCCGATCCGCGCCGAGGGCATCCGGTGGCCGCGTTCGGCCGGGCGGCGGGCGCCGTCGAGCGGGCGCTGTGGCACGACCACCGCGGCTGGGGCGCGCTGCACACGCTGGTATGCGCCGGAGGCGCCGTCGGCCTCGCGGTCGTCGCCGCCCGCAGTACACAGGCGGTACGGATCACGCGGACCGTACGGGTCGCGCAGGGCGTACGGGCCACGCGGGCCGTTCCGGGCGTACGTGCCGTACGGGAAAGCCGTGCCGCTTCCGTCGCACTGACCGCTCTGGCCACCTGGTCCGTCGTCGGCGGCACCTCGCTCGGCCGGGAGGCACGCGCCATCGGCGCCGCGCTCACCGCCGGAGACATTGAGCTGGCCAGGGAGCGGCTGCCACGGCTGTGCGGGCGCGATCCGCAGGCGCTGGACGGACAGCAGCTCGCCCGTGCCGTCGTGGAGTCCGTCGCCGAGAACACCTCGGACGCCGTCGTCGGCGCGCTGGTGTGGGGAGCGATCGCGGGCGTGCCCGGTCTCGTGGGATTCCGGGCCGTGAACACCCTGGACGCGATGGTGGGTCACAAGTCCGCCCGCTACCGCAGATTCGGCTGGGCGTCGGCCCGGCTGGACGATCTGGCCGGCTGGCCCGGAGCCCGGCTGACCGCCGCGCTGGCGGCGGTGGCGGGCGACGATCCGCGCGCGGCCCTGCGGGCGGTACGGCAGGACGCGCGGAAGCATCCGAGTCCCAACGCGGGCCCGGTGGAGGCGTCGTTCGCGGGCGCGCTGGGCGTACGGCTCGGCGGGACGCTCACGTACGGCGGACGGGTGGAGCACCGGCCCGTACTGAACGGCGAAGGGCGGCCCGTGGAGACGGCGGACATCGAACGGGCCGTACGGCTGTCGCGCCGGGTGAGCGGATACGCCCTCGCGGTCTGTGTCGCCGGCCGGTTCGCGTACGGCGCGATACGCCGCCGTACGGCCGAGACAGGCCGTCGTACGGCGGAGACCGGAAGGGGACGCGAATGAGCGGGCGCGGCGGAGGCCTGCTGGTGGCCGGGACCACCTCGGACGCGGGCAAGAGCGTCGTCACGGCCGGGATCTGCCGTTGGCTGGTACGCCGTGGAGTGAAGGTCGCGCCCTTCAAAGGGCAGAACATGTCGCTGAATTCGTTCGTGACGCGCGAGGGCGCGGAGATCGGACGGGCGCAGGCGATGCAGGCCCAGGCGGCCCGGGTGGAGCCGACCGCGCTGATGAATCCCGTCCTGCTGAAGCCCGGCGGCGACCGCAGCAGCCAGGTGGTGCTGATGGGACGGCCGGTGGGCGAGCTGAGCGCCAAGGGATTCTTCGGCAGCTCCGAGAACTCCGGGAGCGCGCTGCGCGGCGGACGCCGGGAGGCCCTGCTCGGCCCGGTCCTGGAGTGTCTGGAGGAGCTGCGCGCCACCCATGACGCCGTGATCTGCGAGGGCGCGGGCAGCCCGGCCGAGATCAATCTGCGCCGTACCGACATCGTCAACATGGGAATCGCACGCGCCGCGCGGCTGCCGGTGGTGGTGGTCGGCGACATCGACCGCGGCGGAGTCTTCGCCTCGTTCTTCGGTACGACCGCGCTGCTGAGCCCGCAGGACCAGGAGCTGATCGCGGGCTATCTCGTCAACAAGTTCCGCGGCGATGTGTCCCTGCTGGAGCCCGGTCTTGAGATGCTGCGCGGCCTGACCGGCCGGGCGACGCTCGGAGTGCTGCCCTGGCGGCACGGGCTGGGCATCGACGAGGAGGACGGACTGCGTATCTCGCTGCGCGGCGCCGTGCGCGAGTCCCTGGTGGCCCGCCCGTACGGCGAGGAGGTGCTGCGGATCGCGGTCTGCGCCGTACCGCTGATGTCCAACTTCACCGATGTGGACGCGCTCGCGGCCGAACCGGGCGTCGTCGTACGGTTCGTGGACCGTCCCGAGGAGCTGGCCGACGCCGATCTCGTGGTGGTGCCCGGCACGCGCGGCACGGTGAAGGCGCTGGCATGGCTGCGGGAGCGCGGGCTCGCCGACGCGCTCGCGCGCCGGGCCGCCGAGGGCCGTCCCGTGCTCGGGATCTGCGGCGGCTATCAGATCCTCGGCGAGCACATCGAGGACGAGGTGGAGTCACGGGCGGGCGCCGTGGCCGGGCTCGGGCTGCTGCCCGTACGGGTGCGGTTCGCCCGTGAGAAGACCTTGGCCAGACCGTCCGGGACGGCCCTGGGCGAGGCGGTGGACGGGTACGAGATCCATCACGGTGTCGCCGAGGTGCGAGGCGGCGACGCCTTTGTCTCCGACGCGGACGGACGGCCGCTGGACGGCTGCCGGGTGGGCGCGGTCCAGGGCACGCACTGGCATGGAGCGCTGGAGAGCGACGCGTTCCGGCGGCGCTTCCTTACGGAGGTGGCACGGGCGGCGGGCCGGCGTTTCGTTCCCGCGCCCGACACGAGCTTCGGCGCGCTGCGCGAGGAACAGCTCGACCTTCTCGGTGACCTCATCGAGGAGCACGCGGACACGGACGCGCTGCTGCGGCTGATCGAGGACGGCGCGCCGGCCGGACTGCCCTTCATTCCCCCGGGAGCACCGTGACCACCGACGCCGTACGGACCACCGACGCCGTACTCGAAGACGCCATGGCCGCATTCGAAGGCGCCGTACTCGAAGGAGCGATCAGCATATGAGCACCCCATATCCGTTCACCGCCATCGTGGGGATGGACGATCTGCGGCTGGGCCTGCTGCTCAACGCGGTCAGTCCGGCGGTCGGCGGAGTCCTCGTACGCGGCGAGAAGGGCACGGCGAAGTCCACGGCCGTACGGGCCCTTTCCGCTCTGCTGCCCGAGCTGGCGGTGGTCGCCGGATGCCGCTTCGGCTGCGATCCCGCCGCGCCCGATCCGCACTGTCCGGACGGACCGCACGGGAGCGGCCCGGGCGTCTCCAGGCCGCCGCGCATGGTCGAACTGCCCGTCGGCGCCTCCGAGGACCGGCTCGTCGGCGCGCTGGACATCGAACGGGCGCTGTCGGAGGGCGTGAAGGCCTTCGAGCCCGGGCTGCTCGCGGACGCGCACCGAGGCGTGCTGTATGTCGACGAGGTCAACCTGCTGCACGACCATCTGGTCGACCTGCTGCTGGACGCCGCCGCCATGGGCGCCTCGTACGTGGAGCGCGAGGGCGTCTCCGTACGGCATGCCGCGCGCTTTCTGCTCGTCGGGACGATGAATCCCGAAGAGGGCGAGCTGCGGCCTCAGTTGCTCGACCGCTTCGGGCTCACCGTGGAGGTCGCGGCCTCGCGGGAGCCGGAGCGGCGGGTGGAGGTCGTACGGCGGCGGCTCGCGTACGACGACGATCCGGCCGCCTTCGCCGCGCGCTGGGCCGACGAGGAGAGCGCGCTGCGGGCACGGATCGTCGCGGCCCGCGCGCTGCTGCCCGAGGTACGGCTCGGCGATGCCGCGCTGCTCCAGATCGCCGCGACCTGTGCCGCCTTCGAGGTGGACGGGATGCGCGCGGACATCGTGATGGCGAGGACCGCGACGGCGCTGGCCGCGTGGGACGGGCGCACGGACGTACGCGCCGAGGACGTACGGCAGGCCGCGCTGCTGGCGCTGCCGCACCGGCGGCGCCGTAATCCGTTCGACGCGCCGGGCCTGGACGAGGACAGGCTGGACGACACGCTGGAACGGTTCAAGGGCGAGGACGACGACGATCCGGACGGCGGTGGAGACGGCGGGGACGGCGGCGGTTCCGGTGGCCCCGACGGGCCCGGTGGTGGTGGCATTCCGCCACAGGGCGGTCCCGAAGGGCCCGAAGCGTCCGACACGCCGCGGGAGTCCGAGGCGGGACGGGACGACACGCCCGTGGAACCGGAGTCCGAGCCGGAGCCGGAGCCGACGAGCGGGCCCGGGAGTGCGGACGGCGATGCAGGCACCGGGGCCGGTGCGGGCGCGGGCGCCGGCGAGCAGTCCGCCGTACGGGCCGCCGAGCCGTTCCGTACGAAGACGCTGAGCGTGCCCGGACTGGGCGAGGGTGCCGCCGGGCGCCGCTCCCGGGCCCGTACCGAACACGGCAGGACGACCGGATCCCGCAGGCCCCGGGGCGCGCTGACCAAGCTGCATCTCGCCGCGACCGTACAGGCCGCGGCTCCGCACCAGCGGGCGCGCGGGCGCAGCGGCCCCGGTCTGCTGGTCCGCAGGGACGATCTGCGGCAGGCGACGCGGGAAGGGCGCGAGGGAAATCTCGTGCTGTTCGTGGTCGACGCCTCCGGTTCGATGGCGGCCAGAGCGCGGATGAGCGCCGTCAAGGGCGCGGTGCTCTCGCTGCTGCTGGACGCGTACCAGCGGCGCGACAAGGTCGGTCTGGTCACCTTCCGTGGCAAGGCGGCCGAGGTCGCGCTGCCGCCGACCTCGTCGGTGGACGCGGCGGCGGCCCGGCTGGAGTCGCTGCCGACGGGCGGGCGCACACCGCTCGCCGCCGGGCTGCTCAAGGCCCATGACGTACTGCGGGTGGAGCGGATGCGCGATCCCGCGCGCCGTCCGCTGCTGCTGGTGGTGACGGACGGGCGCGCGACGGGCGGCGCCGATCCGGTGGCGCTGGCGGCGCGCGCGGCCCGGCTGCACGCGGCGGAGGGAACGGCCTCGGTGGTCGTGGACTGCGAGTCGGGGCCGGTACGGCTCGGTCTGGCCGGTTCGCTCGCCGCCGCGCTCGCGGGCACGGCCATCACGCTCGACGAGCTGCGGGCCGACAGCATCGCCGGTCTGGTCAGGGACGTACAGCAGGTCAGGCAACCGCGACAGCAAGTCAGCAGCGACAACCGACGTGACGGACACAACGGACGCTCCAGGAGGGCCGCGTAATGCCGCAGGGACAGCCGGAGACCGTGCCGGACGACGGTCTCACCACCCGCCAGCGCCGTAACCGTCCGCTCGTACTCGTCCATACCGGCACCGGCAAGGGCAAGTCGACGGCGGCGTTCGGGCTCGCGCTGCGCGCGTGGACGCAAGGATGGCCGATCGGTGTCTTCCAGTTTGTGAAGTCCGCGAAGTGGCGGGTCGGCGAGGAGCGGGCGCTGACGGTGCTGGGCGCGAGCGGCGAGGGCGGTTCCGTCGTCTGGCACAAGATGGGCGAGGGCTGGTCCTGGGTGCAGCGCGACAGCCAGCTCTCCAACGAGGAGGCGGCGCGCGAGGGCTGGGAGCAGGTCAAGCGCGATCTGGCGGCCGAGACGCACAAGCTGTACGTCCTGGACGAGTTCGCCTATCCGCTGCACTGGGGCTGGGTGGACACGGACGAGGTGATCGAGGTGCTGCGCGACCGTCCCGGGACCCAGCATGTGGTGATCACCGGGCGCAACGCACCGGAGAAGCTGCTGGACTTCGCGGATCTGGTCACCGAGATGACCAAGGTCAAGCACCCGATGGACGCGGGCCAGAAAGGCCAGCGGGGCATCGAGTGGTGAACGTACCGCGGCTGGTCGTCGCAGCGCCCGCCTCCGGCAGTGGCAAGACCACGGTCGCGACGGGACTGATGGCGGCCTTCTCGGAGCGCGGCCTCACCGTGTCGCCGCACAAGGTGGGGCCCGACTACATCGATCCGGGCTATCACGCGCTGGCGGTGTCCGGCGACGGCCGGGCCCGTCCCGGCCGGAACCTCGACGCGTACATGTGCGGTCCCGGGCTGATCGGGCCGCTGTTCGCGCATGGCGCGGCGGGCTGCGACCTGGCGGTCGTGGAGGGCGTGATGGGGCTGTACGACGGCGCGTCGGGCCAGGGCGAACTGGCCTCCACGGCACAGGTGTCGAAGCTGCTGCGGGCTCCGGTGGTGCTGGTGGTGGACGCCTCGTCGCAGTCGCGCTCGGTGGCGGCGCTGGTGCACGGTTTCGCCTCCTGGGATCCGGAGGTACGGATCGGCGGAGTGATCCTCAACAAGGTCGCCACCGACCGGCACGAGCGGCTGCTGCGCGACGCGCTGGACGAGTCGGGTGTGCCGGTGATGGGCGTGCTGCGCCGTACCGAACAGGTCGGTACGCCCTCGCGCCATCTCGGTCTGGTGCCGGTCGCCGAGCGGCGCGCGGAGGCGATGGCGGCGATGCGGGAGCTGGCCGGGCGGGTACGGGCGGGCTGTGATCTGACGGCGCTGCTGGCGCTGGCGCGCAGTGCGCCGCCGCTGGATACGAGGGCGTGGGAGGCGGGCGCGGAGTGGCGGGAGGCGGGCGATGCGGCCGAAGGGGCCGGGCCGGTGGCTTCCGCTGCCTCGGTCGCTTCCTCCGTCCCGGTCGCTTCGGCGCGGCGTGGGCGGCCGGTGATCGCGATGGCCGGCGGGTCGGCCTTCACCTTCTCGTACGCGGAACACACCGAGCTGCTGACGGCCGCGGGCGCGGACGTCGTACCGTTCGATCCGCTGCGTGACGAGCAACTCCCGGAAGGGACCCGGGGTTTGGTGATCGGTGGCGGCTTTCCAGAGGTGTACGCGCCGGAGCTGTCCGCCAACGAGCCGCTGCGCAAGGCCGTGGCGGAGCTGGCGTACTCCGGCGCTCCGGTGGCCGCCGAGTGCGCCGGGTTGCTGTATCTGGCGCGCTCCCTGGACGGGCGGCCGATGTGCGGCGTGCTGGACGCCGACGCGCGGATGTCGGGACGGCTGACGCTCGGATACCGCGAGGCGGTGGCGGTCGGCGACAGCGCGCTGGCGCGGGCCGGAACGCGCGTGCGCGGGCACGAGTTCCACCGGACGGTCCTGGAGCCGGGCGCCGGGGACGCTCCCGCCTGGGGCGTGGTGCATCCGGAGCGCCGGGTGGAAGGTTTCGTCCGGCAGGGCGTGCACGCGAGTTATCTGCATACGCACTGGGCGGCGGCGCCGGAGATGGCGCGGCGGTTCGTGGAGCGATGCTCGGATGGCTGAGAACCGAGGACCGAGGGCTGAGGAGTGAGTACGGTGTGGCGCGCCTCAGGCGGCGAGACCGACCACCAGCCAGATGAAGGCCGCGCCCAGGACCGTACAGAGCAGTGTGGAGCGGGCCGGGTGCTCGTGATGCGCCTCGGGCAGGATCTCGGCCGCCGCCAGATAGAGCAGACCGCCGCCGAAGAATCCGAGATAGCTGGCGAGCGCCTCCTCGGGCAGCGTGAACAGCAGGGTGGACGCGGCGCCCAGCACCGGCGCGATCGCGTCCGCGACCAGCATCACGACCGCCCTGCGCCGGTCGTTCCCGTAGACGCTGGTGAGCGTGTACGTGTTGAAGCCGTCGGCGAAGTCATGGGCGATGACGGCGAGGGCGACGGCGGCGCCCATCGCCTCGCCGACCTGGAAGGCCGCGCCGAGGGCGATACCGTCCATCACGCTGTGGCCCACCATGGCCGCGGCGGCGGTCAGTCCGACCTCGGGCACGCGGCCGTTCGCTCCAGGAGCCGCGCCGTGGGCGGAGGCGTGAGCAGAGTCGCGGACCGCGCCAGGACCGTCGCTGTGCCCCGAGCCGTACGCGACGGGCTCCCGGGAGGTGGCGGTGCGCGGGTCGCCTCCGTGGGAGGCCTGACGGACCGCGAGCAAACGTTCCACCAGATGGGCTACGAGAAAACCACCGACGAAGAGCAACAGCGCCTGCGGGACGCCGAAGATCTCATGGCCCGCCGCGCGCATCGCCTCCGGCAGCAGATCCAGGCCGACGACACCGAGCATCAGCCCACCGGCCAGGCCCAGTACGAGATGGCGGCGGTCGGTGACGCGTTGCGCCGTCCAGCCGCCGAACAGCGTCATGAGGAACGCGCCGAGCGCGACGAACACGGCCATGCGCCCCTGCATAGCCGATCCGACGCCCATCTCGCACATCCGCGCTCCACGGCGCGGCCGGATCCGGAACTGCCGGTGCCACCGGAACTGCCGGAACTGGTCGTCGGGATCGGTGCGAGCCGTGGCGCCTCCGTCGGGGAAGTGCTCGGGCTGATCGAGGACACGCTGCGGGACGCCGGGCTCACGCCGGGCTCCGTGGTGGAGCTGGCGACCGTCGACACCAAGGCCGGTGAGCCCGCGATCGCCGGGGCCGCGGCGCGGCTGGGCGTGCCCGTACGGGGTTACGCGGCCGGTCTGCTGGCCGGAATCGCCGTACCTCATCCGTCCGGTGCGCCGCTGGCCGCCGTGGGCACACCGTCCGTCGCGGAGGCCGCCGCGCTCGCGGGCGGAGGCGTACTCCTCGTACCGAAACGGAAGTCGGACCCGGAGGGCCGGCCGGCCGCGGTCACCTGTGCGGTGGCGGGCCGTGGCGTACAGGGGCCGGGGCGGAGTGGAACCGGCGGGAGCGGAGATGATGTCGGTGTCGACGACAGAATCCGTTGACGGAGCGGCCGGTTGACGGTGGTCAAAAACAGTGTCCTGTTGACGACAGCGGCCCGTTGGCGGTAGAGAACAGCGGCCACGCGCTACAGCGCGCCGCGCCATGACGCCTCCGTATCCCGGTGGCATTCGGAAGGAGCCCGGTGACCCGCGTCGACCAGCCCAGCGAGAGCGTGGCGCCCCACGCGCGGGGACCGTACCCGCACCGGCCCGGACGGGCCCGTACAGCCATGCCCGGCATACCCGTACTCTGCGATCGACCGGTTGGCCGCCATGTCTACGCGCGGTGACCTCCATGATCTGCGCCATCACGGCGACGCCGAGATGCGCGACGGCGCGGCGGGACTGATCGATCTCGCGGTCAATGTCCGTACCGGCACTCCGCCGGAGTGGCTGCGCGCCCGTATCGCCGACTCGCTGGCCGGGCTCGCGGCGTATCCGGACGGCCGGGCGGCGCGCGCGGCGGTCGCGGCGCGGCACGGGCTGCCGGTGGAGCGGGTGCTGCTGACGGCGGGAGCGGCGGAGGCGTTCGTGCTGCTCGCGCGTGCTCTGCCGGTGCGCAGACCGGTGATCGTCCATCCGCAGTTCACCGAGCCGGAGTCGGCGCTGCGGGACGCGGGACACACGGTGGGACGGGTGCTGCTGCGGGCGGCGGACGGTTTCCGGCTCGATCCGGGGGCGGTTCCGGAGGAGGCGGATCTTGTCGTCATCGGCAATCCGACGAATCCGACGTCCGTGCTCCATCCCGCCGAGACCATCGCGAAGCTGGCGCGTCCCGGGCGGACGCTGGTGGTGGACGAGGCGTTCATGGACGCGGTGCCGGGCGAGCCGGAGGCGCTGGCGGGGCGCCCGGATGTGCCGGGACTGGTGGTGCTGCGCAGCCTGACCAAGACCTGGGGACTCGCGGGCCTGCGGATCGGTTACGTACTGGCCGAGCCGGAGACGGTGGCCGCGCTGGAGCGGGCACAGCCGCTGTGGCCGGTGTCGACGCCCGCGCTGGCGGCGGCGGAGGCGTGCATGTCGCCCGCGGCGTTGGCGGAGGCGGAGAGCGCGGCGTGCCGGACGGCGGTGGAGCGCGCCCATCTGCTGGCGGGGCTGGCCGAGTTCGAGGAGGTACGGGCCGTCGAGGCGGCGGAGGGCCCGTTCGTCCTGGTCCACATGGCCCGGGCGAACGCGGTACGAGCCCGCCTCCGCACCCTGGGCTTCGCGGCGCGCCGCGGCGACACCTTCCCGGGCCTGTCCCACGAATGGCTACGCCTGGCGGTCCGCGACCGCCCCACGACAAACCACTTCCTCCAGGCCCTGGACCAGTCCCTGACAGCGGTGGGCGCCTGACGGCGGGCACGGGGCGGCGGGCGGGCGCGAGGCGCGAGGCGGCCCGGAGGAACCACCGGCCAACCGGGCCGCCCGTACCGCGCCAGGCGCGCCGCTCGCCGTCGTCGGGTCCCGCGTCAGCGCTTCGCGCGGGTCCTCGTCAGGGCCAAGGTCGCTCCGCCCGCCGCGAGCAGGAGGGCCGCGCCGCCTGCCACGTACGGGGTCGCCGAGCTGCCGCCCGTCTCCGCGAGGTTTTCCTTGGCGGGCTCCACGGCGGTCTGGGGCTTCAGATCGGCCGGGCCGGCCGGGGCAGCCTGCTCGGTCCGGGCGGCCGGGGCCGCCTCCGGCTGTTCCGGGGCCGCCGCGCGCTTCGTCGGCGGTTCAGGCGACTCGCACGTCGCGCCGGCCAGTGTGAGCGAGCCCTCGACCTCGGCGACGTTCAGCTTGAGCGGGTTCAGCGAGACCTTGAGTTCCAGCGCCGCCGCCGCGGCCGTACGGGACGTGGTGTGCGTCTTCGACAGTTCGAGCGTCACCTCGCCCACGCCCGGCACCTCGACCCGTGTCGTACCGCCCGTCGAGAGCGTGATCCGCTTGCCGAGCACCGTCACCGCACCGAGCAGATTCGATTCGGCGACCGGCCGTTCGCCGGCCGCGCAGACCGCCTTGGAGGTGACCTCCTGGATCTCGATGAGCGAGAGCAGCGGCAGTCCGGGGACATGGACCTTCGCATGGGCGAGACGGCTCCGTCCCTCCGCCCTGTGCCCGTCGGCCGTCGCCTCCGCCGTCGCCACGTCGGCGCGGAGCACCGTGAACGGCCGGCCCTGGTCGACACCGTCCAGCCGCACACTCAGCGCGTTCTTCTCCGCGCTCCCGGCGGACGCGGGCGCCTCGACCTCGTTGAGCACGGCCTTGAGCGGCACCTGGACGGTCTTGTTGAGCAAGGACACATCGAGGCCGGTCCTGAGCACGACCGCGCCCGCCCGCCCCATGTCCTTGCCCTCGGTGCCCTCGGTGGCGCCCGCCGGCGCGGCGAGGAGCACCGGCCCGGCCGTCAGCGCGGCGGCGGCCATCACGGCCGCGCAGCGGCGTGCGGGCATGCGGAAGGTATTGCTGTTCACGATGTGGAACCCCCACAAGAGATTTGGTGTCGCCGGCCCGCCGAACGGGGACACGCGGCGGTGGCGACCGAGACACCGGAATCTTTACGCACGAAGAGTGAACTGGCGGGCACCTGAGGTGAGTTCACTCCAAAGTGGGGTTTCCGGGTTCATATTCGATTCTTGTGGCACATGCGTTCCTCGCCGCCCCGCCCGTGACACCGTCCGGGTGGTGCGCCGGTCGCCCATGGGAGTGCACGCACAGACCGCGGGCTCAACCGCGCATAAGACACTTCAACGACAACGGCCGCCCGCGCGTCACGCTCCGTCAATCACGCGCCCGTTCAGCACGATCCGCCTCGGCGCCGCCAGCACCCCGACGTCCGCCCGGGGATCCTCGTCGTACACCACCAGATCCGCCGGAGCGCCCTCCTCCAGCCCCGGGCGGCCCAGCCAGCGGCGCGCGCCCCAGACGGCCGCCGAGAGGGCGTCCACGCGCGGGATACCGGCCTTCACCAGCTCGCCGACCTCGGCCCCGACCAGACCGTGGGCGAGCCCGCCGCCCGCGTCCGTCCCGGTGTAGACCGGGATGCCCGCGTCGTACGCCGCGCGCACGGTGTCGTAACGGCGCTCGTACAGCCGGGTCATATGCGTCGACCAGCGCGGGAACTTGCTCGCGCCGCCCTCCGCGAGCCTCGGGAAGGTCGCGATGTTCACCAAGGTCGGGACGATCGCCACACCGCGCTCCGCGAAGAGCGGAATGGTGTCCTCGGTGAGCCCTGTCGCGTGCTCGATACAGTCGATGCCCGCCTCCACGAGATCGCGCAGCGCCGCCTCCGCGAAGCAGTGCGCGGTGACCCGGGCGCCGAGCCGGTGTGCCTCCGCGATGGCCGCCTCGACCTCGCCGCGCGGCCAGCAGGCGGTCAGATCGCCCGCGTCCCGGTCGATCCAGTCGCCGACGAGCTTGACCCAGCCGTCACCGCGCCGGGCCTCCTGGGCGACATAGGCGACCAGGTCCTCCGGCTCGATCTCATGGGCGAAGTTACGGATGTAACGGCGGGTACGGGCGATATGCCGGCCGGCCCTGATGATCTTCGGCAGATCCTCGCGGTCGCCGATCCAGCGGGTGTCCGCGGGCGATCCGGCGTCCCTGAGCAGCAGCGCGCCCGCGTCCCGGTCGCTCAGCGCCTGCTTCTCGCTGGTCGCGTCGTCCACCGCGCCGTGGTGGTCCAGGCCGACATGGCAGTGGGCGTCGACCAGACCGGGCAGCGCCCAGCCCTGGACGGTACGGATGTCACGGGCGCCGGCCGGCCGCTCGTAACTGATCCGGCCGCCCACCACCCACAGTTCGTCCCTGACCTCCTCGGGCCCGACGAGCACCCGTCCCTTCACCCGCAGCACCGCCTGATCGCTCATGAACAGCACTGTACGAGGCCGTACGAGGCCGTCGACAGCCTCGGCCGGACAGATCCCGAGCACCGGTCCGAAACCGGTGACGCCCACTGAATCCGGGATATCGAATATTGAATATCGACACAGAAGCGCAGAAGCACGGAAGCGGGCACAGAAAAGATTATCGATATCGGGTGCGGGCATTCAGGTGTTGTTATCCGTTGAATTCCTCACCGCAGACAGCTTCCCGTTAGCGCCTGCCCGCTGCTCCAGGACCTAAACACCGGAGTTCCAGGCGATTCCGACGGGTCTCACCGGCGTTACAGATATGTGACCGAGCCCACGATCGCGGCCATCTTGCCGGAATATGTGCGCTTATTCTACCCAACTTCACGGGAGTGCGCATCGGCAGCCGCGCACGCGTGATAACACAGGCCGGCCTCTCACCCAACCCCTTCCCGAGATGCATCTTTCGAATTTGCTCGGTAAATTCAATGGCTATGACCGCCGCACAAGCAGACCTTGCAGGCGCCCGAAGCGAATTCATCCCATCCCCGACGATCGACGCCCCACGAGTGGAGGACGGAGCCGCGATCTGGCGTATCGCCCGTGACTCCGAGGTCCTGGACCTCAACTCCTCGTACAGCTATCTGCTGTGGTGTCGCGACTTCGCCGCCACGTCCGTCGTCGCGCGCGACGACGGAGGAGTACCGATCGCCTTTGTGACGGGCTACGTACGGCCCGAGCGGCCCGATGTACTGGTCGTCTGGCAGGTGGCTGTCGACCGCGAGCAGCGGGGCCGCGGGCTCGCCGGGACCTTGCTCGACGCGCTGACCGCGAGAGTGGCGGAGGACCCGGGGATCTCGGCGATCGAGACGACCGTGACTCCCGACAACACCGCCTCGGACCGGTTGTTCACCGCGTTCGCCGCGCGTCATGGCGCGAGGCTGACGCGTGAGGTCCTCTTCGACGGTGGCCTGTTTCCCGACGGGACGCACCAGCCGGAGGTGCTGTACCGGATCGGCCCGCTCTCCCGCCGGCCCGCCGAGCCGACGCCCTGAGCAGATGAGCTCGCCGACCTGGTCGGTCGGCTGGTCGAACGGTCGGCCGATCAGGTACGTGGCCCTCGCGGCGTACGTGGTCCTCGCGGCGCCCAAGTACCCGTGGCGCACAAGCACATGGCCGCGTCGGCATCCGGGCTCGGCGCACGCGGTCCAGGCACGGCGCACGCGGGGAAGCCCGGCGTATGCGGGAGCCCGGCATACGCGAGAAGCCTGGCGTGCGCGGGAAGCCCGACGCACGGGGACACCTCCGTACGCGAGGCGAGCTCCTCCTCCGTCTCTTCTCTCTCCATCCCATCGGCAGGAGATTCCTGTGACTATCACCCCGCCCGCACTGAGCGTCTTCGAGACTCTTGAGTCCGAGGTGCGCAGCTACTGCCGCGGCTGGCCCGCCGTGTTCGACCGGGCGCAGGGCAGCCGCCTCACCGACGAGGACGGCCACAGCTACCTCGACTTCTTCGCCGGCGCCGGCGCACTCAACTACGGCCACAACAACCCGGTGCTGAAACGCGCGCTGATCGACTACATCGAGCGCGACGGCATCACCCATGGCCTCGACATGGCGACGACCGCCAAACGCGCCTTCCTGGAGTCCTTCCAGAATGTGGTGCTCCGGCCGCGCGACCTGCCGTACAAGGTGATGTTCCCGGGCCCGACCGGCACCAACGCGGTCGAGTCCGCGCTCAAGCTGGCCCGCAAGGTGAAGGGCCGGGAGTCGATCGTCTCGTTCACCAACGCGTTCCACGGCATGTCGCTGGGCTCGCTCGCCGTCACCGGCAACGCGTTCAAGCGCGCCGGAGCCGGTATCCCGCTGGTCCATGGCACACCGATGCCGTTCGACAACTATCTGGACGGCCAGACACAGGACTTCCTCTGGTTCGAGCGGCTGCTGGACGACCAGGGCTCCGGGCTGAACAAGCCCGCCGCCGTGATCGTCGAGACGATCCAGGGCGAGGGCGGCGTCAATGTCGCGCGCCCGGAGTGGCTGCGGGCGCTGGCCGACCTCTGCCGCCGCCAGGACATGCTGCTGATCGTCGACGACATCCAGATGGGCTGTGGCCGTACCGGCGCGTTCTTCTCGTTCGAGGAGTCCGGCATCACACCGGACATCGTGACGCTGTCGAAGTCGATCAGCGGTTACGGGCTCCCCATGTCGCTCTGTCTGTTCCGTCCCGAGCTGGACATCTGGGAGCCGGGCGAGCACAACGGCACCTTCCGGGGCAACAACCCGGCCTTCGTCACCGCCGCCGCCGCGCTCACCACGTACTGGGCGGACGGCCAGATGGAGAAGCAGACCATCGCCCGCGGTGAACAGGTGGAGCGGGCGCTCGCGGCGATCTGCGCGGAGAGCGCAGCCGGGAGCACCACTGGAAGCGGCGGCGACAGCTCCGGTACGGCAGGTACGGCCAGCACGGCCGCGGAGTTCCGGGGCCGGGGCCTGGTCTGGGGCCTGGAGTTCGCCGACAAGGAACGGGCATCCGCCGTCTGTGCGCGTGCGTTCGAGCTGGGACTGCTGCTGGAGACCTCGGGCCCGGTCGGCGAGGTGGTGAAGCTGCTGCCGCCGCTCACCGTCACACCCGAGGAGCTGGACGAGGGCCTGCGCACACTGGCCCGCGCGGTCCTGGAGACCGCCTGATCAGCGCCGTAAGCGCCGTACTCGTACATCCGCACGAGAGAGAAAGGCAGCAACACGCCGTGATCGTCCGATCGTTCAAGGACATCGAGAACACCGACCGCCATGTGAAGTCGGCCTCGGGCACCTGGGAGAGCAAGCGCATCGTGCTCGCCAAGGAGAACGTCGGCTTCTCCCTCCACGAGACCGTCCTCTACGCGGGCACGGAGACATCGATGTGGTACGCCAACCACGTCGAGGCCGTGCTCTGTGTGGCGGGCGAGGCCGAACTCACCAACGACGAGACCGGTGAGGCCCATTGGATCCGGCCCGGCACGATGTATCTGCTGGACGGACACGAGCGCCACACGCTCCGTCCCAAGACCGACTTCCGCTGTGTCTGCGTCTTCAACCCGCCGGTGACCGGGCGTGAGGACCATGACGAGAACGGCGTCTATCCGCTGCTGACCGAGGAGGGCTGACGATGACCACCACTCCCGTACGTACGGAACGTACCGAACGGACGGATCTGTACCCGACCCGTGGCCCTCGCGAGATGACCACTCCGCGACAGGATCCCGTCGTCTGGCCGGCTCCGGGCGCACCGGACGCACCGGGACCGATCTCCCGGGCGGACCTCGGCGGCTTCGAGCGGGACGGTTTCCTCACCGTGGACCGGCTGATCGGCCCCGACGAGGTGGCGCTCTACCGCGCCGAACTGGAACGGCTCGTCTCCGATCCTGGCGTACGCGCGGACGAGCGCTCGATCATCGAGCCCAAGTCCCAGGACGTACGGTCGGTCTTCGAGGTCCACCGGATCAGCGAGATCTTCGCCGGGCTGGTGCGCGACGAGCGGGTGGTGGGCCGCGCCCGCCAGATCCTCGGCTCGGACGTCTATGTCCATCAGTCACGGATCAATGTGAAGCCGGGCTTCGGCGCCTCCGGCTTCTACTGGCACTCGGACTTCGAGACCTGGCACGCGGAGGACGGTCTGCCGAACATGCGGACCGTGTCCGTCTCGATCGCGCTGACCGAGAACTACGACACCAACGGCGGGCTGATGATCATGCCCGGCTCGCACAAGTCGTTCCTCGGCTGCGCGGGCGAGACACCTCGGGACAATTACAAGCAGTCGCTGAAGATGCAGGACGCCGGAACGCCGTCGCACGAGGCGCTGACGCGTATGGCGGACGAGCACGGCATCAGGCTCTTCACGGGCAGGGCCGGTTCGGCGACCTGGTTCGACTGCAACTGTATGCACGGTTCGGGCGACAACATCACGCCGTATCCGCGCAGCAATGTGTTCATCGTGTTCAACAGTGTGGAGAACGCGGCGTTGGAGCCGTTCGCGGCGCCCGCGCCACGGCCGGAGTTCATCGGCGCGCGGGACTTCACGCCGGTGCGCTGACACCGGGCCCTCGCCCGCCGGGACATGGGCACGGGGCAGACCGCCATGGCCTGCCCCGTACTCCTGTCCGTCCGTCAGCTCTCCAGGAACGGATAGTCGATGTATCCCTTGTCATTGCCGCCGAAGAAGGACGCCACGTCAGGGGTGTTGTACGGGCCGCCGGCCTTCAGCCGGGCCGGCAGATCGGGGTTGGCGAGGAAGAGCGCCCCGAAGGAGATGATGTCCGCCGTACCGTCCTCGATCAGCTTCAGCTCGTCGGCGCTGGTGAATCCCTCGGTCGCGACATTGAGGACGAGCGTCCCCGAGAACTGCTTGCGCAGAACGTTCGTCAGGTCACGCGTCCTCTCGATCAGATGCAGATAGGCCAGGCCGATCGGCTCCAGCTGCTTGACCAGCGCGATGTACGCCTCGTCGGGCTCGGGCTCCACGATGCTGTTGTACTCGTTTCCGGGCGAGATCCGGATCGCGGTGCGCGAGGCGCCGATCTCGTCCGCGACGGCGCGGGTCACCTCGACCGCGAAGCGGATACGGCCCTCCACGGAGCCGCCCCACTCGTCGGTACGCAGATTGGAGCCGGGCGCCAGGAACTGGTGGATCAGATAGCCGTTGGCGCCGTGCAGTTCGACACCGTCGAAACCGGCCTCGATCGCGTTGCGGGCGGCGGAGGCGAAGTCCGCGACGGTCGCCCGGATCTCGTCGGAGGTCAGCTCGTGCGGAGTGACGAAGTCCTTGGGACCGTCGTGGAGATAGACCTGTCCCTGCGCGGCGACGGCGGAGGCGCTCACCGGCACGAGACCGTCGGGAAGCAGATCCGGGTGGCCGATCCGGCCGGCGTGCATGATCTGGGCGAAGATCTTGCCGCCCTTGGCGTGTACGGCGTCGGTGACCTTGCGCCAGCCCGCGATCTGCTCGGCACTGTGCAGACCGGGAGTGTCCGGGTATCCCTGGCCGACCACGGAGGGCTGGGTGCCCTCGGTGATGATCAGACCGGCGGAGGCCCGCTGTGCGTAGTACTCCACCACCGAGTCGGTGGGCGAATGGCCGGGACCGAAGGCGCGACTGCGAGTCATCGGGGCCATGGCGATGCGGTTGGCGAGCTGCGTACCCGAGAGGTCGATCGGGTCGAACGCTGTGGTCATGAACGCTCCCAGAGCGGTGAATGGCTGGCACGGCAGATGTCGCCGACCGGTATGTGGTCGGCCAAGCAATCAACCGTGGATCACCCTAACGTATTCCTTGGCCGACCAAGCTAATCCGCCGACCGAGCTAAACTCTTTCCATGACCTCGGAACGCGCGGAACGCACGGACGATCCCGCCTGTACCGGCGATCTGCCGGGCGGCCTCGCGGGCGGTCCGCCGGGTGCCGCGCGCGGCGGCCCGGTCAGCCACTCGCTGTCCCGGGTCGCGCGGCTGCACCGTATCGCCGCCGGGAAGCTGCTGCGGCGCACCGGCCTCTATCCGGGCCAGGAGTTTCTGATGATGCGTCTTTGGGACACGGACACGGTGCGCCAGTCCGAACTGATCAAGGCGATGGACCTCGATCCCTCGACGGTCACCAAGATGCTCCAGCGGCTGGACCAGGCCGGATACGTGAAACGCGCGGCCGACCCGGAGGACCGGCGCGCGGTGCTGGTCGAGGCGACCGGGGACAGCTGCGCGCTGCGCTCGGAGGTCGCGGACGCGTGGACGGACCTGGAGGAACAGACGCTGGCGGGACTTGACGACGTCGAGCGCAAGGAGCTGGCGCGGCTGCTCGCCAAGGTCGAGGAGAACCTCTGCCGGGAGACACAGGAGTGCCCGGAGCGGCGAGGTGAGGCGGGCGCGACGGAGGAACGGCGCTCGGCGGACCGGGAGTAGACGCGGCGACGCGGCGGCTGCCTGACGGGCCGTCAGGCAAGGATCCCGGCCGGGCTACGACTACGCCCCCGGGCCCCCGGCCCCGGCAGACGCTCAGCCCGCCAGCACATCCAGCGCCCGGTCCACATCCGCCGTGGAGTTGTAGAGGTGGAAGGCGGCCCGTACATAGCCCGCGCGGATCGAGACGGCCACTCCCGCCCGTTCGAGGTCCGGGTGACGGTGCGTCAGTCCCGGTACGGAGACGATGACGGAGCCCTCGGCCGGAACCGGCTCATGACCGAGGCCGATGACGCCCTCCCGGAAGCGGGCGGCGAGAGCAGTGCCGTGCGCGTGGATCGCCTCGACACCGATCTCCTCCAGCAGCGCGAGGGACTCGGCGGCGCCGTGGTACGAGAGGAAGGACGGCGGTTCGTCAAAACGGCGTGCGGAGTGGGCCAGTTCCTCGACGGGACCGTACGTACTGGCCCAGAGGTCCTCGCCCGCGACCCAGCCCGCGTGCAGCGGCACCAGCGACTCCTGCGCCTCCTCGGTCACCGTGAGGAATGACGTACCGCGCGGACAGACGAGGAACTTGAACCCGCCGGTGACGGTGTAGTCGAACGCGCCCGCGTCCACGGGCAGCCAGCCGGCCGACTGCGTGGTGTCGACCAGCGTACGGGCGCCGTGCGCGGCGACGGCTGCCCGTACCGCCTCAAGATCGGCGATCCGGCCGTCCGCCGACTGGACCGAGGAGAACGCCACCAGCGCGGTGCCCGGCCGTACCGCCTCCGCGAGATCCGCCAGCGGCGCGTACCGCAGCTTGAGGTCGCCGCGTACGGAGAACGGTGTGATCACCGAGCTGAAGTCGCCCTCGGGGAAGAGGACTTCGGCGCCCGTCGGCAGCGAGGCCGCGATCAGTCCGACATGGACCGAGACCCCGCCACCGGTGGCGACGCGCTCGGCCGGCACACCGATCAGCCGGGCGAAGGCGGCGCGGACGTCGCCGACGGTCTCGAAGCTTCCGGCACCGAGTCCGCTGCCGGTCGCGTTCTGCTCGGCGAGCGCCTGTACGGCGGCGACGGCCCTGCGGGGCAGCAGTCCGCAACTGGCGGTGTTGAGATAGGTCGTCTCCGGCGCGAACTCGGCGCCTCCCAGGGTGTCCATGAACCCACCCTGGAACCCGCTCACCTCATAGTCAATTGCGTAATTCTCATGGTCATACCCAAGCTGCGCTTATGAATGGGCTCCGGCCTGCGACGACTGTGCTCCGGCGCCCGGAATCTCGCAGGAGCCGTCGGTGTCGCACACCGCGGCATCCGGCGCGGCGACGGCGACGGGCGTGATCACACGTCCCTGCCACGCCTGCTCCAGCGCCTGGGTGAACAGCTCGGCCGGCTGCCCGCCGGAGACGCCGTACCGCCGGTCGAGCACGAAGAACGGCACACCGTTCGCGCCCAGCTCGGCGGCCTCGCGCTCGTCGGCCCGTACGTCGTCGGCGTACGCGTCCGGATCGGCGAGGACCCGGCGCACCTCGGCCTCCACGAGCCCGGCCTCGACCGCGAGGGCCACCAGGGTCTCCTGGTCGTAGACGGAACGCTCCTCGGCGAAGTTGGCCCGGTACGCGAGATCCAGCAGCGCGTCCTGCCGGCCGTGGGCCTTGGCGAGATGGAGCACCCGGTGGATGTCGAACGTACTGCCGTGATCGCGCCCTTCGGTCCGGTAACCGAGCCCTTCGGACCGCGCGTTGGAGGCCACATGCTCCTCCATGGCCAGCGCCTCCTCACGGCTCCGCCCGAACTTCTCCGCCAGCATGTCGACCACCAGCCCGACATCGCCCTTGGCCCGCCCCGGATCCAACTCGAACGACCGGTGCACCACCTCGACCTCGTCCCGATGCGCAAAGGCGGCCAGCCCCTTCTCGAAGCGAGCCTTCCCGATGTAGCACCAGGGACAGGCGATGTCACTCCAGATCTCGACGCGCATATGTCCGCTTCTCTCCGGTTCCGTACCCAAACGAGCGAAGACCTCCTCCGCCTGTACGGGAACACCCCGGGCCCCGCGGCCCATTCCCGCCCCGGGGCACGGTCCCGGGCCTTGCGCCAGGCGTCAGTCGCGTACCGGGATCTCCGCGCGGCCGTCCACGCGGCGTGGTACGCCCGGTGGGTTGGCGTCGGTCAGTTCGGGTGGGAGCAGGGCGGGTGGTGTGGACTGGTAGGTCACCGGGCGCAGCCAGCGTTCGATCGCCGTCGCGCCGACCGAGGTGGAGGTGGAGGTGGTCGCCGGGTACGGGCCGCCGTGGTGCTGGGCCGGGGCCACGGCGACGCCGGTGGGCCAGCCGTTGACCAGGACGCGTCCGGCGAGCGGTGTCAGTTCGGCGAGCAGTTCGGCGGTCCCGGGCACGGTGCCCGCGCTCTCCGCCTCCGCGAGCTGGAGCGTGGCGGTGAGATTGCCGGGCAGCCGGGCGAGAACCGCGCTGATCTCGTCCGTCGAGCCGTACCGCGCGACCACCGTCACCGGACCGAAGCACTCCTCCAGCAGGAGGTCGTGCGGTCCGTCCTTGGTGAGCAGTTCGGCGGGCAGGGAGAGGAAGCCCGCGCTGACGGTGTGTTCGCCGCCCGCGCCCGGTGTGATCGGCGCGTCCACGTCCGGGAGCGCGGCCCGTTCACGTACGCCCGCGACAAAGGCGTCCCGCATCCGGTGGTCGAGCATCACACCGGGCTCGGTCTCGCTGACGGCGGCGGTGAGAGACGTGACGAGCCGGTCGCCGGCGGCGCCCGCCGGAGCCAGTACGAAGCCGGGCTTGGTGCAGAACTGCCCTTCGCCCAGCGTCATGGAGCCCGCCAGCCCGGCACCGATCTGCTCGGCGCGCTCGTCGGCCGCCGCCTCCGTGATCACCACCGGATTGAGGGAGCCCAGCTCGCCATGGAACGGGATGGGCACGGGCCGGGCCGCCGCCGCGTCGAAGAGGGCGCGCCCGCCGCGTACGGAACCGGTGAAGCCGGCCGCCGCGACCAGCGGGTGCTTGACCAGCTCGACGCCCGCCTCGAAGCCGTGCACCAGCGTCACGACATCCTCGGGAAGTCCCACCTGCGCCGCCGCCCTGCGCAGCACGGAGGCGCACAGCTCGGAGGTGCCGGGATGGTCGGGATGCGCCTTGACGACGACCGGGCAGCCGGCCGCGAGCGCGCTCGCGGTGTCACCGCCGGGCACGGAGAACGCGAGCGGGAAGTTGCTCGCGGAGTAGACGGCGACCACACCGAGCGGCACTTTCCAGCGGCGCAGATCGGGCCAGGGCGGCGTACGGCCGGGATCGGCGTGGTCGATCCGTACGTCGAGGAAGGCGCCTTCGTCGACGACCTCGGCGAAGGCCCGCAACTGGGCGGTGGTACGGGCGAGTTCACCGGTGAGCCGGACCGGTCCGAGCGCGGTCTCGGCGTCCGCCGCCTCGATGACATGCTCGCCGGAGGCGTCGAGCAGATCCGCCGCCGTACGGAGCAGGGCGGCGCGGACGGTACGGTCGGCGAGCGCGCCCCGGGCGGCGTACGCGCCTCGCACCGCGCGGTCGACCTCCTCGGCCGTGGCCTCGTGCGCGACCTGTTCACGTGGCTTCCCCGTTCGGGGGTCGACACTCCAGACTGGTGCTGCTGCCACCGCGGCTTCCTTCCCTGCCGACTGCCACCCATCGGAACTTGTTCGGTATTCTGAACACAGTTCTTGATAGTGAATCTGTGGGGACTCTATTTCCGCGCGTTCCGTGTGGTCAAGAGTGGTCCGGAAGGCGAAAAGGGGCGAGAGCGATGTCGGGTGCTTCGAGTGCGTCGGGTACTTCGGGTGCGTCGGGTACTTCGGGTGCGTCGAGTGCGCCAAATGCATCGGCTGCGGAGACCGGTGGAGCGGGCGGGGCACAGGTCAAGTCCGCCGTACGGACGGTGGAACTGCTCGAATACTTCGCGGGCCGCCCCGGCATGCACTCCCTCGCCGCCGTCCAGGAGGCGGTCGGCTACCCCAAGTCCAGCCTGTACATGCTGCTGCGCACCCTGGTGGAGCTGGGCTGGGTGGAGACGGACGCGACGGGCACGCGGTACGGCATCGGCGTACGGGCCCTGCTGGTCGGCACCTCGTACATCGACGGCGACGAGGTCGTGGCCGCCGCCCGGCCCACGCTGGACCGGCTCTCCGACGACACCACCGAGACCATCCACCTCGCGCGTCTCGACGGCACGAATGTCGTCTATCTCGCCACCCGCCAGTCACAGCACTATCTGCGGCCCTTCACCCGGGTCGGGCGCAGACTGCCCGCGCACTCGACCTCGCTCGGCAAGGCACTGCTCGCGACGCACAGCGACGAGCAGGTGCGCAAGATGCTGCCGGAGACCATGCCGGCGCTGACCGAGCACACCATCACCGATCGCGAGAAGCTCATCGAGGAGCTGCACACCGTACGTGAGCAGGGCTTCGCCGTGGACCGCGAGGAGAACACCCTCGGGCTGCGCTGCTTCGGCATCGCGATCCCGTACCGGACACCGGCGCGCGACGCGATCAGCTGCTCGGTGCCGGTGGCGCGGCTCACTCCCGGGCATGAGCAGATGATCAAGGACGCGCTGTTCGACGCCCGCGACCGGCTCACGCTCGCGACCCGGCGGCTCTGAGCGGCTCTGAACCGAGGGCGCCCATCCGAGCCCCTGCGCCCCTGGGCCTCTGCGCCCCTGGCCTCCTCTCAGCGTTCCTGAAGAGTTCCTGAGAAGCCCGGCCCCCGGGAACGACCGCCGCCGGCCCGCTCGTCCCTCGTACGGGACTACGTACGGGACGAAAATGAACAGAACGATCAGACACACGGCGGTCGTCTGTCTGCTGATGGTGCTCGCCCTGCTGGTACGGGCGACCTGGGTGCAGGCGTACGAGGCCAAGGCCCTCGCCGACGACAAGCACAACAGGCGCCAGATCATCGCGCAGTACGCACAGCCGCTGGGCGACATCGTCGTGGCCGGTTCAGCCGTCACGGGCTCCAGGAAGACGGACAGCGGCGATCTGGCGTACGAGCGCACGTACACCGACGGCACGCTCTACGCGCCCGTGACCGGCTACAGCTCGCAGGCGTACGGCTCCACCCAGCTCGAAGGCATCTACTCCGATGTGCTCGACGGGACGGACAGCCGGCTGAAGAATCCGCTCGACGCGATCCTGGGCAAGCAGACCGCGCCGGGCGATGTCCTGACGACGGTCGAGCCCGCCGTACAGGAGGCCGGCTACCGCGCGCTCGGGAACAAGAAGGGCGCGGCGGTCGCCATCGATCCGGTGACCGGCCGGGTGCTCGCGGTGGTCAGCACTCCGTCGTACGACCCGACGAGGATCAGCGGAACGACGGACGGCGACGCCTGGAGCTCGCTGACCGGCGACCCGGACAAGCCGATGGTCAACCGCGCGCTGCGGCAGCCGCTGCCGCCCGGCTCGACCTTCAAGCTGGTGGTCGCGGCGGCGGCGCTGGAGGACGGGCTGTACGGCTCGGTCGACGAACCGACCGACAGCCCCGATCCGTACACACTGCCCACCACGACCACCGTCCTGCGGAACGAGAACAGCTCGGCGCCGTGCGAGAACGCCACCATCCGTACCGCCCTCGCGTACTCCTGCAACACCGTCTTCGCGAAGATGGCCGACGAGCTCGGCCAGGAGAAGGTGCGCGCCATGGCGGAGAAGTTCGGTTTCAACGACACCACCCAGGATGTGCCGGTGCGGGCCTCGGAGAGTGTCTATCCGTCCGGCATGGACCGGGCGCAGACGGCGCTGACGGGCATCGGCCAGTTCGATGTGACCGCGACTCCGCTCCAGATGGCCATGGTCTCGGCGGCCCTGGCCAACGACGGGATGCTGGCGGCGCCGCACATGGTGTCGAAGGTGGTGGACGCGAGCGGTGACACCTTGCGGTCGTACCGGGACGGCGACACGACCAGGATCGTCTCCTCGTCCACGGCCGAGCAGTTGCGCAGCGCGATGGTGACGGTGGTCGAGGACGGTACGGGAACGAACGCCAGGATCGACGGCGCCGAGGTGGGCGGCAAGACGGGCACGGCGCAGCACGGCGTGGACAACAGCCGTACGCCGTACGCCTGGTTCACCTCGTACGCGAAGGACCAGGCCACCGGCAAGGAGGTGGCGGTCTCGGTGGTGGTCGAGGACTCGGGCGCGGCGCGCTCGGAGGTCAGCGGCAACGGTCTGGCCGCTCCGATCGCACAGAAGATGATGACGGCGGCCCTGAAGTGACCTCCCGCCGGTGACCTCTCGGGTGACCTCTCGCCAGCGGCCTCCCACCCGGCGACCTCTCGCCCGATCCCCCACTGGCTCGCCGCCAGGGGGGATCAGGCGAGGGAATCACGTGCGGGAATCACCTGAGGCCAAGAGCTCTTACGCGCTCTGCGCCGCCGCCTCCTCCGCCGTGATACGCGGCCTGGCGACGGCCATCCGCTGGGCGGTCCGTCCCGCCGGAGCGGACGCCGGATCCGCCGGGCGCCGGGTGTGCCAGTCCGTCACGGCCTGGTACGCGGCGGCGACCTCCAGCAGCCGGTCCTCCTCGTACGGCTGGCCGCCGATGATCACACCGGCCGGAATCCCCGAGGTGAAGCCCACCGGGAAGGCGATCTCCGGCAGCCCGAGGATGTCGAACGGCACGGGCCCGGTCTGGAGCAGCACATCGCAGCGGGCCATGACACCGTCGAGCACCTCGCGCAGCAGATGGTTCTTGGCGCGCTGCGCCGTGATCCACTCGTCGCCGGAGAGCATCAGTCCCTGGAGCCAGCTCAGCAGGGAGACACCGAACTTGGCCGGGTCCTCACGCAGCCAGTACCGGAACGGCTCGGTCCGCTCGGACAGCCGCGCGTCGTTGAACGTACCGGTCAGCAGCGACCAGTCGGCCGGATAGGCGATATCGACCAGCGTCACACCGGAGATGGAGTCCAGTTTGTCGAGGAACGCCCTGCGCACCTCGGTGGCGGAGTTGAGGAAGTCCGCGGGCACACCGATCTTGGTGGCCCGGCGCAGCTTCACCTTGCCACGGGAGACCACCGGAGTCGCGGCCCGTACAAGATCGGGGACGGCGGGCAGGCCGAGCGTGCGCGGATCGTGCGGATCGGGGCCCGCCATCACCGCGAGCATCAGCGCCGCGTCCATCGCGTCGCGCGCCAGCGGTCCCGGATGGTCACGGGTGTACGAGAGCGGGATCACGCCATAGGCGGAGACCCGGCCCATGGTCGGCTTGAGCCCGGTGAGATTCTGCCGGTTGGAGGGCTGGACGATGGATCCGCCCGTCTGCGTACCGATGGAGGACGAGGCCAGCCGCCCGGCGACGGCACAGGCGGGACCGGTGGAGGAGCCGCCGGGATCGGTGGCCGGATTCTCCGGCGTCCAGGCGTTGACGGTGGTGACGGTCCCGTTCGGAGTGGTCGCGCGCGTGGTGGCGAGCGGGCCCATCTGTCCCTTGCCCAGCACGATGCCGCCCGCGGAGGTGAGCCGTGCGACCGCGGTGGCGTCGTAGTCGGGGACGAAGTCCTCGAAGATGAACGAGTTGCAGCGCGTCGGCACTCCGCGCGTGTAGTAGTTGTCCTTGATGCAGAGCGGAACTCCGCTCAGGACGCCGCCCTTTCCGCCGCTCCGGTCTGCCTTGCGCGCGGCGGCGAGCGCGCTCTCGCCGGTCACCTCGGCGTACGCCTGATAGGTGGAGTCATAGGTCGCGATACGGTCGAGATACGCCTCGACCAGCGTGGTGGACGTCAGCTTGCGGCGGCTCATCAGGACGGCGGCCTCGGCGAGCGTCGCCTCGGTGGGATCGCGGCGGGCCGCGTCGCGCACCTCGATGTCGGGAAGGTACGGCTTACGGCCGGACGAGCCCGCCGAGCCGGAGGAACCCGTGAAAGACGACGTGTGTGCGGCGGCCGGAGTCGCGAGGGCGGTCCCGCTGATGACGGCGCCCGTCACCGCGGCCGAACTGGCGATGAAGGCACGGCGGTTGACGGCGCGGCTCATCGTGCGTCCGCCTTTCCGGTCCAGGCCTCGGTGATCGAGGGATAGATCAGCGGCGGCGAGGCCTGCTGGGCGTAGGCGGCGGCCGGCGTACCGGTCACCGGCGGCGCCCAGCCCGCGATGGCGACGGGCCCTCCGGTCACGAAGGAGCGCAGTGAGCGCAGGGCCTGGTCACGGGTGGGGACACCGGTCTCGGGGTCCGGCTGCGCGGGCAGCAGATCGAGGTCGACGCCGGCCAGGGCGAGTCTGGTCCGTATGTACGCGTCCAACTGCTCCTGAGTGGGCGGCTGAGGCTGGCTCAAAAGAACCTCCGGGGATGTGCATGCCGTGCGGGGGGTGCGGGCGTGACTCCATCAGCCGTCGATGACTGCCCCATTGAGCACATGCTTCATGGGTGTTACATCGAACGCACCCCCCACAGCCGCCACACGGGCCACGACCTGGCACTACGCCTCTCGCCACACCTGGCACTACGTCACATTGAGCAGCTGCTCGACGGGATCGATCGCGAAGTAGACCAGGAACAGCGCCGCCGTTCCCCAGAGCAGCCAGTGCACCTCACGCGCCTTGCCCAGCACTGTCTTGATCAGGACGTACGCGAGGAAGCCGGCGCCGATGCCGTTGGTGATGGAGTACGTGAAGGGCATCACGGCGATCGTCAGGAAGGCCGGGATCGCGATCTCGTACTTCTCCCAGTCGATGTGCCGCACCTGCGTCATCAGCAGGAAGCCCACCACGACCAGCGCCGGGGCCGCCGCCTGCGCGGGCACCACCAGGGCGAGCGGCGCGAGGAAGAGGGAGAGCCCGAAGAGGGCGCCGGTGACGAGGGAGGCGAAGCCGGTACGGGCGCCCTCGCCGACGCCCGCCGCCGATTCGATGTACGAGGTGTTGGAGGAGGCGGAGGCCGCGCCGCCCGCCACCGCCGCCGCGCCGTCGATCAGCAGGACGCGCCCGAGATGAGGCACCTTGCCGTTCTCGTCCAGGAGTCCGGCCTCGGAGGAGACACCGACGACCGTGCCCATGGTGTCGAAGAAGTCGCTGAGCAGAAGCGTGAAGACGAGCAGGACGAGCGTGATCACACCGATCTGCTCGAAGGCGCCGAAGAGGCTGAAGGAGCCGACGAGCCCGAAGTCGGGTGCGGCAACGATGTCGTCGGGCACGGACGGCGCGGTCAGTCCCCAGGCGGTGGGCGCGATATCGGCGATCTCGTTGATGACGACGGCCACGACGGTCGTCAGGACGATACCGATGAGGATCGCGCCCTTCACCTTCCGCGCCACCAGCGCGACCGTCAGCAGCACACCGAGGCAGAAGACCAGGACGGGCCAGCCGGAGAGCTGTCCCGAGGCGCCGAGCTGCACCGGTACGGAACCGGTCTCGCCGGGGATACGGGTGACGAAGCCCGCGTCGATGAAGCCGATGAAGGCGATGAAGAGACCGATCCCGACGCTGATGGCCTGCTTGAGCGAGTGCGGGATGGCGTGCATGACCGCCTCGCGCAGTCCGGTCAGGACCAGTGCGCAGATCACCAGCCCTTCCAGGACGATCAGTCCCATCGCGTCGGGCCAGCTCATCAGCGGTGCGAGCTGGAAGGCGACGACGGCGTTGAGTCCGAGGCCGGCGGCGATGGCGAGCGGCAGATTGCCGCCGAGGCCCATGACCGCCGTCATCACGGCGGCCACCAGCGCGGTGGCGGTGACGAGTTGGGGCCCGGAGAGATGCGCACCGAACTTGTCCTCGGCGCCGCCGAGGATGATCGGGTTGAGTACGAGGATGTAGGCCATCGTGAAGAAGGTGGCGAAGCCGCCGCGTACCTCGCGTCCATAGGTCGAACCGCGCTCGCTGATCTTGAAGTAGCGGTCCACGGCGTTGCGTCGCTGCCCGGCGGCGCTCTCCGGTGTTTCCGGTGACTGCGGGGTCCGGTCCACGGTCTGGCCTGACATGAGGCTCCTTTTGCCGACGACGGTCGCGGGGGGGTAGAGGGATTGTGCTCCTGTCAGGGACAGTTCAGGTTTTCACCGTGTTAACGACCTCGCTCCGGCACGCGGAACGGGTGCGCGCGACAGGTACGCGCGACAGGCCCGCGCGGCACAGGTCTGAGGCCCTTCGTGCGCGGAAGTAGGGCGATTGCCCAATGCGGCCACCCGGTACTCAGCCGCCACTCTGACGCCCGTATCCGCAGTCAGTGAAGGGACAGGACATTGGGTGTGGGCGTGGGAGGCGTACTGCGGGACCGCGACGCCAGGCTGTATCTGTCCGGTGTGGTGGTGTCCGGTTTCGGTACGTCCGCGATGTGGCTGGTGGCGGGCATCTGGACCAAGTCGCTGACCGGCTCGGACAGTCTGGCCGCGCTCACCGTCTTCGCGATGTGGGCACCGACGCTGGTGGGACCGCTGCTCGGGACGGTCGCCGACCGGATGCGTCGCCGACCGCTGCTGATCGGCTGCAATCTCGCCATGGCGGTCCTGCTGCCGCTCCTGCTCGCCGTCGACTCGGCGGACCGTATCTGGCTGCTCTACTCCGTGCTGGTCGTATACGGGGCCGCCGGCGTCGTCCAGGACGCCGCGGAGACGGCGCTGGTCGCCACGGCCGTCGACAAGCGGCTGCTGGGCGACTTCAACGGGCTGCGGATGACGGCCAACGAGGGCATGAAGCTGCTCGCGCCGCTCGCGGGAGCCGGTCTCTACGCCCGCTTCGGCGGCGCGCCCGTCGCCCTGCTGGACGCGGTGACCTTCGCGCTGGCCGCCGGGTGCTTCGCGCTGATGCGCGTACGGGAGGAGCCGCCGGCGCCGCACCGCGCGGAAGGGCGGCTGTCGGGCACCGCCGAGGGCTTCCGACGGCTGCGCGCGACTCCCGCCGTACGTCCGCTCGTGTTCGGCGCCGCGGTCACGATGCTGCTCGCCGGGATCAACGGCGCGGCAATCTACGCGGTCGTGGACCGGACCATCGGCCACTCCCCCGCGTACGCCGGAGTGCTGTACGCGGTGCAGGGCGCCGGCTCCGTGGCCGTCGGTCTCCTGGCGGGACCGCTGCTGCGCAGGCTGCCGGAGCGGGTGTTCGCGGCGGCGGGCGTGGCGCTGTTCGCGCTGTCGGTCGGAGCGCGGGCGCTGCCGTACGACACTGTGGCGCTGGCGAGCGCGGCGGGTGTCGGACTCGGGCTGCCGTGTGTGCTGATCGCCGCGCTGACGGCGGTGCAGCGGGAGATTCCCGATCGGGTGCTGGGCCGGACGGCGGCGAGCGCCAACACCCTGATCTACGTGCCGAACGCGGTGGCGCTGGCGCTCGGCGCGGGCCTGATCGCGTTCGTCGATCTCGCCGTCCTGCTGCCGGTGACCGGCGTGGCGGGCCTGCTCACCGCGCTCGCCCTGGCCCGGAGCGGGCCCGCGCCACGACCGGCACCTCCGGCGCGACCGGGCTCAGCCGAGCCGCGACCAGGCTCAGCCGAGCTGTGACAGTCCGGCCGCGACCGCCGTGAGATCCGCGTCGGAGGCCAGTCCCGCGTGGTAGAGCCGCAGTTCGGTCGCGCCCAGTTCCCTCGCCCGTACGGCGTCCTCGGCGAGCGTCGCCGGGCTGCCGCCCATCCCGCTGACGACATTGAAGTTGGCGGCGACCACCGGGGACACAGCGGACGCGGTGCGATGCTCCGCGAACGGAGGCACCACGCTCCCGGCCGCACCACCGGAACAGGGCAGGACGACGCCGTCCGCGACACCAAGGATGTGTGCCGGCTCCACACCGGCATTGGCACCGGTGTGGTACGGCACCGGATCGGCGTGCAGCAGCACCTGGAACCCGGGCCCGGCCGCCGCCCGTACCGACGCGACCACCGACTCCTGGACCGTACGGGCGATCCCGCCGCGCCAGTCGAAGGTGACGGCGGCGAGATCCGCGCCGAGCAGCTTCTCGACTCCGGACCAGCCGGCCTCGGCGGAGCCGCCGGCCCAGCCGGGCTCCAGCGCGCGCCGTACGGCGGCGGCCAGTTCGTCCGGATCCGCGCCGAGGCCCGCGTATCCCTCCCGGCAGACCGAGCAGAAGCAGAGCGACATCAGATACTGGGCCGCGTCTCCGAGGCCGACGCCCGCGATCTTGTCGTGGGCGTGCAGATGGGCGAGTCCGTACCAGCCGCAGGACTCCAGCTCGGTGCCGCGCGCGCCGGGCCGTACGGCGGCCTCCGCCGCCAGCTCGGCCAGATACGCGGCGACGGCGGGCCGTGCGATACAGGGCGCCCAGGGATAGCGGTCGCCGTAGGCGTTCACCACGGAGGTGGTGGGATATTCGGCGCCGAGGCGGGAGCTGTGCGCGAGGATCACCCAGGTGTGGACATCGAGCCCGGCGTCCACGAGCGCCGCCGCTGCCTCGCCGTGCGCGTCGCCGGGCGCCCAGTCGCCCGCCGGATACGGGCGCAGCTCATGGCCCGCCCAGCGCGCGGCGTCCGGCGGATAGAGGACGGCGGCGTGTTCGGCGGTGACGACACGGTGGCGCGGATGACGGGGAGTCAGGGCGCGGGTGGAGTGGTAGGCGGAGGCGAGAGTGACCTGCTGGACGCCGAGGTCCGCGATCCTGGTCGGCGCGTCCGGATCGCCCACCACGTCCCAGGGATAGAGAAAGACGGAGGTCCTCACCGGCCCGTCTCCGTGCCGTCCGCGACGCCGTACGCCGGGCCGTCCACCGAGCCGTCCGCGACGCCGTTTACCGGGCCGTCCTCGGTGCCGTCGGGAAGCAGGGCCCTGCCGCGTTCGATCAGGACCGCGAGCGCCTTGAGATGGTCGGGAAGCGGCTCGCTCAGCGGCGGCCGTACCTCGCCCACGTCCAGCCCGCCGAGCCGTACACCCGCCTTGACGAGCGAGACGGCATAGCCACGGCCGAGATTGCGCAGCTCGACCAGCGGCGCGTAGAAGCCGTCGAGCAGCCGCTCGACGGTCGTGTCGTCGCCGGTGGCCAGGGCGCGGTGGAAGGCGAGCGCGATATCGGGCGCGAAGGCGAAGACGGCGGAGGAGTAGAGCGTGATCCCGATACCGCGGTAGGCAAGACCGGTGAGTTCGGCGGTGGGCAGACCGTTGAAGAAGAGGAACTCGCGGCCGGGCAGCTCGGTCCGTACGGCGCTGACGATGCGCTGCATCAGATCGAGGTCGCCGTATCCGTCCTTGAGGCCGATGATGCCGTCCACGGCGGCGAGCCGGACGACGGTCGCCGGAGTGAAGATGGCGTTGTCGCGCTGGTAGACGATGGTTTCCAGGGAGGTGGCGGCGGCCAGGGCGGTGAAGTGGCGCACCAGCCCTTCCTGGTCGGCGACGACCAGATAGGGCGGCATCGCGAGCAGTCCGTCCGCGCCCTCCTCCTTGGCGATGCGCGCGTACCGGATCGCGAGCGCCGTACCGTATCCGGTCGCCGCCACGACCGGCACCCGGCCGCCGGTCACCTCGACGGCCGCGGCGAGACAGGCGCGGAACTCCTCCGGAGTGAGGGCGTGGAACTCACCGGTGCCGCAGCACGCGAAGACCGCGGCGGCTCCGGCGTCGACGCCCGCTCCGACATGCGCGCGGAAGGCGTCGAGGTCGAGGGCGCCGTCGGGCCCGTACGCGGTGACGGGGAAGAACAGCGGCCCGGCCACGCGGGTGAGGCGTGCGGCGAGCGGGGCTGAGGTCACGAGCGCTCCCTTGGCCATGCAGCGAGCGGCGACCGCTCGTGCACAATTCTGATCGATGTCCATATCCCTGAACAACGCCACGCTAGGGCAGCCTCGCGGCGCGGGTCAAGACGAGAAACCGCAACTCAGAGACATATTCACCGCGCTCACGCCACACTTGACGCTGCCGCCGCCCACTCCTTAGCGTGTCCACGCATGTGAATGATGTCTACGGATCTGAGCTTCCGCCGAGGAGATTTCCCGATGCCCGCACCGCGTACCGTTCTGCTCACCGGCGCCGCCGGCGGCCTCGGCACCCTGATGCGGGGCCTGCTGCCCGCGTACGGCTATGAACTGCGGCTCTTCGACGTCCATCCCGTCGAGGGCGAGCCCGCCGCCATCACCGCCGATCTCGCGGACACGGACGCGCTGCGCGAGGCCGTCCGGGGCGTGGACGCGATCATCCATCTCGCGGGCATCTCGCTGGAGTCCACCTTCGACAAGATCCTGCGCGCCAACATCCAGGGCACGTACAACCTCTACGAGGCGGCCCGCGCGGAAGGTGTCGCGCGTACGGTCTTCGCCTCCAGCAACCACGCCGTGGGCTTCACTCCGCGCCCTCAGGGCGACGATCCGCTGATCCCGGTCGACACGCCGCGCCGCCCGGACACCTACTACGGGCTGTCCAAATGCTTCGGCGAGGATCTCGCCCAGCTCTACTGGGATCTGCACGGGCTGGAGACCGTCTCCGTACGGATCGGCTCCTGCTTCGCCGAGCCCAGCACCGTCCGGATGCTCTCCGTCTGGCTGAGCCCCGAGGACTGCGGCCGTCTCTTCCACTCCGCGCTCACCGCCGAGGACGTCGGCCACACCGTCGTATACGGTTCCTCCGCCAACACCCGGCTGTGGTGGGACCTGACGAGCGCGCGGGCGCTGGGATACGAGCCTCAGGACGACTCGGAGCAGTACGCGGAGAAGCTCCTCGCGGCCCAGGGACCGCTCGATCCGGCCAGACCGGACCACGCGTACCTGGGCGGCCAGTTCATCACCGACCCGCCGCGCTGGCCGCACTGACGCGAATGGCGCGCGAATGGCGTAGGTAAGGGAACGGTAAAGCGGGGTCGTTCGTTACGCCAGGCATGACAGCTATGACCCCCGGCTCGAACATCCCTCTTCCCACCACCCATGTGGCGGTGGACGTCGCCGCTCCCGTGCGGCTCGACGTATCGGGCCTGCTGCTCACCGCCGACGGCAAGGTGCGCTCGGACGACGACTTCATCTTCTACAACCAGCCGGCGGGCCCGGGCGTGACCTACCGCTCGGGCGGCGGCTCGGCGCCGGACGCGATCGTCGTCGACACCACCGCCGTCCCGCCGGGCATCGAGAAGATCGTCGTCACCGCGAGCCCGGACGCCGACGGACAGAGCTTCCAGGGCATCGAGCCCACCGCGACGATCCGCGACGCCGCCACGGGCGGCGCGCTGGCCACGTTCACGCCGCCGCGGCTGGGCAGCGAGACGGCCCTGGTGATCGTGGAGATCTATCTGCGGAACGGCGCCTGGAAGGCGCGTGCGGTGGGCCAGGGGTACGCCAATGGACTGGCCGGGATCGCGACCGACTTCGGTGTCTCGGTCGAGGAGCCCGCCCCGGCTCCCGTCGCGGTCCCGGTCCCCGCACCCGCGCAGGCGGCGCCGCCCGCGCAGGCCGCCCAGGCCGCGCCGCCCGCTCCGGCCGCGCCGCCGGGACCGCCCGCCGCCGCGCCCGGCAGCGGCAAGATCAATCTGGACAAGGGCCGCGTCAGCCTCCAGAAGAACCAGACGGTGTCGCTGGTCAAGGGCGGCCGTCCGCTGCTCAGCCAGGTCAAGATGGGCCTCGGCTGGGAGCCCGCGTACCGCGGCAAGGACATCGATCTCGATGCCTCGGTGATCGCCTACGGTCCGAACCGCAACCATCTCGACAGCTGCTACTTCGGCAAGCTCTCCATCCTCAATGGCTCGATCAAGCACTCCGGTGACAATCTCACCGGAGAGGGCGCGGGCGACGACGAGGTGATCGTGGTCGATCTCGGCCGGCTGCCCGCCGATGCGACGGGACTGGTCTTCACCGTCAATTCCTTCTCGGGCCAGAAGTTCACCGAGGTCGCCAAGGCGTACTGCCGGCTGATCGACGCGGCCTCCGGCGAGGAGCTGGTCCGCTTCGATCTCACGACGGCCGAGCCGCAGACGGGTGTGATGATGGCGAAACTGATCAAGCAGTTCTCGGGCGAGTGGGAGATGACCGGTCTCGGGGAGTTTGTGAAGTCCCGCACGGTCCGCGGCATGGTCAAGCCCGCCGCGAAGGTCCTCTGAGGATCTGAGCATCGGGGAGGCCGGCAGCCGGGCATCGGCGGGACAGGCGTCCGCCGGACATGCCTACGGGCCGCCACGGGGTCCCGTCAGGACCCGCGGCGGCCCGGGGGCGCGGCGTACAGGCTCCGCCTCAGAGCTTGGTCAGCTTGGCGAAGGGGCTCAGGATCCTCCCCTGTCGCCCCGAGAAATCGATGAGCACGGCGTGTTCGCCCTCGACTCCGATGACTCTGCCCAGTCCGAACTGGTCATGTGAGACACGGTCTCCCACATCGAACTGCTCGGGCGGAGGTGAGGCCGGGGCCTGGCGGTTGAAGGGACTGGACGGCAGGTGGCGCCGGGATCCGGCTGACTTTGTCATTACTTGGAAGTATGCGCCCAAGGAGCCCCGGCGCGCCATGCCCGACAGCCGACGGACCACCGGATCACTCCTTCCGGGAGCCCGCCGAAACCTTGCCAGGACCGGACAGGGAGCCCGCCGGGACCGTACCGAAATGCCTCCGGAACGGTCCCGGAATGCCGTACGGGCCGCCGTACGAGCCGCCGTACGGACCGGCTCCAGCAGGCCATGTACGCGGGTCGGTCGCGGGAGTCGCGGGTCAGTGCCGGGGCGAGCGGCGCCAGGGACCGGTGATGGCGAGCATGATGCCCGGCTCCTGGATATTGGCGAACAGCGTGCGGCCGTCGGGCGAGAACACGACACCCGTGAACTCGCTGTCGTTGAGGTCGTTGCGGGCGATCGGATAGGTGCGTCCGCGCTCCGTCGCGCCGAAGAGATGCTGGATGCCCTCGCCGTCCTCGGCGATGACCAGCCCGCCGTACGGTGAGACGGTGATGTTGTCCGGGCCGTCGAAGGCGCCGTCCTCGCCGGGCTCGGCGTTGACGCCCAGCAGCACCTTGAGCGTCAGCGTGCGGCGCCTCGGGTGGTAGAACCACACCTGGCCGTCGTGCGGCCTGCCCGGGCTCTCGTCACGGGCGTACGAGGAGACGATGTACGCGCCGCCGTCCGCCCACCACATGCCCTCCAGCTTTCTGGCGCGGGTGACGTCCTCGCCGTCGAACTGCTCGCGTACGTCGACGGTCCTGGCGTCCCGGTCGGGCACGTCCACCCAGTCCACGCCGTAGACGGTGCCGAGCTTCGCGGCGCGCGAGAGGTCGTCCACGAACCGGCCGCCGGCGTCGAAGCAGCGCGGCGCCTGGAGGACGCCCGCGTCGTCGGCGAGCCGGCGGAGCTGGCCACGGCCGTGCTTGAAACCGTGCGGCGGGACCCAGCGGTAGAAGAGACCGTTCGGTTCCGAGGCGTCCTCGGTCAGATAGGCGTAGCCGGTACGCGGATCGATGACGACCGCTTCGTGGTCGTAGCGGCCGAAGGCCTTGATGGGCTTGGGATTCCGGTTGGCGCGGCGGTCGTAGGGATCGACCTCGAAGACATAGCCGTGGTCCTTGGTCATCCCGTTCTGGCCCGCCCGGTCGGAGTTCTCCTCGCAGGTGAGCCAGGTGCCCCAGGGAGTGCGTCCGCCGGCGCAGTTGTCGGCCGTACCGGAGATACCGACCCACTCGGCGGTACGACCGTCGCGGTGTGTCTCGACCACGGTGCAGCCGCCGGGCGCGGCCGGATCGTAGACCAGCCCTTCGGTGAGCGGTACCGGGTACTCCACCTCGTCCCTCGGCCCGTCCAGCTCATGGTTGTTGACAAGCAGCGTGACTCCGCGCGGGCCCTCGAAGGTGGCGGTGCCGTCATGGTTGGAGGGCGTGTACTCGCCGGTCTCCAGCTTGGTGACTCCGCTGTGCGTGATCACCTTGTACGAGAATCCGGCCGGCAGCGCGAGCATCCCGCGCGGATCGGGACGCAACGGTCCGTAGCCCGGCTCCAGCGCGGGACCGCTGGCCACCTCCGGGACGTCCTCGGCGGCGAGGGCGCCGGGCGCGGTGGCGAGCGCGCCGGCGGCGCCGGTCAGGATGAAGCCCGCCCCGGTAAGTGCGGATCTTCCGGTGAATTCCCTGCGGGTCAATGACATCGCGGTCTCCTGAAGGGCACAAAGGGGAGGGATACGCTCCCGACGCTCCCGCCCATGGCTGAACGCCGGTTGAACACCGGCCGACATCGAAAGGCCCGCTTCCATGAACCTGCCAACCACCGGCCGCCGTGTCCTCGTCAGCGGCGCGTCCCGAGGCCTGGGCCGCGCCGTCGCCCGAGCCTTCGCCGCCAACGGCGACCGGGTCGCCGTCCACTACGGCAGCCGCGCCGCCGACGCCCGGCTGACCTTGGAGTCCCTGGCCGGTACGGGCCACACACTGCTGGGCGGCGATCTGTCCGACCCGGCCGGCGCCGCACGCGTCGCGGACGAGGCGGCCGAGGCGCTCGGCGGGATCGACGTACTGGTCAACAACGCGGCGGTGAACGAACCGCATCCGCTGCCCTCGACGTCGTACGAGGAGTGGGCGGCGGCCTGGCAGCGCCATATATCGGTCAACCTGCTGGGCACGGCCCTGCTCAGCCACCGCGCCGCGCGCTCCATGATCGACCGCGGTACGGGCGGCCGGATCGTCAACATCGGCTCACGCGGCGCGTTCCGCGGTGAGCCGGACCACCCGGCCTACGGCGCGACCAAGGCGGCCGTCCACGCGCTGGGCCAGTCCCTGGCCGTCTCCCTGGCCCCGTACGGCATCGGCGTCGCCTCCGTGGCCCCGGGCTTCTTCGACACGGAACGCGTCGCGCACCGCCTGACGGGCCCGGAGGGCGAGGCGATCCGCGCGCAGAGCCCGTTCGGCCGGGTGGCCACGGCGGAGGAGATCGCGGAGGCGGTGCTGTGGCTGACGTCGCCGGGGGCGGAGTGGTCGTCGGGCACGATCCTGGACCTGAACGGAGCGTCGCACCTGCGGTGAGCGGGCGTGGTCGGGGTCGGTTGTTGGCGCGGTGCGCCTCCGGCGGGGGTGCGGTGCGCGCCTGCGGCGCGGGGGCCGGTGGTGGGTGCGGGGGCCGGGGCCTCCGGAGGTACATGTCCGGACGGCATGATTTACGCCGCGTGCGGGTCTCGTTGTCATGCGCGGCCCGGCGTGCGGCACAAATCACGCTTTAGTGTCCGAACACGCACCTCCTACGACCCCGACCCCCTCCCGCCGCATGCCGTCTGCGACTCGTGCCGGGCACCCACCAAGCCCGTCCGGCGTTTGAGGACGGAACGGCCAACCCCGGCACCGGGCTCCCAGACGGTGGGGCAAAATCCAGCCCGTCCGGCGATTGAGGACGGAACCGCCCGCCCCGGTGCCGGGTGCCCGCTCGGCAGGGGCCAGGCCGAAAAACCCAGCCCGTCCGGCGATTGAGGACGGAACCGCCCGCCCGCCGGGAGGCGCTACGCGCGGGACCTTGCCTTGAACGCGGCCTTGCGGGCCTCCTTCGACACGCCCCGGTCACGATGCAGGCGCCCCATCGCTTCCAGGACCTCCGCCGTCGCCGGGTGGTCGATTCGCCAGGCCGCGTCGAAGAAGCCTCCGTGGCGGCCGACCAGGCCCTCGACCAGCTCCTGGAGCTCCTCCGGTTCACCCTCCGCGTCGAGCTGCGCCGCGATCGTGTCGATGGCCAGCCAGAAGATCATCGGCTCCGGCGGCGGCGGCACATCGCGTGCGCCCAGTTCGGCGAGCCAGACACGGGCCAGACCGCCCAGTTCCGGGTCGTCCAGCACGTCCCGTACCGCCGACTCGGCCTCCGCGCCGAGCAGGGAGAGCGCCTGCTGGCAGTGGAGGCGGCGCAGTGGCGCGCGCTGGTCGGTGCCGCGCGCGGCGGCCAGCAGTTGGCCCGCCGCGTCGGCCGGCGCGCGGCGGGCCAGCCACTGCTCGGTCTCGGCGCGGGCGGACAGCTCCGGGAAGTGCGCGACGCCGTCCAGCAGCGCGTGCGCGTCCTTGGCCGCGAGATCGCCGACCGCGGGCGCGTCGACTCCCGCCTCCAGCATCCGGGACCTGATCCCGTAGAGCCCAAGCGGCGTCAGCCGGACCATGCCGTAGCGGGCGACGTCCTCCTCGCCGACGGGCAGCGAGGCATCGGCCGCGCCTCCCGCGTCCTCCTCCATCAGCGCCTCGTCCACCGGTACGTACGAGACCAGCCCGACCGGCTCCAGCAGCCGGAACTGGTCGTCCAGCCGCATCATCGCCTCGGAGACCTGCTCCAGGACGTCGTCGGTGGGCTCGCCCATGTCGTCGGGCACGATCATCGACGCGGCAAGGACGGGCAGCGGTACGGGCCCCGACGCGCCGTCCCCGGCGCCGCCGCCGTCCGCAACGGTGAGCAGATAGAGATTGCCGAGCACGCCCTCCAGGAACTCCGCCTCCGACTCCGGGTCCCAGTCGAGCGATTCGAAGTCGATCTCGCCGTCCTCGCCGATCGCCGCGGCCAGATCGTCCAGGACCGGCGCGGTCGCGTCGGCGAACACGACGTCCAGGGCGTCCAGCCAGATCCCGAGGATGTCCTGCGGGGAGCCGGAGGTGAGGAGAGCGAGCTGCTCGCCCGCCGTGACGCGGCCGGTGGTGCCGTCGTCGGCGCCGTCCTCCGTGTCGCCGTCCTCGACCGTCACCAGGCCCGTGTCGACCGCGACGCGCCACGCCTCGCTCGCGTACGCCTCGCCGTCCTCCCGCGACTCCTCGTCCACGAGACCGAGCACCTTCGCCGCCTCGGGGAGCTGCTCGTCGACCAGCTCGCCGCCCGCGCCCACGCGAGTCCCGGGCCCTGCCCAGCGGGCCAGCCGCACGGCTCGGGCGAGCAGTGGCGCGGCCAGCGCGTCCCGCGCCAGTTCCGCGTCCGAGGGCAGTCGTACCGGGGGCACGGTGGGGCGGTCTCCGGTCATCTGGTGGTTCTCCTCGCGGCGTACGGATTCACGGCGGCCCCCAGCGTAGACGCATTTGGACCCATCCCACCCGGTTCATGTACCCGACAGGTGGAGCGGGCCGAGGCACCCTTGACAACTGGCCCGCGCAGCAAGGAGATTACGCGCGTAGAACCAGCCCCGCAGGGCTCTTCCCCAAGTGGCCGGAAACCTTCGTACGAGGGGGCGTCACACCCCGGGAACCGCGGCGGTCCGGCCGTACCCCACATACGGCCGGGCCGCCGCTCTCACCCTGCGGTGAGGCTCAGCACGGGTGTGTACCGCCGCACCGTGCTGCCCATGAGCCCGGCGTAATTCCGCACCCGCCGCCACGCCTCGGTGTCCGAACCGACGCCGTCGCCCGGCGCGGCCAGCGCGTCGATATGCGCCTGCTCGCTCTCCCACTCCGCGTAGTTCAGGACATGTGTCCCGTCCACGCTGATGTGGAAGTGCGCCGAGATCCCGCCGGAGGCCGGGGCCGGCTCGCTGCCGAGCGCCTCGAAGACGGCATCGGCCCAGGCCTTCTGCCGCTCCCTGTCGGGCCCGTCGAACTCCACGTCCACGATCACGACACAGCCCGGAACCCGGCGCTCGCCCGCCGCGCGCTCGCTGCTGCGGTACAGCTCGTACGCGCGCAGCCCGACACGCTCGATCCCGGGCACGGCCGCGTCGATCTCGGCGTTGCGCTCGTCACGGTGGGTGCGGACGAACTCCTCGTACGCCTCCTGGTCGCGCCACTGCGAGTAGTGGAGCAGGGTGCCGCCGTCGTTGCCGGTGAGGACGGAGTACGAGAGCAGCCCGGCGTCCGGCCACTCCCGGCTCCGCCACGCGCGGTCGATGGCCTCGACCGCGGCCCGCAGACGCTCGGGCGTGCCGAGGCGCCAGCGGCTGACCATGACGACACCCACACCCGGGCGGGTGATCTCGGGCAGGGTGGCGGACCGCACGGACATGGTGGTACCTCCTCGGTGGCGCACCCCCGCGGTGCGCCCTCGCCACCATGCTCGAAGATGAAGTGCGGTTGAGGTCAACAGACCGCCCTCGTCGTCCCGCCCCGTCGCGGCCGACGCCCGGTCATGACTCCCGCCCGGTCACGGACCCGCCGTCCCGTCACGGACCCGTCCGGTCATGGCTCCCGTCAGACCACGACGTCGAACCATGGCCGCCGCGTGGTCGCCCAGTGCGCCACCCAGCCGGCGAACCCGTCCCCCGCGGTGGTGTGGCCGAACGCCGCCCCGAACGGCGCCGCGCCCACATCGCTGATATTCCAGATCCGGCCGCGCTGCGGGCCCGTGACCACGAGATGCCAGTACATCCCGCAGCCGTCCGCGCCCAGCACCACGCTCCCGTGGTTGCAGACCTCGTCGATGAGCGGTTCGATCTCCTCGTACGGCCGTGGATCGTCCTCCCACACCCACGCCTCGGTGAGCGGGAAGGGTTTCGACAGCACCCGCTGTGTCTGCGCGCATCCCCAGTCGGCGGGCACTGCCGCCACGGGTATCAGCCCGTCGACATCGGCCGGGCCCTCGCTGCATCCGTCGCAGATCTCGGCGACCAGCGTGCGGTACGGCTCGGGCAGGACGATTCCCTGCTCGCGCTCGAAGGCGAGCACCGCGTCCCAGCCCAGCGGCGGCAAACACTGCTCCGCCGGGAAGGCCGCGCGCAGCGCGTCGAGTTCACCCCGGTCGGCCGCGCCTGAATCGCCCGCCTCCCGGTCCGCCGAGCCTCGGTCGCCCGCGCCTCGGTCGGCCAAATCCGCTTCGCCCATGTCTGCTTCGCCCCGGTGGGCGTTTTTGTTCTCCATGTTCTCCATGCCCTCCATGTCCCCTATTGGACCAGCACCCACTGACAGTCCGGCCCCTGCTACCCCGAAGCTCCCTCCGGCACGCTGTTGTTCGGAGCACCGTCGCCCACCGGAGGCAGATCGCCTCGTTCGACCGGCGATGCCGGAGCCGTCTGTTCCGGCAGGAGCGCGTCGAGTTCGGCGTCCGTGGCAGGGCGCGCGGACTCCGCCGCGCGCCGCAGCGTCTCGCGGTCCACCGTCGCCCGCTCGGCGCTGAGCCGTACGACATGGCCGTCCACCTCGGTCACCCGGATCAGCTCGATCACCGACTGCATATACCGGGCGCGCGCCTCCAGTTCGGCACGGTCGGCCGAGGCGTCGGCGTGCGCCCTCTCGGTTCCGCAGGCAGCGGACGTGAGGGCAAGGGCCGGTAACAGCAGAAGCAGCGGACGGCGCAGAGTACGCATCATGGGAGCATCCTGCCGCATCCCGAACGGACGGCCGATCACTGTTCGATGCCGATATACGAACGCCGAACGGCCGACAGCGGAATACTGCCAACGGCAGACCCGGACCGCTCAGTTCGGACGCGGGGCCGGTCCGGTGGCCCATGCCGTGACGTCCAGTCCGTCCGACGTACCGACATCGACCGGCAGAGGCAGCGTGCTCCGCTCCTCGCCCGCCGCCGCGGCGACCACCACATAGGCGCCGCTGTCGTGGGCCGCCGTGTCGGTGATCCGGTTGTTCCAGTGCAGCACCGACCGCACGGACTCCCCCGGCGCCAGCGTGAGCGGCTTCGGTCCCTGGTCCCTGGAGGCGTCCGTGTACGCGTTCCCATGGGTCAGCTTGAGCGCGAGCGGCTCACGGTCCTCGTCCAGGACGCCGATCTCGGGATAGCCGTTGACGCGGTAGGGCTTCTTTCCGCAGTTCATCAGCTCGATCTCGACGGCCCGATGACCCATGGCGGCGTCCACCGGCCCATGCCCGAAGGAGACGCCCGAGGCGAGACAGGGCCCCGGTCCGGTGGCCTCCCAGGGCCGGGGACCTGGCTCCTCGGTGGGGCGCGGGTCGGCCGGCGCTCGGTACGACGGTGCCGCGGGCGCCGGAGACGACGAGAGCGACAGGGACGGTGAGGGTGACGGAGACAACGGCCCGGGGTGCGCGCGTCGCTCCGCGTCGATCTCGTTCCGGATGTCGGAGCATCCGCCGACCACCGCCGCCAGCACCAGCGCGCCCACCGCCGCCACGGTGGAACGGCGTATTCGCGCCATACGATCCCCTCCCCGGACGGGCCCGTCGGCCTCCCTCGTTCAGCGCTGCCGCCCGGGCCCTGCCGTCCGCGTTCTGGGCTCAGTTGTGGCTGTGGAGCACATCGTTGAGACCGCCCCAGACCGCGTTGTTCGGACGGGCCTCGACCGCGCCGGTGACCGAGTTGCGGCGGAAGAGGATATTGCTCGCGCCGGACAGCTCACGCGCCTTGACGATCTGGCCGTCGGGCATCGTGACGCGCGTACCGGCCGTGACATACAGCCCGGCCTCGACCACACACTCGTCGCCCAGGGCGATCCCGACTCCCGCCTCCGCGCCGATCAGACAGCGCTCGCCGATCACGATGCGCTCCTTGCCGCCGCCGGAGAGCGTGCCCATGGTGGAGGCGCCGCCGCCGATGTCGGAGCCGTCGCCGATGACGACGCCCGCGGAGATCCGTCCCTCGACCATGGAGGTGCCGAGAGTGCCCGCGTTGAAGTTGACGAAGCCCTCGTGCATCACGGTCGTGCCCTCGGCGAGATGCGCGCCGAGCCGTACGCGGTCGGCGTCGGCGATCCGGACGCCCTTGGGCGCCACGTAGTCCGTCATCCGCGGGAACTTGTCGACCGAGGTCACCTGGAGGTGCAGTCCCTCGGCGCGCGCGTTGAGCCGTACCGTCTCCAGCGCGTCGACGGCGACCGGACCGAGCGAGGTCCAGGCGACATTGGCGAGCAGCCCGAAGAGGCCGTCCAGGCTCTGGCCGTGCGGCTGGACCAGCCGGTGGCTGAGCAGGTGCAGCCGCAGATACGCGTCATGGGCGTCCAGCGGCTTGTCGTCGAGCGAGGAGATGACCGTACGGACGGCGACGACCTCGACTCCGCGGCGCGGGTCGGGCCCGACGGCCTTGGCCGCGCCCTCGCCGAGCAGCTCCACGGCGCGCTCGGCGGTCAGCCGCTCGGTGCCGGCCGGTCCGGGCTCCGCGACGAGCTCGGGAGCGGGAAACCAGGTGTCCAGGACGGTGCCGTCCTCGGTGAGGGTGGCGAGACCGGCGGCGACGGCGCCGGTGGTACGGGAAGAAGACGTGTCGGTCATGCTCAGAACCTAACGTTTTCGACGGCACACGGGCGAACCGGTCTCAGGTGCCGGGCGCGTACCTCGGCGCCGCGCCTCAGGGCCGTACGCCCAGGTCAGCTCAGCCGGTTGTCGTCGGTGCGGGCCGCCGCGTGGTCGATGTCGTCCTCCGCGCGCGGCAGCGGGCGGTGTCCCTCGGAGTGATGGTTGACCCAGCCGCAGACACCGCAGCTGTAACGGCCGTCGAGCCCGGCGATCAGAGTTCCGCACTGCCGGCACTCCGCGTAGGTGATCTCGGGCCCCTGGGAGGGATGGCTCATCGGATCAACCTACCGTCGGCCGTCGCCGGGACAACCGCCGACGCCAGGTGAAAGCCCTGCTCATGGGATCAGCCGCGTCACGGGATTCATGGGATCAGCCGCGCCATCATCTCGCGCGCGTACTCCTCGTCGTACACCGCGTCCGTGAGCAGCACCTGGAGACAGATCCCGTCCAGCAGCGCGACCAGCGCCCGCGCGGTGACGGGATCGATCCGCCGGGACAGCACCTCGGCGACCGCGACGCACCACTCCGCCGCGACCGGGCGCAGCGCGGGCCGCCGCAGCGCCGCGAGATACAGCTCGTACTCCAGCTCCACTCCCGTGCGCTCCCCGGCGAGCCACTCGCCGGTGAACCGCGCCAGCTCAGCGGCGACATCGCACTCCGGATCCGCGAGGGCACCGCTCTCCCGGATGGCGGCGGCGAAGCTCTCGTTGGCCTGGCGCAGCGCGGCGATCAGCAGTTCGTCGAGGGAGGCGAAGTGATACGTGGTGGAGCCGAGCGGCACATCGGCCTCGGCGGCGACGGTGCGATGGCTGAGCCCCGCGATACCGGCGCGCCCGACCACCCGGATCGCCGCGTCGATGATGCGCTGGCGCCGTTCGGGATCGTAACGCCGGGTCATCCGTGGGCTCCTCCCAGATTGAGCACGAGGACGCCCGCGACCACGAGGGCGATACCCGCCAGTCTGGCCGCGTTCACGGACTCGTTCATGAAGACCATGCCGATGACGGCGATGGCCGCCGTGCCCGCGCCGGACCAGATCGCGTAGGCGGTGCCGACGGACAGGGTCTTGAGCGTCTGCGCGAGCAGCGTGAAGGCGAGCAGATACCCGGCCACGGTGATCAGTGAGGGCCAGAGCCGCGTGAAGCCCTCGCTGTACTTCATGGCCGTCGTACCGGCCACCTCCGCCGCTATCGCCGCGGCCAGCAGTCCATATCCCATGCGTACGAGTGTACGCATCGATACGTACGCGCGTACGTAAACTGCCTGGCCAATCTCCATGCGCGGCGGATACGGTGTGCCGTCCGCTGGGACGAGAACGAATGGGTGGGGTCGTGACGCAGGGCATGGGACAGGACGGAAACAGTCCACACGGGAACGGTCCGCAGGGCGGGGGTCCATACGGTGGCGGGCCGTACGGCGGCGGGCCGCAAGATCCGTACGGGAACGGACCGTACGGCTGGGGCGGCTGGACACCGCCTCCCGCGCCTCCCAAGCCCGGAGTGATCCCGCTCGCGCCACTCGGTCTCGGCGACATACTGGGCGGCGCCTTCGCCACCATGGGCCGCTACTGGAAGCCGCTCTTCGGGCTGGCCGCCCTGATGTACGGCGCCGCCGCCCTCGCGGTCGGAGCCGCGCTGGCGGTCGCGTACGGCGCGGTCGGCGACCATCTGCACCGCTTTGTCGACGCGGCCTACGACGCCGAACCGTCCTGGAACGACCTCCGGCCGCTGCTGATCGCCTACGGCTGTGTCTGGGCCCTCGGGATGCTGGCGCTGCTGGCCGCCAACTCGCTGGTCCAGGCGGCCTGTCCGGCGATAGTCCAGAACGCGGTCCTCGGCCGGCGGACCACTCTGCGCGAGACCTGGCGGCGCGCCTCGGTGCGCGCGCCCGCGGTGCTGGGCGCGGCGGTCCTGAGCTGGCTGATCGCCCTCGTACCGCTGGCACTGTTCACGGCGGCGTTCACCACCGCGCTGTTCTCACTCGCCACACTGGGCGAATTGAGCCGGGCCGCCTGGCTGGTCCCGGTCGGCTTCCTGGGCACGCTGGCGCTCGCGCCCGCGGCGATCTGGCTCTGGGTCCGCTTCAGCCTGGCACCCGCCGTCGCCGTGATCGAATCCCGTGGCCCGATAACGGCCATGACCCGCTCGGCGCATCTGGTGCGCGGCGCCTGGTGGCGGATCTTCGGCATCTCTCTGCTGGCCTTCGTCATGGCGGCCTTCGCCGGAGTGGTCTTCCAGCAACTCATCAACACACTCGGCCTGTTCCCCGGCCTGCTCAGCACGGGCAACAACAGCGACGACCTCGCCGCAGGACCGGTCCTCGTCGCCCTCGTCAGCTATGTGGCACTGTCCATGGTCGGCCAACTCATCAGCCAGATCGTCGCGACGACCTTCCCTCAGCTCGTACTGAACCTGCTCTACGTGGACCAACGCATCCGCACCGAAAACCTGGCCCCCACCCTCACCGAAGCGGCAGCCGCAACCACCCCGCCGGCCTGACGCATTCCTTGATGCCAGGGCTTCCGTGTATCGCGGGCGTATCGAAAATCGCATACGCCACCGCAACAGCCCTCCGTCTCCAATGAGGGCCATGAACCACAACGCATCCCTGTCAGCACCGCCCCGCCGCACGCGCGGGATCGTGCTTCTCGGCCTGGCGGTCCTCGGCATGGCGAGCGCCGTGTTCGTCATGCGGCGGCCACTCATGATGTCCGCTCCGATGTGTATGGCCGGGCGGTGGCACGGCTGCTTCGACACGTTCAACGGTGTGGTGCTCATGACGTTGGTCGCGCTGCCGTTGGCCGCGCTGGCGGTGTGGGCTCTGGCGCGCGGTCGGCATGCCGCCGGCGTCACATCGGCGTGGCGGATGTCGCTGGCCGAGGTGGGCATGGTTTACGGGACGGTACCGTTCCTGTGGCTGACGATGATGCCGGGCGGCGGGGCCGGCACCGTCCCCGCGCGGGTGAGCCTCGTACCGCTGCGGGACCTGGTCACGATGGGGCCGCTCGGGATCGTCGGCAACCTGCTGGTCTTCGCGGCGCTGGGGTTCTTCGCCCCGATGCGGTTCGCGGCGCTGGCGTCCGTGCCGCGGATCCTGGCGCTCGGGGCGGGCTGCTCGGTCCTGGTCGAAACCGCACAGTACGTTCTGCGGCTGGACCGGGTGTCCTCCGTGGACGACGTACTGGTCAACGCCGCCGGCGCCGTACTGGCCGCACTGGCGTCGCGCCGCTGGTGGCGCACTACGGCGCAAGCCCCGTCGGACCGGCCTCGCCCCGTGCCGGCGCCGGCGCCGGCAGGCTGAGCCGCGTGTCCGGTGTGCACCCGTCTTTGCACACGTCCTTGCATACGTCTTCACGTACGTCTTTGCATACGTCGGCGATATGTTGTGCTGCTTACGCTTCGGACATGCGCGTACTGATCGTGGAGGACGAGCCCTACCTGGCCGAAGCCGTCCGTGACGGTCTGCGGCTGGAGGCGATCGCCGCCGACATCGCCGGCGACGGCGACTCCGCCCTGGAACTGCTCGGCGTCAACTCCTACGACCTCGCGGTCCTCGACCGCGACATCCCCGGCCCCTCCGGCGACGAGGTCGCCCGGCGCATCGTCGCCTCCGGCAGCGGCATCCCGATCCTCATGCTCACCGCTGCCGACCGGATCGACGACAAGGCTTCCGGGTTCGGGCTCGGCGCCGACGACTACCTCACCAAACCGTTCGAGCTGCGGGAGCTCGTCCTGCGGCTGAGGGCGCTCGACCGCAGACGCGCGTACGCCCGGCCCCCGGTCCGCGAGATCGCGGGCCTGCGGCTCGATCCCTTCCGCCGGGAGGTCTTCCGCGACGGACGCCATGTCGCGCTCACCCGTAAACAGTTCGCCGTGCTGGAAGTCCTCGTCGCCGCCGAGGGCGGGGTCGTCAGCGCCGAAGAGCTGCTGGAACGGGCCTGGGACGAGAACGCCGACCCCCTCACCAACGCCGTGCGCATCACCGTCTCCGCACTGCGCAAACGGCTCGGCGAACCATGGATCATCGCCACGGTGCCCGGCGTCGGCTACCGGATCGACACCGGTATGGACACCATCGCCCCCGGCAGGGACACCACCGGCCCCGGCAGTACGCGTGCATAGGCGACGCCCAGGGCTCAGCGCCCGGCTGAAACTCACCCTCAGCTATGCCGGATTCCTCGCCGTCGCCGGTGCTCTCCTGCTGGCCGTGGTGTGGGTGTTCCTGCTGCGCTACGTACCCGACAACTCCAAGGGCCTGCTCGGGATCTCGCCCAACCGCTACCTCCTTGTGCACACCTTCGCCCCCGCCGCAGCCGTGGCGATGGTCTTCCTGCTCGTGTTCGGCCTCCTGGGGGGATGGATCCTCGCCGGCCGGATGCTCGCACCACTCACCCAGATCACGGAAGCGGCACGGATGGCCGGGAACGGGTCGCTGTCCCACCGGATCCGAGTGAAGGGCCGCCAGGACGAATTCCGTGAACTCTCCGACGCGTTCGACTCGATGCTCGAACAACTTGAGTCCCACGTCGCCGAGCAGCAGAGGTTCGCCGCGAACGCCTCCCACGAACTGCGCACCCCGCTGGCGATCTCGCGGACGCTCCTCGACGTCGCCCGCAAGGACCCCACGCGGGACCGGGGCGAACTCATCGAACGCCTGCACGCTGTCAATACGCGGGCGATCGACCTCACCGAGGCGCTCCTGCTGCTCAGCCGCGGCGACCGCGGAAACTTCACCCGCGAGAGCGTCGACCTCTCCCTCATCGCCGAAGAAGCCGCCGAAACGCTGCTTCCCCTCGCCGAACAGCGCCGGATCACGCTCGATGTCACCGGCGCGGCAGCCCGGACCAGCGGCTCCGCGGAGCTCCTGCTGCGGATGGTGATGAACCTCGTCCAGAACGCCATCGTCCACAACCTCCCCGCCGGCGGCACCGTGACGGTCCACACCGAGGCGCACGGCGACACGAGCGTGCTGCGGGCCGAGAACACGGGCCGTCGGCTCCCACCGGAACTGGTACCGACCCTCACCGAACCCTTCCAGCGCGGAACGGAACGCGTACGCACCGACGAACACGCCGGCGTCGGCCTCGGCCTGGCCATCGTGCACAGCATCGTCCGCGCCCACGACGGAACCCTCGACCTCGTCCCCCGCCCCGCCGGCGGTCTCCTCGTCACGGTCCGGCTTCCCGGCACGCCGTAGGCACCGTCCCCGAACAGGGCTCACCAGGACAGCCTTTGGGCCCGTGCCGTCACCCAGCGGTCACGAGGCCGCCTACGCGGGCAGCGCGCCGCTCTGTGCCGCCTTGCGGTGCCGCGCGGACAGGCGGGAGCCGGACTCGCGGCGGGCGGCACGGCGCAGGAGGGGCACCGCGAGGAGGAACCCGAGGACCGCCCAGGCCGTCAGGACCAGGGCGACCATGGGCAGTTCCCAGGAGCCGGCCGCCTCGGCGGTCCGAGCCGTGTCGGGAAGCAGCGCCGAACGCAGGCCCTGTGCCATCCACTTGAGCGGGAAGGCCGAGGCCACCTGCTGGACCGGCACCGGCAGCGAGGTGATCGGGAACACCGTTCCGGAGGTGAACAGGAGCCCCATCGTCGGCAGCATGATCAACGCCAGCGCCTCGCGGGGGTTGGGCAGTACCGCTCCTATGGCCGCGCCCAGCGGTACGACGGCGAGCAGCCCGAGCGCGGTGACCCACAGCAGCGTCAGCCAGTTGGCAGGACCGTGCGGCAGCGGCCCGTCCACCAGCAGCGCCGCGGCAGCCAGGAGCAGAGCCAGGGTGGCGACCGCCACGACGACCACCAGCAGGCACTTGGCGACGAGGTAGGCCGGTATCCCGCCGGGCGTGGCGCGCAGCCGCAGCAGGGCGCCCTCCTCCCGCTCGGTCACGAGCATCTGCGGAAGGTTGATCAGTCCGATCTGGAACAGCAGGTAGGCGGCGAAGCCCGCCAGCACCAGATGGGCCATCGGCGTCCGGGTGCCGGGCACGTCGTCGCTGACGTAGGCGGCGACGAGCAGCGCGACGACCACGTTGGTCAGATGGCCGGACATCTCCTTGCCGTTGCGCAGGAGGTGCCGCAGCTCGATACCGCCGCGCTGGAGCCCGGCACGCCAGCCGTTCGACATGGGTGTTCTCATGGGCGTGTTCCTCATGCGGCCTGTGCCTCCTCGTCCGCGTCGCCATCCGTATCCGTGCCGCCGGCCTCCCGGTGCACCATGTGCAGGTATGTGTCCTCCAGCGTCGGGCGGCGGACCTCCAGACCGGCGATCGGGCCGTCCGCGTGCCGGTGGAGTTCCCAGACCAGCCGTGAGGGGTCCTCGGTGCGTTCGCGGCGGGACGTCCCGTCGTCGGCCGTCCAGCGGACCTCGGCCCGGGCGGCGGCCCGCCGGGCCAGTTCCGCGGGCGTGCCGCAGGCCCGGATCCGGCCGCCGACCAGCATGGCGATCCGGTCGGCGAGCCGCTCGGCCTCCACCAGGTCATGGGTGGTGAGCAGGACGGTGACGCCCTCGTCGCGGGCCAGCCGTTCGACCAGGACGTGGAACTCGTGCCGCGCCTCCGGGTCGAAGCCGGTGGTCGGCTCGTCCAGGAAGAGGAGTTCGGGACGGCCGACGATGCCGAGCGCGACGTCCAGCCGCCGGCGCTGCCCGCCGGACAGCCGGTCCACCTGCCGGCCGGCCTGGTCGGTGAGGCCGACCAGGGCCAGCAGTCCGGCCGGGTCGCGCGGGTCGGGGTAGTACATGGCGAAGTGCGTCAGCAGCTCGGCGACCCGCCAGCGGCGGTGGTCGCGCCAGGACTGCAGGACCAGTCCGATCCGGCCGCGCCACGCGTCGTCGCCCCGCTCCGGGTCCGTACCGAGGACGCTCACCTCACCGGCGGAACGCCGCCGGAAGCCCTCCAGGATTTCGACGGTGGTGGTCTTCCCGGCGCCGTTGGGTCCGAGCAGCGCGAAGACCTCGCCGCGGTGGATGTCCAGGTCGACGCCGTGGAGGACGTCGACGTCGCCGTACGACATCGTCACGTCGCGCGCGTGGACGACGGGCTGGGCGTGTGTGTGCTTCGGCGTCATCGTCCTGCCCCCGAGTGGTATCGCGGTGATGGTGTTTCGGTCGCCGCCGGAGGACCGGCGCCCTCGACGATCGCCCGGAGCGCCGCGACGTGCCCCTCGAAGGCGGTACGGCCGCGGTCCGTCAGCCGTACCCTGGTGCGCCGCTTGCGGCCGCCGCCGTCCTTGTGGAGCTCCAGATATCCGGCCTCCTCCAGGGTGTGCAGCTGTTTGGACAGCGCGGAGTCGCTGAGCGAGAGGCTGTCTCGGACGAACGCGAAGTCCGCCCATTCGGTGGCGGCGAGCAGCGCGACCACCGACAGCCGGGTGGCGGGATGGATCAGCTCGTCGAAGCCGGCGGGAATGCTCATCGGTCCGCCCTCGCGCCTGCGGCCTGTGTGCCGCGGTCCCGCGCCGACCCGGCCGCCCAGCGGCTCGTCGGCCCGACGAACAGCACGAACACCGTCGCCGAGACCGTGGCCTGGATCAGACCGGCGGACATCGGCTCCAGCGAATCGACCAGACGGCCGGACAGCAGGGTCGTCCCGCCGGTCACCACCGCTCCCGAGACGAAGGTGCCGAGCATCCGCCGGGAGTACCGGGTGTGATGCAGGCGCACCCGGCTCCGGCGGTTGTGGAGCACGACCAGCACACTCAGCAGCGCGACGTACGCGGTGAGGACCAGCCCCACGCCCCACCCGGGCAGGTCCAGGCCCAGACCGGCCAGGAAGAGCCACATCAGCACGGCCGTGCCCCAGGTGGTGCCCCAGCCGCCCGCAGCGGACCGCTCGACCTCGTCGTACACCCGCTCCTGCGGCACTCGGATGCGCTGTAGGTCTCTCCATGCCTGTTCGGCATCCACCGGCGTGCTCATGTCCCTTGCCCTCCCGTCCCCGCTTTACTTTCCTACCAGGAAAGTACCTTTGGCTTTCCTCATAGGCAAGTCGGCGGTTCGCCGGCACCGGCAGGAACGGATCCAGCGACGCAGAAGCCCCATGACCCGGTCCTCGGGTCATGGGGCCTGTAGTGCATCCGCCCGGCGCGGCGCGGGCGGTCAGACGTTGAAGCCCAGTGCGCGGAGCTGTTCGCGGCCGTCGTCGGTGATCTTGTCCGGGCCCCATGGCGGCATCCAGACCCAATTGATCTTGAGTTCGCTGACGATGCCGTCCGTCGCCGCCTTCGCCTGGTCCTCGATCACATCGGTCAGCGGACACGCCGCCGACGTCAGAGTCATGTCCAGCGTCGCGTTGTTGGAATCGTCGATGTGGATGCCGTAGATCAGGCCGAGGTTGACGACATCGATGCCCAGCTCCGGGTCGACCACGTCGTACAGCGCCTCGCGGACCTCGTCCTCCGAGGCCGGCTTGATCGTCAGGGTCTCGTTCTCGCTCATGCCGTCTCCTTCGTCGCACGGTCGCCCAGGGCCTGGGCCGTCGCGTCCTTCCACGCCATCCAGCTCAGCAGGGCGCACTTGACGCGGGCCGGGTACTTGGAGACACCGGCGAACGCGATCGCGTCCTCCAGCAGTTCCTCCATCGCGTCGTCCGGCTCCAGCTGGCCCTTGGAGTGCATCAGCTCCAGGAAGGTGCCCTGGATCTTGTGCGCCGCGGCCAGCTCCTTGCCCACCAGCAGGTCGTTCAGCACGGATGCGCTGGCCTGGCTGATGGAGCAGCCCTGGCCCTCGTACGAGACATCCGCGATCCGCGAACCTTCGTACCGCACACGCAGCGTGATCTCGTCACCGCAGGTCGGGTTCACGTGGTGCACTTCGGCGTCGCCGTCCCGGAGACCGCGCCCGTGCGGGTGCTTGTAGTGGTCCAGGATGACGTCCTGGTACATCGAATCCAGCTTCACGGACAGCCTCTCAGTCCTCAGTCCTCATCCGAAGAATTGACGGACGTGCTCCAGGCCCTCGACCAGGGCGTCGACCTCGGCCGGAGTGGAGTACAGATAGAAAGACGCCCGCGTGGTCGCGGGAATTCCGTACCGCAGGCAGACCGGCCGGGCGCAGTGGTGGCCGACCCGGACGGCGATGCCCTGCTCGTCGAGGACCTGGCCCACATCGTGCGGATGGATGTCGCCGAGCGTGAAGGAGATCGTGGCGCCGCGGTCCTCGGCCGTCGCCGGACCGATGATCCGCAGGTCCGGGACCTCCAGCAGCCGCTTCACCGCGTATTCGGTGATCGCGTGCTCATGCGCGGTGATCCGCTCCATACCGATCGCGGAGAGATAGTCCACGGCCGCGCCGAGCCCGACGGCCTGCGCGATCGGCGGCGTACCCGCCTCGAACTTGTGCGGCGCGGGCGCGTACGTCGAGGAGTGCATCGAGACGGTCTCGATCATCTCGCCGCCGCCGAGGAACGGAGGCAGATCCTCCAGCAGCTCCTGACGGCCCCAGAGCACACCGATCCCGGTCGGTCCGACCATCTTGTGACCGGTGAACGCCACGAAGTCGGCCTGGAGCGCCTGGACGTCCAGCACCTGGTGCGGAGCGGCCTGCGAGGCATCGATGCAGACCAGCGCACCGACCTCCTGGGCCCGGCGGACTATCGCCTCGACCGGATTCTGGGTGCCCAGGATGTTGGAGACCAGCACAAAGGAGACGATCTTGGTCTTCTCGGTGATGATCCGGTCGATGTCCGAGAGATCGAGACGGCCGTCGTCGGTGATGCCGAACCACTTCAGCTTCGCGCCCGTACGCTGCGACAGAAGCTGCCACGGCACGATGTTGGAGTGGTGCTCCATCTCCGTGATGACGATCTCGGTCTCGTGGTCCACCCGGTAGGGCTCGTCCGCCCAGCCGAGCATATTGGCCACGAGGTTCAGCGACTCCGACGCGTTCTTGGTGAAGATCACCTCGTCGCGGCTGGGAGCGTTGATGAAGGCGGCGACCTTGTCGCGCGCGCCCTCGTACAGCGCCGTGGCCTCCTCGGCGATGGTGTACACGCCTCGGTGGACATTCGCGTTGTGCCGCTCGTAGTACTCGTTGAGCGCGTCGAGCACCTGGCGCGGCTTCTGCGAGGTCGCCGCGGAGTCCAGGTACACCAGCTTCTTGCCGTCGTGGATCACCCGGTCGAGGATCGGGAAATCCTTGCGGATCGCCTCGTCCAGCAGGCGGTCCGAGGCGGTGAGGTCTGATGCGGTGAGGTCTGATGCGGTGAGAAGGCCCGGCAGTTCTGTCACGCGGGTACGCCACCCTTCACATATGCCTCGTAGCCCTCTTCCTCCAGCTTGTCGGCCAGTTCCGCGCCGCCGGACTCGGCGATACGGCCCTGGGCGAAGACATGTACGAAGTCGGGCTTGATGTAGCGGAGAATCCGCGTGTAGTGCGTGATCAGCAGCGTGCCGACCTCGCCGGTCTCGCGGACGCGGTTGACGCCCTCCGAGACGACCCGCAGCGCGTCGACGTCGAGGCCGGAGTCGGTCTCGTCCAGGATCGCGATGCTCGGCTTGAGCAGTTCGAGCTGGAGGATCTCGTGGCGCTTCTTCTCACCGCCGGAGAAGCCCTCGTTCAGATTGCGCTCGGCGAAGGCCGGGTCCATCTGGAGACGCTCCATGGTCTCCCGGACCTCCTTCACCCAGGTGCGCAGCTTGGGGGCCTCGCCGCGTACGGCGGTGGCGGAGGTACGCAGGAAGTTGGAGACGGAGACACCGGGCACCTCGACGGGATACTGCATCGCGAGGAAGATCCCGGCGCGGGCGCGCTCGTCGACGGTCATCGCGAGGACGTCCTCGCCGTCCAGCGTCACGGTGCCGCTGGTGATCGTGTACTTCGGGTGGCCCGCGAGGGAGTACGCGAGCGTCGACTTGCCGGAGCCGTTGGGGCCCATGATGGCGTGCGTCTCGCCCTGCTTGACGGTCAGGTCGACGCCCTTGAGGATCTCGCGGGGGCCGGCCTCGGCCTCGACGGAGACGTGCAGGTCGTGGATTTCAAGCGTTGCCATGGGTGCCTCAGGACTCCTGTGTGACGGAGACGAGCACATCGTCCCCTTCGATCTTTACGGGGTATACGGGGACGGGGCGCGTCGCGGGCAGACCGGACGGCTTGCCGGTACGGAGGTCGAAGCTGGAGCCGTGCAGCCAGCACTCGATCATGCAGTCCTCGACCTCGCCCTCCGAGAGCGAGACATTCGCGTGCGAGCAGATGTCGTTGATCGCGAACACCTCGCCTCCGGTACGGACGACGGAGACGGGCGTGCCGTCGAGTTCCACCCGCTTCGGGGTGTCCTCCTCCAGCTCGTCCAGACCGCAGACACGGACGAAAGCCATCAGACTGACGCCTCCAGCTCCGCCTCGATCTTGGTCATCAGCCGCTCCTCGACATCCGGCAGACCGATCTTCTGGACCAGCTCGGCGAAGAAGCCGCGGACCACCAGCCGGCGGGCCTCGGTCTCCGGGATACCGCGGGCCATCAGATAGAAGAGCTGCTCGTCATCGAAACGGCCGGTGGCCGAGGCATGACCCGCGCCGACGATCTCACCGGTCTCGATCTCCAGATTCGGCACCGAGTCGACCCGCGCGCCGTCCGTGAGGACCAGGTTGCGGTTCATCTCGTAGGTGTCGGTGCCCACGGCCGAGGACCGGATCAGTACGTCACCGATCCAGACGGCGTGTGCGTCGGTGCCCTGGAGCGCGCCCTTGTAAGCGGCGTTGGACTTGCAGTGCGGCGCGTTGTGGTCCACGAAGAGCCGGTGCTCCTGGTGCTGGCCGCGGTCGGTGAAGTACAGGCCGAACAGCTCGGACTCACCGCCCGGCGCCGCGTACCGCACCTGAGGCGTGAGCCGTACGACATCGCCGCCGAAGGTGACCACCACGGACTTGAAGGACGCGTCCCGGCCGACCAGCGCGTTGTGCTGGGCGACATGGACGGCCTTCTCGTCCCAGTCCTGGAGCGAGACGACGGTCAGCTTGGCACCGTCGCCGAGGAGATAGTCGACATTGGCCGCGAGCACGGCGTCGCCGGTGTGGTCGATGACGACGACCGCCTCGGCGAAGGCGCCCAGCTCGACAATCTGATGGCCGTAGGAGGTACCGCCCTCGCCGTGGACGGCGATCCTGATCGGCTCGCTCAGCACGGTCTCCTTCGGCACCGAGACGACCGAGGCCTTCTCGAACGAGGAGAACGCCTGGGCGGCGACCCGGTCCACCGGCGTACCGGCCTTGCCGATCCGCGGGTCGTCACGGCCGACGGTCTCGACCACGACGCCGTCGGGCGCGGTCACCTCGACCGTGACGCCGTCCGCCGCGACGGCGGTGCCGTCGTGCAGCCCACGCAACCGCTCCAGCGGCGTGAACCGCCACTCCTCCTCACGGCCGTGCGGGACGGGAAAGTCCGCCACGTCGTAGGAAGGGGGCGCGCTCATGCGCGTGGCGACGGTCGACTCGGCGGCCACCGCGATCGAACCGGCGGTGGTGGAACCCGCCGGAATGTTCTGAGCCTCAGCCATGGCTGTCGTCGTGCTCTCTCTCTGCCTCTGCGTAAGGAATAACGGTCACCGGCCGAGCTGCCGGTCTGGCGTGGATCAGCCGACGGAGCCTTCCATCTGGAGCTCGATCAGCCGGTTCAGCTCCAGCGCGTACTCCATCGGCAGTTCCTTGGCGATCGGCTCGACAAAGCCGCGCACGATCATCGCCATCGCCTCGAACTCGGAGAGACCGCGGCTCATCAGATAGAAGAGCTGGTCCTCGGAGACCTTGGAGACGGTCGCCTCGTGGCCCATGGACACGTCGTCCTCACGGACGTCCACATACGGATACGTGTCGGAGCGGGAGATGGTGTCCACCAGCAGCGCGTCACAGAGCACATTGGACTTGGAGCCCGCGGCGCCCTCGCCGATCTCGATCAGACCACGGTAGGAGGTACGGCCGCCACCGCGCGCCACCGACTTGGAGACGATGTTGGACGAGGTGTTGGGGGCCATGTGGACCATCTTGGCGCCGGCGTCCTGGTGCTGGCCCTCGCCCGCGAAGGCGATGGACAGCGTCTCGCCCTTGGCGTGCTCGCCCATCAGATAGACGGCCGGGTACTTCATGGTCACCTTGGAGCCGATGTTTCCGTCGACCCACTCCATCGTCGCGCCCTCGTAGGCGACGGCGCGCTTGGTGACCAGGTTGTACACATTGTTCGACCAGTTCTGGATGGTCGTGTAGCGGCAGCGCCCGCCCTTCTTGACGATGATCTCGACCACGGCGCTGTGCAGCGAATCCGAGGAGTAGATCGGCGCCGTACAGCCCTCGACGTAGTGGACGTAGGCGTCCTCGTCGACGATGATCAGCGTCCGCTCGAACTGGCCCATGTTCTCCGTGTTGATACGGAAGTAGGCCTGGAGCGGGATGTCGACGCGCACGCCCTTCGGCACATAGATGAACGATCCGCCGGACCACACGGCCGTGTTCAGCGAGGCGAACTTGTTGTCACCGACCGGGATGACCGTGCCGAAGTACTCCTGGAAGAGCTCCGGGTGCTCCTTCAGCGCGGTGTCGGTGTCCAGGAAGATGACGCCCTGCTCCTCCAGGTCCTCACGGATCTGGTGGTAGACGACCTCGGACTCGTACTGCGCGGCGACACCCGCGACGAGGCGCTGCTTCTCCGCCTCCGGGATACCGAGCTTGTCGTACGTGTTCTTGATGTCCTCGGGCAGTTCCTCCCAGGAAGCGGCCTGCTTCTCGGTGGACCGTACGAAGTACTTGATGTTGTCGAAGTCGATGCCCGACAGATCCGAGCCCCAGCTCGGCATGGGCTTCTTGTCGAACAGGCGCAGGCCCTTGAGCCGCAGCTTCAGCATCCACTCCGGCTCGTTCTTCTTCTCCGAGATGTCGCGGACGACAGCCTCGGAGAGTCCGCGCTTGGCCGCGGCGCCCGCGGCGTCGGAGTCGGCCCAGCCGAATTCGTACGTACCCAGACCTTCGAGCTCGGGGTGGGCGGTCTCCGTGGGGAGCGTCATTCGGGGTTCCTCCCGGCTGTGCTTTCGGATGCGTGGTTTGTGGTCTCTTGGGTGGCGGTGGCGCGGGGGATGAACGTCGTACAGACACCGTCGCCGTGCGCGATGGTGGCCAGCCGCTGCACATGGGTGCCGAGCAGCTGGGAGAAGGACTCCGTCTCCGCCTCGCAGAGCTGCGGGAACTGCTCGGCGACATGGGCGACCGGGCAGTGGTGCTGGCAGAGCTGCTCGCCCTGCTGGTTGGGCGCGCTACGCGCCGTAGCAGCGTACCCGTCGGCGCTCAGTGCCCTGGCGAGGGCCTCGGTGCGCTTGTCGGGCTCGGCCGACTCGACCGCCGAGCGATAGGCCTCGGACTGGTCGGCGAGCCGGGCCCGGGCGAAGGCCGCCACGGCCGCCTCGCCGAGTGCGCCGCCGCCCGCGGCCCGCGCGATCCAGCGCAGGGCGTCGGCGGCGAGTTCGTCGTACGACTGGTCGAAGGCGTCCCTGCCGCAGTCGGTCAGGGCGAAGACCTTGGCCGGCCTGCCGCGCCCGCGCGAGCCGTAGACACGCTGCTCGCGCGGCTCCACGACGGCATCGGCGGCCAGGGCGTCGAGATGACGGCGGACGGCGGCCTGGGTGAGCCCGAGGCGCCCGGCCAGTTCGGAGACCGTGGAGGGGCCGTGGTCCAGGATGGAGCGCGCGACCCGGTTGCGAGTGGAGTGCTCACCGGTCGCGAGTTCCTCCTGGGAAGCCTCGCCGACGTATTTCACAACGCCATTGTTGCGTAATTCCGGCGGCACTGACAACCACGGTCCGCAGCGGCCGGCGGTGCGCTTTATCACTTAGGGTTACCTAACAAGCCACCGTCCTGCCGTACGGGACAAGGGTTTCCGGCCCCCTGAGGGCCCCTTTCGGCCCCGCGGGCCGGGCCTCGGCCGACACTGCATACACTTCCCGCCATGCACAGCAGCTTCCCGGGTGGCTCCCTGTCCGACCGCGGTCCCGCCGCGGGCCCGGCCCCCGGAGAGCCCGTGGTCGAGGTCCATGGCCTGGTCAAGCGGTACGGCGCCAAGACCGCGGTGGACGGTCTCGATCTGGTGGTGCGCGCCGGTACGGTCACCGCCGTGCTCGGTCCCAACGGCGCGGGCAAGACCACCACCGTCGAGATCTGCGAGGGCTACCGCCGGGCCGACGCCGGAACCGTACGCGTCCTCGGTCTCGATCCCGTCACCGAGGCGGCCCGGCTCCGCCCGCGCATCGGTGTGATGCTCCAGTCCGGCGGCGTGTACTCCGGCGCGCGCGCCGACGAGATGCTCCGCCATATGGCCCGGCTGCACGCACGTCCGCTCGATGTGGACACGCTGATCGAACGCCTCGGCCTCGGCGACTGCGGCCGTACTCCCTACCGCCGGCTCTCCGGCGGCCAGCAGCAGCGGCTCGCACTGGCTCTGGCCGTCGTCGGGCGCCCGGAGCTGGTCTTCCTGGACGAGCCGACCGCTGGGCTCGATCCGCAGGCCCGCCGCTCCACCTGGGAGCTCGTCCGCGAACTGCGCGCCGACGGCGTCACCGCCGTACTGACCACGCACTTCATGGACGAGGCCGAGGAACTGGCCGACCATGTCGTGATCATCGACGCGGGCCGGGTGATCGCCCAGGGCAGCCCGGAGGAGCTGTGCCGAGGCGGCGCCGAGAACACGCTGCGCTTCACCGGACGCCCGGGACTGGACCTCGGCTCCCTGCTGAAGGCGCTGCCCGACGGCACCGCCGCCGCCGAGCTGACCTCGGGCGCGTACCGGATCAGCGGCTCCGTCGATCCGCAGCTTCTCGCCACGGTGGCTTCCTGGTGCGCGCAGCACGGTGTGATGCCGGACGGGATCGCCGTCGAGCGGCACACGCTGGAGGACGTCTTCCTCGAACTGACCGGCAAGGAGCTGCGTTCATGACCGCCGATACGACGAGCGGCGCGAGCGCCTCCATGAGCGGCGCGGCGAGCGGGGTGACGGCCGGTGGCGTCGCGGGCGCCGGTACGTACGCTCCGGCGCCCGGCGCCGCTCCCGTGCTCCGCATGATCGCCGCGCAGACGGCGTTCGAGACGAAACTGCTGCTGCGCAACGGTGAGCAGCTCCTGCTGACCGTGATCATCCCTTCGCTGCTGCTGGTGCTGTTCTCGACGGTCGACATCGTGGACACCGGCGCGGACGAGGCGGTGGACTTCCTCGCACCCGGTGTGCTCGCTCTGGCCGTGATGTCCACGGCGTTCACCGGACAGGCCATCGCCACGGGCTTCGAGCGGCGGTACGGCGTGCTCAAGCGGCTCGCCGTGTCACCGCTGCCCAGATGGGCCCTGATGACCGCCAAGACTCTCTCCGTGCTGGTCACCGAGGTGCTCCAGATCGCGCTGCTGACGCTGATAGCCCTCGCGCTCGGCTGGTCCCCGCACGGCAACCCGCTCGCCGTCGTGCTGCTGCTCGTGCTCGGTACGGCGGCCTTCTCCGGGCTCGGTCTGCTGATGGCGGGCACGCTCCGGGCGGAGGCGACGCTGGCCGCGGCCAATCTGGTCTTCCTGCTGCTCCTGGTGGGCGGCGGAGTGATCGTGCCGCTGGACAAGTTCCCGGACGCGGCCCGGTCGGTGCTCGGGCTGCTGCCGATCTCGGCGCTCTCCGACGGGCTGCGGGACGTCCTCCAGCAGGGCGCGGCGATGCCCTGGGGTGATCTCGGTGTGCTGGCCGGCTGGGCGGCGCTCGGCCTGGGCGCGGCGGCGGTCTTCTTCCGCTGGGAGTGAGCCGTACGGGCCTCGTACGCCCTCCTGCACGGTAGGGACACGGCGTACGCAGCCCCGGAGAGCACCGGGAAACCGGCGTGCGGACGGCGTGCGGACCCCTCGTGAAAACCTGCACAAGCTCCCGCCTACGATGGTTTCCGTGCTGACCCCCCTCGCCCATATCGCCCAGCGCTGGACACCCTCACCCCGGACGGTCCGGCGCGCCGCGCTCACCGCCGTCGTGATGAGCGTGGTGATCGTCGTCACCGGCGGCGCGGTCCGGCTGACCGGCTCCGGCCTCGGCTGCGACACCTGGCCCAAGTGCACGGACGACAGTCTGTTCGCCACGCCCGAGCAGGGCATCCACGGTGCGATCGAGTTCGGCAACCGGATGCTGACATACGTCCTGTGCGCGGCGGTCGGCTGGGCGATCGTCGCGGTGCGCTCGGCGAAGCCCCGGCGGCGCGGACTGACGCGGCTCGCCTGGTCCCAGTTCTGGATCGTCATGGGCAACGCCGTGCTCGGCGGCGTCACGGTATGGATGGGCCTCAACCCCTGGACCGTGGCGGGCCACTTCCTGCTCGCCACCGGCCTGCTCACCGTCACCACCCTCACCTGGCTGCGTACCCGCGAGGGCGACGGCACGGTCCGGCCGCGTGTCCCACGTCCCGTACGCAAGCTGTCCTGGGCCCTGACCGGCGCGGCGGTGGTCCTGATCGCGGCGGGTACGACGGTGACCGGCTCGGGCCGGCACGCGGGCGACAGCAGCGATGTGCCGCGCATGCCCTTCGACTGGGTCGACGCCGCGCATGTGCACGCGGTGTTCGCCTGGCTCGTCTGCGCGCTGGCCGTGGCGATGTGGCTGGTGCTCCGGGTCGTGGACGCGCCCGCCGACACCCGGGCGCGCGCCCGCGAACTGCTGCTGGTCCTGCTCGCCCAGGGCGCCATCGGGTATGTGCAGTTCTTCACCGACACCCCGGAAGTCCTGGTCGGCGCCCATATGCTCGGCTCCTGCCTGGTCTGGATCGCCGTACTGAGGCTGGCGATGAGCCTGCGCGAACGCCCGCACACAACGGCGGAGATCCCGGCGCAGCCGGATCCGGCGCTCTCCACGGTCGCGGGCTGAAAGGCAGGGCCGGTCGATGCCGACTCGTGTGGCCGTCCACGGGGCCGGGTCCTGAGGACGGCCTTCTCCATAGTCCCCGCCGACGCCGGGTGTGAAGTGGACCTCATGTCACGCTCGCCACAGCCCGAACTCCGTTGAGCAGCGGGGCCCTTGCCTACCCTGCCTGTGCGTTTCGGATCTGTCAGGCCGGCACCGCGCCGGTTCGTACTGCGAACTCCCTCAGCCCCGGAAGGCTTTGGGGCGTGTAGAGAAGATCATTCGTGAGCGCACGAAGTGCTGGGCGGCGGACTTCCTCGGGTGCCCTGCGTTCGATGGCCCTGAGCGCACTGTACGTACGAGGGCCGTCGCCGATCTGGTGCCACATGCGGGCGGTGTCGGTCAGGTAGCGCGCGACGCGTTGGGTGGACGCCAGTTGCGCGGGAATGACACGTCGGGCGAAGGGCACGGCGTCGTCAGGGGTTCCGAGTGCGTTATAGGTGCTGATCCGGTACACGGCGCACTCGGTGGGACTCGCTGAGATCGTGAAGAGACCGGACGGCTCGCCACCTGCCGGGATACGGCCGGAGGTCTCTTCCGCTTCCTGAAGTAAGTCCAGCGCTGTGCTGCGCCGTCCCCCGGACGCGGCGGTGTAGGCCGCCGTCATGAGCAAGCACGCCTTGGCGGCGAGGGTCTCGACTGTCGGCGTGCCCTTCTCGGTTTCCAGGGAACTGGCGGTCCGGGCGAGGAGGTCGACGGCGGCTCGGCTGCGGCCGGCTCGGCGCATGGTGATGGCCAGGACCCGGGCGGCTTCGCTGATGGACTGTGGGTCGCCACTGGCACGGGCCGCTGTGAGCGCCCGGTCAGCGGTGGCCCAGGCGACTTCCGAGTGCTGTTTGACGGCGAGTTCGGTGGCCAGTACGTAGGAGCGCGCGACTACAGCCTGGGCGCGCTCGCGCCTGTGTCCGTCGGCACCGTCCCTGGTCGCTTCGGCCATGGCGATGAGGGACGGCAATGCGCCGCCGAGATCGGCGTAGCGAGCGTCCGCGAAGGCCGAACGGGCCGCGGAGAGCGCGTCACTCAGATCCGCCGGGCGCTGCGTCGCCGGCACGGTCGTCGGTTCGAAAAGGGCCAGCTCCATAGCGGCGGCCGGGTTCCCTGCGGCGGCCTGGGCACCTGCGGTCTCGGAGCCGGTACCAGCGATCATTCCGGCGCCGAGGCCCAGCGCCCCGGCCATGAATTCACGGCGTCGCACATCGTCCTCCTGCTCGGCTCCGGCCACCCTAGCGGCCGTGCGGACAGCAACGGCGGCGCTGCGCCGCATCTTGGGAGCGTCGGCGTCGGCTGTGCTACGAGCATCGGTGAGGCCCAACAGGGCGAGCGGGATGTTCAGACCGGTGGCGATGCGGATCAGGACCTCGACGCTCTGGACCAGGCGAAGGCCGCGTTCGATCTCGCTGACGTCGGACTGGGCGAGGCCCGATGACGGACCTGATCGCCGCATCAGCAGGCCTGATCCTTGGACAGCGTGGTCGCGGTGTCCCGGTCGCTGTGCTGCGGGGCATCGCCTACGAACCAAGCGACGAGGGCGTGGCCGCCATCCTTCACGGAGCGAACCGGCTGTGAGGCGACTCGCCGTTCTCGGCTCGCCTGTCAGCGGGGCGCTGTCGCCCGTGCTGCATCGGGCGGCCTACGCGGCGATGAACCTGCCCTGGACGTACCACGCGATTGAATGCCGCCCCGAGGAACTGGCGCCTTTCCTTGCCTCTCTGGACGGGAGTTGGGCCGGTTTCTCGCTGACAATGCCGCTGAAAACCGCCGCGGTTCCCCTCCTCGACGAGGTGTCGGACGCCGTCGTACGGACGGGCGCGGCGAACACCATTGTTGTGAGGGGCGGTCGGCTGGCCGGAGAGAACACCGATTTGTACGGAATGGTCCAAGCGCTTCGTGAGGCGGGAGTGACCGTGCCGTCCACTTTCACCGTGCTCGGCGCGGGAGCAACCGCCCGCACGGCTCTGGCTGCGGCCCGTGAGCTGGATTGCGACCAAGCTGTTGCCGTCGTCCGGGACACCGGTCGGGCCAAATCACACCTTGCGGCAGCGGCCAACCGGATCGGTATCGGGCTGCGCATCAGGCCGTGGACGGCAGCGACCCGCCACCTGTCCGCCAATCTTGTCGTATCCGCAGTACCGCCCCACGCTGCTGATGACCTCGCGCTCGGCTGGCCGCATGGAACCGGCACGCTCATGGACGTCACCTACCGTCCCTGGCCCACCGCTCTCGCCCGGGCCGCTCGGAACACTGGATGGAGTGTGCTGGGAGGGCTGCCGATGCTGGTGCACCAAGCCGTCCGGCAGGTCGTTCTCCAAACCGGAAACAGCACGGTCCCCTATGGGGAGATGCTGCTTGCCGCTACCGCCGAGGTGGGTTGAGCGGCACAACAACAGGGCTGTCGGCTTGGGTCCAGGAATGCCTCTTGGACCCAGCCCGGCAAGGTCCGAAAGACACCCGGAGAAGGGACCTTACAGCCACACCAGGTGCGGCACGATCCGCGTCCCGAACCGGTAGGTGCGCAGGGCGCGTTCGGGAGACGGGACGCGGTGCCGGCGGTGGCCCTCGACGCTGATCACTTCGGCGTGGTCCTCGAACGCCATGCCCCAGGCGGCGACTCGTCCGTCGACTCGGTCGCCGTACTCCTGGGCGACGGCGAACAGCCTCGGAGCGGTGTCGGTGACCAACTCCTTGAGGAGAACGGAGAACTCTTCCCGGTCACACAGCGGAGGCAGGCCGGTGGGATCCGGGACGAGCAGGTCGAGAGCGGGGGTACCGCTGGTCCAGCGGGTGAGGTTGTCCATTGCTGCCTCCGTGTCGTTGGAACGGGCCACGGCGTTGGGCCTGTGAGTAGGATGCCTGACAAGGATTCATTCCGGGCAACATTCCTGGAATTTAGACCCGAACGAGTTGTGGAGCCGATGCTGGAGGCGACAGAATGTCCGGCATGGCATGGAAGAGGGGCATGGCCCCGCAGTCGGTCTATCGACGTCAACTTGCAAAGCGACTGGGTGAGTTGAGGGAGGAAGCAGGGCTCACTCTTGCCGAGGTGGCGGCGCGGATCGAAGTGCATCAGGGGACGCTCAGCCGCCTGGAGAACGGTGATCGCGGGACCACGCCGGTCATGGTGAACTCCATGCTCGACTGCTACGGCGTCCAGGACCCGGCCCTGCGCGAGGACATCCTCGATCTCGTACGGGCCGACCGAGCGCAGAGCAAGCCGTGGTGGCGGAAGTACTCAACTGTCCTCAGCCCGACGCGATATGACGGCTACCTGGCTCTGGAAGCCAGCGCGGTGTCCATGCGCAGTTACCAGCCAATGTTGGTGCCCGGCCTGCTCCAGACGGAGGAGTACGCGGCGGCGGTCATTGGAGGCATGAGGCTGGACCTTACCTCGCGACAGGTCAAGCCACTGGTCGACGTACGTATGAAGCGACAGGCGGAGCGCCTCGGAGGGGACAGCCCCGTAAGGTTCTGGGCGATCATCGATGAATCCGCTCTGAGCCGCCAGATCGGTTCCCCGGCAATCATGCGGGACCAGCTCCAGAAACTGGTTGACCTCCATGAACTGCCTCATGTGACGGTTCAGTTGCTGCCACTGGCCTGCGGAGCGCATCCTGGCTTCTACGGCCCGTTCGTGCTCATGAGCTTCCCGGAACCGAATCCGGACCTGGTGTGGCTGGAGCTTCGCAAGAACTCCGTTTACCTTGAGGGGCAGGGGGACGTGGACGGATACGCGGACGTCTTCGACCATCTGCGCGCTCTGGCGCTCAGCCCGCCCGATACCCGGGCCCGAATCGAACAGATCATCAGGGAGTTGCCTCAGTGAACCGCGAACTCGACCTTACCCAGGCCCGGTGGCGCAAGAGTTCGTACAGCGGCGGAGACAACGACTGTGTTGAAGTCGCCGTGTTCCGCGAGCAGGTGGCCATTCGTGACTCCAAGCGCCCTGGGCGGCCCCCGCTGGTTGTCAGCCGTGCTGACGCGCGGGCGTTCATCGTCGGTATCCAGACGGGCCCATGGGAATGATCGACCTTAACCAGGCCCAGTGGCACAAGAGCTCCTACAGCGGTGGGGACAACAACTGCGTTGAGGTCGCCGTAGTCGACGGCCAGGTGGCCATTCGTGATTCCAAGTGTCCCGAACGGGCCCCACTTGTTGTCAGCCGTGCCGACGCGCAGGCGTTCATCAACGGTATCCAGGCGGGCCCATGGGAGTAATCGACCTCTCCCAGGCCCGGTGGCGCAAAAGCTCCTACAGCGGTGGCGCCAACAACTGCGTCGAAGTCGCCGTGCTCGACGGCTACATCGCGATACGTGATTCCAAGCGTCCCGAACAGTCTCCGCTCGTTGTCAGCCGTGCTGGGGTCCAGACGTTCATCGTTGGTATTCGGGCCGGTCACGTGGGTTGATAGGTTGCCCAGGTCTCCTCGTCCGCCGTCAGCAGTTCCCTCAGCCGGGCCCCTGGTGGCAGTGGGCCGTGGTCTGCGGTGACGCGTAGCGCTGATGCGGCCGTGAGGTGGCCCAGGCGCAGGGCGTGTACGGGATCGCCGTTGGTCCGTAGTCCTGCCAGGAAGCCCGCTGCGAACGCGTCGCCTGCGCCGACCGGTTCGATCACTTCGACGCGTGGGGCCGGGACGGAGTAGGGCACCGGGCCGAGGTAGGCCGTGGCCTCACGGGCGCCGTCCTTGATGACCAAGGTGTACGGGCCGGGCAGCAGGGCACGTACCGCCGCCGCGTCCGTCATCGTCGGGCCCCATAGTGCCTGGGCCTCGTCCAGGCCTACGAAGACGAGATCCGCGCGGTCGGCGAGCGTACGCAGGATCTCCGGTGCCGGGCGGCCGGGCCAGAGTGCGGCGCGGTGGTTCACATCGAAGCTGACCGGGTAGGGCCGGTCGGGCGCGAGCGCCTCCTCCACCAGGGCCAGACAGCTTGCCGAGAGGGCGGGAGTGATACCGGTGAGATGGACAAGTCCCGCCTCCCGTACGGCCGTCGACCGCAGTACGTCCGGGCCGAGCGCGGAGGCGGCGGAGCCGCGCCGGTAATAGAGGACACGGGTGCCGTCGGCGCCGGGATTCTTGATCAGCAGACCGGTGGGCCGCGTGGGATCCGTCCGTACGCCGGTGACATCCACGCCGAAGGACGCCACCCGCCGGCGGATCCGTGCGCCGAACGAATCGTCGCCGAGCGCGGAGATCCAGCGCACCGGTACGCCGTGGTCGGCCAGATACATCGCCACATTCGACTCGGCGCCCGCGATGTCCAGCCGGAGCAGTTCGGCGTCGTCGAGCGGCGCGACCGGCTCGGGCGCCAGCGCCGCCATCGTCTCTCCGACACAGACGACGGGCCCGGCACCGATGAGCCGTCGGCCGTTGTGTGCGGAGGTCATGACGCGGCTCTCGTCTCCGGGCGGTAGGACGCCGTCGGCAGACCCGGTACCTCGACCCGTACGGCGAAAACCGCGCCGTCGAGCGGTCCCGGCCGGGACAGACCCGTACGGGCGCTCGTGACGAACAGCGTGCGGCCGTCCTCTCCGCCCAGACAGACTCCGGCAGGCTGCGACGCGGGCACCGGCACGACCTGGTCGAGGGCGCCGTCCGGCCGGTAACGGTGCACCACACCCTCGCCCCAGACGGCGGTCCACAGACCGCCCTCCGCGTCGACAGCCATGCCGTCCGGACCGCCCGCGTCCAGCGCCGTGAACACCGAAGGATCACCCAGCTCGCCCGTCACCGGATCGACCGGATACCGCCTGATCAGCCCACGCGCGCTGTCCGCGAGGAACATGGTCCGTCCGTCGCCGGAGAACGCGGGACCGTTCGGTACGGTGATGCCGCTCAGCGCCCGGACCACCGTTCCGTCGCGGTCGACGCGGTAGAGGGATCCGGCGCCCTCGACGCCGTCGTACGCCATGCTGCCCGCCCAGAAGCGGCCGTGCGGATCGGCGGTCGCGTCGTTCATCCGCATCCGTACGGACGTACCGCCCTCCGGACGCGCCAGCCACCGCACGCCGTCAGCCGCGTCTCCGTCGGGACCGTCTCCCTCTGTGTCGAGCAGACAGATCCCCGGGCCCGCCGCCGCGATCCAGGTCCCGGGCCGGCCCTCGACCGGAGCCACCGCGCCGAGGGCCATGGGCAGCCGGGCCAGCTCGGCCAGGCCCTGTCCGGCTCGGTCGGCGGGCGGCGCGGCGAGCAGCCGGCCCGCGAGGATGTCGACCAGGACGATCCGGCCGTCGATCCAACGGATGCCCTCGCCCAGTTCGAGCCGGTCCGGCCAGTGGACCTCGGCCCTGCTGCCGTCTGCCCCGGTGCCGTCTGCCCCGATGTCGTCCGCCCTGCTGCCGTTTGCACCGATGCCGTTCATCGCTTCTGCTCCGCCCGCTCGCGGACCACGGCGAGGAACTCCCTTGCCCGCGCCCGCAGTCCGTCGATGTCACCGCCGTCCGCCGCGTCCCCGATCAGCGGCGAGCCGACGCCCACCGCCACCGCTCCCAGCGCCAGATACTCGCGCGCGGCAGCCGCGTCCACTCCGCCGACCGGGACGAACGGCAGGTCGGGGAACGGCCCGCGCAGCGCCCGCAGATACGCCGGGCCTCCGGTCTGCCCGGCCGGGAAGATCTTGAGCGCCTCGGCACCGAGCCGCAGCGCGCTCAGGATCTCGGTCGGTGTCATCACTCCGGCGAGAACCGGCATGCCCAGCTCCCGGGCCACCGTGATGCCGTCGCTGACCGCCGGTGTGACGATGAAGTCAGCGCCTGCGTCGTGTGCGGCACGCGCGTCGTCGGGACCGAGGACCGTGCCCGCGCCGAGCGGCGCGTCCGGGCCCAGAGCGGTCCGGGCCCGTGCGATGACATCCAGCGCGTTCCGGCCGGAGAGCGACACCTCGATCAGGGCGACACCCTCCTCGGCGAGTGTCAGTACGGTCCTCAGCGCCGCGTCCGGATCGTCTCCGCGCACGATGGCGACCAGCCGGTGGGCGCGCAGCGCGCTCAGCAGATCCACAGGTTCTTCTCCTTGTTCCTGTTCATGGGTGATGCCGCCTCAGAAGTGCTGTCACGTCAGGAGTGCCGCCGTACCGACAGCGTGAGCCGCCAGCGGACCTCGCCGGACGCAGGTACGCACGCCGCGTCCGTCTCCTCCGCGTGGGCCAGGTCGAAGACCCGGCCGAGCATCGGCTCGACACCGATGGAGCGGTACGGCGCGTCCTCCGGGAAGCCTCCGAGGTTCCGCCAGAGTGCGACGGAGACCGGCTGTCCCTCGGCCTCGACCGACAGACACAGCTCGTCGGCACCGTCCCGTACGGACACCTGGTCCGTGTCGACCACGGCGCCCATGGCCGTACCGTCGGCCGGGCCGAGCCGGTCGAGCGGCACGCCCGCCACCGTGGGCCAGTGGCCCGGGAGCCAGCGCGCGCCGCCGTCGGGATACAGCCGTACGGCCGCGCCCTCGGCCATCAGCGCCCGCGCCTGCCCGGAGAGTTCGAGCAGCGCGTGGACGGCCCAGAGGAACCGGTAGCCGGGCGCGGCGGACAGCCGGTAGTCCACGACCGTACGCGCGGCGTCCGTGGTGATCCGCCGGACCAGCCGGAAGTCCGGACAGTCCACCTCCTCGGCCGCCGCCTCCGACGCTCCGACCGACGCGCCGTCGCCGGTCCGCCTCCACACCCGTGACCACGCGTCGCCGTGATCCGGTGTCCCCCGGATCGTCGGAACACACTCCTCCAGACCGCCGGCGTCGGCGAACGCGTCCCCGGGACGGACGCCCGTCCGGCGCGGCTCGTCCCGGAACCACAGCCACTCCCGACCGCCGCCCTCGCCGCCCTCACCGCCTCCTCCGCCGCCCTCACTGCTCCCGCCGCCTCCGCCACTCAGCGACGTCCAACGCCCGCCGTGCGCCGGATCCGTGACAACAAAAGGCCCGGCCCCGGTGCTCACCATTCCGCGAACGACCCGTCCGCGTGCCGCCACACCGGATTGCGCCACGCGTGTCCCCGGCGGTCGGCGGCCCGTACCGCCTCCTCGTCCACCGTGATACCGAGGCCCGGCAGCCCGGTGCGGTGCGCCTGCCCGGCCTCGAACCGGAACGGTTCGGTGTCCACGACGTACGACAGCAGATCCGCGTCCTTGTTGTAATGGATGCCCCTGCTCTGCTCCTGGATGAGGAAGTTCGGTGTGCAGAAGGCGATCTGGAGGCTGGCGGCGAGCGCGATGGGCCCGAGCGGGCAGTGCGGCGCCAGTTGCGCGCCGTACGTGTCCGCCAGCGACGCGATCCGGTGCACCTCCGAGATGCCTCCCGCGTGCGAGAGGTCCGGCTGCGCCACCGCGATGCCCGCCCCCAGCGCGGGCAGGAACTCGGCCCGTCCGTAGAGCCGTTCACCGGTGGCTATGGGCACCGGGCTCGCCGCCACCAGTCCGGGCAGCAGATGCCCGTGCTCGGGCAGCAGCGGCTCCTCGGCGAAGAGCGGATGCAGCGGGCCTATCTCCTGGAGGACGCGGCGGACACCGGCCGGGCCGAAGCGCCCGTGGAAGTCCACGGCGACATCGCGGTCCGGGCCGAGGACCTCGCGAGCCGCGGCCACCCGCTCCACCACCGCGTTGGTCTCCGCGAGGGTGGTGATCGGCGACGTACGGCCCGCCGCGTTCATCTTGACGGCGGTGAAGCCCGCCTCGACCTGCTCGGTTATCTCCTCGACCAGCCGCGCCGGTTCATCGCCGCCGACCCATGCGTAGACGCGTACGGTGTCCCTCACCGGGCCACCGAGCAGGGCGTGCACGGGCGCTCCGTACGTCTTGCCCGCGATGTCCCACAGCGCCTGGTCGATGCCCGCGACGGCGCTGGAGAGCACCGGACCGCCGCGGTAGAAGCCGCTCTTGCTGAGGATCTGCCAGTGGTCCTCGATCCTGAGCGGATCCTGGCCGATCAGATACTCGGCGAGTACGTCGACCGCGGCCCGTACGACCTCGGCCCGGCCCTCGACCACCGGTTCACCCCAGCCGACCACGCCCTCGTCGGTCTCGACGCGGCAGAACAGCCAGCGAGGCGGGACGAGGAACGTCTCCACGCGAACGATCTTCACTTGGCCTCGGGGCCCTTCTCCTCGGTGCCGCCGCCTGGCGTCTCCTCAGTGCCGCCGCCTGGCGCGCCGTGGTTCTCCGTGCTGTCGCGCGGCGCGCCGTGCACCTTGTCGAGGTCGCGTACGGCCTGGTCGAGCAGGGCGCGCATGGCGCGCTCCGCCGCGTCCTGGTCCTGCGCCCGTACGGCGTCGAGGACGGCGCGGTGGCTGGGTACGGGATCCTCGCCGTGCGGTGAGCTGTGCACGATCTGGTCGCGATGGGCGAGTCCGGACTCGATGACCATCTCCATGCGTTCCAGCAGTTCGTTGTGGGTGGCCGCGAGCAGCGCGCGGTGGAAGGCGAGGTCGGCCTCGACCGCACGGGCGGCGCCGCTTGCCCCACCGGTCCCGTCGGCTCCGTCTTCGTACTCCGCCGTGCCGCCCATCGCCTCCAGCGCCGCCTCCAGCGCCGCGAGATCGGCGTCGGTACGGCGCGCGGCGGCGAGCCGTACCGCGGCCGGTTCCACGATCCCGCGCACCTCGCCGAGATTGCGCAGCAGACCGAGGTCGGCCTCGGAGCTGGTGCCGTCGGCGAACTGCCAGCGCAGCACATCCGCGTCCAGCAGATTCCAGTCGGCGCGCGCTCTGACGAAGGTGCCTCTTCGCTGGCGCGCGTCGACCATCCCCTTGGCCCCGAGCACCTTCAGCGATTCGCGCAGGGCGGTCAGACTGACGTCCAACTCTCGCTGCAACGCCACGAGATCAAGTGTCGCCCCCTCGGGAATCTCCCCGCTGAGCACCCGGCGCGCAAGAATCTCCACGGTCTGGCCGTGCACTCCGCGGCGCGCGTACGGCGTCATGTCGTTCTGCCTTTCTGCTGGTCGGTCGTTGTCCGGCGGTCGGTGGCGCGTGTCGGGCGGCCGGCGGTCAGGCCGACGCCTTCACCACGCTCCAGCCGCCGTCCACGAGCAGGCTCGATCCGGTGATGTACGAGGCTTCCTCGGCCGCCAGGAAGGCGATCGCGGCGGCGACCTCCTCGGGTCTGCCGAAGCGGCGGGCGGCGGTCTCGGCGATGCTGCGCTCCCGGTCCTCGGCCGGCACCCGGTCCCAGGCGGCGGTCAGGATCGGGCCCGGCAGAACGGTGTTGACCCGGACCTCGGGCCCGTACTCCACGGCGAGCTGTCCGCCGAGCGAGAGCAGCGCGCCCTTGGAGGCGGCGTACGCGGGATGCCCGGGAATGCCCTTGTGCGCGTGCACGGACGAGGTGAGGACCACCGCGCCGCGCTGCTCACGCAGATCGGGCAGGACTGCCTTGAATCCGAGGAAGCCGCCGGTGAGATTGACGGCGAGCTGCCGCTCCCAGGCGTCGAGCGACATCTCATGGGCGGGCGCGACCCGCACGGTGTAGGCGTTGCTGACGAGGACTCCGACGGGCCCGTAGGTGTGCGCGGCGGCCACGATCCGGTCCCAGTCGCCCTTGTCGGAGACATCCGCGGGGACGAACGCGGCACGGCCGCCGGCCGCGCGGATGTCCGCGGCGACGGCTTCGCCGCGCTCCTTCGCGATGTCCGCGAGGATCACGGCCGCGCCTTCGGCGGCGAGCCGCTGCGCGGTGGCGGCGCCGATGCCCGAGGCGGCTCCGGTGACCACGGCGACGCGGTCGGTGAAACGGGCGGTTCCGTTCATGGGACGGGTCGACTCCTTGGAAGGTAAGGGCGGTTGGCCGGGTGCGGCCGGGCGTCGGATACGGAGTGTCGGATGCCGGGTGCCGGGTGCCGGGTGCTCGACAGGGCCCGGGCGTCCTGACTGTAGTGACTGTGCGGTCCAGTCCGGTTACTCGCGCATGAGGACCACCAGCTCCGCGTCGTACCGCTCCGTCCAGGCGAACGGCACACCGGAATGGACGAGATGGGCGCCGCTGTACAGGACGCCCGACGCCTGGTCGCGATAGCGGGCCGCCGGATCGAGCCCGCGCAGCCGCAGTCTGGCCGCGCGTCCCGGGACCAGCGGCGCGCCGTCCAGGCGTCCGGTGTTCCACGCCGTGACGACGACCCGGCCGCCGCCCGGCTCCTCGTACTGGACTCCGCAGGTGGCGTTCGTCGGCGAGTTCAGCAGCCGCGCCTCGCCGTGGTGGACGACCTCGCGGATCTCCTTGTAGTGGGCGATCCACTCCGCCGCCTCGGCGCGCTGCTCCTCGGACCAGTGCCGGATGTCGGCGCCGATGCCGAGCACGCCCGCCGCCGCGGTGACGAAGCGGAAGCCGAGCGAGCGCGGGCGCGGGTCGAAGACACCGGGCGCGTCGGTGACCCAGGAGCTCATGGTGTGCGGTGCGTGCGCGTGGAGATAGCCGTACTGGATGGAGAGCCGGTCGAGCGGCGCGGTGTTGTCGCTGGGCCACACCACATCCGTACGGGCGAGCGTGGCGTGCTCGATCCGGGCGCCGCCGCCCGCGCATCCTTCGACGGTGACCTCCGGATGGCGCGTACGGAGATGGTCGAGGACCCGCAGATAGCCTGCGACATGCGCGGCGTCGAGATCCTGTTCCTCGACGGGACCGCCGCCGGGCCTGCCGCGTTCGGTGGGCGGGCGGTTCATGTCCCACTTGAGATAGCTGATGGCGTGGCCGTCGAGCAGCCGGTCGAGCGTGCCGAGGACAAAGTCCTGTACGTCTTCGCGGCCGAGGTCGAGAAGGAGCTGATTGCGTACGAGCGTGGCGGGACGGCCCTCCAGCCGGTAGACCCACTCGGGATGCGCCGCGTACAGCTCGGAGGCCGGGCTGATCGCCTCCGGCTCCACCCACAGTCCGAAGTCCAGGCCCAGATGCCGGACTTGAGCGATGAAGTGGTCGAAGCCGTCCGGGAAGGACGCCGGATCGGGATACCAGTCGCCGAGCCCGCCGGTGTCGTCGGACCGCCCGGGGAACCAGCCGTCGTCGACGACGAACAGCTCGGCTCCCATCCCGGCGGCGATCCGGGCCAGTTCGAGCTGGGTCGCGGCGCCGACGTCGAAGCCGGTGGCTTCCCAGGAGTTGTAGAGCACCTTGCGGGGCCGGTGCATCCGGTCGCCGGTGAGACGGCGCTCGTAGCGGTGCCAGACCCGGGTGAGTCCGTCGAGCCCGTCCGGACTGAAGGCGCAGGCGAGCCGCGGAGTGGTGAGTGTGGCACCGGGAGCGAGCCGTACCGCGCCCTCGTGCGGGACGCGGCCCGCCCGGACACGGACCGCGCCGCCGGGCTCGGCGTCGGTGGTGATGTGCCAGTTGCCGGACCACTCCAGCGCGATGCCGTAGGTGGGAGTGGCGCCTTCGGCCGGGTACGAGGCGTCCTGGACGGCGAGCCAGGGCGCGTAGGCATGGCCGGGGACGGCCTGGTTGGAGGACATCCCGAAGCTGCCACGGGCCAGTTCGAGCTGGGTGAGCTGGAACTCCTGGGACCACTGGCCGGTGAGATACGTCAGCCGGGCGCCGCCCGTGACGGGAATGTTCACGGCGGCGGAGTCGAAGCGCTCCAGCCGCAGTCCGGTCTCCGCGGTCTCCGCGGTCTCCGCGGTCTCCGCGGTCTCCGCGGTCTCCGCGGTCTCCGCGGTGCAGGTCAGTTCGGTCCAGCGGAGGATCACATCGGTGCCGGGAACGGTCTCGTAGCACAGGGCCGTCGTCAGTCCGAGGCTCTCGTCGGTGAAGACCAGCCGCAGGGAGGAGTCGCCGTCGTGCGTCGCCTCGGTGAAGGTCCACCACACGCCGCGCTCCTCGCCGGGCCGCTGGGCGACCAGATCGGCGCCGGTGAACGGCCGCAGCCCGTACGGGATGTACTCGGCGGGCGCCAGATCGGCCGGTGTGATGAAGTGCGTACGGCGTGACCAGTCCAGCGCCGAGGGCCCGGTCTCGGCGCCGTGCGGGCCCCATGCGGTCAGTTCGGCCCAGCGGCCGTCACCGGCGAGGGCGACCGCGTAGACGGTGTTCTCGGTGCGCAGCAGCCACCGGCCGTCCCGCGCGTCGGAGTCGTGCGCGTTCAGGTCGTGCGCGTTCTGATCGGGCACGTTCAGGTCGTACGCGCTCGGGTCGTGCGTGGTCACTTGACTGCTCCCAGATTGAGTCCGGCGACGAAGTGCCGCTGGAACCGCAGGAATACGATCACGGTCGGCGCCGCCGCGATCACCGAACCGGCCGCGATCACGTTCCACATCGACACGTACTGGCCCTGGAGGCCGATGAGCGAGGCCGTGATCGGCATCTTGGTGTCCGTACGCAGCACGGTGATCGCCCACAGCAGATCGTTGAAGATCCAGGTGAAGGAGAGCGCGCTGAGCGCGGCGAGGGCCGGCGTGGTCAGCGGCATGATGATGCGCCGGTAGATCTGCCACGGGCTCGCGCCGTCGATGACGGCGGCCTGCTGGATCTCGGGCGGGATGGAGCGCATGAAGCCGTGCAGCACGAAGACGTAGAAGCCGACGCCGAAGCCGACCTGGACGCCTATCAGCGCGTACAGCGAGTCGTACAGCCCGAGTGACTCGCTGATCTTGGAGACCGGGATCAGCAGGATCTGCGGAGGCAGCAGATTGCCGCCGAGCATCAGAAGCAGCAGCGTACGGCGCAGCGGCAGGTCGTAACGGGCGAGTCCGAAGGCCGCCAGCGAGGCCAGCGCGAGCGACAGCAGCACGGTCGGCACGGTCACGAGCAGGCTGTTGGCGAGCGCGCGGGCCTGGCCGCCGTCGGTCCACGCCTGGCCGAAGCCGCTCAGGGTGAAGGAGTGCGGCAGGCTGCCGAGGCCGTTGGCGGCGATGTCGTCGAAGGACCGTGTGCTGGTGACGAGGACGAGGACGATCGGCACCAGCCACAGCACGGACAGCGCGCCCGCGCCGAGATGGAAGCCGACGGTGGACCACACGCGGCGCCGGGCCCGGCTCCCGCCGGACGCCGGAGCGGGCGAGGCCGACGGCGTGTTGGCTCGGGTGACGCTCATCAGTCGGCCTCCCGGAAGGCGCGGACGAGATAGGACACGATGACTCCGAAGGCCAGCACGAAGATCACGACCGCGAGTGCGGAGCCGTATCCCAGCCGCAGCGACTGGAAGGCGGTGGAGTACATATAGGTGCTGAGCAGCTCCGAGGAGTGGTACGGACCGCCTCGGGTGAGCGCCCAGACCACGTCGAACGAGCGCAGCGAGTCGATGACGATCACCGACAGGACCACCGCGTTGACGCTGCGGAGCTGCGGCAGCGTGATGTGCCGGAACTGCTGCCGGCGCGTGGCGCCGTCGACCTTCGCCGCCTCGTAGAGCACCGGGTCGATGCCCTTGAGACCGGCGAGATAGAGCACCATCACATAGCCGATCTGGCGCCACAGCGCGGGCACGATCACCGCGTAGAGGGCGGTGTTCTGATCGGCCAGCCAGGCATGGCGCAGACTGCCGAGCCCGACGGCTTCGAGCGTGTTGTTGATCAGCCCGTCGGGCTGGTACATCGCCTGCCACACCAGGGCGGTGGCGGTGAGCGAGAACACCACGGGCAGGAAGAGGGCCGCCCGGTAGAAGCCGATCCCGCGCCGCTCCTGCTGGAGCAGCAGGGCCGCGCCGAGGCCGAGAATCACGGAGAGACCGCCGAAGAGCAGCAGCCACAGCACGGTGTCGAGCAGGGCCGTACGGAAGACGCTGTCGCCGAACATCTCGCGGTAGTTGGCGAGTCCGACGAACGACGGTGCCGAGACTCCGTCCCAGTTCGTCAGGGAGAGATAGAAGCCCTGGACCGCCGGCCAGAACACCCAGAAGGCCTCGGCGAGCAGCGGTACGAGCACGAAGACAAGGACGACGGGCCTGACGCGTGTCGCGCCTCGGCCGCCCAGCAGCCCGCTGCCTGCCGGCCGTCCGCCGCCGCCCGGCAGCTTGTCGCCGCCCTGCCGTCCTCGGCCTCCGGGCCCGCTGCCTCCCGGCCGTTTCCGGTCTCCGCGCCGCCCGGCCCTGGGCGCGGTCAGTGCCGTCACCTCACTGTCCCCAGATCTTCTGGGCGTCCCGCTGCCAGGTGGTGAGGATCGAGTTGATCTCCTTGGGCTTGGCGAGGAAGCGGGTGAGCGCGGTGTCCGCCGTGGGCTGGAGGGCGTCGCTGGAGTCGCGGTTGAAGAACTGGGTGACGTCCGCCGCGCTCTCTATCAGCGCGCGGCCCTTCTTGACCAGCGGTGTCCCGGTGTCCTTGGCCTTCGGATTGGTGGGCAGCGCGGTGCCGGAGGAGCCCTTGAGATAGATCTCCTGCGCCTCGACGGTGGCCATATAGGTCATCAGCTCCCTGACTTCATCCTTGTGGCCGGTACGGGCGCTGGCGAAGTAGCCGTCCGTAGGGCCCTCCTCCGCCAGAGGCACCTTCGGGTCGATGACCGGGAAGCGGAAGAAGTCGATGTCGTCGAGCTGGTCCTTGGGCGCGGAGTCCGCGAAGAAGGTACCGATGAGCATCAGTCCCGTACGGCCCTGGAGCAGCGCGGTGGTGGCGTCCTGGAAGGCCAGCGCCGTACCGTTCGGATCGAAGTACGGCAGGGCCTCGCTCCACCGGTCGAAGACCTTGCGGACCTCGGGATCGTCGAAGCGGTGCTTTCCTGCGAGGAGGTCGCGGTGGTACTGCGCGCCGTTGATCCGGATGTTGAGGTAGTCGAACCAGGAGGACGCGACCCAGGCCGTGTTACCGCCGGCGCCGATCCCGATCGGCGCGACGCCCTTGGACTTGAGCGTGTCGCACAGATCGAGGAACTCGTCCCAGGTCTTCGGCTCCTGTACGCCCCACTTGGCGAAGTTGGACTTCCGGTAGAAGCAGCCCCACCAGTAGTAGGTGGCCGGTACGAAGACCTTCTTGCCCGCCGAGGAGGTGCACAGCTTCTTGAGGGCCTCGCTGTAGCCCGAGAGTTCGGGCTTCTCCCAGAGGTCGCTGATGTCGAGCAGCAGATCCTTCTTGGCGTACGAGTCCGCCACCGAGCCGGGATACCAGGTCAGCAGGTCCGGCGGCTGGGCCGAGGTCAGATACGTCGGCAGCTGGGTGCGGAAGGTCTCGGAGGCGACGGTGTTGAGCGAGGCCTCGGCGCCGCCGCGCTTGTTGAACGCGGCGACGAGATCCTCCATGGCCTTCTTCGCCTGCGGCGAGGAGAGGTTGGACTGAAGGGTGACCGGGCCGCCGCCGGAGGAGGTCTTGGCGCTGGGTCCCGAGGTGACACAGCCGCTCAGGAACGCGGCGGCGCCGACCGCTCCGGTGCCCGCCAGGAACCGGCGGCGGCTGGGGGCTGAACTGTTCATGGAAGTGCTCCCTGATGGCTCGAAAAGTCTGTGGGGGCGTGGACTGCGGAGGGTGTGGGGTTTGCCTGGGTGGGGCCCTGGACAGGGCCCCACCCAGGGCTACGGTGTGGTGCGGCCGGTGCGATACGGCGCGGTCAGAGACCGCTCTGGTGGACGCGGTCGCCCACGCCTCGGAAGACGGTCAGCACCCGGCCGTCCGGACCTGCGGTGGCGCCGAGGGCGCCCCGGAACACATCGCTCTTGAACTCGTCACGCTTTGACCAGCCGCCCCAGCCGTCGGCACTGTCCGTCCGGTACGAACGGGTCCAGAGGGTGTAGTCACTCGCCCTCGCGAACAGGTGCACGGTGTTCCCCGACGCCACGAGAGTCGGGCTGCCGCTGATGGTCCCGCCCAGCGAGGACCACGCCGACCAGGCTCCGGAGCCGTCCCGCGTCCTCGTCCACACCGCGTCGTCGGCGGTGCGTACGGCGAGATGGGTCAGGCCCGCCGAGTCGGTGACGGCCGAAGGACGTCCGTACACCGCCAGGCCCTCCGGCGTCCCGAGCGCGGTCCAGTGTGCCGAAGGACCGCCCGACGGTCCGCGCGAGGAGATGGTGCCGTCCTCGCCACGGGCGAAGAGCGTCCAGTCGTCCGGGCCGCGGAAGGCGACACCGGGCGCGTCCGTGAGTGTGCCGCCGAGCTTCTGCCACGGCCCCCAGTGCCCGGCGACGGAGGTGCGCCGGTAGGCGGCGTTGTCCGTGCCGCGTACGAAGACATCAATCCTGCCGCCTTCGGAGGCGTACGCGGCGGGCTGGCCGAGAATCCGGCCGTGCGTCGGTCCGCCCAGTGCGGTGGTACGCGTCGGCCAGTCGCCGTCGCGTCCCGTCTGCTGCCGCAGCGAACCGTCCGTACCCCGCGTGAAGGCGGTCAGTACGCCGGCGCCGTCCGCCACCAGCGCGGGATCCGCCGAGGACGGTACGCCGAGCGGCACGCCGGGAGCCTGGTCCGTACCGGACAGCCGGAGGAAGGCCGTGCCGTGTGCGGGAACCGTCACGGTGTACGAGCCGGTGTGCGTCCCGGCGCTCTTCCTGGCGCGCAGATCCCGTACCGCGACCTGACCGCTCAGTCCCGCGTCGGCGAAGGTCACCGTGCGCTCGGCCGGCCGCTCGGAGCGGTTGAGCAGCACCACCGCGCGCTTGCCCGCGCCCTGGAGCACCTTGCTGTAGACATCGCCGGTGGCGTCGGTGGCGATCCGTACGCCCTGGACGGCCAGCGGATCCTGGTCGACGGCGAGGATCTCGGGATTGCGCAGTGTGTCGATCATCGACTGGGGAAGGGTACGCGGATCGGAGCCGATGACCAGCGGTGCGCCCATCTCGGCCCACAGCACCAACTGGCTGGTGGACTCCTCCTCGTTGAGCTCGTACGAGCCGTCCGCGGTCTTGCGCATCGGGAGCAGATAGTCGGGATCGTTGTAGTGGCCCGGGCCCTGCGCCTCGGGATGCCAGGCGTTGGCGTCGGCGCTGCGCAGGATATTGGTCCAGTTGCCCGGGTAGGGCGTGCCGAACGCGAGGTCGGTGCCGGTGCGCCAGGAGTCGGCGATCGTCGGGCCGTAGACATACGCGTTGTGCGCGTCCTGCGCCGGCGTGTGCGGCAGTCCCCAGTCGTCGGTGAGCGGATTGCACAGATTCAGCAGCATCCGCCGGCCGGATGTGGCGACCGCGTCGCTGAACTCCTTGAACGCCGGGCCCGGATCGAGCTTCGCGCCGATACCGCAGAGGAAGTCGACCTTGATCGCGTCGATCTTCCAGTCCGCGAACTGCCTGGCGTCCTCGGTGTAGTGGCCACGGCTGCCGAGACCGCAGCTCTTGCCGCCGTCGTACTCACCGGCGTCGGTGTAGATGCCGGCCTTGAGTCCGCGCTGATGGAGATAGGTCACCAGCGCGGGTATGCCGGAGGGAAAGCGGTCCGGGTGCGCGGCCAGCCGTCCTCGGCCGTCCCGGGGATTGTCGGCCTGCCAGCCGCCGTCCAGCCAGACGATGTCGTAGCCGCTGCTCTTGAGGCCGCTGCTGACGAGATAGTCGGCGACGTCCTTCACCGCGCTCTCGGTCGGGGCGCCCAGACCGTAGTAGGTGTTCCAGCCCATGTACGGCGTGGGTGCCAGCCCGCTGTCGTAGTACGTGGGCGCGCCCTGGTCGTCCGCGGCGCGCGGCTTTTCGGCGGTGCGCTGCGCGGAGATCCGTGGGGCGGAAGCGTCCGGCTCGACGGCGTGCGCCATGGGCATCGCCGCCCCGGCCAGCGCGGCGACTCCGAGAACCGCTCCGGCCCGCCGGGCACGCACCATCCCTGCACGATGCGAAGTCAACTGTGTCTCCCGAGGATTGGGGTCCATGGGCGCCACTAGGCCGTGTCTGACCGCCCTCCCGTCCCGAGAGCGCGGCGGCGGCGCCACGACGAAGACTGTGACCCGACGGCCCGACCCTGTCAACGATAATTACTAATTAAGTGAAACAAGCTTCGGTGCGCTCTCGTCCCGTATCGGTTTGCAGGAGTGACCGACGGTCCGTCAGTCGCCCAGCAGCCGGTAGAGACGGCGGGCATTGCCGGACGCGATCATTCCGGCAACGCGCTGGGCGTCCCTGGGCGCCCATGCGCCGTCGGCCACCCAGCCGCCGAGCACCCGCTCCAGCGCCTCCCGGAACACCCGCGCTCCCACCACATGCAGCTCGGGCAGCCCGCGCGCACCGCTGGAGAACAGCAGCTTCCCGAACGGCGCGAGCTCCAGGATCTCCGCGAGTACGGCCGTGGCCCGCGCGCCCGTATACGCGAGGGCGGGCCCCAGATCCGCGTACACATGCGGGAAGAATCCGGTGAGCTGGGCCGCGTGCCGGTGGTACGGATAGGCGCCGAGCAGTACGAGATCGGTACCGAGCCCGGCCGTGGCCGCCGCGAAGCCGGTCAGCGGCAGCGGATCGGAGCGTCCGGCCGACGGAAGGACTCCGGCACTTCCCGTGTGCAGTTGCAACGGAAGCCCGGAGCCGACGGCGGTCCACAGCAGATGGCGGAGCAGCACCGGATCGGTGAGCGGTGCACCGGCCGGACGCCCGGCCAGCCAGCGATCGGCCGCACCGCGCACCTCGCCGGGCCCGGGCGGCTCGGGCGCCAGCGCGAGACCGTGCCGGATCCCGGCGACGGAACTGAAGGCGACGGCCGAGGCGGCGGCGGTGTGCACGGACTCCGCGAGAGCAGCGAGAAAGGTGCCGACACCGCCCGCGTCATCGGCGACGCGCTCGGCGAGCGGTTCGAGCCGGACGATCTCACGGGCCTCGGCCGCGCCGGCCGAGGCGATCTCGTCCGGCCCGGTCAGATCGCCGGGCAGCCCGGTGTCCACCAGATAGGTGGCGATCCCGGTGGAGCGCAGCAGCCGTCTGCCCGCCTCCAGTACGCCCAGCTCCCGGCGGCGGGCCAGATAGCGGGCCGGCTGGCAGTGCGGTTCGAGGCCGAGCACGGGCGGGCACCAGCGGCGTACCGCGAATCCGGTCTGGGTGTCGAAGAAGGTGGTGCCCGCGGCGGGCGGTCCCGCCGTCCTGCCCAACTGGGCCTCGAAGGTGCCGAGGCCCAGCTCTCTGCGGAGCACACCGTGGCAGTACTGGTCCACCAGGGACGCAGTTTCGATCATCAGGATTCCCGTCGTGGACGTACTCCTACACGTCCTAACGGGTAAGTCGCGCTCGGGTGGCGCCCGGGCGCCGCGCGACCGCCCACCGCGCGGGCCGTTGACACCTCACCGTTGACGCCGCGGCCCGGTCCGAAAGACGGGCCTGTCAGCGGCTCCCGTGCCGGCCGCCGAGCTGGATCCCGGCCATCCTCTTCCACTCGTACGGACCAGTGCGGACCTTGGCCGCGAGCTCTCCGTCGAAGGACTCGTGCAGCGTGAGCCCGGCCTTCTCGGCGGCGCTGCGCGCGACGGCGTAGGTGGGAGCGACGAGATCGCCCCAGCCGCCGTCCTCACCGACGAGCACGATGCGGGTGCCCGACTGTCCGAGATAGGCGAGCTGGCCCTCCGCGCCGCCGTGCCGCTGGGCGAAGGCGCCGATCTGCCTGGCCAGCCGCGCGGCCCTGCGCTCCGCGCGCGCCGCCCGCCGGTCCGGGGCCCTGCTCTCGCCGCCCTCGGCGCCCTGGCCGCTCTCGTCGCTCTGGTCGCTCGGATCAATCTGCTGGGTCTCTGCCATAACTTGATGCTACCCACGGGTAGATCAACGGGCGACGGGCAGGAAGCGTGGCATCGGCCACGCGTCCCGCCCGTCGCGAGTTCTGGAGGGAGTCCCGCGGCCCGGCGGTGGGCTAACGCAGGAGTGGTGGGCTAACGCAGGAAGGGATCCACCGCCACCGCCACGAAGAGCAGCGACACATACGTGATGGACCAGTGGAAGAGCCGCATCTCCTTGAGCTTGCCGCCCGTCTCGCCGGCCTTGGCACGGGCGTGCAGTCCGTGTGCCTCCCACAGCCACCAGCCGCCCGCCGCCAGCGCCACCGCCGTGTAGAACCAGCCGGTGTAGCCCAGCGGCGTCAGCAGCAGCGAGACGGCGACCATCACCCAGCTGTAGAGGACGATCTGGCGGGCCACCACACGGTTGGTCGCGACGACCGGGAGCATCGGCACGCCCGCGCGCACGTAGTCCGCCTTCACCTTCATCGACAGCGGCCAGTAGTGCGGCGGCGTCCAGAAGAAGATGACAAGGAAGAGGATGACGGCGGCCCAGGACATCGAGCCGGTGACGGCGGACCAGCCGATCAGCACCGGCATACAGCCGGCGATCCCGCCCCAGACGATGTTCTGCGCGGTACGGCGCTTGAGGATCATCGTGTAGACGACGACATAGAAGAGGAGCGCGCCCAGGGAGAGCGCCGCCGACAGCCAGTTGACCAGGAAACCGAACCAGAGCGTCGAGCCCACGGTCAGGGTGAGGCCGAAGACCAGTCCCTCGCGGGGCGAGACCATGCCGGTCACCAGAGGACGCTGTGACGTACGGTCCATGAGCGCGTCGATGTCACGGTCGATGTACATGTTCAGCGCGTTGGCGCCACCGGCGGAGAGATAGCCGCCGACACATGTGGTGACCACCAGCCACAGATCGGGCACGCTCCCGGCGGCCAGGAACATCACCGGAACGGTGGTGATGAGCAGCAGCTCGATGATCCGCGGCTTGGTCAGCGCCACGAATGCTTTGACACGGGCCCCGAACGGCCGATGGCCTCCCGGACTCGGAGTCTGGACGACCCCAGCGGGTCGGGACTCGACGGCCGTCACGCACACCCCTGACAGAGAAATCCCAGCAAGCTCCGGGCCTGCGGCCCCGGTGATGACTTGCGCGTACCACGCCACTCTAGACGTTGCCCAGATGCCGATCTTCGCGGGGGTTGGGATGGCATCCGGGGCGCCCGCAGAGCCGTCGCGGCGGGCCCGGAAGCGTCCGTATGCCTGCCGGGAGGCTGCCGAGAGGCGAAGTCCATCCCACCGCCGCACCCTGGTTACGCACGGGAAAGGTTGGGCCGGGCTACGAGGGTAGGCTCGACAACGAACCGGTGCGCCCTCAGACACCGGGATTGGACATGTGGAGAGGAGCCCTGACTCAGGGTGAGCACCAAGCCGACCACCACAGACCTAGAGTGGACCGAACTGGACCGCCGGGCGGTCGATACCGTTCGTGTCCTGGCCATGGATTCCGTACAGAAGGTCGGCAACGGCCATCCCGGTACGGCCATGAGCCTGGCCCCTGCCGCCTATGTGCTCTTCCAGAAGCTCATGCGGCACGATCCCGCCGATGCCCGGTGGACCGGGCGCGACCGGTTCGTCCTCTCGGCCGGCCACTCCAGCCTGACTCTCTACATCCAGCTCTATCTGGCCGGTTACGGCCTGGAGCTGAGCGATCTGGAGTCGTTCCGCACCTGGGGCTCGAAGACTCCGGGCCACCCGGAGTACGGGCACACCGTCGGTGTCGAGACCACCACGGGCCCGCTCGGCCAGGGTGTCGCGAACGCGGTGGGCATGGCGATGGCCGCCCGTTACGAGCGCGGTCTGTACGACCCGGACGCACCGGCGGGCACCTCACCGTTCGACCACACCATCTGGGCGATCGCCGGTGACGGCTGTCTCCAGGAGGGCATCTCCGCCGAGGCGTCCTCGCTGGCCGGCCACCAGAAGCTGGGCAATCTGGTGCTGCTCTGGGACGACAACCACATCTCGATCGAGGGCGACACGGAGACCGCGGTCTCCGAGGACACCCTCAAGCGGTACGAGGCCTACGGCTGGCACGTCCAGCGCGTCGAGCAGCTCCCCGACGGCGATCTCGACCCGGCCGGGCTCTACCGGGCGCTGAAGGCCGCACAGGCCGAGACCGAGCGTCCCTCCTTCATCGCGGCCCGTTCGATCATCGCCTGGCCCGCTCCGCACGCGCAGAACACCGAGGCCGCGCACGGCTCGGCGCTCGGCGACGCGGAGGTCGCCGCGACCAAGAAGGTCCTCGGCTTCGACCCGGAGAAGTCCTTCGACGTCTCCGACGAGGTGCTCGCGCATACCCGTGAGGCCCTGGACCGGGGCCGTGAGGTCCGCGGCGAGTGGGAGAAGTCCTTCGCCGCGTGGCGCACCGCCAATCCGGAGCGCGCGGCGACGTTCGACCGCATCAGGGCCGGTGAACTGCCCACAGGCTGGGAGGAGAAGCTCCCGGCGTTCGAGGCCGGCAAGTCGGTCGCCACGCGTGCCGCGTCCGGCAAGGTGCTCCAGGCGCTCGGCGCGGTCATTCCCGAGCTGTGGGGCGGCTCCGCCGACCTGGCGGGCTCGAACAACACCACCATCGACAAGACGTCGTCGTTCCTCCCGGTGGGCAATCCGCTGCCGGGAGCCGATCCGTACGGCCGCACGGTGCACTACGGCATCCGCGAGCACGCCATGGGCTCGACGATGAACGGCATCGCGCTGCACGGCAACACCCGTATCTACGGCGGCACTTTCCTGGTGTTCTCCGACTACATGCGCCCGGCCGTACGGCTGGCGGCGCTGATGCGGGTGCCCGTCACCTATGTCTGGACGCATGACTCGATCGGTCTGGGCGAGGACGGTCCGACCCATCAGCCCGTCGAGCACCTCGCCGCGCTGCGCGCCATCCCCGGGCTGAACATCGTCCGCCCGGCCGACGCCAACGAGACCGCGGTCGCCTGGCGCGAGATCCTCAGGCGGCACGACAAGGGCGCTCCGCACGGTCTGGCGCTCACCCGCCAGGGCGTGCCGACGTACGAGCCCAACGACGAGGCGGCCAAGGGCGGTTATGTGCTGTTCGACGCCGAGGGCGGCGCTCCTCAGGTCGTACTGATCGGTACGGGCTCCGAGGTGCAGCTCGCCGTGGCGGCGCGTGAGCAGCTCCAGGCCGACGGCATCCCGACGCGAGTTGTCTCGATGCCTTCGGTCGAGTGGTTCGACGAGCAGGACCAGGCGTACAAGGACAGTGTTCTGCCGCCTTCCGTCAAGGCGCGGGTGGCGGTCGAGGCCGGCATCGGACTGACCTGGTACCGGTATGTGGGTCAGGCCGGCCGCATCGTGTCGCTGGAGCACTTCGGAGCTTCGGCCGACGGCAAGGTCCTCTTCCGCGAGTTCGGCTTCACCGCGGAGGCGGTGGCTGCCGCGGCCCGGGAATCTCTGACGGATTCGGCGCGCTGACACCCGTATACGAACAGTAGGAGATGCAACTCTTATGACAGACGCACTCAAGCGCCTCTCCGACGAAGGCGTCGCGATCTGGCTCGACGACCTGTCGCGCACGCGCATCACGACCGGCAATCTCGCCGAACTGATCGATCAGCAGCATGTGGTGGGCGTGACCACGAACCCGTCGATCTTCCAGAAGGCGATCTCCCAGGGCAGCGGCTACGACGCCCAGCTCGCCGATCTCGCGGTCCGCAAGGTCACCGTCGAGGAGGCCGTCCGCATGATCACCACGGCGGACGTCCGTGACGCCGCCGACATCCTGCGTCCGGTCTTCGACGCGACGCAGGGCCAGGACGGCCGGGTCTCCATCGAGGTCGACCCGCGCCTGGCACACAAGACCGAGGCGACGATCGCCGAGGCCAAGCAGCTCGCCTGGCTGGTGGACCGTCCCAACACCCTGATCAAGATCCCGGCGACGAAGGCCGGTCTCCCGGCCATCACCGAGACCATCGGCCGGGGCATCAGTGTCAATGTCACGCTGATCTTCTCGCTGGAGCGTTACCGCGAGGTCATGGACGCCTATATCTCGGGTCTGGAGAAGGCCAAGGCCGCCGGCCTCGATCTCTCCAAGATCCACTCGGTGGCGTCCTTCTTCGTGTCCCGCGTGGACACGGAGATCGACAAGCGGCTCGACGCGCTGGGCACGCCCGAGGCCAAGGAGGCCCGCGGCAAGGCGGCCCTGGCCAACGCGCGTCTCGCGTACGAGGCGTACGAAGAGGTCTTCGCCTCCGACCGCTGGGCGGCCCTGGACCGGGCGCAGGCCAACAAGCAGCGTCCGCTGTGGGCCTCGACCGGTGTGAAGGACCCGGCGTACAAGGACACGCTGTACGTCGACGAGCTGGTGGCCCCGAACACGGTGAACACCATGCCGGAGGCGACTCTGGACGCCACCGCCGACCACGGCGCCATCACCGGTGACACGGTGCGCGGTACGTACGACCAGGCGCGTGCGGATCTGGCAGCTGTCGCCGCGCTGGGCATCTCGTACGACGACGTCGTCCAGCAGCTGGAGGACGAGGGCGTCGAGAAGTTCGCGGTGTCCTGGAACGACCTGCTCAAGTCGACCGAGGCGGAGCTGAAGCGCCTCGCCCCTTCGGAGGGCTGATCCCCTTGACCGCAACCCACGGAGCGAATCCGCTCCGTGACGCCGCGGACCGACGGCTCCCGCGTATCGCGGGGCCGTCGGGCCTGGTCATCTTCGGTGTCACGGGCGATTTGTCCCGCAAGAAGCTGATGCCCGCGATCTACGACCTGGCCAACCGCGGTCTGCTCCCGCCGGGCTTCTCGCTGGTCGGTTTCGCACGCCGCGAGTGGCAGGACGAAGACTTCGCGCAGGAGGTCCACGACGCCGTCAAGGAGCACGCGCGTACGCCGTTCCGTGAGGAGGTCTGGCAGCAGCTCATTCAGGGGATGCGCTTCGTCCAGGGCGACTTCGGCGACGACGACGCGTTCGAGAATCTGCGGGCGACGATCGCGGACCTCGACAAGACGCAGGGCACCGGCGGCAACTTCGCGTTCTATCTCTCCGTACCGCCCAAGTTCTTCCCGCAGGTCGTCCAGCAGCTCAAGAAGCACGGGCTGGCGGACCAGAAGGAGGGCTCCTGGCGGCGCGCGGTCATCGAGAAGCCGTTCGGCCACGATCTGACCTCGGCGAAGCAGCTCAACAAGGTCGTCCACGAGGTCTTCCCGTCCAACGAGGTCTTCCGGATCGACCACTATCTGGGCAAGGAGACCGTCCAGAACATTCTGGCGCTGCGCTTCGCCAACACTCTTTTCGAGCCGATCTGGAACCGGTCGTATGTCGACCATGTCCAGATCACCATGGCCGAGGACATCGGCATCGGCGGCCGGGCCGGCTACTACGACGGCATCGGCGCCGCCCGCGATGTCATCCAGAACCACCTTCTCCAGCTGCTCGCGCTGACCGCCATGGAGGAGCCCGCCTCCTTCGACGCGGACGCGCTGGTCGCGGAGAAGACCAAGGTGCTGGGCGCGGTGCGGCTGCCCAAGGACCTGGGCGCGGACACCGTGCGCGGGCAGTACGCGGCGGGCTGGCAGGGCGGCCAGCAGGCCGTCGGCTATCTCGAAGAGGACGGGATCGACAGCAGGTCGAAGACCGACACCTATGCCGCGGTGAAGCTGCAGATCGACAACCGCCGCTGGGCGGGCGTCCCGTTCTATCTCCGTACCGGAAAGCGGCTCGGCCGCCGGGTCACCGAGATCGCACTGGTCTTCCAGCGCGCTCCGCACTCTCCGTTCGACCACACCTCCACGGAGGAGCTCGGGCAGAACGCCCTGGTCATCCGGGTGCAGCCGGACGAGGGTGTGACGATGCGGTTCGGCTCCAAGGTGCCGGGCACCTCGATGGAGGTCCGGGACGTCTCGATGGACTTCGCGTACGGCGAGTCCTTCACGGAGTCCAGCCCCGAGGCGTACGAGCGGCTCATCCTCGATGTGCTGCTCGGCGACTCGAACCTCTTCCCGCGCCTGGAGGAGGTCGAGCTGTCCTGGAAGATCCTCGATCCGATCGAGGAGCACTGGGAGAAGCACGGCAGGCCCGCGCAGTACGAGTCCGGGACCTGGGGTCCGGTCGAGGCGGACGAAATGCTCGCACGAGACGGACGGAGCTGGCGCCGGCCATGAAGATCGACCTTACGGACACCACGTCCAGCAAGATCAACAAGGCATTGGTGCAAGGGCGCCGGGCGATCGGCACACCCGCCGTCGGCATGGTCCTCACCCTGGTCATCGTCACCGACGAGGAGAACCAGTACGACGCGCTCAGGGCCGCCGACGAGGCGTCCCGCGAGCATCCGTCGCGCAAGCTGGTCGTCGTCAAGCGGGTCTCGCGCTCGGCGCGCGAACGGTCCAAGGCGCGGCTGGACGCCGAGGTACGGGTGGGCGCGGACGCGGGCACCGGCGAGACGGTCGTCCTGCGGCTGTACGGCGAGGTCATCGACCACGCCCAGTCGGTGGTGCTGCCGCTGCTGCTGCCCGACGCGCCGGTCGTCGTGTGGTGGCCGGTGAACGCGCCGGTCAATCCGGCCAAGGACGCGCTGGGCAAGCTGGCGCAACGCCGGGTCACGGACACCCACGCGGCGGAGAACCCGACCGAGGAGCTGACGGTACGCGCCGACGCGTACACGCCCGGCGACACGGATCTGGCCTGGACGCGGATCACACCCTGGCGCTCGATGCTGGCCGCCGCGCTGGACCAGGTGGACTGCGCGGTCACCTCGGTGGAGGTGGAGGGCGAGCAGCACAATCCGAGCTCCGAGCTGCTGGCCATGTGGCTGGCCGACCGGCTGCACGTACCGGTTCGGCGCTCCGTCTCCTCGGGGCCGGGCCTGACGGCCGTACGGCTGGAGACGAGCTGCGGTCCGATCAGTCTGCACCGGGCGGACGGCTCGCTGGCGACGCTCTCCATCGAGGGCCAGCCGGACCGCGCGGTGGCGCTGAAGCGGCGGGGCACCTCCGAGCTGATCGCGGAGGAGCTGCGCCGGCTGGATCCGGACGACATCTACGCGTCGGCCCTGCGGTTCGGTGTCGAGCGGCTGGCCGGCGCGGCGGACACATCGTCCGCCGGAGCCTCCAACGGCTCAGGCGCGAGCGGCTCCGATACGGCGGACACGGCCGCGGCCGGCCCGGCGAAGAAGGCTCCGGCCAAGAAGGCGGCGTCCAAGTGAGTGCCCCGCAGGTGGTCGTCCACCGGGACAAGGAGCTGATGGCCCAGGCCGCGGCGGCCCGGCTGATCACCAAGGTCGTGGACGCCCAGGCCGCCCGGGGCTCCGCCTCGGTGGTGCTGACGGGCGGACGCAACGGCAACGGGCTGCTGGCCGCGCTGTCGGCGGCGCCCGCCCGGGACGCGATCGACTGGGCACGGCTGGATCTGTGGTGGGGAGACGAGCGCTTCCTGCCGGAGGGCGATCCGGAGCGGAACATCACCCAGGCACGGGAGGCGCTGCTCGACTCGGTGCCGCTGGATCCGTCCCGGGTGCACGCGATGCCGGCCTCGGACGGTCCGTACGGCAGCGATGTGGAGGCCGCGGCAGCCGCGTACGCCACGGAGCTCGCCGCGGCGTCCCGGCCGGAGGACCATGGTCCGGTGCCGACGTTCGACGTCCTGATGCTGGGAGTCGGGCCCGACACACATGTCGCCTCGCTCTTCCCGGAGCTGCCCGGCGTACGGGAGACCGAGCGCACGGTGGTCGCCGTGCACGGCGCTCCCAAGCCGCCGCCGACCCGTATCTCGCTCACGTTGCCCGCGATCCGCGCGGCCCATGAGGTCTGGCTGCTCGCGGCGGGCGAGGACAAGGCGAAGGCGGCGGAGATCGCCCTGTCGGGCGCGGGAGAGATCCAGGCTCCGGCGGCGGGCGCGTACGGCAGGAGCCGCACTCTGTGGCTGCTGGACGCGGCGGCGGCCTCGGGGCTGCCGCGCGACCTCTATCCGCCGGCCTCGGCCTGACGGTCCGTCAGTTCGGTTCTACGAAGGCCCGGTTCGTCTCCTTCAGGCGGACCGGGCCTTCGCGTATCAGTCCATATCAGTCCGGCAGTCAGAGGATGATCTGCTCGGCGGTCGCCTCCAGATTCGCGATCGCGGTACGGGCCGCTCCCACGAAGCTGTCGAAGACCGCGTTGGTGGAGCCGGGACGTCCCGCCCGGGTGAAGGTGCCGAACATGCTCTCGCGCAGCTCGGTGGTGATCTCCAACTGGCCTCCCATGCCCAGGAGTGTCCGGTTGGCGATGTTCTGGGTCTGCACTCCGGCGAGGTCCGGCAAGGTCGAGCCGTCGATCGTCTGGAATCCGGCCGCGCCGAACGCCGAGTGCAGCAGCTGCTTGAAGCGGTCGTTGCGACCGCCCACCACGACGGCCTCGGGACGGTTCGCGGGCGCGCTGGTCTGGTCGGCCCGACAGCCGTGGATGCTCAGTACGTTGAGGCTGCCGGCCGCCAGGGAGAGCGCGACGGTGTCGTCGCAGTGCGACGCGGTGACATGCATCGTCCCGTTGCCGGTGGACAGGAGCCCTTCGAACATCCAGTAGTCGTACACCGGGCCACCCGCCGGTGTGACCGCGAAGGTGGCCGGGTGGTAGCCGGCTATGCCGAGGCACAGCTCCGAGGTCCCGGGTTCGATGCCGCCGCCGTGCAGCGCCAGGATGGCGGTGCGTGGATAGCGGTAGACCGTACCGAGGCTGTTGTCGAAGGTCTCGTGCCGCTTGTAGCGGCGGGCGAAGTCCAGGCCCTCCCGGCCCGCGAGCTGGGTGTAGAGGTCCGTGTTGGACGCGTAGTCGTCGGCCGCGTACGCGGGTGAGGCGCCGACTCCGGTCAGCAGAGGCCCGCTCACGGCGGCGGTGGCCAGGGCGGCCAGGACTGTGCGACGGCTGGTCTGTGTCATGTCTCCATGATCCGGATCTCCCGCCGCAAAGGCGAGGCCTTTCCCGCGCCGCCCTTCCCGGTCGGCCGGACCGGAAAAGATCACTCACTGATCAGAACTGATCGTAAAGGGCTCCAGCAGTCCGGGAACGGCCTCCGCCGCGAAGGCCAGGCCCTCGCCCTCCGCCGTGTCGTACACGTGGTACGCGCCGCCTCCGGCGGCCGTGGTCGCCGTCAGCGTCAGCAGGCCCGCACGGCGCTGGAAGTAGGACTGCCGGACCGTCCAGCCGATCACTCCGCCGCGCTGGAGGGCGACCGTCGTACGGCGCAGTGTGCCCGAGCGGGTCACCAGATAGCCGCCGCCGAGGCCATGGCCCAGATTGCGGTACGCGTCGAGCGCGAGCAGTACGGCGACCGGCAGGACGACCACGGCGATCACCGCCGCGACGGTCAGCAGCACCTCGGTCAGCAGCAGTCCGAGGACCGTGAGGAGCAGCAGCGGCGGCAGTGCGGCGGACAGGGCCCAGCGCAGCCTGCGCGCACGGGCCGCGCGAGGGTGCGGGACCAGTTGGACGGTCCGCGTCGGGGAGGCGGGCTCCCGCAGTATCCGCGCCGCCACCTCGTCCGCCACGGCGCGCGGCGCGGGCGGCAGCAGGCTCTTCTGGTCGGCCTGCTCGTCCTCCTCGTCCTGCGCGAGGCCCGTGGCGATCGCGTCCAGCCTGGCCGCGCCGGCCAGCCGGACACCGAGCGGCTCGACCAGCTCCACTCCGCGCAGCCGCCGCTCCTCGATGGAGACCGAGCGGGAGGTGAACAGCCCGCGCCGGACCCGCAGAGTGCCTCCGGGCTCCCGCTCCAGCCGGTAGTTCCACCACATCTCGATCCAGAGGGCGAGCGCGCCGACGACGCCCGCGATCCCGGCGGCCACCATCAGCCCGACGAACAGCACGATCCCCCAGACGGGAGAGATGTCCCGCACCCGGTCGCCCGCCCAGTGGACCACTCGGCCCTGCACACCGAGCCACTCGCTGAGCTGGAGCAGTCCGCCGATGCCCGCGCCGGCCAGCGCCAGACTGAGGAAGGAGAGCGGCGCGTACCGGATCCAGCCCGGATCGAGCGCCGCCAGCATGCCTTCACCGGCGCCTCCGGCCGTACCGTCCGCCTCGGCGGCCCGGCCGAGCAGTTCCGTACGGAGCCGTTCGCCCTCGGCCCTGGTGACCGGATCGAGCTCCAGTGTGGACTCGCCAAGGGTCTGCTCACCGGTCCCTATCCGGACCTTCACCAGCCCGAGCAGCCGGAGCAGCAGATTGGCCGTGAGATCGACCGTACGTATCCGCTCGCGCGCCAGCGAACGCCGTTTGACCAGGAAGAGACCTGTGTGCAGCTCGGCGCGCTCGGGCCCGATGCGGTACCGGGTACGGCGCCAGCGGACATAGTCACCGGCCGTGCCGAAGACGATCAGCAGCGCGGCGCCCGCCAGTACCCAGCCGAGCGCCTCTCCGACCGGGCGGCTGCCCGACAGACCTATGGCGGCCGGCACACCGGCGCCCACGACGAATCCCGTCATGACCGCCACGGTGACCAGCACAGTGCGCCGGTCGAGCCGCCGCCAGGCCTCTTCACCGGCCGCCACGGCCTCCACGGCCGTCCCCGAGTCCAAGCCCAGGTCCGCTGAGTCCGAGCCCAGGTCCGCTGAGCCCAGGCCCGCCGCGGTCTCTGCGCTCTCACTCATGTGGCGTCCCCGGGAGTCGCCTCGGTGATCCTGGTCAGCCGCTCGGCCAGCTCAGCGGCCAGCTCGTGGTCGAGCCCTGCGATCTGGACCGATCCCTTGGACGACGCGGTGGTGACGATCACCGTCGAAAGCCTGAAGAGCTGCTCCAGCGGACCGCGCACGGTGTCCACGGTCTGTATCCGGGACATCGGCGCGATCCGCCACTCCTGCCAGAAGAAGCCGGTACGGACATAGACCGCCTCCTCCGTCACCTCCCAGCGGTGCACCCTGAACCACCACACGGGTATCAGCGCCGTACAGAGAAGGCCGAGCACCGCCAGCACGGCGGCCGGGACCAGCAGCCACGGCCGTGCGGGAGCGATGAGCGCTCCCAGCACGGCCAGTACTCCCGCCACCGCCACGGTCAGCGTCAGCCACTGCACGCGCCACCAGCCGATGGCGCGTTCGTTCAGTGTGTTGTCGGGCGGCCGGAGCCGCCGGGCCCCCTCCGCCACCGGTTCAGCGGCCACGCAGTGAACGGTACGTGGCGACCAGCGCCGCGGTCGAACCGTCGAGCTGGTCGCCGGACTCCTCACCGGTGAGCACGGGCTCGATCCGCTTGGCGAGCACCTTGCCCAGCTCGACGCCCCACTGGTCGAAGGAGTCGATGTTCCAGACGGCGCCCTGGACGAACACCTTGTGCTCGTAGAGCGCGATGAGCTGGCCCAGCACGGACGGGGTGAGCGTCTCGGCGAGGATCGTGGTCGTCGGATGGTTGCCGCGGAAGGTCTTGTGCGGCACCAGCTCCTCCGGCACGCCCTCGGCCCGTACCTCCTCCGGCGTCTTGCCGAAGGCCAGCGCCTGCGTCTGCGCGAAGAAGTTGGCCATCAGCAGATCGTGCTGCGCGACCAGACCGGGCCGCAGATCGTCCACGGGCCGGGCGAAGCCGATGAAGTCGGCCGGGATGACCTTGGTGCCCTGGTGGATCAACTGGTAGTACGCGTGCTGCCCGTTGGTGCCCGGAGTGCCCCAGACCACGGGTCCGGTCTGCCATTCGACCGGCCGGCCCTCCCGGTCCACCGACTTGCCGTTGGACTCCATGTCGAGCTGCTGGAGATACGCGGTGAACTTCGACAGATAGTGGCTGTAGGGCAGGACGGCATGCGACTGGGCGTCGAAGAACGATCCGTACCAGATGCCCAGCAGGCCCAGCAGCAGAGGCGCGTTGGCCTCCGGCGGCGCGGTACGGAAGTGCTCGTCCACGAGATGGAAGCCGTCGAGCATCTCCCGGAACCGGTCGGGACCGATCGCGATCATCAGCGAGAGGCCGATGGCCGAGTCGTACGAGTAGCGCCCGCCGACCCAGTCCCAGAACTCGAACATGTTGGCCGTGTCGATACCGAACTCGGCGACCTTGCCGGCGTTGGTGGAGAGCGCCACGAAGTGCTTGGCGACGGCCTCCTGCCCGGCGCCCAGCTCGGTCAGCAGCCAGGAGCGGGCCGAGGTGGCGTTGGTGATGGTCTCGATGGTGGTGAAGGTCTTGGACGCGATGACGAAGAGCGTCTCGGCCGGATCCAGATCCCGTACGGCCTCGTGCAGATCCGCGCCGTCCACATTGGAGACGAAACGGACCGTGAGATCACGGTCGGTGAAGGAACGGAGCACTTCGTAGGCCATCGCGGGACCGAGGTCGGAGCCGCCGATACCGATGTTGATCACGTTCTTGATGGGACGCCCGGTGTGCCCGGTCCACTCGCCGGACCTGATCCGGTCGGCGAACGCGCTCATCTTGTCGAGTACGGCGTGCACCGCCGGTACGACATTCTCGCCGTCCACCTCGATGACGGCGTCGCGCGGAGCGCGCAGCGCCGTGTGCAGTACGGCGCGGTCCTCGGTGGTGTTGATCTTCTCGCCGCGGAACATCGCGTCCCGCAGCTCCGCCACGCCGGTCGCCGCGGCCAGCTCACGAAGGAGCGTCAGCGTCTCGTCGGTCACCAGGTGCTTGGAGTAGTCCAGGTGGAGATCGCCCACCTTGAGGGTGTAGCCGGTGCCGCGCGCCGGATCGGCGGCGAACAGCTCCCGCAGATGCGTCTGCCCGAGCTGTTCACGGTGCTTGCCGAGCGCGTTCCACTCGGGCGTCCGGGTGAGCCTGGTACGGCCTTCTGCGTTCATCTCGGACATCGGTCCACTTCTTCTCGTGCGTGTGTGCGTGCCCTGCTGCCCGACCAACCTATGCGATCAGGGTGACCGCGCGGCGACGGGACGACACGAGCCACGGACGAGGCAGAACAAACCGGCCGGACACCTGTTGGGTGTCCGGCCGGCCGAAGTATGTCCAGATCCAGATGCTTCCGGATCTCGTTATGTCCAGATCCTGATGCGTCCAGATCTCGTGACTAGATCTCGCCGCGCAGTTTGGCGAGCGCTTCGGCGAGGATCGCTTCGCCGTCCGCGTCGCTGCGTCGCTCCCGTACATAGGCGAGGTGCGTCTTGTACGGCTCGGTGCGCGGCGGGTCCGGCGGATTGTCCCGGTCCTGACCGGCCGGGAATCCACAGCGCGGGCAGTCCCACGTCTCCGGAACCTGTGCGTCACTGGCGAAGCTCGGCTGCGTCTCGTGCCCGTTGGAGCACCAGAAGGAGATGCGCAGGCGCGGCGCGGACTCGCCACGCTCGGCCTCACCCATCGGCCCCGCTCCGACCCGGCTTCCCCGGATCGCGTTGCCACTTGCCACGGTCGTAACTCCCTGCGTGATGGTGCCGCAAAGCATCGATAGGCAGCTCCGCTGCCGGGCGCCCCAGTCTACGTAAGGCCCAACGCGCGTCCAGTGAAGGGAGTTACCCCCTGCCGCCCGGCGCGGAACCTCATGATAGGCCGCGCCCGCGACGCCGTACCGTACGTGTGTCTAGCTGTCCAGCTTCAGCAGCAGACCAAGAACGACAATGCACGCGAACCACAGCAGACCGACAACCACGGTGATGCGGTCGAGGTTACGCTCGGCGACCGAGGAACCACCGACGGACGACTGCATTCCGCCACCGAACATGTCGGAGAGGCCGCCGCCCTTTCCCTTGTGCATCAGCACGAGCAGCATCATCAGCAGGCTGAAGACGATGAGGGCGATCGAGAACCCCATTACCACGGCTGGACCAACTTCCTCGGACGGGCAGAACCGGCGGGATCTGGGAGTCAGACCCGATGGTTCCGATATGGACTGCGGGGACCCGCCGGGAGATGTTCCACCGTCCCGAGCCGGCCCCCGCAAGGGTACGACGGATCCGAGCCGCCGCATACTTACCGGTCCCGGAACCCGTGCTTACCGATTCCGGAACCCTGTGCTGACCGGTCGCCGACCGGCCCTTACTGGCTCTTACCGGTCCTTACTGGTCCCGGAACCGGACGATCTTGACGAACTCGTCGGCGTCCAGCGCCGCGCCGCCCACCAGGGCGCCGTCCACATCGGGCTGCGCCATGATCGCGGCGACATTCCCGGACTTCACCGAGCCGCCGTACTGGATCCGGACCTGGTCGGCCAGCTCCTGCGAGTACAGCTCGGCCAGCCGTCCGCGGATCGCTCCGCAGACCTCCTGGGCGTCCTCGGGAGTGGCGACCTCGCCGGTGCCGATGGCCCACACCGGCTCGTACGCGATCACCACGGACTCGGCCTGCTCGGCCGGGATGTCCTTGAGGCCGCCGTCGAGCTGGGCGAGCGTGTAGGAGACCTGGTCACCGGCCTTGCGGATGTCCAGGCCCTCGCCCACACAGAGGATCGGCGTCAGCCCGTGCTTGAACGCGGCCTTCACCTTGGCGTTGCAGATCTCGTCCGTCTCGGCGTGGTACTGCCGGCGCTCGGAGTGACCGACGGCGACATAGGTGCACTTCAGCTTGGACAGCATCGGGCCCGAGATCTCGCCGGTGTACGCGCCGGAGTCGTGCGCCGAGATGTCCTGGGCGCCGTACTTGATCTTGAGCTTGTCGCCGTCGGTCAGGGTCTGCACGGACCGCAGATCGGTGAAGGGCGCCAACACGGCGACCTCGACGGCGTCGTAGTCCTTGTCCGTCAGTGCGAAGGCGAGCTTCTGGACATGGGCGATGGCCTCAAGATGGTTGAGGTTCATCTTCCAGTTGCCCGCCATCAGCGGGGTACGGGTGCTCATTTGGTGGTCAGTCCTCCAGTGCGGCGAGGCCGGGAAGCGTCTTGCCCTCGAGATATTCGAGGCTGGCGCCGCCACCGGTCGAAATATGGCCGAATGCGTTCTCGTCGAAGCCCAGGATCCGGACGGCGGCGGCGGAGTCGCCACCACCGACGACGGAGAAGCCCGGGGAGTCCACGAGCGCCTGGGCGACGGCCCTGGTGCCCTCGGCGTAGTCGGGGTGCTCGAAAACGCCCATGGGACCGTTCCAGAAGACGGTCTCGGCGTCGGCGAGCTTCGAGGCGTACAGCCGGCCGGTCTCGGGGCCGATGTCCAGGCCCATCTTTCCGGCCGGAATGGCGTCGGCGGCCACCGTGTCCGGGTGCGCGGGCGCCTTGGTCCTGAGGTCCGGGAACTCCGCCGCGACCAGGACGTCCACGGGGAGTACGAACTCCACACCGCGCTCGTCGGCCCGCTTCAGATACTCCTGGACGGCCGGGATCTGGTCCTCCTGGACGAGCGAGGAGCCGATCTCATGGCCCTGTGCCTTCAGGAACGTGAAGAGCATGCCGCCGCCGATCAGGATGCGGTCGGCCTTCTCCAGGAGATGGTCGATGACTCCGAGCTTGTCGGAGACCTTGGCGCCGCCGAGTACCACGGCGTAGGGCCGCCGTACGTCGTCCGTGAGCTTCTTGAGCACGGCGACCTCGGTGGCGATCAGTCCGCCCGCGGCGTGCGGCAGCCGGGCCGGCAGATCGACGACCGAGGCGTGCTTGCGGTGCACCGCGCCGAAGCCGTCACCCACATAGAGATCGGCCAGCTCGGCGAGCTCGTCGGCGAAGGCGCCGCGCTCGGCGTCGTCCTTGGAGGTCTCGCCCGGGTTGAAGCGCAGATTCTCGATGACGGCGACCTGACCGTCGGCCAGGCCCGCGACAACGGCCTTGGCGGAGTCGCCGACGGTGTCGGTCGCGAACGCCACATCGGCACCGAGGAGTTCACCGAGGCGCGCGGCGGCGGGAGCGAGGGAGAAGGCGGGCTCCGGGGCGCCCTTGGGGCGGCCCAGATGGGAGGCGACGACGACGCGGGCGCCGGCCTCGGCGAGCCGGGCGACCGTCGGCAGTACGGCCCGGATCCGGCCGTCGTCGGTGATGGTGGTGCCGTCGAGCGGCACATTGAGGTCGGCACGGACGAATACGCGCTTGCCGCCGACCCCTTCGGCGAGAAGTTCGTCGATCGTCTTCATCTGCTGCTGGACTCCTTGGGATGTCTGGACAGGCCAACAGGGCTCGAACAGCGCAGCGGATGCGCCGACCGAGCCCTGTCGCTCATATCGAGATGCCTACCGGCCCTGAACTCAGCGGCCCTGAACTCATGGGCCCTGTGTCAGAGCTGGCCACCGACGAAGACGGTCAGGTCGACAAGGCGGTTGGAGTAGCCCCACTCGTTGTCGTACCAGCCGATGACCTTGACGCTCTTGCCCTGGACCATGGTCAGGGAGGAGTCGAAGGTGCAGGAGGCGGGCCAGTTGACGATGTCCGAGGAGACGATCGGGTCCTCGGTGTAGTCCAGGTAGCCCTTCAGCTCCCCTTCGGCCGCCGCCCGGAACGCCGCGTTGACCTCGTCCTTGGTCACCACGCGCTCCGTCTCGACGACCAGGTCGGTGACGGAGCCCGTGGGAACCGGGACCCGCATCGCCATGCCGTTGAGCTTGCCGGCCAGCTCCGGGATGACCAGACCGAGGGCCTTGGCCGCGCCCGTGCTCGCCGGAATGATGTTCTCCGCCGCGGCACGGGCCCTGCGCAGGTCCCTGTGCGGGAAGTCCTGGAGGCGCTGGTCGCTGGTGTAGGCGTGGACCGTGGTCATCAGGCCCGAGACGATGCCGAAGTTCTCCAGGAGGACCTTGGCCATCGGCGCCACACAGTTGGTGGTGCAGGAGGCGTTGGAGATGATGTCGTGGCTCGCCGCGTCGTACTTGTCCTCGTTGACGCCCAGCACGATCGTGATGTCCTCGTCCGTGGCCGGAGCCGAGATGAGGACCTTCTTGGCGCCGCCCGCGAGGTGCTTGGCGGCGTCGTCCCGCTTGGTGAAGATGCCGGTCGACTCGATGACGATGTCGACACCCAGCTCACCCCAGGGGATGTCGGCCGGGTTGCGCTCGGAGAGCACCTTGATCGTGTGGCCGTCGACGGTGATCGTGTCGGCGGTGTGGGTCACCTCGGCCTTCAGACGGCCCAGGATGGTGTCGTACTTCAGAAGGTGCGCCGTGGTCGCAGTGTCACCCAGGTCGTTGACAGCCACGATCTCGATGTCTGCACCCTGCTCCAGCAGCGCGCGGAAGTAGTTACGACCGATGCGGCCAAAGCCGTTGATGCCTACGCGGATCGTCACGAACCGATCTCCTCGTTAGGTACGCCGGGTTTCGACGCCGGCGAGTTGTATGGGATGTCCCCGACCTCGTATGACCCTACCTCTCCACGGCCCGCGTGGTGACATCGAGTGGCCCCGTGAGCCGACGGTGGCCCGTACCCGCGGGTACGGGTACGGGCCGCCGCGTGCGTGGGGGCGGGGATCAGTCCCGCAGGGCGCTCAGTGCCTTGCCGAGGAGCGTCACGCGCTCTCCCGTGTCCCGCACGTGTTCCAGACCGAATCCGAGCAGCACGGTGTCACGCGTGGTGACCGCCGCGTACGACTTGAAGAGCTCCTGGGCACGCGCCCAGTCCCCCTCCACCGCGGGGCTTCCCTCCGGCGCGCCCGGAGTGGTCCAGGCCCCCAGCGAGGTCTCGAAGCCCTCGGACGCCTGCTCCACGCCGCCCACGGCGAGCCGCGCGTCGTCCGCGAAGAGTCCGCGCCCGCCGCTGCCGGGGTCGGTGATGTAGCTGAGCGACAGTTCGGCCTTCTTGCCCGCGTAGGCGCTCAGGTCGAAGACGACCTGCTGCCAGCCGTTCGAACTGCCGGTGAGGCTGTTCCAGGCGCCGCTGGTGCCGGTCGCGGTGCAGGCCTCGTTGCCGAGGGTCAGATAGCGGCCGAGGAACGGGTGGCCCTGGAGGAAGAACCCGGCCTCGCACTCGGCGGGCACAGTGGTGCTGGTCGCGCCGCCGGCCTCCGGGAGGGTGGTCCAGTCGTCGGCACCGGCGGTGTGGGCCTCCAGGACCGCGTGGTCGTACCCCGGCTCGGTGTTCCAGTTGAGCGCGAGGCGCAGCTCCGGCTTGTCGGCCGCGTCGACCCCGGTGAGGTCGACGGTCCGGGTGAGCCGGCGCCAGTCGTTGTCCTGGTGGGTGGCGGCGGCCATCCACTGGCCCTCGTAAGGGGCGTACGGGTTCGGGGTTCCGGTGTACACGCCCGCCTGCGCGCTCGCGAACTGCGGGAAGGTCTCCGGGTCCAGGGTGTCGGAGGTGACGGTGTAGCTGCCCGCCGCGTTCAGCGGGTTGCCGGGCGCCGCGCCGAGTGCTCCGGCCGCTCCCGAGAGGACTCCCGCGCCGCTGAATCCGGTGGCGCGGGCGTTGGACGCGCGTCCGTAGGCGCCCAGGTAGTACTGGCTGAAGTCATTGGTCTGGGCCCGCCCGACCTGGGCGTTGCCACCAGCCAGCTCTCCGGCCTCGATGAGCTTGCCGCCCTCGTTGAGGAAGTCGCGTACGGCGAGCTGGGTCGGGCCGCCGGGGGCCACGGCGCCCGTGTAGTGGACGGCCGTGGAGAAGTGGCTGAGAACACCCAGCGGGTGCGGTGCGCCCTGGGTGGCGACGTCCCAGACGACGGCGGTACGGCCGTTGGCACGCAGGGCGTCGACGTAGGTCTGGGCCTGCTGGGCGGGCGCGCCCTCCTCGGCGATCACGAGCGTGTCGGCGCGGGGGACTTCGGCCACGGTGTAGGTGAAGTGCTCGCTGGAGGTGGCCTTTCCGTCCTCCGTCCGTCCGGTGAACCAGACCTCGACGCTGTCACCCGGACCGGCGCCCTCGACCTTGGCGCGGTACTGGTCGAAGTGGAGGTTGTCCTCGCCGCCGTAGGTCTCGCCGCCCTTCCAGGCCCTGATCCTCTCCTGCTCGGTACGGCCGCCGTTGACGCGGTAGTTGAGCTCCATCTTCCGCAGCGACGAGCGCGCGGTGACGGAGACCTCCTGGTCGGCGCCGCGCGCGTACGAGGTGGTGAACGGGTCGAGCGTGAAGTCGGGGGCGGTCAGGCCGACCGACGAGGAGGGCTGGTCGGGGTGGGCGGCCGTCTCGGCGACGGAGAGCGCGAAGGGGACGTTCTTGGCGAACTCCTCCTGGATCAGGTTCTCGTCGTCGGGGAAGTTGAAGCCGGACTGGCAGTCCCGTGCCTCCCACGCGTCGTCCGGGTCGTATCCGGACGCGGTCTGGCAGGTCGTCATCTCCGGCGTGAACATCATCGTGCCGTTGACGTTCGCCGCGTGGCCGTCGGCCTCACCGTTGGTGGTGTACAGCTCGGAGGAGACCTGCGGGTAGTAGCCGGGGATGGCGGAGTTCTCCGGGGTGCCCGCGAGCGCCTTGTAGAGCACGTCGTCGGGGGTCGGGGTCGCGACCTGCCAGCCCACGCCGTAGAGGAGCAGTTCGGCGGCGGAGTGGTAGTTGATGCCGTAGTCGAAGTCGATGCGCCGCTCGAAGCGGTCGATCGCCTGGGTCTCGGGCTCGGAGTTGGGGCCCGTGCCTCGGTACGTCTCGTTCGCGGGCTGCGGGGACGAACCCTCGTCGTCGTAGCCCCACTTGTAGGCGAAGTTACGGTTCAGGTCGACGCCGTCGCCGGAGGTGATCTGTCCGTTGCCGTCGACGTCACGGAGGTTCTTGCGCCAGAGGCGGGCGCTGTCGGAGCTGAAGGTGTAGTCGTAGCCGTCCGGGTTGGCGGAGAGGACGAACCACAGCTCGGTGGAGTCGACGATCTTCGTTATTCGGGGGTTCTTGCCGTAGTTGTCGATGTAGTGGTGCATCAGCCGGCGCGTCATCTCGGGAGTGATCCACTCCCGCGCGTGCTGGTTCGACATGTAGAGCACGGACGGCTTGGATCCGTCCTTGGCGGTGCGCGCGCCCTTGCTGACCTTGAGGGCGAGGATGTCCTGTCCCAGCACGGTCTTGCCGATGGAGACGACCTTGGTGATACCGGGATTGGCCTGCCCGGTCTCGACGATCTCCTCCTGGAGGTTGCCCTCACCGCTGTACGGGCGGAAGACTCCCTCGTCCGCCGCGCGGGTCCGGGCCGCCGACTTCGCGGGAACCTTGCGCTCGGCGACCTCGACGCCCTGCTTCTCCAGGGCGCGCGCCTGACCGTCGGTGAGGAACAGCTCGACCTTGGCGGTCCCCTTCTCGGGGGCCCGTTCGGTGAGTTCATGGGCGTCCTGGCCCGCCGAGAGGAGCAGCGGTATCTGCTCCTGGGTGACCTCGGCGTCGAAGACCTTCACCGCGTCGGCGCCGACGGCGGGCGCCGAGCCCGGCCGTGCCTGGGCGGCGGGCGCCGCGGTCACACCGGCGAGCAGCAGTGCGCCTGCGGCGAGTATCGATCTCGCTCTATGTCTCATGTGCCCCTCTTGCTGTAGTCAGCCACGTCCGTGAACTGACGTCAGGCTGACCACCCTCCATGATCATGTCAAGGGTATGTGTGGGTGCCATGAAATGCCGCCGCCGGCACCTGACTCGGTGCCGGCGGCGGGCAGTTGACCATGAGGGGCCGCTGAGGGCGGGGCCGGGCTCAGCCGACGAGACCGTCCGCCAGCTCCTCGCTCAGATTGGACTCCGTACCCGGAATCCCGAGGTCCTGTGCCCGCTTGTCGGCCATGGCCAGCAGCCGGCGGATCCGGCCCGCGACGGCGTCCTTGGTCAGCGGCGGATCGGCGAGCGCGCCCAGCTCCTCCAGGGAGGCCTGCTTGTGCTCCATCCGCAGCCGGCCGGCCGCGGCGAGATGCTCGGGCACCTCCTCGCCGAGGATCTCCAGCGCGCGCTGGACCCGGGCACCGGCGGCGACCGCGGCACGGGCGGAGCGGCGCAGATTCGCGTCGTCGAAGTTGGCGAGACGGTTGGCCGTGGCCCGGACCTCGCGGCGCATCCGCCGCTCTTCCCAGGCCAGCACCTGGTCATGCGCGCCGAGCCGGGTCAGCAGCGCGCCGATCGCGTCCCCGTCCCGTACGACCACACGGTCCACTCCGCGCACCTCACGGGCCTTCGCGGCGATCTGGAGCCTGCGCGCGGCACCGACGAGCGCGAGGGCGGCCTCGGGACCCGGGCAGGTCACCTCCAGCGAGGAGGAGCGGCCGGGCTCGGTGAGCGAGCCGTGCGCCAGGAACGCACCGCGCCACGCGGCCTCCGCGTCACAGGTGGCTCCCGAGACGACCTGCGGCGGCAGTCCCCGGATCGGGCGTCCACGGCCGTCGACCAGCCCGGTCTGCCGGGCGAGCTGATCACCACCGGTGATCACCCGTACGACGTAACGGCTGCCGCGGCGCAGTCCGCCCGGAGCCATCACCACCAGCTCCGAGTTGTGCCCGAAGATCTCCAAGATGTCCTTGCGGAGCCGGCGCGCGGCGATGCTGGTGTCCAGCTCCGCCTCGATCACGATGCGGCCGCTCACCAGATGCAGCCCGCCCGCGAACCGAAGAATCGCCGAGACCTCCGCCTTCCTACAGCATGTCCGGGTGACGGGGAGGCGGGCGATCTCGTCCTTCACCGCTGGCGTCATCGCCATGGGCCGATCCTTCCATGCATCCGAAAAATACGGTCGTACGCGGCTGCCAACAGCTCCGGATCATGGACCGGGGAACTGTCGGACGCTGCCACCGGCGCCAGCTCGACCGCGGCACCGAACCGGCCGGCGGCATCGGAGAGTGACTCACGGTCGGGCACGGCGGCCTTGTCGGCCAGCACCACGTCCAGGGCGAGTTTAGGGGCGTGTCGCCCCAAAACCTCCAAATGACGCTGCGGTGAGAAGCCATCGGTTTCACCGGGTTGTGGTGCGAGGTTCAGCGAGAGGACTCTTCGGGCCTTGGTCTCCATGAGCGCGTCGAGCAGTTCCGGCACCAGAAGATGCGGGATCACCGAGGAGAACCAGGAGCCCGGACCGAGTACCACCCAGTCCGCGTCCCTGACCGCCGCGACCGCCTCGGGAACGGCCGGCGGGTCGTGCGGCACGAGATGCACCGACTGCACCTCTCCCGGCGTGAGCGCGACCGTCGCCTGGCCGCGCACCGTGTTCACCTCGTCGGGGTACGCCGGGTCATGGCCCCGTACGAGCGCCTGCAACTCCAGCGGCACGGCGGACATGGGCAGCACCCGGCCGTGCGCGCCGAGCAGCTTGCCGACCAGGTCCAGAGCCTGGACATGGTCGCCGAGCTGCTCCCAGAGGGCGACGATCAGCAGATTGCCCACCGCGTGCTCATGGAGATCGCCCTGGGACTGGAAGCGGTGCTGGATCACCCGCGCCCAGGTCTGGCCCCAGTCGTCATCGCCGCAGAGCGCCGCCAGTGCCTTGCGCAGATCGCCGGGCGGCAGCACGCCCAGCTCCTCCCTGAGCCGCCCGCTGGAGCCTCCGTCGTCGGCGACGGTGACCACGGCGGTCAGATCTCCCGTGATGCGCCGCAGCGCCGCGAGAGAGGCGGACAGGCCCATACCACCGCCGAGCGCGACGACCTTCGGCTGGGCACCGCGCCCGCGCGCCGACTGTGCGGGTGCTCCCCGGCGCAGTCGGCGCATCCGGAAGGTGCGTCCGGTCACTCGCGCCCCATGTCCCGGTGCACGACGACGGTCTCGATTCCGGCGGAGACGAGGCGGGCGGCGACCTTCTCGGACATGGCCACGGAGCGGTGCTTGCCGCCCGTACAGCCGACCGCGACGGTCACATACCGCTTGCCCTCGCGCCGGTATCCGGCGGCGATGAGCTGGAGCAGCTCGGTGTAGCGGTCGAGGAACTCCTTGGCGCCCGGCTGGTTGAAGACATACGCGGACACCTCCTCGTTCAGTCCGGTGAACGGGCGCAGCTCCGGCACCCAGTGCGGATTGGGCAGGAAGCGGCAGTCCACCACCAGGTCGGCGTCGACCGGCAGTCCGTACTTGTAGCCGAAGGACATCACCGTGGCCCGCAGCTCCGGCTTCTCGTCGCCGGCGAACTGGGCGTCCATCTTGGCGCGCAGCTCGTGCACATTGAGGCTGGAGGTGTCGATCACCAGATCGGCGTCACCGCGCAGCTCGCGCAGCAGATCGCGCTCGGCCTCGATGCCGTCCACGATCCGGCCGTCGCCCTGGAGCGGGTGCGGACGCCGTACGGACTCGAAGCGGCGGACCAGCGCCTCGTCGGAGGACTCCAGGAAGACGATCCGCCGGGTGACCTCCTTGGCGTCGAGGTCGGCGAGGGACTCGCGGAGATTGTCGAAGAACCGTCTGCCGCGGACATCCACGACCACGGCGATCCGTGCCACATTGCCCTGCGAGCGCGCGCCCAGCTCCACCATGGTGGGGATCAGCGCGGGCGGCAGATTGTCCACCACGAACCAGCCGAGGTCCTCCAGGCATTTGGCGGCGGTGCTGCGGCCGGCGCCCGACATTCCGGAGATGATCACCAGCTCGGGAATGGCCGCCTCGCCGGTGTCACCTGCCTCCTTGGTGGTGCCCGTACTCACGTGCTCCGCTCCGTCCCGGTCGTGCTCAGTCATGCGTGCTGCCCCCGTCGTCTTCCATGATCTCTCCTGTTGCCGTGTTCACGGCGGGTGCCGCCGGGGCCGCCTTGGCGAGGGCCACGACGACGGACTCGGCCGTCTTGCGGCCCAGGCCCGGTACCTCGCAGATCTGGTCGATTGTCGCCTGCCGCAGCCGCTTCACCGAGCCGAAATGCTTGATGAGCGCCTGTTTGCGGGACTCGCCGAGGCCCGGGACCTCGTCCAGCGGGCTGGTCCTGACGCGCTTGGCGCGCTTGGTCCGCTGATAGGTGATGGCGAAGCGGTGCGCCTCGTCGCGTACGCGCTGGAGAAGGTAGAGGCCCTCGCTGGAGCGCGGCAGGACGACCGGATCGTCGTCGCCGGGCAGCCAGACCTCTTCGAGGCGCTTGGCGAGCCCGCAGACGGCGACATCGTCGATGCCGAGTTCGTCGAGGGCCCGCTTGGCCGCCGCGACCTGGGGCTGTCCGCCGTCGACCACGACGAGCTGAGGCGGATAGGCGAAGCGCCGGGGCTTGCCGTCGTCGTCGGAGCGGGCGGGGACCTCATGGGTCTCATGTGGCTCATGGGTCTCACGCGCGGCGTCCGGGGAGCCGTGCGCAGCGGGGGCCGAGAGGTCCGTGCCGGAGGCCGCAAGGGCGCCGCCGGGGCTGTTCCCGTTCCCGTTCCTGCTCCCGTTCCCGAGGGACTCGGCTCCGGCTGCGGCTTCGGCGGACTCCTCTTCGGCCCACTCTCCCGTACGCGTCTTCTCCACCAGGTACCGCTTGAAGCGACGGCTGATCACCTCGTGCATCGACCGGACGTCGTCCTGGCCCTCGAAGGTCTTGATCTGGAAGCGGCGGTACTCGCTCTTGCGCGCGAGGCCGTCCTCGAAGACCACCATGGACGCCACCACGTCGTCGCCCTGGAGATGCGAGATGTCGAAGCACTCGATACGCAGCGGCGCGCTGTCCAGGGCGAGGGCCTCCGCGATCTCCTCCAGGGCGCGGGAGCGGGTGGTCAGATCGCTGGCGCGCTTGGTCTTGTGCAGGACGAGCGCCTGCTGCGCGTTGCGCCCGACCGTCTCCATCAGGTCCTTCTTGTCGCCGCGCTGCGGGATCCGCAGCGAGACCTGGGCGCCACGGCGCTCGCTCAGCCACAGGGCGACGGCGTCCGTCTCCTCCGGCAGAGCGGGAACGAGGACCTCCTTGGGCACGGAGTCGCCGCTCTCCTCGCCGTAGAGCTGCTGGAGCGCGTGCTCGACCAGGCCCGCCGTGTCCACGGCCTCGACCTTGTCGGTGACCCAGCCGCGCTGGCCGCGGACCCGGCCGCCGCGGACATGGAAGATCTGTACGGCGGCTTCGAGTTCGTCCTCGGCGACCGCGATCAGATCGGCGTCGGTGGCATCGGCGAGCACGACGGCGTTCTTCTCCATCGCGCGGCGCAGGGCGCCTATGTCGTCACGGAGCCGGGCGGCCTTCTCGTACTCCATCTCCTCGGCGGCGGCCGTCATCTGCCGCTCCAGGCGGCGGATGTACGTACCGGTGCGGCCGGCCATGAAGTCGCAGAACTCCTCGGCCAGTTCACGGTGCTCCTCGGCGGTGACCCGGCCGACGCAGGGCGCCGAGCACTTGCCGATATAGCCGAGGAGGCAGGGACGGCCGGTGCGCTCGGCGTTCTTGAACACGCCCGCGGAGCACGTCCGTACGGGAAACACACGGAGCATCAGATCGACGGTCTCGCGGATGGCCCAGGCGTGTCCGTACGGTCCGAAGTAGCGCACGCCCTTCTTCTTGGCGCCGCGCATGACCTGGACGCGTGGGTACTTCTCGTTGAGCGTCACCGCGAGCGAGGGATAGCTCTTGTCGTCGCGGTACTTGACGTTGAAGCGGGGATCGAACTCCTTGATCCAGGAGTATTCGAGCTGGAGCGCCTCGACCTCGGTGGAGACGACGGTCCACTCGACGGAGGCGGCCGTGGTGACCATGGAACGGGTGCGCGGATGCAGGCTCGCCAGGTCCTGGAAGTAGTTGGCGAGCCGCTGACGCAGGCTTTTCGCCTTTCCGACGTAGATCACCCGGCGGTGATCGTCACGGAACTTGTAGACCCCCGGCGAGTCGGGGATCTGTCCCGGCTTGGGGCGGTAGCTGGAGGGGTCGGCCATGCCGTCCACCCTACTGTCGGCGACGGACAGTGTGACGGCGCCGGGGCACGGGAGCAGCCCGGCCGGTGGCCCTCAGGCCCGGGGACCGGCGATGAGCTTGCCGCCCTCCGCCGTGACCGGGACCTCCGGCAGCGGTACGGTCGCCGGGCCGTGGATCGCCTCGCCGGTGGTCACGTCGAACTTGCTGCCGTGGCACGGGCAGTCACCCACCGTGCCCTCCAGCTTCTCCAGGAGACAGCCGGCATGGGTGCACTGGGCGCTGAACGCCTTGTACTCGCCACGCGCCGGGCAGCTCACCACAAGACGCTGCTCGCGGAAGAGCTTGGCACCGCCGACCGGGATGTCGTCCGCCGCACCGAGCTCCACGGCCGCGGTGGGCGTGGGATTCTCGGCGTGCCCGAGCTTCGACTCGGTGGAACATCCGGCCACTCCGGCCCCGGCCACTCCGGCGAGCGCGACGCCCTTCAGTACGGTACGACGCTGCGCGAACGGGCCGTTCATGATGTCTCCACTGGTCAGAATTGCCGAATACCGCCTCCGACGATACCGACCGCCGCCCGGCCAACGGCGGGCGACGGCTCGGCGGAGCCGGTATGACGACGCCGGACAGGCCAGGGCCGCCCTGAGGCGAGCCGCCCTGGCCCCGGTGGTGTCAGGCTCGGCCGGAGGTCGCCGGGGCCTTCTTCGGCGCCGTCTTCCTCCGCGTCGTCTTCTTCGGCGGAGCCGCGTCGCTGATGCGTTCCGGATCCAGGATCTCCCGCAGGAACTTGCCCGTGTGGCTGGCCGGGATGCCCGCCACCTGCTCCGGCGTGCCCTCCGCGATCACCAGGCCGCCGGCGTTGCCGCCCTCGGGTCCCATGTCGATCACCCAGTCCGCCGTCTTGATGACATCCAGGTTGTGCTCGATGACGATCACCGAGTTGCCCTTCTCGACCAGACCGGACAGCACCGTGATCAGCTTGCTGATGTCCTCGAAGTGCAAACCGGTCGTGGGCTCGTCCAGGACGTAGACCGTACGGCCCGTCGAGCGCTTCTGGAGCTCGCTCGACAGCTTCACGCGCTGCGCCTCGCCGCCCGAGAGCGTCGGCGCGGACTGGCCGAGCCGTACATAGCCGAGACCGACCTCGTTGAGCGTCCTGAGGTGGCGCGAGATCGTCGGGACGGCCTCGAAGAAGTCCAGGGCCTCCTCGATCGGCATGTCCAGCACCTCGGCGATGGACTTGCCCTTGTAGTGGACCTCCAGCGTCTCCCGGTTGTACCGGGCTCCGTGGCAGACCTCGCACGGCACATAGACGTCCGGCAGGAAGTTCATCTCGATCTTGATGGTGCCGTCACCGGAGCAGTTCTCGCACCGGCCACCCTTGACATTGAAGGAGAAGCGCCCGGGCAGATAGCCACGGACCTTCGCCTCCATCGTCTCCGCGAAGAGCTTGCGGACATGGTCGAAGACACCGGTGTACGTGGCCGGGTTGGACCGGGGCGTACGGCCGATGGGCGACTGGTCGACATGGACCACCTTGTCGACCAGATCGTCCCCGTCGACCCGGGTGTGCCGGCCGGGCACCGACTTCGCGCCGTTCAGCTCACGCGCGAGATGCGTGTACAGGATGTCGTTGACCAGCGTCGACTTGCCCGAGCCCGAGACACCGGTGACCGCCGTGAAGACGCCCAGCGGGAACGACACATCGATGTCCCGCAGATTGTTCTCCCGCGCGCCGTGCACGGTGAGCCTCCGCTCCCCATCGACGGGCCTGCGGATGTCCGGCGTCGGGATGGACCTCTTGCCCGCCAGATACTGGCCGGTCAGCGACTCCTTGTTGGCCAGCAGTCCCTTCAACGGCCCGGAGTGCACGACCTTGCCGCCGTGCTCACCGGCGCCGGGGCCGATGTCGACCACCCAGTCGGCCACCTTGATGGTGTCCTCGTCGTGCTCCACGACGATCAGCGTGTTGCCCATGTCCCGGAGCCGGACCAGCGTCTCGATCAGCCGGTGGTTGTCCCGCTGGTGCAGCCCGATGGACGGCTCGTCCAGGACGTAGAGCACTCCGACCAGACCGGAGCCGATCTGCGTCGCCAGCCGGATCCGCTGGGCCTCACCGCCGGAGAGCGTGCCCGCCGCGCGGTTGAGCGAGAGATAGTCCAGGCCGACGTCGACCAGGAACTTCAGCCGTTCGTTGACCTCCTTGAGCACCCGCTCGGCGATCTTCTTGTCCCGGGCGTTCAGCTTGAGCTCGCCGAGGAACTCCGCGCAGTCGCTGATCGAGAGCGCCGAGACATCGGCGATGGACTTGTCCATGACCGTGACCGCGAGAACGATCGGCTTGAGCCGGGTGCCCTCACAGGTCGGACACGGCACCTCGCGCATATAGCCCTCGAAGCGCTCCCTGCTGGAGTCGCTCTCGGCCTCACTGTGCCGCCGCTTGACGAAGGAGACGGCTCCTTCGAAGGCGGGCGTGGTGTAGGCGCGCTCACGGCCGTACCTGTTCCGGTAGCGGACCTCGACCTGGGTCTTGTGGCCGTAGAGCAGGGCCTTCTTCGCCCGCTGCGGCAGCCCGGCCCACGGGATGTCCGTACGGAAGCCGAGGGCCTGCGCGAGCCCGCCGATCAGCCGGCCGAAGTACTCCCTGGTGTGGCCGTGCGACCACGGATGGATCGCGCCCTCGTCCAGCGACCTTTCCTCGTCGGGGACGATCAGCTCCGGATCGACCTCCATACGCGTACCGATACCGGTGCAGTCGGGGCAGGCGCCGAACGGCGAGTTGAAGGAGAAGGAGCGGGGCTCCAGCTCCTCGAAGGAGAGATCGTCGTACGGGCAGTAGAGATGCTCCGAATACATCCGCTCGCGCTCGGGATCGTCCTCGGGAAGATCCACGAAGTCGAGCACGACCATGCCGCCGGAGAGACCGAGCGCGGTCTCGACCGAGTCGGTCAGCCGGCGCTTGGCGCTGTCCTTCACCGTGAGGCGGTCGACCACCACCTCGATGGTGTGCTTCTCCTGCTTCTTCAGTGTGGGCGGCTCGCTGAGCTGGATCGTCTGTCCGTCGACCCTGGCCCGGCTGTATCCCTTGGTCTGGAGATCGGCGAAGAGATCGACGAACTCGCCCTTGCGCTCGCGCACGAGCGGCGAGAGGACCTGAAAACGGCTGCCTTCGGGCAGCTCCAGCACCCGGTCCACGATGGCCTGCGGCGACTGCCGGGAGATCGGCCGCCCGCACTCGGGACAGTGCGGCTTGCCGATCCTCGCGAAGAGCAGCCGGAGGTAGTCGTAGACCTCGGTGATCGTGCCGACCGTCGAGCGCGGATTGCGCGAGGTCGACTTCTGGTCGATGGAGACGGCCGGGGAGAGCCCTTCGATGAAGTCGACGTCCGGCTTGTCCATCTGACCGAGGAACTGCCGGGCGTACGAGGACAGCGACTCCACGTACCGGCGCTGTCCCTCGGCGAAGATCGTGTCGAACGCGAGGGAGGACTTGCCCGACCCGGAGAGCCCGGTGAAGACGATGAGGGAGTCACGGGGGAGGTCGAGCGACACGTTCTTGAGATTGTGCTCGCGCGCGCCACGGACGATGAGACGGTCGGCCACGCCGGTCCGCACCTTTCTGGGGGAAACAGGGGCGGAGCCCCCGTTCTCGGACTACGGAGGTCGCCAGAGCGATTGATTGCCAAGCGGTGGACTGCCCCGCACGGAAGCGCCGGGCTCGGATGTGCCTGCATGCGTGGTCCCCGCATGCGTTCTGCCTACATGCCAGGATGCCTCCCCCGAGCCTATAGCACGCGCATTCGATTTACGGAGCCCCTTCACCGCCTTCACCCGATCGAGTGGCACGGCTATCGTCGGCGCCATGATCGACCATGTGCGGGACCTGGCATCAGTACGCGAAGCGACCGAGCGGCTCCTCACCGCGGCCGGCGCACTGGACAACGCGGCGCTCGCCGCGCCGTCACGCCTTCCCGGCTGGAGCCGGGGCCATGTACTGGCCCATCTCGCCCGGAACGCGGACGCCTTGGTCAATGTGCTGGAAGGACGGCCCATGTACGAGGACGCCGCTTCCCGCGAGTCGGACATCGAGCGGGACGCGTCACGCGCCCTCGACGTACAGCTCGCCGATGTACGTAACACCGCCGAGCGGTTCCAGCATTCCGCGGCCGTGCCCGCCGACTGGTCCCGTGTCGTCGTCCTGCGCAACGGCGTCACGGATGTGGCGGCCCGTCTTCCGTTCCGCCGGCTGATCGAGATGGAGCTGCACCATGTCGATCTGGGACTCGACCGTGAGCTGGAGGATCTGTCCGAGGAGTTCACCGCACGCGAGATCGACTTCCTCACCGAGCGCTTCTCCGGGAACGCCGGAGTCCCGCCGCTGACCTTGAAGGCGTCCGACGGCCGCACCTGGCGCACCGGCCGTACGGAGGGCATCCCGCAGCCCGTCACCGGCCCGGCCGCCGATCTGATGGGCTGGCTCGCCGGGCGCCGCGACGGAGCCGCGCTGGAGTTCCCGGGCGGCTCCCTGCCCGTACTGCCGCCGCTATAGGCTGATCCGTATGACGTACAGCGGAGCGGTGAAGGTCGGCGGACCGGCGGATGTGCATGAACTGCCCGCCCTGATGATCTCCAAGGTCGCCGTCGGGCCGATGGAGAACAACGCCTATCTGCTGCGCTGCCGGGCCACCGGTGAGCAGCTTCTGATCGACGCGGCCAATGACGCCGCGACCTTGCTGACTCTGATCGGTGACGACGGCATCGCGTCCGTCGTCACCACACACCGGCACGGCGACCACTGGCAGGCGCTCGCCGAGGTCGTGGCGGCCACCGGTGCGCGTACCTACGCGGGCCGGTACGACGCCGAGGGCATCCCCGTACCGACCGATGTGCTGGTCGAGGACGGCGACACCGTCACCGTCGGCGAGATCGGGCTCACCGCACTCCATCTGGTGGGACACACGCCGGGCTCGATCGCGCTGGTCTACGACGATCCGCACGGCCATCCGCATGTCTTCACCGGTGACTGCCTCTTCCCCGGCGGTCCCGGACGCACCACGACTCCGGCGGAGTTCACCAGTCTGATGGACGGGCTCGAAGCCAAGATCTTCGACGCCCTGCCCGACGAGACCTGGATCTACCCGGGCCATGGGAACGACTCCATGCTCGGCGCCGAGCGCCCGCAGCTCACGGCCTGGCGCGCCCGCGGCTGGTGACCGCCGGGGCGCGCCTCACTGGTCGCCGATGCTGATCGCCGATCAGGATCAGGACCGGGATCGCGCCTGGACGCTGTCCTTGCTGCCCGCCTCGCCCGTGTCGCCCTCGCTGTCCGAACCGCCCGTGTCTCCCTTGCCGTCGCTCCCGGCCACGGCCGATGCCTCGCGCTCCGCCTGCTTCTTGGAGGCGATCAGGCTGGTGATCGTGGTGACGATCAGAACTCCGCAGATGACCGCCAGCGAGACCGGTATGGAGATCTCGGGGACATGTACGCCGGACTCGTGCAGCGCGTGCAGCACCAGCTTGACTCCGATGAAGCCCAGGATGACCGACAGACCGTAGCTGAGGTGCACCAGCTTCTTGAGCAGGCCGCCTATGAGGAAGTAGAGCTGCCGCAGGCCCATCAGGGCGAAGGCGTTGGCGGTGAAGACGATGTACGGGTCCTGGGTCAGACCGAAGATCGCCGGGATGGAGTCCAGCGCGAACAGCACATCGGTGGTGCCGATGGCGAGCATGACCACCATCAGCGGAGTCAGGACGCGCTTGCCGTTGTTCCGTATGAAGAGCTTGGTGCCGTGATACCTGTCGGCGACACCGAACCGCTTCTCGATGGACTTGAGCAGGCGGTTCTCCTCGAACTCCTCTTCCTCCTCGTCGGAGCGCGCCTCCTGGACGAGCTTCCAGGCGGTGTAGATCAGGAACGCGCCGAAGATGAAGAACACCCACGAGAAGCTGGCGATGATCGCGGCGCCCGCCGCGATGAAGACCGCGCGCAGGACCAGGGCGATCAGCACACCGATCAGCAGTACCCGCTGCTGGAGATGTGACGGCACCGAGAACTTCGCCATGATCAGGACGAAGACAAAGAGATTGTCGACACTGAGCGACTTCTCGGTGATGAAGCCCGCGAAGAACTCGCCGGACGCCTGGCCCGTACCGAAGACCATCAGCCCGAGGCCGAAGAGCGCGGCGAGGGCGATCCAGACGACCGTCCAGATTCCGGCTTCCTTCATCGACACGTCATGAGGCTTGCGCCCGATGAGGAAATCCACGGCAATCAGGGCGGACAGACCAAGAATGGTCAGCACCCACAGGGTCAATGAAACGTCCACTGCGCCTCCGGCTTCGTACGGCTACTGATCAGCGTCGTCGCTGCCGGAGGTCTCCTCCACCCGTGCGGCACCCGCCGCTCCCGGGCCGACGCCCCGGGACCGATGGCGGTCCGTACTGACGGGCACGTCGCGAGGTGGGAGTACTCCCCTCCGTTCCAAGAAACAGTACAGGAAAGACCAAGGAAAGGTAAAGAAAGAGGTAAAGGAGCTGGAAGTGTGCAGCTCAGCCGGGTGCGCGCCGTCGTGCGCCGGTGTGCGCCGCTCAGCGGCGCCAGGAGCGACGGGCGATGGCCACCTGTTCCAGGACCTGGAAGAGCACGCGGCTGCCCGGAGGCACGGTGGGAGGCTCGTACGTCCAGGCGTGGCCGACCCAGGGATCGGCGAGATGGTCGTCGGGGACCGGAGTGATCCGGAGCAGGGAGCGCCAGAGCGGATCCAGCACCGGTCCGTACGCGCTCGCGTCCTCGCGGTCCGCGACCATCAGCAGATGCACGCCGACCGACGGACCCTCGTCGGCGAGATAGCGGAGCTGCGTCACCGCGCGGTCGTCGAAGCCGTGCGGGAAGTCATTGACGATCAGTAGCTGTTCGGCGGTGTCCAGACCGGGCGGCAGCGACTCGGCGGCGCCGCCGCGCACCGCCATCTGCACCAGATCCACCCGCTCGGTCAGCTTCGCGAGGACGGCGGCCACTCCCGCGGCACCGGCGGCGGGCGGTCCCGCCAGCGCGCCGGAGGCGGTCAGCGGCGCCAGCGAACGGGCCGCGGAACCGGCCGGGTCGATGACATGGACCGTGAACTCACCGGGCGGATAGACCGCGAGCAGCCGCCCGGCATGAGCGACGGCGGTGTCCAGGGCGAGCCCGCGGAGCTGCGCCTCGTCCATCATCAGGGCGGCCTCGGAGCCGGACCGGCCGCTGTCGACCCACAGCCCGCGCTCCAGCGGCAGCCGCACCAGCATCGGGATCCGCAGGTCCGGGCGCTCGGGCAGATGGACATCGCCCAGGCGCAGCGCCATCGGGATCTCCATCGGTACGCGGTACGCGTGCCAGACCGGATTGTCCCAGCGGGCGTACGCGGCCGGCAGGGCCGGTTCGACGACCTCGGACTCGGCGACGAGCTGGGCGAGATCGCGGTCGAGGACCTCACGCGCCTGGGCGGCGAGCTGATCGTGCTTGGCGCGGGCCGCCTCCCGTGCCGCCTCGCCCGCTCCGCCGATGCGGTTACGGGGATCGGACAGGACGCGGTCCAGCTCCTGGTCGAGCCGGGACTCGGCGAAGTCGATCGCGCTGCGGTACGCGGCGACCGCGCGGGCCAGATCCTCGAACATGCCCCAGACCTGGTTGTAGAGCCGCTCGTCCATGGACCAGCCCGTGGCATCGCCCGCGACGGGACGGGGCTGCCGGCCCGGTTCGGCGGGCGGCGCGGCCGGAGGCGGCGTCGGTGGCGCGGAGGTCCGGCGCCCGGGATGCGTGTAGTTGACGGCTCCTCCGGCGCCACCGGTGGCGCCCGTACCGCTCGTACCACCGGAAGCGGCCGTCGTGCCGGAAGCCGCCGCCGTCCCGCCGGAAGCCGCCGGGCCGGCCTGCGGGACGGTGGAGCTGCTCTGGGTGGCCGCTCCCGCCGGTCCCGGCTGGGCGGCCGGACCGGGCGTGGCCGACGAGGACAGGCTGTCGGGCCTGACCCGTACACCGTCCTGGGCGCCGGGCAGCGGGATCTGCACCGTACTTGCCAGATGGCGGGCGACCGCCTCCTGGATACCGCCGGCGAAGGCGCGGGCCTGCGGCAGACCGTGGTCGCCGAACAGCTCGGCGAGCCCTCCCGCGTATCCCTGGCCGACGGCCCGGACCTTCCAGGCGCCCTGACGGCGGTAGAGCTCCAGGGCGACGACGGCGGACTCGGCGTCCAGACCGGTGAGGGTGAAGCTGGCGACCTCGGTGCCGTCGGTGGAGGTGACGGCGGCGAACGGAGCCGCGGTGGCGCCGAACCGGTCCGGTCCGCCGACGCCCTCGGGCAGGGCGAGCAGCACATGCACGAGATGCGCCTGCTCGGGCACTGCCTCCAGATCGATATGGAAGCGCAGCCCCGAAGCGGCCTGGCGGGACACCTCGATACCAGGAAGCGTGGGCGAGCCGGGATGGGCGATCCACTCGGTGCCGCGCACCGCGCCCTGTGCGTCGCCGAGCGTGGCGCAGGCCATGACCGGTGCGCCGGCCGTCACCCGGATCTCCAGGCGGGTGTGGGGCAAGGGATGGTTCTGCCCCCGGACCAGCTCGGCCGTCATCGCCTCTGTCCCCTCGTCGGTCACGCGTCGTTGTTCAGCTGTGGATTCAGCTACGGGTGGTCGGGTGGTGCTTGTACGGGTGGTGCCGTACGGGTCCACGGCAGCCGCGCAGCTCCCGGCGACCTGACTTCCGGGAGCTGCGCGTGCCGGCGAAACGCCGTGTCATACAGGTGCGTTCGCCGTGGTGCTGGAGTGGTGCCGGCGCCGTCGTGGTGCTGACGCCGTCGTACTCGTCGTCCTGCTTCGCCGTACTCAGAGATGCGGCAGGATCGCCGGCATCAGGTCCTGGAACGTACGGCCGTTGGCCGGGTTGCCGAGGGCCGTCATCTGCCAGCCCGCGCCCGCGCGGTGCACCTTCGCCATGATCTGCGCGGTGTACTGGCCACCGCCGTCCAGCGTGTAGCGCGCCAGCTCCTGGCCGTTGGTCTCGTCCACGATGCGGCAGAAGGCGTTCTGCACCTCCTGGAACGTCTGGCCGGTGAACGAGTTCACCGTGAAGACGATCTGGTCGATATGGACCGGGACCCGCTGGAGGTCGACCAGGATCGCCTCGTCGTCGCCGCCCTGTCCCGCGCCGCCGACCAGATTGTCACCGGTGTGCCGCACCGAGCCGTCGTCACTGACGAGATGACGGAAGAAGACCACGTCGACCGGCTGCTTGTCGGCGAAGAGCACCGCCGACGCGTCCAGGTCGATCTCACGGGTGCGGGAGCCGAACAGGCCCCGGCGCGGCGCGGCCTGCCAGCCGAGCCCCATGCGGACCGCGGTCAGCGTGCCGCCGCCCTTCTTCTCCAGGCTGATGGCCTGTCCCTTGGTCAGATTGACGCCAGGGCCCCCGGGCGCACTGCCCTTGGATACGTCCACCACGCGCTGTCCCCTCTCGAATGGTTCCCCCGCAACCGTCCGTATGCGGTTGCGCAGCACCCTACGCAGTCGCGCGGGCGGTGCAGGAGGCTTGGACCGTTTTTGTGTCGGTCTTGCAACACACCAGGTGTTCCGGGGTGTCAGGCCAGCCCCGCCTCCCTCATCTGCCGCAATTCCTTCTTCAGTTCACTCACTTCGTCGCGCAGCCGGGCGGCCACCTCGAACTGGAGCTCTGCCGCCGCGGCCCGCATACGGTCGGTCATCTCCTCGATGATTCCGGCCAGTTCGGCGGCGGGACGGTCGGAGAGCACCGCGGTCTTCGCACCCGCGCCCTTGGCGCCCTTGGCTGCCTTGGCGGTCTTCGTACCGAGCGTGGGCACGGCGGCCTTGGGCGACCGGCCGTCCTTCGACTGCCGGTAGCCCGTGCCGAGCAGCGCCTCGGTGTCGATCTCCTCGCGCGCGATGGTCGCGACGATGTCGTTGATCTTCTTGCGGAGCGGCTGGGGATCGATACCGCGCTCGGTGTTGTACGCGATCTGCTTCTCGCGGCGGCGGTTGGTCTCGTCGATGGCCTTCTCCATCGCCGGAGTGATCTTGTCCGCGTACATATGGACCTGGCCGGAGACATTGCGCGCGGCCCGGCCGATGGTCTGGATCAGCGAGGTGCCGGAGCGCAGGAAGCCCTCCTTGTCGGCGTCGAGGATCGCCACCAGCGAGACCTCCGGGAGGTCGAGGCCCTCACGGAGGAGGTTGATTCCGACGAGGACGTCGTACTCCCCGGAGCGCAGCTCGCGCAGCAGCTCGACACGGCGCAGGGTGTCCACATCGCTGTGCAGATACCGCACCTGGATGCCCAGCTCCAGGAAGTAGTCGGTGAGATCCTCGGCCATCTTCTTGGTGAGCGTGGTCACCAGGACACGCTCGTCCTTCGCGGTCCGCTCACGGATCTCGTGCACCAGGTCGTCGATCTGGCCCTCGGTGGGCTTGACGACGACCTCCGGGTCGATCAGCCCGGTGGGCCGGATGATCTGCTCCACGAACCCGTCGGAGCGGGACAGCTCATAGGTGCCGGGCGTGGCGGAGAGATAGACGGTCTGGTCGATCCGCTGCTGGAACTCCTCCCACTTCAGCGGGCGGTTGTCGAGCGCGGACGGCAGCCGGAAACCATGCTCGACCAGGGTCCGCTTACGGGACGCGTCGCCCTCGTACATCGCACCGATCTGCGGCACCGTGACATGTGACTCGTCAATGACCAGCAGGAAGTCCTCGGGGAAGTAGTCGATGAGGGTGTTGGGCGCGGTGCCCGGCGAGCGGTCGTCGAAGTGCATCGAGTAGTTCTCGATCCCGGAGCAGGAACCGATCTGCCGCATCATCTCGATGTCGTACGTCGTGCGCATACGCAGCCGCTGGGACTCCAGGAGCTTGCCCTGCTTGTCCAGCTCGGCCAGACGCTCCTCCAGCTCCCGCTCGATGCCGTTGACCGCCTTCTCCATACGCTCGGGACCGGCCACATAGTGGCTCGCGGGGAAGACGTACAGCTCGCGGTCGTCGCTGATGACCTCGCCGGTGAGCGGATGCAGCGTGGAGAGCGCCTCGATCTCGTCGCCGAACATCTCGATACGGACGGCCAGCTCCTCGTAGACCGGGAAGATCTCGATGGTGTCGCCCCGGACCCGGAAGGTGCCGCGCGCGAACGCCACGTCATTGCGCGTGTACTGCATGTCCACGAAGCGGCGCAGGAGCTGGTCCCGGTCGGTCTCGGCGCCGACCTTCAGCGGCACCATCCGGTCCACGTACTCCTGGGGCGTACCGAGACCGTAGATGCAGGAGACCGAGGCGACCACGATCACATCGCGCCTGGTCAGCAGCGAGTTCGTCGCGGAGTGGCGCAGCCGCTCGACCTCCTCGTTGATCGAGGAGTCCTTCTCGATATAGGTGTCCGACTGCGGGACGTACGCCTCGGGCTGGTAGTAGTCGTAGTACGAGACGAAGTACTCGACGGCGTTGTTGGGCAGCAGCTCGCGGAACTCGTTGGCGAGCTGGGCGGCGAGCGTCTTGTTCGGCGCCATCACCAGCGTGGGGCGCTGAAGCTTCTCGATCATCCAGGCGGTCGTCGCCGACTTTCCCGTGCCGGTCGCGCCGAGCAGGACGACATCCTTCTCACCGGCGCGGACACGCCGTTCGAGATCGGCGATGGCCGTCGGCTGATCGCCGCTGGGCTGGTAGGGACTGACGACCTCGAAGGGCGCCACCGTACGTTCGATGCTGGAAACGGGCCGCATGGAACCACCGTACGACCACCCACTGACAGCCGGGCGCCGGGCGACACCGGATCACCGGCCGGTCACCAGTCGTGCAGGTCCTGCGGGCCGCTGCGCGGCGCTCTGGCGGCCGTACGGTCGGCCTCCTCACGGCGGTCCCGGTCCGCGCGGAGCCGGGTCCGCTGCGCGGGCACACCGCCCAGCCCACGGGACCCGCAGAGCCCGCGCGTGGCCCCCGCGGACCGGGCGGGCCGGGCGGATCGCAGGTGGCCCTCGTGACGGTCCATGTCCCGGCCGCGCCCGCCCGTCACCAGCAGCGGATCGAAGAACAGCGCCACGCCCGCCAGCAGCAGAAAGACCGCAGGGCCGATCAGCATCGGCACGAGCAGCTCGGTGGCCGGCGCGCCGCCCGGCGCGGTGGTGGTTCCGTCGAGATGGACCTCGACTCCGGCCATCGCCGTGAAGTGCATTCCGGTCGACGCGACACCCAGCACCAGACTGGCGCCCAGACTGGCCGAAAATCCTCGGTGCGTGGCGATCACCCAGAGCCCGGCCACGGACGCGGCGACGGCGATCAGTACGGAGAGCGCGACCGTCCCGGTGTCGTAGGTGACCTGTCCGTGCAGCCGTACGCCGGCCATGCCGAGATAGTGCATGGTGGCGATGCCGAGGCCGGTGACCGTACCGCCGGTGACCAGGGCCATCGGGGTCGAGCCGCGATATCCCACTATGAAGATCCCGATCCCGGTCATGACGATCCCGACGACAAGGCTGGCGAAGGTCGTGAACCGGTCGTAGCCGATCGGCGCCTCGGTGACGGCGAAGCCCATCATGCCGATGAAGTGCATCGTCCAGACGCCGGAGCCGATCGAGGCCGCGCCCAGCGCCAGCCCGCCCGGTTTCCAGGGCCGCCTGGTGCGCAGGGATCTCGCGGTGCAGCGCAGGCCGAGTGCCGCCCCGAGACAGGCCATGAGAAAGGCCGCCACGGGAGTGACGAGGCCATAGCTGAATCCTTCGACGGTGCCCTGCATACGGTGTGCCCTTCGCCCCTCGGCCCCATGTACGGAAGCGCTGGTTCGGGGCGAGAGTAGGACGGCCGGCCCGGTAATCAAACAGGCACCGGACGATTTGTCGATATGAAGCCGATATGAAGCCGACATGCGGCGACACGGAGCGGCACGGCCTCGCGGTCCGGTATGCCTGTCTCGGGGTGTGGCTTCATGTTGTGGCCAACCTTCGCCCGTCCTCCGTTGGCCGGAGGCTGCCACCCTCGGGGCCGACCGTCTTCCCGCGACGCGAGGAGTCCATGTGTACGCGCGCACTTCGGCGGCGACGCGCACCTCGTCGACCACGGCCACCGCGCTGCTGGGAGTCACCGCGCTCATGCTGCCGGGCGCCGCCACGGCCTCCGCCGGTCCGGCCGAGGCCCGCGCCGCCACTGCCACCGCTACGGCCACTGCCACCGCCACTTCAGCCGCCTCTACCGCTGCCGCCGCCACCGCTGACGCGCCCAGGGCCGGCGGCCCGCTCGTCATCGCGCACCGCGGTGCCTCGGCGTACGCGCCGGAGAACACCCTGGCGGCCGTCGACCGGGCCGGTGACCTGGGCATCGACTGGGTGGAGAACGATGTGCAGCGCACCAGGGACGGCGCTCTGGTCGTGATCCACGACGACACTCTCCGGCGGACCACGGACGTCGAGAAGGTCTTTCCCGACCGGGCGCCGTGGAAGGTCAAGGACTTCACCGCCGCCGAGATCGCGCGGCTGGACGCGGGAAGCTGGTTCGGCGCGCGGTGGGCGGGCGAGCGCGTACCAACGCTGAAGCAGTTCCTGAACACCGTCGACGCCAACCGTCAGAAGCTGCTCCTGGAGATCAAGGGCCCCGAGCAGTATCCGGGCATCGAGAAGGACATCCTGCGGGTGCTCCGCCAGGAGGGCTGGCTGGACCGCGCCCATGTCGAGGAGAAGCTGGTCATCCAGAGCTTCAGCGCGGACAGCGTCCGTACGGTCCACCAGCGGCGCCCCGAGATCACGACGGGCTTCCTCGGCACACCGGCGGCGGCCGAGCTGCCCGCGTACGCCGCCTTCACGGACCAGATCAATCCGTCGTACACCTCGCTGACCGCCGGCTATGTGGCCGCCGTGCACCGGCTGAAGGGCCCGCACGGCAAGCCGCTCACGGTCAGCACCTGGACGGTCAACGACGCGGCGGGCGCGGTGCGGGTCAGGGACCTCGGTGTGGACGGGATCATCACCAACAACCCGGACGTAGTGCGGGACGCGGTGGGCTGAGGCCCGCTGTCAGTGGTGGCCCTTACGGTGGTCGACATGAACACCCGCATGAACACTTACGGGCAGTCCTCGCTGGAGTGGACCGTCGTGGGCAGCGACATCGGGCCGCTGCTGCTGGCCGCGACCGGCCATGGTCTGGTGAGCGTGGTCTTCCACGCCGACGGGCCGGTACGGGAGAGGGCGCTGAGACAGCTCAGGGACCGGCTCGGCGTCGAGCCGGCCGAATCGTCGTCGGGCCTGCTGGCAGAGGCGATACGTGAGCTGTCGGCGTATTTCGCGGGCGAGCTGCGGGAGTTCGGGCTGCCGCTGGACTGGTCGCTCTCCGGAGGCTTCAACCGGCAGGTGCTGCGCGAGCTGGCGACGGGTGTCCCGTACGGAGCCGTGGTGGGGTACGGCGAGCTGGCACGCCGGGTGGGCCAGCCGGGCGCCGCGCAGGCGGTCGGCGTGGCGATGGGCTCCAATCCGCTGCCGGTGGTGGTGCCGTGTCACCGGGTGGTGGAGAGCGACGGCGGGCTCGGCGGTTTCGGCGGCGGGCTGGAGACCAAGCGACAGTTGCTGGCCCTGGAGGGTGTGCTCCCGGCGCCGCTGTTCTGAGCCCGGGCGGCTGTTCTGAGCCCGGGCGAGAGAGCGAGAATTGTACGACTTTACCGTCACTTGTCCGCTTTCCCTGCCGGGCTTAGGCTGATTTGTGGAGCACCACCGCGCGTACAGCCCGGCGGAAACCGTGCGAGGCGCAGTACGTCCGGCCCCGCCGACCGGGCGGATTTCCGTGTCCGCACACACCGTGGCCGGACCGCCTGAGCGGTAGCGGACTCCATGACCCGCGCACAGGCCGAGTCATCCGCTGGACAAGCAGAACCGAAGGGACGGCGAGTCAGCATGAGCGGAGGAAACAAGGCGGTCGCATACATCAAGCCGGGCGAGGTGGAAGTCAGGGAAACCGACTACCCAGTGCTCGAACTTCGCGACGGGCCGGGAGTGGCTCCCGCCAATGTCGGCCGCAAGTGCCGGCACGGAGTCATCCTCAAGGTCCTCGCCACCAACATATGCGGCAGCGACCAGCACATGGTACGAGGCCGTACAACGGCCCCCGAAGGTCTGATCCTCGGTCACGAGATCACCGGCGAGGTCATCGAGAAGGGACCCGATGTCGAGTTCATCGACACCGGTGACATCGTCTCGGTGCCCTTCAACATCGCCTGCGGGCGCTGCCGGAACTGCAAGGAGCGCAAGACCGGAATCTGTCTGAACGTCAATCCGGCCCGTCCGGGCGCGGCATACGGCTATGTCGACATGGGCGGCTGGGTCGGTGGCCAGGCGGAGTACGTCATGGTGCCGTACGCGGACTTCAATCTGCTCAAGTTCCCCGACCGGGACGCGGCACGCGAGAAGCTCCTCGATCTGACGATGCTCTCGGACATCTTCCCGACCGGCTTCCACGGTGCCGTGACCGCGGGCACGGAGGTCGGCTCCACGGTGTACATCGCGGGCGCGGGACCCGTCGGACTGGCGGCCGCGGCTTCGGCGCAGCTCCTCGGCGCGTCGGTCGTCATCGTCGGCGACCTCAACACCCAACGGCTGGACCAGGCCCGCAGCTTCGGCTGTGAGACCGTCGATCTGACGCTGGGTTCGCTGGAGGACCACATAGCCCAGATCCTGGGTGTGCCGGAGGTCGACTCGGCGGTCGACGCGGTCGGCTTCGAGGCGCGCGCCTACGGCAAGGACACCGACGAGGCACCGGCAACCGTCCTCAACTCCCTGATGAACATCGTCAGGGCGGGCGGCAAGCTGGGTATCCCGGGGCTGTATGTCACCGAGGACCCGCGCGGTGTCGACCAGGACGCCAAGTCCGGCACGCTGAAGGTACGGCTGGGCCTCGGCTGGGCGAAGAGCCATGAGTTCACGACCGGTCAGTGCCCGGTGATGAAGTACCACCGAGGCCTCTCGGAGGCGATCCTGCACGACAAGGTGCATATCGCGAAGGCGGTCAACGCCACGGTGATCTCGCTGGACGACGCGACGCGCGGATACGCGGAGTTCGACCAGGGAGCGAGCCGCAAGTATGTGTTCAATCCGCACGGCGCACTGGACGGAGTGAAGGCCGCCTGATGCCGCAGGTGTCATACGGCTGAGGTCACAGGCCGGATCCGACCGTCCCGCGCGGACGCGATTCCGGACACGATCGCCGACCGGCTTTCCCGCCGGCCGGCGATTCCGTACCAGGTCCACGATTCCGTGGCCGACGTTTGCGCGGGCCCCGGACGTGCCATGGATGGGTACATGCCAGACATCACATCGCAGCACTCCCCCGAGGTGCGGGAGGCGCTCGCCGCGGGCCGTCCCGTGGTCGCCCTGGAGTCCACGATCATCGCGCATGGACTGCCGCGCCCGCGCAATCTGGCGGTCGCGGAGGAGCTGGAGGCGCTGGTGCGGGCCGGCGGCGCCGTGCCCGCGACCGTGGCCGTGCTGGACGGCGTGCCTCATGTGGGCTTGGTCAAGGACCAGTTGGAACGGATCGCCGAGGACACGTCCGTACGGAAGCTGGGCCACCGTGATCTGGCACCGGCGATCGCGGCGGGCGCCAGCGGTGCGACGACCGTGTCCGCCACCGCGTTTCTCGCCGCGAGGGCCGGGATCCGGATCTTCGCTACGGGCGGTCTGGGCGGAGTCCACCGCGGCTGGACCGAGACCCAGGACGAGTCGGCCGATCTGGCACTGCTGGCCAGGACCCGGATCACGGTCGTCTGCGCGGGCGTCAAATCGATCCTGGACGTCCCGGCGACGCTCCAGCGGCTGGAGACGCTGGGCGTCAGCATCCTGGGCTACGGGACGGAACGTTTCCCCGGCTTCTATCTGGCCTCTTCCGGCGAGCCGGTCGACTGGACGGTCCATTCGCCCGAGGAGGTCGCGGCCGTGATGCGCGCACAGGACGCGCTGGGCGGTCCCGAGTCGGCGCTGATCGTCGCCAATCCCGTACCGGAGGCGGAACAGCTCGATCCGGCGCTGCACGACCGGGTGCTCGCGGAGGCGCTCACCGAGTGTCATGAGCGCGGGATCGGCGGCCAGGCCGTCACTCCGTTCCTGCTGGACCATCTCATGCGGCAGACCGCGGGCGCCTCCCTGGAGGCCAATCTGGCGGCGGTACGCGGCAACGTACGGCTCGCGGCCCGGATCGCCGTGGCGCGGATCGCCTCGGCCCGGTGAACCACAGCGCTCTGCCCGGCGGCGGCGCGCTGCTGGTGGTCGGGGACGTGGTGACCGATGTGGTGGCGCGGTACCGCACACCTCTCGCGCACGGTACGGACACGGCCGCCGAGATCCGTACGCTGCCCGGCGGCGCCGGGGCCAACGCGGCCTGCTGGGCCGTCCACAGCGGGTGCGCGGACGTAAGGCTGCTGGCGCGGGTGGGTGCAGACGCCCATGACTGGCATGCGGAGCGGCTGCGACGGGCAGGGGTACGGGCACATCTCGTCATCGATGACAAGGTGCCGACCGCCACGGTGATATGCCTGGTCGACGCCTCCGCGGAGCGCACACTTCTCACCGACAGCGGCGCGACGCTGCGGCTGTCACCCGCCGACTGGTCACCGTCCCTCCTCGACGGGATCGGACGGCTGCATCTCTCCGGCTATCTCTTCTTCACCGAGGTGAGCCGACGGCTCGCCGCCCTCGCGATGGCGGCGGCCCTGGAGCGGAGGATTCCGGTGAGCGTGGATCCCGCCTCGGCCGGCTTTATCGAGGAGCTGGGCGCGGACCGTTTTCTGGCGGCGGTGGAGGGCGTGGAGACGCTGCTGCCCAACGTGGACGAGGCCAGGCTCCTGACCGGACTGACGGATCCGGCGGACGCCGCCGCCGAGCTGAGCAGGCGGGTGCCGGTGGCGGTGGTCACGCTGGGCAGGGACGGCGCTCTGGTGGCGGAGGCGGGCGCCGTCCGTGCCCATGTACCACCCGTCCCGGCGCGCGCCGTGGACTCGACGGGAGCGGGCGACGCCTTCACGGGCGCGTTCCTGGCGGCGCGGCTGACGGGCGCGGACCTCGTGCGGGCCGCCGCTGCGGGCTGCCGGGCGGGAGCACGCGCGGTGACGACGGTGGGCGGACGACCACCGGACGGACCGTAGCCACGGCCGTCGTCGGCACACGGGCCGGGACGCGTGAAAGCCAGTACGTCCATACGGTCGTGGCGCCCGCTCGCCGGTCAGTCGCCGTCAGCCCAGCCCGCCCCAGGCCGGATGCCTGGGATCGTCGGCCCGTACGACCACATCGGCGACCGCGGCCGGGTCCACCTCGTCCTCGTACCGCGCGAAGGCGGGCAGCGTCCAGAGTTCGCCCGCGTCGGTACGGCGCCGGAGCGCGCCCGGTGAGAGCCGCAGATGCACCGTGAGGTCGAACGGGAACCAGTGCCCCAGCAGCAGCGGCCCGTGCAGCACCAGCACACCGCCGGGCGCGAGTCGACGGTGCGGGCTGCGCGTCGCCCGGTCGGTGGCCGGGTCCCAGAGATCGGGCAGGACCCGCCCGCTGCCGCCCGGTTCCAGAGGTCCGAACACCTCGCGCCAGAGGGCGCCGGTGTCGAACCAGCCGCTGTAGTACGTGTCGGGGTCCTCGCGCCCGTACTCGTACCGCAGCGAGGCCGGGCGCAGAAAGCCGGCGGTACCGACGACCAGCACCGACCGGCCGCGTATCCGCAACGCCTCGGCGAGCGCCTCGGCCGGTCCGGCGGTTCCGGCGGCAGGCGCTCCGTCGACAGCCACGCGCAACCAGGGCCCGCCGTCCGCCGGCTCCGTCTCCAGGATCCGCTCGGCGAGGGCCTCGGTCAGCCGGTCCCAGGTGATCGCTTCGAGTCGCACCCGTTCATCATCGTTCAGGCGTTCAGCCGTTCAGACGGCGGCTCACAGGCCCGTAACCCAGGCCTATGACTCACCCACCCGTGGCTCAGATCCATGACCGGTGACTCACAGACCCATGACCGGAAGGCTCTGCTCCGCCCAGATCGTCTTTCCGCCGACGCCCTGGCGCGTGCCCCAGCTCTGGGTGAGCTGGGCCACCAGCAGCAGTCCGCGGCCTCCCTCGTCGAAGACACGGGCACGGCGCAGATGCGGCGCGGTGTTGCTGCCGTCGGAGACCTCGCAGATGAGGCTGCGGTCATGGATCAGCCGGAGCTGGATGGGCGCCTCGGCGTACCGGATGGCGTTGGTGACGAGTTCGCTGACCACCAGCTCCGTGGTGAAGACGGCCTCGTCGAGGCCCCAGTCGGCGAGCTGGGCCGAAACCTCGCCCCGTGCCTCGCTGACCACGGCCGGGTCGCAGTTCAGCTCCCAGGTGACCACCTGGTTCGCGTCGAGCGCGTGCGTACGGGCGAGGAGCAGCGCTACATCGTCGGCCGGGTGAGGCGGGAGCAGCGCCTTGAGCACGCTGTCGCAGATCTCCTCCAGAGGCGCGGTGGGCTGGGACAGGGCCTCGCTCAGCGCGGCCAGCGTCTCGTCGATGCCGCGCTCGCGCCTCTCGATCAGACCGTTGGTGTAGAGGGCGAGAATGCTGCCTTCCGCCAGATCCACATCGACGCTCTCGAAGGGCAGATTGCCCAGCCCGAGCGGCGGTCCCGCGGGCAGGTCGAGGAATTCGACGGCTCCGTCGGGACTGACCACCGCGGGCTGGGGATGTCCCGCGCGGGCCAGCGAGCAGTGCCGGGAGACCGGATCGTAGACCGCATACAGACAGGTGGCACCGACGTCCCCGGCGGATTCCGCCGTTATGGGCGCGCCCACGACCTGGCCGCTCGCCGCTTCGGTGGCGAGATGGTTGACGAGGTCGTCGAGATGGGTGAGCAGTTCGTCGGGCGGCAGATCGACATCGGCCAGCGTACGCACCGCCGTCCGCAGCCGGCCCATCGTGGCCGACGCCTGGAGGCCATGGCCGACGACATCGCCCACGACCAGGGCGACCCGGGAGCTGGACAGCGGGATCACATCGAACCAGTCGCCTCCCACTCCGGCCCTGGTGTCGGCGGGGAGATAGCGGAAGGCGACCTCGGCCGCCGCGTTCTCGGGCAGTTTCCTGGGCAGCAGGCTGCGCTGGAGAGTCAGTGCCGTTTCACGTTCGTGGGTGAAGCGGCGGGCGTTGTCGATGCAGACGGCGGCCCTGGCCGTGATCTCCTCGGCGAGGAGCAGATCCTCCTGTTCGAAGGACTCGGGACGCCGGTGCCGGGTGAAGGTCGCCACACCGAGAGTGGTTCCGCGGGCGCGCAGAGGAACGGCCATCATCGAGTGGAAGCCGAACTCGCGCGCCTTGGCGGCCCGCTCGGGTGCCTGGATCCTCCAGCGGTTGGTGGCGGGCTCCGTCATCCTGCTCACGACTCCGCGCGCGGTGAGCAGGCTCTCGGCGGCGGGTGAGTAGTCGGAGTAGACATCCGTCTCACCCACCGGGACCACGGACTCGGGAACACCCTCGAAGACCGAGCTGCACGCGGCGCGGCGCAGCGTGACCCGGCCGGTCAACGGTCCTGACGGCGGCTCGCCGCCCTCATTGACCGTGGGGATCAGATCCACGGTCACGAAATCGGCCAGGACCGGGACGGACACGTCGGTGAGCTCCTGCGCGGTACGGCCGATGTCGAGGGTGCTGCCGATACGGACGCTGGCCTCGTTGACCAGAAGCAGCCGCTGCCGGGCCGTGTGCTGCGAGGTCACGTCGTGTGTCGCCACCATCACACCTCGCACCCGCTCCTCATGGTCCCGGAGCGGCGAGATGGAGAGCGACCAGGCGAGTTCGTGTTCATGGCCCACCATGCGCAGGGAGTACGCGAGCTGCCGCGGTACGCCGGTCTCCAGCGCCAGCCGCATATGACGCTCGGTGTTCTCGGACTCCGGGCCGGGCACGATCTCCGGCAGCCGCAGTCCGCGTACGTCGTCCTCGGCCAGGCCCAGCAGGCGCTCCATGTCCTCGTTCGCGCAGCGCAGCCGCAGATGGGTGTCGTAGATCGCCATCTTGCACGGGGACTGGACGAAGAACTCCTCGATCAGCTCGCCGTCCTCGGTGCACGGCGGGGGACGGGAGAGCGGAGAGACGAGGAGCCACTCGGCGTCGGCACGGCTCGCGGCGGAGGCCTCGGGGGCCTCGGTGCCGGTGGAGGTGTCGGTGTCGGTGGAAGCCTGGAGATCAGGCGTTGTCCGTAGATGCGCCAGCAGTGGTACGTCCACCTGCTCACCGTCCCGGTGCAGCAGCGTGACCGTACCGCTCCATCTGCCCAGCGCCTCCGGGCTCCGCCGCGCCTCCTCCGCCGCCCGCGCGGCCGACTCCGCGGTCTCCGCGTCGGCGAACAGCCCGGCCACGGGCCGTCCCACGACCTCGGCAGGCGCGTAACCCAGCAGCCTGCGGGCTCCCTCACTCCACCGCGTCACCATGCCCTGGGCATCGACAGCGGCCTTCGCCGTGGACGACTCGTCCACGAAGACATTCGATCGGACGGACTGTTCCTCGTGCTCGGTGTCCGGCCGAATCATGGCCATTCATCTCACCCTCGGACCGTCAGGGAACACGGACATCATCAAGTATGACACCGGGTGACAAATAGAGTCATTTAACCCCACTTTCTCTCAAAGTATTGAGAAATACATTAAGAACGCGTTAAGGGTGCAACGAAGGAGGTTTCACTCGCCGCGCAGCACCTTGGCCAGCGCTCCCTCGCCCGACACCTCGATACGCCCGTCCCGCACTCCGTCCCCGACCGTCAGCTCGCCTCCGCTCAACGCGCGGCAGGTATCGACGTCGAGGACCAGACGGGCGTCCGGGCTCTCCGCCGGACCGTCGCCGTACACCGGATCGCCCACACCGAGCCGTATATGGAACGCTCCTTCGTCCAGCCGGACTTCCACCACGCCCTCCTGTCCGTACCCGTCTGCGCCGCCCGGCCCCGACAGGCCGTCGAGCACCGGCAGCAGCGGCACGGCGAACCAGTGCGCCCGTACGGCGTCGGTGGGCCTGCGCTCCTCCAGCGCCGGAGCGCCCCACTCCGCGAGGGCCGTGAGGACCGGCAGCAACCCACGCCCGCGCTCGGTGAGTTCATACACATACGCGGCGGACGGCGGCGGCAGTCTGCGGCGCGTGGCCAGTTCGTCGCGCTCCATGTCCTTGAGCCGGGACGCGAGCACATCCGTACTGACGCCGGGCAGATCGGCGTGCAGATCGGTGTAACGACGGGGCCCGGCGAGGAGTTCACGGACGATCAGCAGGGTCCAGCGGTCACCCACGGCATCAAGGGCACGGGCGGTGGCGCAGTACTGGTCGTAACTTCGGCGACGTGACATGTGGCGCAGTCTAGACATGTTGTTGGACTTTCCAAGCTCGCACTTGGTAAAACCAAGTATCGCAACAAGGTCTGGGAGGCCACCGCATGGAATTCCGGCAGTCGAGCAAACTGAGCGAGGTCTGCTACGAGATCCGCGGCCCGGTGATCGAGCACGCCGACGCACTGGAGGAGGCGGGCCACAGCGTCCTGCGCCTCAACACCGGCAATCCCGCGCTCTTCGGGTTCGAGGCGCCGGAGGAGATCCTCCAGGACATGATCCGGATGCTCCCCCAGGCCCATGGGTACACGGACTCGCGCGGCATACTCTCGGCGCGCCGTGCCGTCGCCCAGCGGTATCAGACGCTGGGTCTGCCGGATGTCACCGTCGATGACATCTTCCTGGGGAACGGAGTCTCCGAGCTGGTCTCGATGGCCGTCCAGGCGCTGCTGGAGGACGGCGACGAAGTCCTCATCCCGGCGCCCGACTTCCCGCTCTGGACCGCCGTCACGACTCTGGCCGGCGGCCGTCCCGTGCACTATCTCTGCGACGAGTCCGCGGACTGGTATCCGGATCTCGACGATCTGGCCGCGAAGATCACCGACCGCACCAAGGCCGTTGTGATCATCAATCCCAACAATCCCACCGGGGCGGTCTATCCACGGGAGATGGTCGAAGGGATGCTGGATCTCGCCCGCCGTCATCAGCTCATGGTGTTCGCGGACGAGATCTACGATCAGATCGTCTATGACGACGCGGTCCACCACACCGCCGCGGCCCTCGCTCCCGATCTGGTCGTCCTCACCTTCAGCGGGCTCTCGAAGACCTACCGGGTGGCGGGCTTCCGTTCCGGCTGGCTCGTCGTCAGCGGGCCCAAGCAGCACGCGCGCAGCTATCTGGAGGGGCTCACGATGCTCGCGTCGATGCGGCTGTGCCCCAACGCGCCCGCGCAGTACGCCATTCAGGCCGCGCTCGGCGGCCGGCAGTCCATCCGCGAGCTGACGGCTCCGGGCGGCAGACTCCATGAGCAGCGCAATCGCGCCTGGGAGAAGCTGAACGAGATTCCGGGCGTCTCCTGCGTCAAGCCGAAGGGCGCGCTGTACGCCTTCCCTCGGCTCGACCCGAAGGTGCACAAGATCCATGACGACGAGCGATTCGTACTGGACCTGCTGCTGCGCGAGAAGATCCAGGTCGTCCAGGGGACGGGCTTCAACTGGCCGCGCACCGACCACTTCAGGATTCTGACTCTGCCGTACGCGGACGACCTCGACGCGGCGATCAGCCGCATCGGCCGCTTTCTGAGCGGATACCGCCAGTGAGGGGGGGCTCAAAAGAGCAGGAAAGAGTAGGAGGAGGAGCGGACCCGGGGGCGTAGCCGGCCCCCGAGCCCTGTGATGCCACCCATGTCGCACGCCGGCACACTTGAGAACCCAGGTCAGTCGTAATGTCGCCGCGTCCTGCCATTGGACCACCGCGCATCGAGCTGCACGGGCCGGACTTGAACCGGCACTTCGACGTCCCAGGGCCTGGGTCCGATCGATCCGGCGATCGGCGGCCAATGCTGAGTCTGGAGCAATAGTCTGAGATTGATCGCGGTCTGCCTCTGCCGATTGGGCTACCGCGGCCCGTCCATCCTGCTACGGATGTGCCGCGGGGAGGACTCGAACCTCCACTGGAACCGCGCAGTCACGACAAGCCTCAGTTTCAGCTTGCGCTCCTCGCGCACCCCGGCCGCACAAGCAGGCAGCCGAGGAGTCTTCGAGGCTACCCGAACAGGTAGCCGAACACCGCGTCACCTATCAGCTGATCGGTGACATCCGTGCCGTTCGCCTCCTCGCGGGCGAACTTCACGGCCTGCTGGAGCTTCTCGACCCGGTCGAGCAGCTCGTTCACCCGACGGGCGGGCAGCGCGCCGCTGAATTTCACCGTGGTCCAGTAACCGACGGGTATGTCCTCGTAGTACACCTCGACCTGCGCCGGGTGCTTCTCGGTCGCCTCGGCCTTCACATGGTTGCGCGGGACCTTCTTCGTACGGACGGTCCGTACCGCCTCGGTCTTCCACGCGTCCGTCGACGGGTCCTGGCTCCAGGACTCCGAGGCGTCGAGCACCGGGAGCTTGCGTACAAAGGTGTTGAGGTCGGTGAGCTGCTTCTCCAGGAAGAGCAGATACGACACCGGCGCCTCGCTCACCAGCACCCGTCCGTCGACGGTGATGTCGGCGCGCGCCGTGCAGTTCGCCCAGTCCTTGGTGGCGGTCACATCGAACAGCCTCGTCAGGGTCTTCGCGGTCTCGCGCAGTACGTCCTCGGCCTTGACCTGGACACGGGTGGACTCGGGCGGAAGCTGCTCGCCCTCCTCGTCCTTCGGCTGATACGTACGGGAGATACCGGCGAGCAGGGCCGGCTTCTGGAGGCCGTGATGGGCCGCCGTCAGGTCCTGGTGCGCCTTGGACTTGACGCCTTTCTCCACTGCGATGATCTGATTGAGTTTCGTTGCCACGTCAGGAAGTTAGCAGGGCCGATCAGCCGTGATCGAACGAATAAACGGCGCCGGAACAACCGGAATAAACAGCGATCCGTGATCCGCCGGATGTCGCTACCGCCATGACGCCACCTCAAACAGACAGCGGGAAGCCCCAACCGGGCAGGGTGCGGCCCGGGTTGTTCATTGGCATGGACCTGTTCATGATCCTCGGCTACGCTCCGGCTGATACGGGCTGAGAGCGCTCTCAGCCGGTCACTGTTCCACGTTCCACCCCCACGATGCTGGAACAACCAGAAGGGCCAATCCCTTGAGACGCACGACAGTGATACGCACCGGTCTGTCCGCACTCCTCATCCTCGGAACCTGGGCCACCGCCGGCCTCGTTCCCGCGGCGGCGGCCCCCTCCACCGTCTCCGAAGCACCGGCCTCCGCCGGTCTGCTCTCCGCGATGCAGAAGGACCTGGGCCTGACGAAGAGCCAGGCCGAGGCGCGTCTCGCGGCGGAGAAGACCGCGACGGCCGTCGACGGAAAGGCGCGGCGCGCGGCGGGATCGTCGTACGGCGGTTCCTGGTTCAACGCGGACAGCGGCACGCTGACCGTCGCCGTCACCAGCACCGGGAAGGCCGACGCCGTACGGGCGACCGGCGCGACCGTACGGCTGGTCAAGCACAGCGCACGGCAGCTCGACGCGGCGAAGGCGAAGATCGACGCGCTCTCCGCGCCGGCCGGTGTCGCGAGCTGGCACGTCGACCCCAAGGCCAACAAGGTCGTCGTGAACGTCGTCGCCGCGCAGAAGAACGACAACGATGTCCAGGGCTTCCTCGCCCGGGCCCGGCAGGCCGGTCCCGTCACGGTCGAGGAGACCGCCAAGGCTCCGCAGACCTTCGCCGCGGGCACCGTCGGCGGCGACCCGTACTACACGGGCAATGTCCGCTGTTCCATCGGCTTCTCCGTCTACGGCGGCTTCGTCACGGCCGGCCACTGCGGCCAGCCGGGCGCCGGCGTGAGCGGCTGGGACGGCTCGTACATCGGCAACTTCCAGGGATCGTCCTTCCCCGACAACGACTACGCATGGGTGAACGTCGGCAGCGGCTGGTGGACCGTCCCCGTGGTCCTCGGCTGGGGCAGCGTCTCCGACCAGCTCGTCCGCGGCTCCAACGAGGCCCCGATCGGCGCCTCGATCTGCCGCTCCGGCTCCACGACCCACTGGCGCTGCGGCAATGTCCTGGCCAAGAACGAAACGGTCAACTACAGCCAGGGCGCCGTCCACCAGATGACCAAGACGAGCGTCTGCGCCGAGGGCGGCGACTCCGGCGGCTCCTTCATCAGCGGCGACCAGGCCCAGGGCGTCACCTCGGGCGGCTGGGGCAACTGCAGCAGCGGCGGCGAGACCTGGTACCAGCCGGTCAACGAAATCCTGAACCGCTACGGCCTGACTCTCCACACGGCCTGACCACCCCAACAGCCTGACGGACGAGCGGCCTGAGCGGTCGACAGGCCTGTCGGGCCATGAGGCAACAGAACAGCGGACGAAGCCTGCCGCGTTGAGGACTCGGAGAATCCTCATCCCCTGACGCGGCAGGCTCTCCATCTCGGCGGCGGTCAGCAGTCAGTGATATCGCTCACCGGCCCGCGCCTACTTACGCCCTCGAAACAGACATCGCCCTACGAGCGGGTACCGCTCACCGTGGCGATTCCTGTGGCCGCCCTCAGTGTTCCGAGGGCGGCCACAGCTGTTCTGCCACCAAGGAGCGCTCGTGTACTGAGTGGCGTGTCTCCTTCGCGCCACCATCACGGCCGTCGGAGGCCGCGCCACTCGGTGGGCAGCACGAGAGGGCGTACGACCGCACGCAACAGAAGATTTCGATCAACTGAGAGAACCTTCTTGTCACGGTCGGATCAACTGCGTAGAGTTTCGAACGATCTTCGGCATCAACGAGCTTCCCGCACGGGATACGCTCTCCGCCTACATCTGGAGCACGCACGTGTCTTGCCTCTCTCTCGACGGCCACCATGCGAGATCCACTCGCCTCTCCTCGCCGTCGGCACTCGGACAGCATTCAGGTCGCAGGGGCCGCACAGCACCGCTGACTCGCGCCCACGCCCTCTCCGCCTGATCCGACCTCCTCACCCGATGGCTGTGTCCGCATCACGGAGAATCGTTCCTCCTTTATGCGCCGACACAGGTGTCCGAAGGGAATGCTGTGCTGTCCGACTACATCGTTCTCGCGTGGTGTCTCACCGCGATGGCAGTAATGACCTGCTGCGCTTTCGTCTGCATCACGATCAGCAGAATCGCCGGTTCGGCTCTCCGGAACAGCCGCTCGGCCGACCGGGCTCAGATCATCGGGGCGCTGGCCACGATGTTCCGCCACTTCCTGAGGCCCTGGTGGCGCAGTAAGTAGCCGCAAGGACTTGGGCGGGGGCCGTGTGCCGCCGAACGCCGGCCCTCGCCCCGAAAGGCGGAAATCACAACGAATGACCGAGCTACAGTTGACATCGACATCCACGCGGCCCGCCGGGCTTCCGCTCCTGACGGGCAACGCCCGAACGGACTGCAAGGGACACGCCCCCACCCGCTCCAGCCACTACGTGCTGCCTGGGGGCTCTCCTTGCTGATCCGCGAATCCGTCGCTTCCGTCGCCGCCCAAATTCAGTCCGAAGCACTGTACTTCCATATGGTGGACCGTTTCTTTCATGTGCACGGGCATAAGCCCGGCCCGGGCGAGATCCGGTCATGGAAGCACTCCCTTCCCGCCTTGGTGAACACGCTGCTGGAAGCTGGGCTGGGTGATGTCGAGATCATGCTGGAGTACACGCTGCCGCTCACCAGCAAGCGCGCCGACGCGGTGCTCGCCGGAGTGCACCCGAAGACCCGTGAACCGTCTTACGTGGTCATCGAGCTGAAGCAATGGACCGAGGCCCACCCCGACGAGGAAGCGCCGAATCTGTGCCAGGTCGCCGGAATGTACACGAACCTCAAGCTCAATCCGATTGAGCAGGTCCGTGGATACTGCGACTATCTCGCTCAGTTCAACGGAGCACTCGACAAGAAGGAACACCGGATCACCGGAGCCGCGTACCTGCACAATGCGACGGAGTTCGGGGCCGGCTCATTGGATATCGCTGGGCAGAGTGAGAGGGGCCGACTCTTCACCGGGGACAAGCGTGGACAGTTCATCGCCTTTCTCCAAGACCACCTCGCTCCGGAATCCGGCGCCCTCGCGGCAGACGAACTCCAGGCAGGGAAAATCAAACCTTCCACCCAGCTCATCGCCGTCGCCGCGGACGAGATCCGCGACCGGGAACAGTTCCGTCTGCTGAGCGAACAGAAACTGGCCTACGAGCTGGTGCTGAAGGCCGTACGGAACTCACGGCAGTCCGACCACAAGCAGGTCATCGTCATCACCGGCGGACCGGGCAGCGGGAAGAGCGTCATCGCACTGTCCCTGCTCGGCGAGTTGTACCGGCAAGGACGCACCGCGTTGCACGCCACCGGTTCCGCGTCCTTCACCAAGACCATGCGGAAGGTCGCGGGCGCCCGGAAGCGCGAAGTCCAGGAACTCTTCAAGTACTTCAACAGCTTCATGACCGCCGAGCGCAACGCACTGGACGTGCTCATCTGCGACGAGGCGCATCGAATGCGGGTGACATCGGCCAACCGCTACACGCCGGCCGCCCATCGCACGGGCAAAGCCCAGGTGGTGGAGCTGATCGACGCCGCTCGTGTACCGGTCTTCCTGCTGGACGAGCACCAGGTTGTGCGTCCGGGTGAGATGGGTTCGGTGGAGAAGATCAGAGACGAGGCCGCGGCCAAGGGGCTGAACTGCACGGTGGTGGATCTCGACGGCCAGTTCCGTTGCGGCGGCAGCGACGCGTATCTGCAGTGGGTGCTGCGGCTTCTGGGACTGGAGAAAGGGGGTTCTACGCGCTGGGAGCCGGACTCGAAGATGCAGCTCATGGTGGCGGAGAGTCCTCAGGAGATGGAGGAATTCCTCGAAGAGCGACGCTCGGAGGGGTACGGCGCGCGTATGTCCGCCGGTTACTGCTGGAAGTGGACGACCAAGACCGCGCCGGGCCAGGCGCTCCCGGCCGATGTCGTGATCGGCGACTGGGCCCGGCCATGGAATGTGTACGGCGACCGAGCGGTGGCAGGAGCGCCCCCGGCCGCGCTCTGGGCCACGGACCCGGCCGGCTTCGGGCAGGTCGGCTGTGTCTATACGGCCCAGGGCTTCGAGTACGACTGGAGCGGCGTCATCATCGGACCGGATCTGGTGTGGCGGAACGACCACTGGGTCATCAACCGAACGGCTTCGCAGGACCCGGTGTTCAGGAGGTCCACACCGGATGACGAGGTGGATCAGCTGATCCGCAACACCTACAAGGTACTGCTGACACGCGGGATGGTCGGAACAGTCATCTATTCGACCGATGCGGAGACTCGGGCGAAGTTGCGGGAACTCGTCCAGCCTGCCGTACAGGACGCGATGTCTGTGTAGCGCAGGTTGCCAGGAATCAGAAGTGAGCCGGAAACGCCGGAAGGTAGAGTCTCCGGCCGTGCCGTCTCACCTTCCCGGAGAACCCTCGCCGACCTGGGAGAAAGGTATACCCCGAAGCCTCACCCAAAGTAGGATTAAGGATCCTGAAACGGGCAGCGGGCAGCGGGCAGCGGGCAGCGGGCAGCGGGCAGCGGGCAGCGGGCAGCGGGCAGCGGGCAGCGGGCAGCGGGTCCGGCGGACGGTGTTGTTTGCCGTACGGTCCGCGACCGCGCTGAACCGTCTGCTCGACGCGCTTCCCGTCTTCGCCGGGGATCACCGTGTCCGGCCGCTCTTCACCCTCGTCCCCGGGTCCGACTTCAGTACAGACGCGCTCGTCGCGCTCGACGGTGCCGGGGCGCGGACCGTTCCCTGGGCGGAGGCCGTGCGCGGCGGGCATGATCTCGTGGTGGCAGCGAGTCCCAACGGTCCGCTCCATGAGCTGCCCGGACCGCTCGTACTGCTGCCGCACGGCGCCGGGTTCAACAAGCGGCTCCCTCGTTCGTCCGTGGACGACTCCGCTTCCGGACTGCATCCGCGCCAGCTCCTACGTAACGGATCGCCACTGGCCTCGCTGCATGCCCTCGCGCATCCCGGCCAGTTGGCGCGGCTCGCCCAGGAGTCGACGGCGGTGGCCGGGCGAGCGGCCGTCGTCGGGGATCCGACGCTGGACCGGATGCTGGCGTCCCGTACCCGCCGGGAGCGGTACCGGGACGCGCTGGGCACGGGCGGGCGGCGGCTGGTGGCCGTGGTCTCCACCTGGGGACCCGAGTCGCTGGCGGAGCGCCTGCCGGAGCTGCCGGGCCGGCTGACCGCCGAGCTGCCGTACGACGCGTATCAGGTCGCTCTCGTTCTGCACCCCAACGTCCACAGCCGACTGGGCGAATTCGCCCTGCGGCAGCGGCTCGCGCCCGCGCTGGCCGCCGGACTGCTGCTCGCGCGGCCGTACGAGGAGTGGGCGGCCCTCCTCACCGCCGCCGACTGCGTGCTGACCGACCACGGATCCACCGCGCTCTATCCCGCGGCCCTGGACCGGCCGCTGATCGGCTGCTACGAAGGCGGTACGGAACTGCTCCCGGCCAGTCCCATGGCCGAACTCCTGGCGCGCGTACCGCGTTTGGCGGTCGACCGGCCGCTCGCCGCGCAGATCGACACCGCCGTCGCCACGCACCGTACGGGTGACACCAGCGGCCTCGCCGCCGCTGCCTTCGCCGAGCAAGGGCGTTCACTGGAGCTGCTGCGTACGCGCTGCTACCGGCTCCTCGGGCTCGAACCGCCTCCCGGACCGGTCGCGGTCCGCCCTCTGCCGGTCCCCAGGATCGCCCGACAGCGGCCGTCGGCGTTCGCGGCGCGCGTGCGCGTCGAGGTAGGAGGCAACGAAGTCTCCGTGGCGCGGTATCCGCTGAACAGCGGTCCGCACGGAGGGCATGTGTCCGCAGAGGACGGTCACTCCACAACGCAAGAGATGCGGAGCGCCGGGCTCATCCACCGGCGGGCGCGCGTCGAGACCGCCCGGGAACCATACGGATCCGACGTGGTATGGACGGTGGACAGCTGGACCTCCTACATCCTGGAGCACTACCCCGCATGCCGCACCGCGGCGGCCGTGCTCTCGCACCAACGCTGCATACTGCGACGCGACCGCTCGGCGCTGCTGGCGGTGAGCATCACGGCCGGCCCTTCGCAAACCGGGCCGCTGGTACGGCCCGATGCCGCGGCCGTGCTCTCCGCCGTCCACGGCTGGCTCGACACCAACCCGAGCCCGGCCCTGCCCGCAGCCCTCGACTGCATGGTGGGTGGCCGCCCGGTGCGGGTCCTAGTGGCGTACGCGACGGAGGCCGACGCGTACACCGAGCTATGACCGTCGGCGCGTCGTCAGTCTTCGTGATCCGACTCCATGCCCACCTCAATACGCAGTTCGCGGGCGCGGACACGGTGCCGCTCGGCCGCCTCCAGGTCGCCCGACTCCTCCGTCACTCCGGCGAGTTCGTCGTGCAGCGCGATCTGGTCGTGGACGGATCCCCGCGCCCGCTCATGGACCAGAGCCTCCTCGTACGCAGCGACGGCCTTGGCTGTGCGGCCCAGTGCGCGGTGGGTACGGGCCAGTTCGGCCGCCGCCCGGCCGATCATACGAACCCGGTCCTGGTCCACGGCCAGTCGGCGCGCGGCCTCCAGCTCCGCTTCGGCCTCGGTCAGCAGGCCTGCAGCACGCAGCGTACGGCCGACCAAAAAGCTCTGGAGCAGTACGCCATAGGGATTCTCGATCGTGAGATGGATGTCGCGCGACTGCTGGAAGTACGGGACGGCCTCGTCCGACTGTCCGCGCCAGGCAAGATACTTGCCCCGGAACTCCAGGGCCGAGGCATGGAGCTTCTCCCCGGGCACGACCGACTCCGCCGAGAGCACCGCCTGCCGTGTCTCCGCGTCCGCGTCCACCGCCCGGCCGGCACTCCAGAGCGCCTGGGCGAGCTGGCAGCGCATCCGGATCAACGCCTGGGCCGCGCCGTCGCGCTGTGCGCAGTCCCGGCCGGTCTCGAACGCGCGGATCGCGTCCTCGTGATTGTCATGGTCCTCGTAGTGCTTCCAGAGCGGTTCGCAGAGGGACCAGGCGTGCCTGTCCTCGCCCAAGTCGCTCGCGATCCGCACGAGTCCGTACAGCGCCTTGCGCTCCGTGTCGAGCCAGGCTCCGGCCTCCGCCGCACTCGCGAACGGCACATCGGGAGCATACGGAAGCTCCGGAACCGGTTCGGCCATACGCATCCTTTTCGCACCGATGGTCCGGTCGGCGCGCTCCGCCTGCCTGCGGTACCAGACGAGCAGCCGGCGCAGCCCTTCCTCGGTCTCGGCCGGATCGCCGTGCCGGTTGGCGCAGCGGACGGCGTGGGCACGGAGCAGGCTGTGCATCCGCCGCCGGCCCACGCGTGGCGAGAGGGCCAGCAGTCCCGCGTTCGTCAGTCCGTCGAGCCCGTCCTCCCCGTCGTCAAGGCCCGTCCCGAGCAGGGCCGTGGCGGCGTCGAGCGTGATGTCGTAACCGGGGTGGTGCGGCATCAGCCGGTAGAGCCGGGCCGCGGGCGGGTCGAGCGTGGCGTACGCCGCGTTCCACACCGCTTCGACCACGGGCAGCCCCTTCTCGTAGAGGTCCTCCGTGAGGTCCGCGACGATCCGTTCCAGCCGTCTGCGCGGGTATTTGAACAGCAATTGGCCCGCAACATGCAGGGCGATCGGGAAGCCGTCGCAGAGCTGGGCGAGCGGGATCAGCGTCTGCGCGGACTCACCAGGCCGTACATGTGCGCTGAGCTTCTGGAGGACTGCCGAGCCGTGCTCGGGTGACAACGGCCCCAGCGCGAGTTCGTGCGCGACTTGCGACTCCAGTCCGGAGAGCCGCTCCTGGCTCGCGACCAGGACCACCGCTTCGGCCGACACCGGCAGCAGGGTCCGGATCTCGTCGGCGGACCATACATTGTCGAGGACGAGCGCCAGCCGCGCCCCCTGGGTCTTCTCCCTGTACTGGCCCACTAATTGCCGGTACTCCGACGAAGGCCGGCCGTCCCGCACTCCGAGCCAGCGGAGCAGGTGCTTCAGCAACGCCTCGTGGTCGATGGAGCCGGCCGTGCGCCATTCGTCCAGGTCGATGTAGGCCGCCCGGAAGCGGTCCTTCAGCTTATGGGCGAGGTGAATGACCAGAGCCGTCTTGCCGATTCCGCTCACCCCGGTGAAGGCGACGACCAAGGGGTGTTCGGGCTGGGCGGACTTCGCCCGCTCGTCGAGCTCCCGCCACACCCGGTCGGTCTGTGCTCTCCTGTTCTCGAACACGCCGTTGTCCAGAGGAAGCTGATGCCCCGGGTCGGCGTTGTCCTGGCCGCCGAAGTGGAAATGCTGATTTACTTCGCCAATCCGGCTCGCCTGCACCAAGCCGTGCTGGGTGCCGCCGCTGACGCTGTTCCCCCCGTCGGTCATCTCCTCAGCCCTGTCCGCCGATGTGCAGTTCGCCGATCGTGCCGGTCTGGACGACCGTGCCGTGCTGGGTGCCGCCGCTGATCGTGTTGTATACGTCACCGACCTGCTGGGCAGGGAGCGTCGGAGTCAACTCGTCCACGAGCGCGCGCAGTTCCGCGGCGGCCTCGGGGTCGGCGCGCAGTGTGCGGCGCAGACGGTTGCGCCATTCCGCGCGGAGGTCGTCGGCCGTCTGCTCGTCGCCGTCCTGCTGCGCCGTGGTCAGTTCGGCGCGTGCGGTCTCCAGTTCGGCTTCGATCGATTCCGGGGACGCCGAGCCCCGGTCGGCGAAGAATCCGACCACCCGGTCCCGTACCCGCGTCCAGCCGTCCGTCGCCATCTGCTGGACGAGCGCCGTCGCGCCTGCTGTCGCCAGTGCCACCAACTCGGCTTCCACCGTGCCCCCTTGGACCGCTGATCGATATGGAGAAACGAGCCTACCGGTCACCTGCCGAGCAGCGCGGTGAGCGCGCCGACCGGGTCCGTGTCCGGGGTGCCGCGCGGCCACCAGTCCTCGCGGTCGCGGTCCGACTCGTATCCGTACCAGAGGCCGTCGCGACCGAAGCGAAGCTGGAGGGAGGGCGTGGAGAGCTGGTTGCGCCAAGGCCGGAAGTGCGGGAAGTCCGCGGCGGCCAAGGCGGGGCGCGCCCGGTCGAAGGGGCCCGCGGGCGGATCCCAGGGCTCTTCCAGTACGGCGAGTCCCGCGAGGCCGCCCTGGCGCCAGGCGGCCACGGCGCGGGCCAGATCGGTGGGAGTACGGTCCAGGGCGCCGGCCAGATCGCGGTAGAGGGCGCGGGAGGAGGCGGTGAGTCCGGAACCGGGATGGACGGCGGCCAGACGTACCGCGTCCTGCCAGGGAGTGAGGGCGCCGACCGGATCGAGACCGGTGGTGAGGAACGTGTGCGCGCGGGCCGCCGCCTCGGTGGCGAGGAGATCGAGCGCGAGCGGATCGGGCGCGCCGGGCACCTGCGGATAGACCGGCGGGCGGCCGGGCACCGCGGGCACCGGGAACGGCGGTGGAAGCGCCGGGAGCGACCTCGGCCGAAGGGCGGTTTCGGCCGGGACCGTGGGCATGGCCGGTGCGGCCGAGGTCCGCTCGGCGGCGGAGCGGGTGGCGTTGCGGCGGGTCAGGTCGGCGAGGACTTCGCTCTCTCCACGGCCACGCATCAGAAAGAGGACGAAGGGATCCTGGTCGAGGAGCCGCGCCGTCTGGTAGCAGAGAGCGGCGGCGTGCTTGCACGGGTAACCGTCGTCCGGGCAGGAGCAGTCGGGAGTGAGATCGCCCGCCGACGGCAGGAGGTCGGCCGACGCGGCGAGGGCGTGCGGCATCTCCTTGTCCAGGAGGGCCGCGATGTGGTCGGGACGGGCCGCCGCGGTGTCGAGGAGCTCCTCCCAGTCGGACTCTTCGAGCACACGGAGCCGGATCTCCGTACGGTACGGCCGCGGCCTGGTCCCGTGCACATAGGCCATGACCCGGCCGGGCGTAACAGTGATCGCGTCGACAAGGCCTCGGCCCGCGTAGGCACGGCCGCGCTGGAGACGCGCCGTGTCCAGAGCGGTGTCCTCCATCGACTCCACCCAGGCGTTGCCCCACCAGGTCGCGGCGAAGTCGCCCGCCGCGCCGGGCCTGGGCGGCAGGGCCGGGAACGTACGGCGACGGTCGTCATGCCGCGGAGCACGCGCCGCACGGGCATTGCGGCCGGCCCGCGCGCCACGTGAGGCCTTGGATGTGTGCGTGGTGCCGATGGTGTCCGGTGTGAGCGGAGCGTCCGAGGCGCGAGGTGTGTCCGGGGCGGGAGGTGTGTCCCAGGCGTGGCGAGCCGTCATGACAGCCTCCTCAGGGACACCAGATCGGCCAGTTCACGGTCGGTCAGCTCGGTCAGGGCCGCCTCGCCCGAGCCGAGGACGGCATCGGCCAGCGCCCGTTTGGACATCAGCATCTCGGCGATCCGGTCCTCGACCGTGCCCTCCGCGATCAGCCGGTGGACCTGGACGGGCTGGGTCTGGCCGATACGGTACGCGCGGTCCGTCGCCTGCTCCTCCACGGCCGGATTCCACCAGCGGTCGAAGTGGACGACATGCCCGGCCCTGGTGAGATTGAGACCGGTGCCCGCGGCCTTGAGGGAGAGGAGGAAGACCGGGATCTCGCCGGACTGGAACCGGTCCACCATGCGCTCGCGCTCGGCCACGGGAGTACCGCCGTGGAGGAGCTGGGACGGGACGGCACGGGAGGTGAGATGGGCGGAGAGCAGCCGCGCCATCGAGACGTACTGTGTGAAGACCAGCACCGAGCCGTCCTCCGTGAGGATCGTGTCCAGCAGTTCGTCCAGAAGGGCAAGCTTGCCGGAGCGGCCGGTCAGCCGGGCCGCGTCCTCCTTCAGATACTGCGCGGGATGGTTGCAGATCTGTTTGAGCGCGGTGAGCAGCTTCATCACAAGACCGCGGCGTGCGATGCCCTCCGCCTCCTCGATGGCCGCCATCGTCTCGCGGACGACTGCCTCGTAGAGCGAGGCCTGTTCCCGGGTGAGGGCGACGGGATGATCACTCTCCGTCTTGGGCGGCAGCTCGGGCACGATGCCGGGGTCGGATTTCTTTCTGCGCAGTAGGAAGGGCCGTACGAGCCGGGACAGACGCTCCACCGCGTCCGCGTTCTCCACATCCTTGACGCTGGCGCTCTTCGCGTTCTCGATGTTCTCCACAATTCTGGCGTGCCGCGACCGGAACGCCTTGAGCGGGCCCAGCAGACCAGGAGTGGTCCAGTCGAGCAGCGCCCACAGTTCGGAGAGATTGTTCTCCACGGGAGTGCCGGTCAGCGCGATCCTGGCGGGCGACGGGATCGTACGGAGCGCCTTGGCGGTGGACGAGAACGGGTTCTTGACATGCTGGGCCTCGTCGGCGACGACCATCCCCCAGGTGTGCCCGGCCAGCGCGTCGGCGCTGCCGCGCATCGTGCCGTAGGTGGTCAGTACGAAGCCGCCCGCCACATCGTCCAGGCTGCGTCCCGCGCCGTGGAAGCGGTGCACGGGCACCCCGGGCGCGAAGCGGTTGATCTCCCGCTGCCAGTTGCCGAGGAGGGAGGCAGGACAGACGACCAGCGTGGGGTCCTTACGGGCCCGGTGGAGATGCAGGGCGATGACCGTGACCGTCTTGCCGAGGCCCATGTCGTCCGCCAGGCAGCCGCCGAGGCCGAGCGAGGTCATCAGATCCAGCCAGGCGAGACCGCGTAGCTGGTAGTCGCGGAGCGTGGCGGCGAGGGCCGGTGGCTGGGGAACGGTGCCGTGGTCTCCGATGAGCCGGTCGCGCAGGGCCGCCAGCGCGCCCGTCGGGACGGCCTCCACCGTCTCGCCGTCCACCTCGGTGGTACCGGTGAGGGCGACGGCCAGCGCGTCGACCGGCTCCAGCAGCCCCAGCTCACGCTTGCGCGCCTTACGGACGAGCGCGGGATCCACCACCACCCACTGGTCGCGCAGCCGCACGATCGGGCGGTGCGACTCGGCGAGCGCGTCCATCTCCGCCTCGCTGAGCGGATCGCCGTTGAGCGCCAACTGCCAGTTGAACTTGAGCAGTTCCTCACTGTCGAAGAACGGTGTGCCGTCCGTGGCCGAACCGGGCGCGGGACGTACGACCGCGGCGGCCGTGAGCGTACGGGCCAGCTCCCTGGGCCAGTGAACGGCGACGCCCGCCGCCGCGAGCCGGGCGGCCCCCGGGCCGAGCAGGTCGTACAGCTCGTCCTCGGAGAGCGCCAGCGCGTCCGGGACATCACGCTCCAGCAGCCGGGCGAGCGGCGTCCAGACGCGCGCGGCACGGCGGAGGGCGAGCATCGCGTCGATCCGGGCGCGCGGACCGAAGCTCTCGTCGCCGGCGCCCGCCCAGAGCCCGGCCGCGTCGATGACCAGAGTCGGGTCGGCCAGGCTGTGGATCTGTACGAGGGCGGTCCCGGCCCGCCGTACGACACCGTCCTGCTCGGCGCCGGCACGGACACCGGAATCGGAGCCCACGCCTGCGCTCGCGCCGGAGCCCGAACCCGTATCCGCGTCGACGTCTGCATCCGTTCCCGCGCCCGCCTGGTCGAACAGGTCGAACGCGGAAAGATCCAGCCGCAGCGAGACCCGCACTCCCGCGTCCATACCTGCCGCCGCCTCCGCCGCCCACGTACGGGCGTGCGGCAGATGCTGGGCCGCTCGGGCCGCGAACGGCGCTCCCGCCGCGTACGCGGCGGCCGGCGTACGCGGCAGGGAGTCGGCCACGGCGTCGAGGAACGCCCTCACCAGGGCTTCCGGATCGGGCAGTCGCAGCGGACTCGGCCCCGGGATCGGTACGGCGTGTGCCTCGGGAGGCATGGCCGCCGCGATGGCCCGCAGCTGCGCGATGTCGTCGGCGTCGAGCGGGCCCGCCCGCCAGGCGTCATGGTCGGACGCGGTGAGACCGGGCAGCAGCCGGCCGCGCGCGACGAGCTGAAGCGCATGGAGCGCGGCGGCGCCCCAGCAGGCGGCGGCCGGATGTGCCGCCTTGTCGCGCCGGGCACGGACGAGCAGCGGAACAGCGTCCACGACGGGCAGCACCACGGCGGGAACGGTCGCCGTACGGACTCCGTCACCATGGCTCCGTACGACGGTCAGCTCCCCCGTACTGCCCGCCGTCCTGTCGTCTCCCGTACCACCGTCCGCCGTCGCCATGGGCAGCTCGCCCTCCGGAGCCCAGAAGGCCACCCGTCCCTCGCGCGGCAGTCCTGCGGGCAGGAAGACGCCCGCACAGCGCGTGAGCCCGGCGGTCACCACGGCAGGCGTGGCATGCAGGGCCGGTTCTGTCAAGGTATGAACGAATTGCGCCACGACCGTCGGCTCCTTCCCGCGCAAGATCCGATTACCTCTGCGAGTCTAGGCGGGGGGTCTGACAGCCGGTCCCTGAGCGACGTTTTCGCAGCTCAGGGAGGTAGGACGGAGCATCAGGAGGACGGGGAATCAGGCGCGCGGCTGGGTCGGCACGGGCTTCTGACTCGATGAGGCCTCACCGACCGGGCCGGGGCCTGCTCCAGGCGGCGATGTCTCCAGCGGAGCTTCTGACTCCGGTTCTGCCTCGACGGTCGATGCATCGGACACATCAGGCGCCTCGGAGCGCTCCGCGGACTCGGACGGGATCCGCGGTTCCGTCCGCGCTCCTCCCAGAGCAGACGGAACCGCGGACGACACCGGGCCGCCCGAGACGGCCCGCACGGCCTGCGCCGCCTCGGCCGGCGTGGCCCGCTCAAGGAAACGCAGCAGCTCGACCGGGAAGGGCAGCACGAGCGTCGAGTTCTTCTCGGCGGCGACCGCCACCACGGTCTGGAGCAGTCGCAACTGAAGCGCGGCGGGCTGTTCGGACATCTGCTTGGCCGCTTCAGCGAGCTTCTTCGACGCCTGCAACTCCGCGTCCGCGTTGATCACCCGCGCACGGCGCTCACGGTCCGCCTCCGCCTGACGCGCCATCGACCGCTTCATCGTCTCCGGCAGGGACACATCCTTGATCTCGACCCGGTCGATCTGTACGCCCCAGCCGATCGCCGGGCTGTCGATCATCAGTTCCAGACCCTGGTTCAGCTTCTCGCGATTGGACAGCAGATCGTCCAGATCGCTCTTTCCGATGATCGACCGCAGCGATGTCTGTGCCATCTGCGAGACCGCGAACCGGTAGTCCTCGACACGGATCACCGCGTCCGCCGCGTCCACGACCTTGAAGTAGATCACCGCGTCCACGCGGACGGTGACGTTGTCCCGTGTGATGCCGTCCTGTGCGGGCACGGGCATCGTCACGATCTGCATATTGACTTTGTGCAGCTTGTCCACAAACGGGACGATCATCGTGAATCCGGGCCCTCGAACACCCTCGCGGAGCTGGCCCAGCCGTAGGACCACACCTCGTTCGTACTGCTTGATGACCCGCGCGGCGGACATCCCGTACAACCCCAGGGCACATATCGCCGCTATGACCGCTATGACCAGTTCCTGGACCATGATGGGTCCCCCTGACGCCGGAGCGAGGTGTTAATACCCACGGTATGCCCTGTATGACCCGACGGTCGAGAACCGGGAACAGGCTTCTACGGGCCAGTAGCCGACCGAGGCAGCGGAATACCGACCGGTGACCGGCTACCACGGCCGGCCGCGCATCTCGTGCCGTGGCGCCGCGGATCCGGCAGTGTGACCAGCACCGGGCGTGCACCGGGCTTCTTCCGGCCGACCCCGACAAACCGACCCCCACCACCGACCACCGACGAGCCGACCAGGACCGCCCATGTCCGTGACCGACCACCGGCGCCCCCTCGGCATCGCCGCCGGGGCACTGTTCCTGTCCCTCTCCCTCGCGGGCTGCTCCGGCCTCGGCCGGAACGCGGTGGGCACCATCGCCTATCGGACGGAGCAGCATCACGAGGTCCAGGTGTCCAACCCACTGGTCAGAGGCTGCCACCGGCTGACCTCGCCCGGAGCCGTCGAGCTCACGAACCGTACGCTCGTCGACCTCATGATGTACCGGACAGCGAACTGCACCGGCGACCACACGACGTATATCGCCACCACACTGACCGATGTGATCGCCCCGGACTCAGGTCCCTGGCACAGCTACAGCATCGTTCACTGACCGCGTACCCCATCGTCCGTCGGTGGGCTACTTCGGCACGGCCCGCACCCATGTACCGTCGTCCGTCAGATAGCGGTCGACCGCCAGTCCCGCCGCGTCCAGATACCCTTCGAAGGCCTCCTTCGTCAGCTCACGCGACCGGAACGTCTGCGTCCAGCGGGCGTCCGGGAATATGTACTCGGCGTGTACGGAGTCCACTCCGTCCCCGATGGGCTCGGAGGACACGATCCGTACCGTGTAACCGGCCGGATCCACCCGCTCCCGAGGCACCGCGGTGTGCCAGTCGAGCCCTTCGCGCTGGATCAGCACGCAGCCGTCGTCGGCGACATGTCTGCGACAGGTGCGCAGCAGGCCGTCCCGTATTTGGTGCTCGCCCGTGTGCACCAGATACGACGCGAGCATCACCACGTCGAACGTCTCGTCCAGCTCCAGCGACTCGATCGGGCTCCGTACCGTACGAGCGCCACGTATGTGTTCCAGCATCTCCGCGGACTCGTCCACGGCCATCACGGCGAAGCCGCGCTCCACCAGCGGATGAGTGACCCGGCCCGCTCCGCAGCCCAGCTCCAGCAGCGAGGCGCCCGCGGGCACGGCTGCCGCGATCACCTCGGGCTCGGTGCCGACGGAGAGCCGGGAGTACAGATCGACGGCGCAGCCGTCCGGGGTGATGGCTCCCGGGCCGGTGCCTTGATGTCCTTGACGCATCGGTGCGCTCATGTCCCGGGAACGAGCGGCCTGTTGCACCGGTTCCCCGGTTCCACCCCACAGGTGACGAGACCTTCGTCGTTGACGAGCTTCGTTGACGAGGTTGACGAGCTTCATTGACGAGACATTCTTCGACATCGCTCGTCCCCAGGCCGGGTCGGCGACCGCGTGCGCGGGTACACACCAGGTGGGAGGTGCGAGAGCCATGCGCACCGGAAGTGAACCGGTCACCGCGCGCAGTCCGCTGCGTATGCGGCTCTGGTTGAGCATTTGGGGCCTGATCTGGACCGGCCTCGGGACCGGCCTCTTCGCGGTCGCCGGGCGGACCGGATGGGCCGTCGCGTGCGGGGTGCTCTTTGTGATCGTCGCCACGGACCTGGTCCTGGTGGTGCGCCATATCCGTCAGGGCCCGCACTACCAGCCCGGTCGGAACATCCCGCCGTACGAGCCCGACCACGGGCCCGACGGTCGGCCCGAGGACTACGGCCGCGACAGCCGCGCCCGGCACCGGGTGCCCGACAAGGGCTGGGACGACGGCCCGGAGGACGGCACACACAGACCGTGAGCCGCGGGTGACCCATTGCCTACCGCGAAAGGCCAGTCGGCGCGCGGGCAGGTTCATACAGCCTGGCCCGGATACGCCCAGTCCCGGCCCCTGTACGACCCGTACTGATCAGCCGTCCGACGCCGATGTGTCGTCGTCGGCGCCGCCACGGATGTCGGAATCGAACTGCGCGGCCTTCAGATACTCCGGCTTGGGATCGAGCGCCGCCGCCAGCCGGAAGTGTCGTTTCGCTTGCTCGGGCCGGCCCGAGCGCTGGAACGTACGGGCCAGCGCGAAGTGCGCGAAGGCGTTGTCCGGCTCGCGCTCCAGTACCAGCTCGAATTCGAGTTCGGCCGGACGCAACTGCGCCGCCGCGAAGAACGCGCGGGCGCGCAGCAGCCGGGCCGCCGTGTTCTCCGGATGGGCGGCGATCACCGAGTCGAGCAGCTTCACGGCTCCCCGTGGATCCCGTGCGGCCAGCAGATGCTCGGCCGCGCGATAGTCGATGATGTGGGTCTCCGGGCTCTCGGGCACGGTTCGCATCCTTCCCTGGCTGCGCGCTTTCAACGCCAGCGCGTCGGTCGCTGTTCGACACCCCGCATGTCACACCTCTGCATCTCACACCCCCGCGTTCCACCACTCCCGCGCGGCCTCTGCGCAAGGCGCACGCCCGAGCACTCCCCCGCGCCCCCACGTCCCCGCCCTGCTCAGGACGCACGGCCGTCGGTCAGCGGCCGGCCGCCGCGCGCTCGGTCAGTTCCTTCCACACCTCGCGAACCCGTGGTTCCAGCCGCTCCAGCGGACCGTCGTTGTCGATCACGACATCCGCGACCGCGCGGCGCTCCTCACGGGTCGCCTGCGCGGCCATCCGGTCGCGCGCCTCGGATTCCGCCATCCCCCGCTGCCGTACGAGCCGGTCGAGCTGTGTCTCGGGCGAGGCGTCGACGACGACCACCAGGTCGAACAGCCCGGTCATACCGTTCTCGACCAGCAGAGGTACATCGTGCACCACGATCGCGTCCGGCCCGGCCTCGCTCTCCAGCTCCGCCGAGCGGGCACGGACCAGCGGATGCACGATCGCGTTCAGCGCGCGCAGTCGGTCCTGGTCGGCGAAGACGATCGCGCCGAGCTTGGGCCGGTCCAGACGGCCGTCCGCGGTGAGCACCTCCGGACCGAACTCCGCGACCACAGCCGCCAGCCCCGGCGTGCCCGGCTCCACCACCTCGCGCGCGATCCGGTCGGAATCGATCAGCACCGCTCCGTAACCGGTCAGCAGACGGGAGACCTCGCTCTTGCCCGCGCCGATCCCACCCGTGAGTCCCAATCTCAGCATGCGCTCAGCCTAGGCCCTGTCCGGTCGGTCTTCGTGGGCCCGGAACGCCTGGCACGGCACCTCGCCGCGTTGTCGGAGTCGGCCAAGTACGTCCAGTACGAGGCCGATCCTCCGCCTTGCGATGCACCGCACCAGACGCCCCGGGCTGATCCACGAAAACCGACCGGACAGGACCTAGGCGGTCACCCTGCACCGTCCCCCTGCCGGTACACCGAGCGCGCCTGACACCGAGCGGCCGCACGGTTCCAGCGGCTGCTGGACACCGTACGGCCGAAAGCGCTCAGGAGCGCAAACACGGAAAACCGGAAACACGAACACGAACGTGCAGAAGCACTCCGCGTCTCGGGCACCAGGACGGTCAGATCACGCTCCGCCGCCCTCGCCCTCCCGCTCCGCGAGGAACCTCTCGAACTCCCGGCCGATCTCGTCCGCGGACGGCAGCTCCGTCGGCTCGGCGACCAGATTGCCGCGGGTCTCGGCGCCCGCGACGGCGTCGTACTGGTGCTCAAGTCCCTGGACCATCGAGACCAGTTCCTCGTCGCCCTCGCCGAGCTGACGCTCGATCTCGGTCTGGGTGCGCTGGGCCTCCGTACGGAGGGAGTGCGCGATGCTCGGCAGCACCAGCCCGGTCGCCGCCGTGATCGCCTCCAGCGCGGTCAGCGCCGCGTCCGGGTACGAGGACCTGGCCACATAGTGCGGTACGTGCGCCGCGACACCGAGGACGTCGTGGTCCGACTCCATCAGCCGGTACTCGACGAGCGACTCGGCGCTGCCGGGCACCTGGGCCTCGTCGAAGGCGCTCCGATGCCCCGGCATGAGGTCGGTGCGGTTGCCGTGCGGGGTGATACCGACCGGGCGGGTGTGCGGAACGCCCATCGGGATCCCGTGGAAGTTGACGGACAGACGCACGCCGAGACGGTCCACGATCTGCTGTACGGCGAGCGCGAACCGCTCCCACTCCACATCCGGCTCGGGCCCGGACAGCAGCAGGAACGGCGCACCGGTCGCGTCCTGTACGAGCCGTACGTCGAGCGTCGGCGTCTCGAAGGACGTCCAGCGGTCGCGCCGGAAGGTCAGCAGCGGACGCCGGGCGCGGTAGTCGACCAGCCTGTCGTGGTCGAATCGGGCCACCACCTGGTGCGGCAGCGACTCCAGCAGGTTCTCGACGATCTGGTCGCCGGTCTCACCCGCGTCGATATAGCCGTCGAAGTGGTACAGCATGACCAGGCCCGCCGACTCCTGTGCCAGCGCCATGTCGACGACGGCCAGGCCCTTGGGCTCCCATTCGTACAAACCCTGCGGATCAAGCACGATTACCGCTCCTCCTCGTGTTCATAACGAAGAACACGTCATGGGGCGCAGGCATTCCCCGCGCCCCATGTCACAAACGTCAGCCGTCAGGAACGTCAGCCGTCAGGCGAGAACCCGTGTGTGCAGCGCCGTGACCGTCTTGCGCGCGGAGGTGAAGGCACCGTGCTGCCAGGCGTCGGCGTACGAGAGATGGTCGCCGGCGAAGTACACATGCCCGGTGGGCTTGTTCAGCGGGTCGAACACGGGCGCGTCGGGCCCGCCGGACAGGGAGTGCCAGGCCGCCTCCAGATAGGGCGTCTGCCGCCAGTGGTGGGAGAAGGACGAGACCAGTTCGCTGCGGTATTTCTCGCCATGGATCTTCACGCCCTGCGCCACGGCGCGCGCCTCGCGCTCGCGCGGTGTGAGCTGGGCGTACGAGTCGGCCGACGCGCCCGTGTTGTAGTACCCGACGATCACACCGCGCCGGCCGTGATGGCCGTAGGACGGATACCAGACATGGGCCAGATCGAGATCGGTCTCGGTGATGCCGCCGTAGATCCGGTGATCGCTCTCCCACCAGCGGCTGCGGTATTCGAGCCCGATCTTGCCTGCCGACGAGGGCCGGCAGGCCTCCAGTGCCGTCTGTACGGCCGGGCCGAGATTGTGCGCGGTCTTGGCGAGGATGTTGGGCGGCAGCGCGGCGATACAGAAGTCCGCGTCGATGGTGCGGACACGGCCGTCGCTGCGGTAGGTGACGGTCACACCGTGCGCCGTGTCGGTGATCTTCTCGACGGCCGCACCGGTTCTGATCCGGTGCCCGCCTATCGCCTTGGTCAGCGCCGCCGGTATCCGGTCCATACCGCCGACGGGCTGGAACATCAGCATCGCCTGGTCATAGCCGAATTCGAACGAGAAGTAGCGTCCGACACCGCTGGCGAAGACCTCGGACGCCGAGGGCACCGGGCCCAGTTCGACGCCCGGAGTACCGGCCGCTGCCGGGTCCACGCTGTAGCCGCGGCGCTCGCTGCCTGTGTAGGTGAGTCTGGAGCCGATGTCCCCGAAGCCACGGAGGAATTCGAGCAGCCGCTCCTGGTCCTCGGCGGTGATCTCGCCGTCCAGCGCGCCCTTTCCCGCGGCCTTGGCGAGCAGTTCGGAGACATAGCCGTACACATCGGCCTTGGCGGTGCGGTAGCGCACCGGGGCGGTCATGCCGGTCTTCTCGTTGAAGATGTACGCGTTGGCGTTGGAGTTGGTGAACACCTCGACGGGAACGCCCAGTTCACGGCAGTAGTCCATGGTGACCATCCACTGCGGGATACGGGCGGGTCCCGCGTTCAGATACTGGCCGTCGCTGAACCGCGCCGTCTGGCGGTTGCCGTACAGATCGAGGTTCGAATCGCCGCCGCGCACGGTGAAGTTGCGCCCGCCGGTGCGGTCCCGGGCCTCCAGGACCGTACAGTCGTAGCCGGCTTTGCCCAGTTCGTACGCGGCCGTCAGCCCGGCTATGCCGCCGCCGACGATGACGACTCTGGCCGCGCCACGGCCCGTGAGGGTGAAGTCGCCCTTCCGGGGCGCGCGGAAGACGGGTTCGCGGCTCGCGGCCTCGGCGGTGGGAGCGAGGCCCAGGGCCCCCATGGTGGCGAGCATCGCTCCGGCTCCTCCGGAGATGCCCACCTGCTGCAGAAATCCGCGGCGGGTGGTGCCCGTGCCCGTGCCTGTGCCTGTGCCTGTGCCTGTGCCTGTGCCTGTGCCCGTCATGGTGTTCGGCGCGTGACTCATGTCCGTTACCCCTTCCGGTGTTCAGATGTGCCGGGATCTTGGCAACGGCTTGTTACGGCTCATCAGATGCGTGTGTGTCCCACGCGTTGCCCTCCGCTCACCGCCTCCTCCGCGCACAGGCGTTGGTCTGGCTCGCCCATAGGTATTGGTCTGGACCTTGACATGCCCAGATCCCATCCTTACCGTCACAGGACAGCGCAGGTTCAGAAACACGATCAGCGTTCATGTATGAGAACTTCACATCTACGGGAAGGCACCCCACATGCGCACCCGAACTCTGCTCCCGGCCCTGCTGGCCGGAGTGCTCGCCACCGGCGGACTGTCTCTGCTCGCCTCGCCGGCCGGAGCCGCCGGAGCCGCCGCGGTCATACAGGTGACCACGGCCACCGAACTCAAGGCGGCCCTCACCGCGGCCCGGCCCGGCGACACCATCCAGCTCGCCAACGGCACGTACAAGGGCAACTTCAAGGCGACCACCCCCGGCACCTCCGGATCGCGGATCACCCTGACCGGTTCGTCCGGCGCCGTCCTCACCACCGGCGGCGGAGGTTACGCCCTCCACCTCAACGGAGCCGCGTACTGGACCGTCAAGGGCATCACCCTCACCGACGCCCAGAAGGGCATCGTCGCGGACGCGGCCAACGGCGTCGTGATCGACTCCGTGACCGTGCACAACCTGGACATGGAAGGCGTGCACTTCCGTCAGTCCAGCAGCGACGGCATCCTCAGGAACTCGCGGATCTACGACACCGGCAACGACGGCCGTGGCATGGGCGAGGGCGTGTATGTCGGCACGGCCAACTCACTCTCCGACCGCAGCGACAACGTACAGATACTCAACAACACCATCGGCCCGGACGTCGGCGGCGAGAACGTCGACATCAAGGAAGGCACCACCGGCGCGCGCATCATCGGCAACACCTTCGACGGCAACGGCCTCACCGGCGCCAACTACGACGACTCCTGGGTCGATGTAAAGGGCAACAACGTCCTGGTCGAGGGCAACACCGGCAAGAACACCACCAACAACGGCTACGAGACCCACACCCAGCAGAGCGGCTGGGGCTGCGGCACCGTCTTCCGCTCCAACAAGTCGGACCTCCGTGGCTCGACCGGCGCCAATCAGCTCGCCATCAATGTCACCAACAGCAGTTCGAGCTGCCGCACCACCGTCTACAGCAGCAACACCGTGACCGGCGGCAAGGGCCTGACCAATATCTCCGTCACTCCCTGACGGCCCGATCCGACCGGCCTCCTCCAGCCCCGTCCGGCCAGGGAACCTCCGGTCCGGACATGCGTAAGGCCCGCCCCCCGAAGGGAGCGGGCCTTACCATATTCAGCTGTTCAGCTGGAGACCGGAGAGGCCGGAGCGTCAGCTCTGGCCGCCCGCCAGCTTCTCACGCAGGGCCGCCAGGGCCTCGTCCGACGCCAGGGCGCCGGAGTTGTCCGCGGACTCCGAGGAGTACGAGCCACCACCCGAGGCGGCCGGTGCACTGCCACCGCCGGCGGGAGCGGCAGCACCCTCGGCAGCAGCGGCCTCGTCGGCCTCGCGGGACTTGATGACCTGGGCCTGGTGCTGCTCGAAGCGCTGCTGCGCCTCGGCGTACTGGCCCTCCCACGCCTCGCGCTGGGTCTCGAAGCCCTCGAGCCAGTCGTTGGTCTCGGGGTCGAAGCCCTCGGGGTAGATGTAGTTGCCCTGGTCGTCGTAGGACGCGGCCATGCCGTAGAGCGTCGGGTCGAACTCGACCGAGGCCGGGTCGCTGCCGAAGGACTCGTTGGCCTGCTTCAGCGAGAGGCTGATGCGGCGGCGCTCCAGGTCGATGTCGATGACCTTGACGAAGATCTCGTCGTTGACCTGGACGACCTGCTCCGGGATCTCCACATGGCGCTCGGCCAGCTCGGAGATGTGCACCAGGCCCTCGATGCCCTCGTCGACGCGGACGAACGCACCGAACGGAACGAGCTTGGTGACCTTGCCCGGGACGACCTGACCGATCTGGTGGGTCCGGGCGAACTGCTGCCACGGGTCTTCCTGCGTCGCCTTGAGCGAGAGGGAGACACGCTCGCGGTCCATGTCCACGTCGAGCACCTCGACGGTGACTTCCTGACCGACCTCGACAACCTCGGAGGGGTGGTCGATGTGCTTCCAGGACAGCTCGGAGACGTGCACCAGACCGTCGACCCCGCCGAGGTCCACGAACGCACCGAAGTTGACGATCGAGGAGACGACGCCGGAGCGGACCTGGCCCTTCTGGAGGGTCGTGAGGAAGGTCTGACGGACCTCGCTCTGGGTCTGCTCCAGCCAGGCACGGCGGGACAGGACCACATTGTTGCGGTTCTTGTCCAGCTCGATGATCTTGGCCTCGAGCTCCTTGCCCACATAGGGCTGGAGGTCGCGGACGCGGCGCATCTCGACGAGGGAGGCCGGCAGGAAGCCACGGAGGCCGATGTCGAGGATGAGACCACCCTTGACCACCTCGATGACCGTACCGGTGACGATGCCGTCCTCTTCCTTGATCTTCTCGATCGTGCCCCAGGCGCGCTCGTACTGCGCGCGCTTCTTGGACAGGATGAGACGGCCTTCCTTGTCCTCCTTCTGGAGAACCAGGGCCTCGATCTCATCGCCCACGGCGACGACCTCGTTGGGGTCGACGTCATGCTTGATCGAAAGCTCGCGGGAGGGGATGACGCCTTCGGTCTTGTAACCGATGTCGAGCAGGACCTCGTCCCGGTCGACCTTCACGATGACGCCGTCGACGATGTCGCCGTCGTTGAAGTACTTGATCGTCTCGTCGATCGCGGCGAGGAAGGCTTCCTCGTTACCGATGTCGTTGACCGCAACCTGCGGGGTGGTGGCGGTGGTCTCGGTGCTGCTCGTCATGTGGGAAAGGGCTCCGGTACGGACATTGAGTCGTAGGTACTGCCACGCCGTGAACCCGTATCGCCCCTGTACAAGCCGGACAGCCAAGGAAGCGCCGCCCGGAGAAGGGAAGCGCCTCGACAACCGAGGAGACTTTCATACAGATGCGAGCGCGGCTGCTACGTCTGAGGCGCGCAGGCCCGCAGCGCAACCTTTAGCATACGGGGGCAGCCGGGCACGGTCAATGCGCGAAGGCGCACACCCGGGGCGGAACCTCACATACCCGGCACAATCCGCGTTTGATGAGGCCAGAACACTCGTCCGAGGCTGCCCATCACCGCTACTGCCAGCACACTACGACGACGGACACGATGATCCAAGAGCATGAGCCCGAAGTGACCCCGGAACCCGCGGCGACACAGGATCCCGAGACGCCACAGGATCCCGAAGCTACGCAGGAACCTGAGGCGACCCGCCGCGACAGCGGCTCCACGGAGAGCAGCCGGGCCAATCGCGGCTGGTGGGACCGGAACGCGGACGACTACCAGACCGAGCACGGCACCTTCCTCGGCGACGACCGTTTCGTCTGGGGCCCCGAGGGCCTCGACGAGGTGGAGGCCGGTCTGCTGGGCCCGCCGGAGTCGCTGCGCGGTCTGGACGTCCTGGAGATCGGCGCGGGAGCCGCCCAGTGTTCGCGCTGGCTGGCCGGGCAGGGCGCGCGCCCGGTGGCGCTGGATCTCTCGCACCGTCAGCTCCAGCACGCGCTGCGTATCGCCGACGGCCGGTCCGTGACATTTCCGCTGGTGGAGGCGGACGCCGGGACGCTGCCCTTCCGGGACGGCTCCTTCGATCTGGCCTGCTCCGCCTATGGCGCGATGCCCTTCGTCGCCGATCCGGTACAGGTGTTCCGAGAGGTACGGCGTGTCCTGCGTCCCGGCGGGCGCTGGGTCTTCTCCGTCACTCATCCGATCCGCTGGGCGTTTCCCGACGAGCCAGGCCCCGAGGGCCTGTCGGTGTCGGCCTCGTACTTCGACCGCACGCCCTATGTGGAGCAGGACGAGCAGGGACACGCGGTCTATGTGGAGCACCACCGCACGCTCGGCGACCGGATACGGGACGTGGTGGCGGGCGGCTTCCGACTGGTCGATCTGGTGGAGCCGGAGTGGCCGGCCTGGAACACCCAGGAGTGGGGCGGCTGGTCGCCACTGCGCGGAAAACTGATCCCTGGGACGGCGATCTTCGTCTGCGAACGGGACTGAGGTCCGCGAACGGACTGAGACGTACGGGCCTGATGGTACGTACGCCCACGGGCCTGACGCGTACGACACTGGGCGGGTGATCCGCGACGACATCCTCGGCAGCCTGCCCGTACACACCGCCCTTCCCGCGCTGGAGCGGGCGCTCGACGGGCACGGCTGTGCGGTGCTGTGCGCACCGCCGGGCACGGGCAAGACGACGCTGGTGCCGCTGGCACTGGCCGGGCTGCTCGGCGACGGTCCCGTACGACGGGTGGTCGTCGCCGAGCCGCGCCGGATCGCGGCGCGCGCGGCGGCCCGCCGGATGGCGTGGCTGCTCGGGGAGCGAGTCGGGGAGCGCGTGGGTTTCACCGTGCGCGGGGAGCGTGCGGTAGGGCGCGCGACGGTGGTGGAAGTGGTCACCACCGGAGTGCTGCTCCAGCGGCTCCAGCGGGATCCGGAGCTGGCGGGCGTCGACGCGGTGATCCTCGACGAGTGCCATGAGCGCCATCTCGACGCGGACACGGTGGCGGCGTTCCTGCTGGACGTACGGGCCGCGCTCCGGCCCGAACTGCGGCTGGTGGCGGCCTCGGCGACGACCGACGCGGCCGGATGGGCGCGGCTGCTGGGCGACGCGCCGGTGGTCACGGCACGCGACGTCTCGTATCCGGTGGAGGTGGTGTGGGCGCCGCCGGGATCGCCGGTGAGGCCGCCGCACGGGATGCGGGTCGATCCGGTGCTGCTGACGCATGTGGCGTCGGTGGTACGGCGGGCGCTGGCCGAGCGGGACGGTGATCTGCTCTGTTTTCTGCCGGGTGTGGGCGAGATCGGGCGGGTGGCGGGACAGCTGGCGGAGCTGGACGCCGAGGTGCTCCAGGTGCACGGGCGGGCACCGGCGGCGGTACAGGACGCGGTCCTGGCGGGCTCCTCGGGCTCCCTGGGTTCCTCGGGCGTGTCGGATCCGGTTGGCCCCTCGGGCGTGTCGGCTGCGGGTGCCGTGAGCTCACCGGGCCGCCGCCGCGTCGTTCTGGCGACGGCCGTCGCCGAGTCGAGTCTGACCGTTCCCGGTGTACGGATCGTCGTGGACGCGGGGCTGGCGCGTGAGCCACGTACCGACCATGCGCGCGGGCTGAGCGCGCTCACGACCGTACGGGTGTCCCAGGCGGGCGCCGCGCAGCGGGCCGGACGGGCCGGGCGCGAGGCTCCCGGGACGGTCTACCGCTGCTGGAGCGAGGCCGAGGACATCCGTCTCACCCGCTTCCCCTCGCCCGAGATCAAGGTGGCGGATCTGACGGCCTTCGCGCTCCAGACGGCGTGCTGGGGCGATCCCTCGGCGGAAGGCCTCGCGCTGCTGGACCCGCCGCCGGCCGGGGCACTGGCCGCCGCGCGTTCCGTACTGAGCGCGATCGGCGCGGTGGACGAGGCCGGACGGCCGACCGACCGTGGCGTACGGATGTCCCGCCTCGGGCTGCACCCGCGGCTGGCCCGCGCCCTGCTGGACGGCACGGCCGAGGTGGGCACACGGCGGGCGGCCGAGGTGGTGGCGCTACTGAGCGAGGAACCGCCCAGGGAGTACGGCGACGATCTGGCGGCGGCCTGGCGCACGGCCCGCAGAGGCGGCGACGGATACGCGACACGCTGGCGCCAGGAGGTACGCCGCCTGACCTCGGCGACGAACGGCGAGAGGCCGGAGCCGGACGCACGGCGGAGTCCGGACCCGACCTACGGGTCCGGCTCGGGCTCCTCGGGCTCGGGCCCACAGGTCGGCTCGGGAACCGACGATGTCGTTGCCGGGATCGTCACCGCGCTTGCCTTTCCCGAGCGGGTGGCTCGGGCGCGTGGTGCTGGAGCGTTTCTTATGGTTTCCGGGACCGGCGCCGAGCTGGGCCAGGGATCCGGGCTGCGGAGTGCGGAGTGGCTGGCGGTGGCAGTCGCGGACCGGCCCGCGCACTCCGCGTCCGCGCGGGTGCGGCTCGCCGCCGTCATCGACGAGGACACGGCGCGGACCGCCGCCGCGCATCTGCGGGTGGCGGGCGACGAGGTGCGCTGGGAGGACGGCGATGTGGTCGCCCGGCGGGTGGAGCGGCTCGGGGCCGTGGATCTGACCGTACGGCCGCTGAAGAGGCCCGAGCCCGGTCTCGTACGGCACGCCCTGCTGGACGGTCTGGCCCGGCACGGGCTCGGACTGCTGCGCTGGACACGGGACGCGCACGGGCTGCGCGAGCGGCTGGCCTTTCTGCACCGGGAGTTGGGCGCGCCCTGGCCGGATGTCTCGGACGCCGCGCTGCTGTCCCGTACGGAGGACTGGCTGGAGCCCGAACTGTCGCGCGCCCGCCGCCGCTCCGATCTGGAACGTATCGACGCCGGACAGGCGCTGCGGCGGCTGCTGCCCTGGGCGAGCGGTGACGCGGCACGGCTGGACGAGCTGGCTCCGGAACGTATCGAAGTGCCCAGCGGATCGCGGATACGGGTCGAGTACGGCGGTCCGCAGCCCGTACTGGCGGTGAAGCTCCAGGAGTTGTTCGGCCTGGGCGAGACGCCGAGAGTCGCGGGCGTGCCGGTGCTGGTCCATCTGCTGTCACCGGCGGGCCGGCCCGCGGCGGTCACGGCGGATCTGGCGTCCTTCTGGCGGGACGGCTACCGCTCGGTGCGCGCCGAGCTCCGTGGCCGCTATCCGCGCCATCCCTGGCCGGAGGATCCCTCGGCGGCGGTGGCCACGCGCCGTACGAACAACCGGCGTTGACGCCCAGGCCCCGCCCAGGATCCCGGCCGGGACCCCGCCCGGAAAGCCGACCGCCCCGCACCACTGCCCACTCGGCGGGCGTGGTGCGGGGCGGCTGTGAACTCTCGCCGTCAGGCCGCCGCGGCGACCGTCAGCGTGATGTCGAGCTTCACGCCGTTCTCGGTGACGAGCCGGAGCACGAACGTGCCCGTGGTGTCGTCCGCGTAGATCTTCGGGAGCTGGAGGACACCGTCGGCGTTCGTCGTGAGGCCCTTCAGACTCCGCAGCGGACTGCCGTCCACGTCATCCTTGAAGTACGGACCGGCTGCCGGTGTCGTGGCGTCGTCCGCGGAGGTGATCACGGTGGCGGTGAGCCCGACACCCGGAACGGCGACACCGCCGGACGTGGCCTTGACCACGACCGTGTCGGCGAAATCCGTGCCGGGCGCGGCCGTCAGCGCCTTCTGCTCGGTGGCGAGCGTGTCCGTCTGCCGGGCCGTGACGCTCGCGGCGTACTCGACGGCCGCGACATCCGTGCCGGCGACCGTCGCCCGGACCCTGAACTCGCCGGTCTGCTCGCCCGCCTGGAGCGCCGACGCGACGGCCGTACCGTCCGCGCCGGTGGTGACGGTCACCACGGAGACGCCGCCGCTGAAGCGGGCGTCCGTGGTGCTGGTGATCTCGAACCGTACGGCCACGGCGGCGACGGGCTTGCCCGTCGCGTCCTCCGCCCGTACTCCGGCACGCTCGCCGAACGCGCTGCCGGCCACGGCGGTCAGCGTGCCCGCGGTCGTCTTCTCCAGGTGCGCGACGACGGGCTTCGGAGCGGGCGTGGTCGGGTCTCCACCGCCCGGCTGGGGCGGCTTCGGGATGCTCGGGCCGGTCGGCGGCGTCGAGCCGCCCGGCTTCGGCGGCTTGGGCTTGGTGCTGGTGGGCGGCTTCGGGCTCGGGCTCGGGCCGGGCGAGGCGCCGGGATCGGCAGGACCGGGGCCGATGGGCAGTACGCCGGTGCCGTCCGGCACCTCGTGCGTACCGTTCCTGTAGTACTCGAACCAGGTCAGGACCGTGTTCAGATACTCCTGCGAGTGGTTGTAGCCGAGGATCGCCTGGTGCAGATCGGCGTCGACCGACAGATCGCGGTTCCCGGCGCACAGATACTGCCCGGCGGCCAGCGCGGCGTCGTAGATGTTGTTGGGGTCCTTGCGTCCGTCGCCGTTGCCGTCCTGGCCCCAGGTGGCCCAGGTGGACGGGATGAACTGCATCGGGCCGACCGCGCGGTCGTGCGTCGTGTCGCCGTCGTACTGGCCGTTGTCGGTGTCGCTGATATTGGCGAAGCCCACACCGTTGAGCACCGGGCCGAGGATCGGCGAGAGCGTGGTGCCCTGGGCGTCCACCCGGCCGCCGCGCGCCTGGCCCGACTCCACCTTGCCTATGGCGGCGAGCAGTTGCCAGGGCAGATTGCAGCCGGGCCTGCTCTCCGCGAGGGCCTGCTCGGCCTGCCGGTACGCGGCCAGCACCGTGGCCGGAATGCCCGCTTCTGCCGGGCCTGTGATGGCGGGCAGATCGATGGAGGTGCCCGGCTTGTTGGGCGTCGTCAGCGGCGGAAGCTCCGTGTAGTACGGGGAGTTGCCGCTGACCGGCGTACCGGGAGGCGGTGTCACATCGGCCGCCTGCGCGTTGCCGCCGGTGTCCGTGTCCGTGTCCAGGGGGATCGCGCCTGGTGCCTGCGAGGCGGAGAGGGCGGCGATCGCCGCCGCGGCCACCGCCGTCGTCATGGCTCCTTTACGCAGTCGGCGGCCGAATAGCGCTGCCATACGTCTGGTCCCTCCCGGTGGACTGCTGTTCGCGCTCCCCGCGCGTGGACTCAGGCGACACTACGTCAACTCCATGCCCCAGCACACCGGTGCGTGACCGGTATTCACCAGTTCGCCACCTCCGGGACCCCCAAGTGCCCCGGGGCCCGGTACGAAGGATCCTCCCAGGCTGCCCTCATGGTCGGCGGGCCGGGCAACCGGCGCCGCCGCGCAATGGCCGGTGCGGCTCCGAAGCACCCGAAAGGGACACCTCGAAGCCGCACCGGATCACCGCACCTGATCACCGCATCGAATCACCGCGCCGGTTCTTCTCCGGTCAGTGCGCCCGGGCCGGTTCGCCGGCCCTCTCCGCCTCCGGTCAGTGCGCCGCCGACTCCCAGTCCGTGCCGACGCCCACCGAGACATCCAGCGGCGCGCGCAGCTCGACCGCGCTCGGCATCTCGCGGCGCAGCAGCTCCTCCACCCGCTCGCGCTCGCCCGCCGCGATCTCCAGCACGATTTCGTCATGCACCTGGAGAAGCATCCGCGACTCCAGGGCGGCTTCCGTCAGGGCCCGGTCGACCTTGAGCATGGCGACCTTGACGATGTCCGCCGCGGTGCCCTGGATCGGCGCGTTGAGCGCCATCCGCTCGGCCATCTCCCGGCGCTGGCGGTTGTCGCTGTTGAGGTCCGGGAGATAGCGGCGGCGGCCGAGCATCGTCTCCGTGTATCCCGTGGCCCTGGCCTCCACGACCGCGCGGTGCAGATAGTCCCGTACGCCTCCGAAGCGCTCGAAGAACGTGTCCATCAGCCCGCGCGCCTCGGCCGCCTCGATACTGAGCTGCTGGGAGAGGCCGAACGCCGAGAGCCCGTAGGCCAGTCCGTACGACATCGCCTTGATCTTGCGGCGCATCTCGGGATCGACGGCGGACTTCTCCACACCGAACACCTGGGAGGCGACGGTGGTGTGCAGATCCTCGCCGGAGGTGAACGCCTCGATCAGTCCGGCGTCCTCGGACAGATGCGCCATGACCCGCAGCTCGATCTGGCTGTAGTCGGCCGTCATCAGCGACTCGTATCCCTCGCCGACGACAAAGCCGCGCCGGATGGCCCGGCCCTCGTCGGTGCGGACCGGGATGTTCTGGAGGTTGGGATCGGTGGAGGAGAGCCGGCCCGTCGCCGCCACCGTCTGGTTGAAGGTGGTGTGGATACGGCCGTCCGCCGCGATCGCCTTGATCAGGCCCTCGACCGTGACCCGCAGCTTCGCCTGCTCACGGTGGCGCAGCATGATCACCGGCAGCTCGTGCTCGGTCTGGGCGGCGAGCCAGGCCAGCGCGTCGGCGTCCGTCGTATAACCGGTCTTGGTCTTCTTCGTCCTGGGCAGGCCCAGCTCACCGAAGAGAACTTCCTGGAGCTGCTTGGGCGAGCCGAGGTTGAACTCATGGCCGACCGCGGCGTGCGCCTCCTTCACGGCCTGCTGCACCGCGCCCGCGAACTGCTGCTCCATGGCCTCCAGATGGGCCCGGTCGGCGGCGATGCCATGCCGCTCCATCCGGGCCAGCAGCTCGGAGGTGGGCAGCTCCACCCCATCGAGCAGTTCGGTCGCGCCGACCTCACCGAGCCGCTCGGCGAACGCGTCGCCCAGATCGAGTACGGCGCGGGCCTGCGTCATCAGCGCATCGGCCTCGGCCTGCTCGTCCACGCCGAACGCGAGCTGTCCGTCCTCGGCGGCCGGAGCCAGCTCACGGCCCAGATACTCGATGGCGAGGGCGTCCAGCGCGAAGGAGCGGCGGCCCGGCTTGACCAGATAGGCGGCCAGGGCGGTGTCCATCGTGACGCCGTCGACCCGCCAGCCGTGCTCGGGCGCGACCCGCATCGCGCTCTTCGCGTTGTGCATCACCTTGGGCCGGTCCGCGTCGCCGAGCCAGCGCGCGAAGGCCTGCTCGTCGGCCTCGTCCAGCTCGGCCGGATCGAACCAGGCCGCGGCGCCGTCGGCCGCGGCGAGCGCGATCTCGCTGACGCTTCCGGCGCCCAGCGCCCAGGTGTCGACCGTGGCGACTCCGAGCGGCTGTCCGCCGTGCTCGGCCAGCCAGGGCGCCAGCTCGCCCGCGCCCAGCACCGCGCCGTCCAGCTCCACACCGGCGGCGGGCGCCGGCGCCTCGTGCTCGGCGGCGCCCGGATCCACCGCGAGCAGCCGCTCGCGCAGACTCGGGTTACGGATCTCCAGCACGTCCAGCACCCGCTTCACGGCCGCGCGGTCGTACGGCGCGCGCTCCAGATCCTGCGGGCCCTTGGGCAGCTCGACATCGCGCACCATCTCCGTGAGCCGGCGGTTGAGCTTGACCGACTCCAGATGGTCGCGGAAGTTCTGTCCGGCCTTGCCCTTGATCTCGTCGGCGCGCGTGGCCAGTTCATCGAAGGAGCCGAACTGGTTGATCCACTTCGCCGCGGTCTTCTCACCGACGCCCGGGATACCGGGCAGATTGTCGGACGGATCACCGCGCAGGGCCGCGAAGTCCGGATACTGCGCGGGTGTGAGCCCGTACTTCTCCTGGACCTTCTCCGGAGTGAAACGGGTCAGCTCGGAGACGCCCTTGGTCGGATACAGCACCGTCGTGTGCTCGCTGATGAGCTGGAACGAGTCCCGGTCACCGGTGACGATCAGCACCTCGAAGCCCGCGGCCTCGGCCTGCGTGGCGAGCGTGGCGATCACGTCGTCCGCCTCGAAGCCGTCGATCGCGAAGCGGTCCGCGCTCATCGCGTCCAGCAGCTCCCCGATCAGCTCGACCTGTCCCTTGAACTCGTCAGGCGTCTTCGAGCGGTTCGCCTTGTATTCAGGGAACTCCTCGGAGCGCCATGTCTTGCGCGAGACGTCGAAGGCGACGGCGAAATGCGTGGGCGACTCATCACGCAAGGTGTTGGCCAGCATGGACGCGAAGCCGTAGATGGCATTGGTCGGCTGACCGGTCGCGGTCGTGAAATTCTCCGCGGGCAGCGCGAAGAACGCCCGGTACGCCAGGGAGTGCCCGTCCATGAGGAGCAGGCGTGGACGGTTGTCTGCGGTCTTCTTCGATGCTGTCTCAGCCACAGACCCGATCCTGCCACGTCGCACTGACAACGCCGCGCCGTCGCAGCGACAACCCCGTACGGTCCCCGCACCGTCGGACCGCCGGCCCGCGCCGTCGCACCGGCAACCCCGCCCCGCAACGATCCCGACACCGGCCGGACGTAACGTTGCCACAGAGGCGTGGGAGAATTGAATACTGTAGACAGTCGACACTTAGGCTCAAGGAGAGCGTGATGGCCAGCAAGCCGCCAGCAGGTGATCCGGCACAGGACTCGCCGCGGGTAACGGCCCCCAAACATGCCGCGGCGGGAATCCCCGCCGTCGCGCATTCACTCCTCATCTCACACCAGCAGATGGGCGTGCGCAGGACCGCACGGACGCTTCTCAAGGTCAACCAGAAGAACGGCTTCGACTGCCCGGGCTGTGCCTGGCCCGAGGGCGACCACCGGCACACCGCGGAGTTCTGCGAGAACGGCGCCAAGGCGGTCGCGGAAGAGGCCACCGTACGCCGCGTCACCCCCGACTTCTTCTCCGCACACCCGCTGTCCGACCTCGCCGCCCGCAGCGGCTACTGGCTCGGACAGCAGGGCCGTATCACCCAGCCGATGCTGCTGGACACCGCCGAGGATCCCGAGCACTACAGACCGGTGAGCTGGGAACGGGCCTTCGCGATCATCGCCGAGGAGCTGACCGCGCTCGGCTCGCCCGACGAGGCACTCTTCTACACCTCGGGCCGCACCAGCAACGAGGCCGCGTTCCTGCTCCAGCTCTTCGCCCGCGAGTACGGTACGAACAATCTGCCGGACTGCTCCAACATGTGCCACGAGTCCTCCGGCTCGGCGCTCGTGGAGACCATCGGCATCGGAAAGGGCAGCGTCTCCCTGGAGGATCTGCACCAGGCGGATCTGATCATCGTGGCCGGCCAGAACCCGGGCACCAACCATCCGCGGATGCTCTCCGCGCTGGAGAAGGCCAAAGCGGCCGGCGCGAAGATCATCTCGGTCAATCCGCTGCCCGAGGCCGGTCTTGAGCGGTTCAAGAACCCGCAGACGCCGCTGGGCATGGTCAAGGGCGCCGCGCTCACCGATCTTTTCCTCAAGATCAGGATCGGCGGCGACCAGGCCCTCTTCCGGCTGCTGAACAAGCTGATCCTCCGGACGCCCGGCGCGGTCGACGAAGCCTTCATCCGTGAACACACCCACGGGTACGAGGAGTTCACGGCCGCCGCCGACGCCGCCGACTGGGACGAGACGCTGACCGCCACCGGTCTGGAGCGCGCCGAGATCGAGGAGGCGCTCGCCCTCGTCCTCGCCTCGCAGCGCACCATCGTCTGCTGGGCGATGGGCCTGACGCAGCACAAGCACTCCGTGCCGACCATCCGCGAAGTCGTCAACTTCCTGCTGCTGCGCGGCAACATCGGCCGTCCCGGCGCCGGCGTCTGCCCGGTGCGCGGCCACTCCAACGTCCAGGGCGACCGCACCATGGGCATCTTCGAGCGCCCGGACGACGCCTTCCTCGACGCCCTGGACCGCGAGTTCGCCATCACCTCGCCGCGCCACCACGGCTACGACGTCGTACGGTCCATCGAGGCGCTGCGCGACGGCAAGGCCAAGGTGTTCTTCGCGATGGGCGGCAACTTCGTCGCCGCGACTCCTGACACCGATGTCACCGAAGCCGCGATACGCCGCGCCCGGCTCACCGTCCATGTGTCGACCAAGCTCAACCGCTCGCACGTGGTCACCGGCGCCCGCGCGCTGATCCTGCCCACCCTGGGCCGTACCGACAAGGACATCCAGGCGGGCGTCCGGCAGACCGTGACCGTCGAGGACTCCATGGGCATGGTGCACGCTTCCCGTGGCAACCTCCCGCCCGCCAGCGCCCATCTGCTCTCCGAGCCCGCCATCGTCACACGGATGGCGCGCGCCACTCTCGGCCCGGCGTCCCTGACTCCGTGGGAGGACTTCGAGAAGGACTACGGGCACATCCGCGACCGGATCGCCCGTGTGATCCCCGGCTTCGAGGACTTCAACGCGCGCGTGGCCCTCCCCGGCGGCTTCGCCCTCCCGCACGCGCCGCGCGACGAGCGCCGCTTCCCCACCGCCACCGGCAAGGCGAACTTCACCGCGGCGCCCGTGGAGTACCCGAAGCTCCCCGAAGGCCGGCTGCTGCTCCAGACGCTGCGCTCGCACGACCAGTACAACACCACGATCTACGGGCTGGACGACCGCTACCGCGGCATCAAGGGAGGCCGCAGGATCGTCCTGGTCAATCCCGAGGACGCGGCGGCGCTCGGCCTCGCGGACGGCTCGTACACCGATCTGGTCAGCGAGTGGAAGGACGGCGTGGAGCGGCGCGCGCCCGGCTTCCGGATCGTCCACTACCCGACCGCGCGCGGCTGCGCCGCCGCCTACTACCCGGAGACCAATGTGCTGGTCCCGCTGGGCGCCACGGCCGATACGAGCAACACCCCGACGAGCAAGTCCGTGATCGTACGGTTCGAGCCGTCGAGCTGAGAGCACAAGCTGAGAGCGGCAGGGCGGCCGACGCCGACGACCTCGCGCCGGCCGCCCGTTCCGTACAGCCGCGCCGTACAGCCGTGCCGTACGCGCGTGCCGAGCCGTACGCCCCGCCCTGTCCCGTTTCCGTCTCCGCATGCCCGGTGCTGCTGTGATGCCCGCCCTAAGCGTTCGCTCAGTCATCTGATAAGCAGGACCGTGCACACAGCGCACGCCGAACGACCGCAGACGATCCGATCGGAGCCGGGCCCATGGGTGAGCAGTCCACCGCGAAGCTGCCGCAGGACATCATCGACGAGTACTCCGCGCTCGGCGTCGATCTGCCCGCGCTCTTCTCCGCCGGGCATCTCGGCACCCGGATGGGCGTGGAGATCGTCGAGGCGTCCGCCGAGCGCGTCGTCGGCACCATGCCCGTCGAGGGCAACACCCAGCCGTACGGACTGCTGCACGGCGGTGCGTCGGCCGTACTCGCCGAGACGCTCGGCTCCGTCGGCGCGATGCTGCACGGCCGCAGCTCCAAGATCGCCGTGGGCGTGGACCTCAACTGCACCCACCACCGCGGTGTCCGCAGCGGGACCGTCACCGGTGTCGCGACGCCCGTCCATCTCGGGCGCACCACCACGACGTACGAGATCGTCATCACGGACGAGCAGGGCAAGCGGGTCTGCACGGCCCGGCTGACCTGCCTCCTGCGCGACGCCGCCCCGAAGTCCTGACCACGGCGGACCCGGCCACCGAGCAGCGGCGCACCCGGAAGCGGGCAGCGCCGCTCCCCGAAGCGGGCACTGCGACCGCACACTCGGGCACCGCGGGCGCCCGATCCGGGCATCGGGCATCCCGTACCCGCCGCGAACCCCAGACCTCGTCACCTTCCGTAGCACCTCTCCCCAACGGTTCACGGCGACTCCGCGCCTCACGGACCGAGCCCCGCCGAAGCGGTCAGGAGCGATCGGGATCGGTCGGAAGCGATCGAGACCGGTTGGGAGCGGGCAACCGCACCACGGCATCCGGCCACCCTTCGCCGTAAGAGCCTGGCCCGCACAGAAAACGATTGTTACGGCACATATCCGGGATTGCGGAAAAGTCCCGCGGAATGCCGGATTCCCTTTCCTGGACGTAACACTCGGTAATAAACCCGCAATACAACAGCGGAGTCCCGCACTCGGCTCCGGCCGCCCTGACGATCCCGCCGCCGCCCTCCGGCGGACACGCGCCGGCCACAAGCCCTCGTCAGCGCCGCTCCGCGCCGTCCTGCTGGTTCTCACCATCCGGACTGCCGAACGGTGTTAAACCGCCCTTTCCACCCCGTGTTTCCGATCTTCGATTCTCTCCTGTCATAACAAGAGAGTCACAGCATGGCCTGGACCTCTGCACCATTCAGACCGGCGCGCTTAGAGTCACGGCCAGTCACCGCGCCACCGGATTACCTTCAGTTCGGTTCCCGCGCTCGACTCGGTACGTCCCAGGGGGGGCGGCCGTGCCAGGTGAAAGGACTGAATCGTGCGTCAACGTTCACTCATGGCCATGACGGCCGCGCTCACCGCGGGGACCCTCGCGCTGACCGCCTGTGGCTCGCGGGACGAGGGCAAGGGCGGTACCACCGACGGTGGCGACACGACCGTCGTCATCGGCATCGACGCCCCGCTGACCGGCGACCTCTCCGCGCTGGGCCTCGGCATCAAGAACTCCGTCGACCTGGCCGTCCGCCAGGCCAACGAGAAGAAGTACGTCCCGGGCGTCACCTTCAAGTTCGAAGCCCTCGACGACCAGGCGCAGCCGTCCTCCGGCCAGCAGAACGCCACCAAGTTCGTCTCCGACAAGGACGTCCTCGGCGTCGTCGGCCCGCTCAACTCGTCCGTCGCCGAGTCCATGCAGAAGGTCTTCGACGACGCCAAGCTGGTCGAGGTCTCGCCGGCCAACACCAACCCGGCCCTCACCCAGGGCCCGGAGTGGAACAGCGGCACCAAGACGCGCACCTACAAGTCGTACTTCCGTACGGCCACCACGGACGCTATCCAGGGCCCCTTCGCCGCCCAGTACATCTACAACAAGGCCAAGAAGACCAAGGCCTTCATCATCGACGACAAGAAGACCTACGGCGCCGGTCTCGCCGGCACCTTCACCGCCGAGTTCGAGAAGCTCGGCGGCAAGGTCGTCGGGACCGACCACGTCAACCCCGACACCAAGGACTTCAGCGCCGTCGTCACCAAGGTCAAGAACTCCGGCGCCGACATCGTCTACTACGGCGGCGAGTACCCCGCCGGCGGTCCGCTGAGCAAGCAGATCAAGGACTCCGGCGCCAAGATCCCCGTCGCCGGTGGTGACGCCCTCTACAGCGCCGAGTACATCAAGCTCGCCGGCGCCGCCTCCAACGGCGACATCGCCACCTCCGTCGGCGCGCCCATCGAGACGCTCGACTCCGCCAAGGAGTTCATCGCCAACTACGAGAAGGCCGGCTTCAAGGAGGCCTACGAGGCCTACGGCGGCTACTCCTACGACTCCGCCTGGGCGATCATCGAAGGCGTGAAGAAGGTCGTCGAGGACAACGGCGGCAAGCTCCCCGAGGACGCCCGCGCCAAGGTCGTCGACGCCGTGCAGACCGTCTCCTTCGACGGCGTCTCCGGGAAGGTCTCCTTCGACGAGTTCGGTGACACCACCAACAAGCAGCTCACGGTCTACTCCGTCGAGAACGGCGCCCACAAGCCCGTCGAATCCGGCACGTTCAGCTGATCCGCCGCTGACTCCGTAACTCCCACAGCCGCGCGGGGCGCCACACAATGCGCCCCGCGCGGTGCCACATCCGAAGAAAATCGGAGGACCCGCGGTGCACGAACTGCCGCAACAGCTGGTCAACGGCGTGCTATTGGGCTCCATGTACGGGCTCGTCGCCATCGGCTACACGATGGTCTATGGCATCGTCCAGCTCATCAACTTCGCCCACGGCGAGATCTTCATGACCGGCGGCTTCGGCGCCCTCACGGTCTGGCTCATACTGCCCACCGGCACCACCATGTGGCTGGCCCTGCCGCTCATGCTCGTCGGAGCCGTCGTCGTCGCCACCACCATCGCCATCGGCGCGGAACGCTTCGCCTACCGCCCCCTGCGCGGCGCCCCCAGACTCGCCCCGCTGATCACCGCGATCGGCCTCTCCCTGGCGCTCCAGCAGGCCGTCTGGGCCTGGTACCCCGAAGCGAAGTCCGCCCGCACCTTCCCGCAGATCCCCGGCGGCCCCTTCCACATCGGCTCCGTCACCATCCAGACCGGTGACATCTTCCTCATCGCCGCCGCCCCGCTCTGCATGGCGATCCTCGCGTTCTTCGTGATGCGCACCCGCACCGGACGAGGCATGCAGGCCACCGCGCAGGACCGCGACACCGCCAAGCTCATGGGCGTCAACACCGACCGCATCATCGTCGTCGCCTTCGCCCTCGGCGCGGCCTTCGCCGCCGTCGGCGCCGTCGCCTACGGCCTCAAGTACGGCGTCGTCGAATACAAGATGGGCTTCCTCCTCGGACTCAAGGCGTTCACCGCCGCGGTCCTCGGCGGCATCGGCAACATCTACGGCGCCATGCTCGGCGGACTCGTCCTCGGCATCGCGGAAACCATGGCCACCGCATACATCGCGGACATCCCCGGTATGCAACAGCTCGGCGGCCAGTCCTGGGCCGACGTCTGGGCTTTCGTACTCCTCATCGTCGTACTCCTCGTCAGGCCACAAGGCCTCCTCGGCGAGCGCGTCGCGGACAGGGCGTGAGAACCATGACCACACAGACCCCCCTCGCGGACTCCCCCGACACACCGGACACCCCGCTCGCCGCAGCCGAACCGCCACGCCGCGGACTCGTCCCGCTGCCCGCCACCACCGCACGGGCCCTCGCGGCCGGCGGCGGCGCCCTGACGGTCATCAGCGCCTTCCTGGCCTGGACCTGGACCCCCGCCTTCCCCGGAGACCTCACCGTCTACGGATACCCCGGCGGCCTCCAGTGGCAGGTCCTCATCGCCGGAGCGCTCACCGTCCTCTTCGCGCTGGCCTCCTACGGCGTCAAAGGCACCCGCTGGCTCGCACCCGCCGGCGCCGACGCGGCCGTCAAACTCGCCGCCCTCGCCGCCTTCGCCACCGCCTGGTACACGCTCATCGCCATCACCGTGAAACTCGGCGGGCTCGCCAACCTCGAACCCGGCGGATACGTCACCGCCCTGGCCACCCTCGCAGCCCTCCTCGGAGCCCTCGGACTTCCCTTCGAGCGCCCGGCGACCGACCCCGCCGACCCCGAAGACACCGGCTGGGACCAGTACAAGCACAACGCCGGCAACCGCTGGACCGTCTTCAAGGCCGCCTTCGCCACCGGGCCCGTCAGCGCCTCACGCGCCCTGCCGAGCTATGTCGAGATCCTGATCATCACAGCCATCCTCGCGCTCGGCCTCGGCATCTTCACCTACGGCATCGGCACCGAGTACGACGAACTGTTCATCGGCTTCATGCTCGTCGCAGGCCTCGGATTCGCCGCGCTCAACAAAGCCGGCCTCATCAGCCGCGCCTCCGAAATCACCGGCCGCCACCAGAACATCACCATCGCCGGCGCCTTCATCGCCGCCGCCCTGTTCCCCTTCACCCAGACCAACGACCAGTTCGCGACCATCGGCGTCTACATCCTGATCTTCGCGACCGTCGCCCTCGGCCTCAACATCGTCGTCGGCCTCGCCGGACTCCTCGACCTCGGATACGTCGCCTTCCTCGGCGTCGGCGCCTACGCCGCGGCCCTCGTCTCCGGCTCGCCCACCTCACCGCTCGGAGTGCACTTCCCCTTCTGGGCCGCCATCCTCGTCGGCGCCGGAGCATCCCTCGTCTTCGGCGTCCTCATCGGCGCACCCACACTCCGCCTCCGCGGCGACTACCTCGCCATCGTCACCCTCGGCTTCGGAGAAATCTTCCGCATCACCGTCAACAACACCGACGGCACCTCCGGACCCGACATCACCAACGGCTCCAACGGCATCGCCTCCATCCCGAACCTCAACATCCTCGGGTTCGACCTCGGAGCCGAACACGCCATCGCCGGCATCACCATCGGCCGGTTCGCCAACTACTTCTTCCTCATGCTGCTCATCACGGCCGTCGTCGTCCTCGTCTTCCGACGCAGCGGCGACTCCCGCATCGGCCGCGCCTGGGTCGCCATCCGCGAAGACGAAACCGCCGCACTCGCCATGGGCATCAACGGCTTCCGCGTCAAACTCATCGCCTTCGCCCTCGGAGCGTCCCTCGCCGGACTCGCCGGCACCGTACAAGCACACGTCACCTACACCGTGACACCCGAGCAGTACCTCTTCGCCTGGCCCGTCCCGCCCAACTCCGCGTTCCTCCTCGCGGCCGTCGTCCTCGGCGGAATGGGCACCATGAGCGGCCCCCTCGTCGGAGCCGCCCTGCTCTACCTCATCCCCAACAAACTCCAGTTCCTCGGCGACTACCAGCTCCTCGCCTTCGGACTCGCGCTCATCCTCCTGATGCGCTTCCGTCCCGAAGGACTCATCCCCAACCGCCGCCGCCAACTGGAATTCCACGAAACCGCGGAAGCGCCCACAGTCCTCAGCAAGACAGGGGCCTGACCCATGACCACCGACACCACCACCAAGGACACCGCCCCGGCCACCACGCCCGGCGAAACCGTCCTCGACGCCCGAGGCGTCACCATGCGCTTCGGCGGCCTCACCGCCGTACGCTCCGTCGACCTCACCGTCGGCAGCGGCGAAATCGTCGGACTCATCGGCCCCAACGGCGCCGGCAAAACCACCTTCTTCAACTGCCTCACCGGGCTCTACATCCCCACCGAAGGCGAAGTCCGCTACAAGGGCACCGTTCTGCCCGCCAAATCCTTCAAAGTCACCGCCGCCGGCATCGCCCGCACCTTCCAGAACATCCGCCTCTTCGGCAACATGACCGTTCTCGAAAACGTGCTCGTCGGCCGGCACACCCGCACCAAAGAAGGACTCTGGTCCGCCCTCGTCCGCGGCCCCGGATTCCACCGCGCAGAAGCCGCCTCCCGCGCCCGCGCCATGGAACTCCTCGAATTCATCGGCCTCGCCGACAAAGCCGAACACCTCTCCCGCAACCTGCCCTACGGCGAACAGCGCAAGCTCGAAATCGCCCGCGCCCTCGCCAGCGAACCGGGACTGCTGCTCCTCGACGAGCCCACCGCCGGCATGAACCCGCAGGAAACCCGGGCCACCGAAGAACTCGTCTTCGCCATCCGGGACATGGGCATCGCCATCCTCGTCATCGAGCACGACATGCGCTTCATCTTCAACCTCTGCGACCGCGTCGCCGTCCTCGTCCAGGGCGAGAAACTCGTCGAAGGCGACAGCCAGACCGTCCAGCAGGACGAACGCGTCATCGCCGCCTACCTCGGCGAACCCTTCGAAGGCGCGCCGGGCGCCGAAGAAGCGGCGGAAATCGGGGTCACAGGAGCGGCGGAAACCGGGGCCGGGGCCACGGGAGCGGCCGAAACCGGGTCCGCGGGAGCCACCGGGTCCGCCGAGGCCACCGGGTCCGCAGGCAAGGAGAACGACCGATGACCGCACTGCTCGACGTCGAGGACCTGCGCGTCGCCTACGGCAAGATCGAGGCCGTCAAAGGCATCTCGTTCAGCGTCCAGGCCGGCGAAATCGTCACCCTCATCGGCACCAACGGCGCCGGCAAAACCACCACCCTGCGCACCCTCTCCGGACTGATCAGACCGCTCGGCGGCCAGATCAAATTCAACGGCAAATCCCTCAAGAAAACCCAAGCACACGACATCGTCGCCCTCGGCCTCGCACACTCCCCCGAAGGCCGGCACATCTTCCCCCGCATGACCATCGAGGACAACCTGCTCCTCGGCGCGTTCCTGCGGAAGGACAACGACGGCATCGCCAGAGACGTCCAGCGCGCCTACGACCTCTTCCCCATCCTCGGAGAACGACGGAAACAGGCAGCAGGCACACTCTCCGGCGGCGAACAGCAAATGCTCGCCATGGGCCGCGCCCTGATGTCCCAGCCCAAACTGCTCATGCTCGACGAACCCTCCATGGGACTCTCGCCGATCATGATGCAGAAGATCATGGCCACCATCAGCGAACTGAAGTCCCAGGGCACCACCATCCTGCTGGTCGAACAGAACGCACAGGCGGCGCTCTCACTCGCCGACCATGGCCATGTCATGGAAGTCGGCAAGATCGTCCTCTCCGGCACCGGACAGAACCTCCTGCACGACGAATCCGTACGCAAGGCATACCTCGGCGAGGACTGACCCGAGCGGTACGACTCGTACATACGGCAGCACGGCAGGAGGCCCGCCCCAAAGCGATCGGGACGGGCCTCCTGCGTTGCCGCGAGACGCGATACGGGCTACTCGGTACGAGCTACTCCCCCTTGGACGCCTTCTTCTCCTTCGCATCCTCGATAACCGCCTCAGCCACCTGCTGCATCGACAACCGCCGGTCCATCGACGTCTTCTGAATCCACCGGAACGCCGCCGGCTCCGTCAGCCCGTACTGCGTCTGAAGAATCGACTTCGCCCGGTCCACCAGCTTCCGCGTCTCCAACCGCTGCGTCAGATCCGCGACCTCACGCTCCAGCGTCCGCAGCTCCGTGAACCGCGACACCGCCATCTCGATCGCCGGCACCACATCACTCTTGCTGAACGGCTTCACCAGATACGCCATCGCCCCGGCGTCCCGCGCCCGCTCCACCAGATCCCGCTGCGAGAACGCCGTCAGCATCAGAACCGGCGCGATGGACTCCTCCGCGATCTTCTCCGCCGCGGAGATCCCGTCCAGCACCGGCATCTTCACATCCAGAATCACCAGATCCGGCCGGTGCTCCCGAGCCAGCTCCACGGCCCGCTCACCGTCACCGGCCTCACCGACGACCGCGTAGCCCTCTTCCTCAAGCATCTCTTTCAGATCGAGACGGATCAGAGCCTCGTCCTCGGCGATGACGACACGCGTCGTCAGCGGCGGAACGTGCGACTTGTCGTCATCGTCGACGGGCTGGGGCGACTCGGGGGCGGTCACGGGGGCTCCTCGTTCAGACAGGATGCTGCTCCCTTGAGCCTACCGAGCTGCGGTAAAGTGGGCCCGAGCGGGGGACCCAGGTCCCTTGCATTCGGAGGCCCCAGTACTCCAACTTGGTCAGAGAGGCCGCTCTCAAACAGCGGACAGTGTGGGTTCGAATCCCACCTGGGGCACTTTCCTTGGATTGCAAGGTCACGCGGGGGCGCGTGGCACCCACGTTCAGGTGATGCTGAGGCGTTCTACGCCCATCGGCCGGTTCAGCGGCCAGGATCGGGCCCATGTACGACCTCAAAACACGCCGACGGGCGTTGGCCCTGGTTGACCAGGGCCGCAGTCTCAACTCCGTGAGCAAGCAGACCGGCATATCACGCGCCGCGATCCGTTCATGGCGGACCCGTATCGATCCGCTGCCCCGCGCGAGCGCACAGAGCCTCCCGTGCCCAAGGTGTCAGCCCGTGCCGGGCCCGCCGGCCGATCCCGCTGCGTACGCCTATCTCCTGGGCCTCTACCTCGGCGACGGTTGCATCAGTCCGCACCCGCGTACCGGCTACTACCTGCGCATCGCCTGCGCGGATGCCTGGCCCGGCCTGATCGCCCGGTGTCAGGCCGCCATCGCCGCTGTCCGGCCCGAGGACCGGATCTACATCCTCCAGAAACAGGGGTGCGTCGCGGTGACCTCCTACGGACAGCACTGGCCATGCATGTTCCCTCAGCACGGACCGGGCAAGAAACACCATCGCCGCATCATCCTCGAACCCTGGCAACAGCGGATCGTGGACGCGCATCCGTGGGAGCTGCTGCGCGGGCTCATCCATTCCGACGGATGCCGGGTCATCAACTGGACCACCCGGGTCGTGGCAGGCGAGAAGAAGCGGTACGAGTACGTCCGGTACTTCTTCACCAATCTGTCCGCCGACATTCTGCGCCTGTTCACGGACACCCTCGATGCCGTCGGCGTCGCATGGCGGCGGGCAAACGCAAAGAACATCTCCGTCGCCAAGCGCGCGTCCGTCGCTCTTATGGACGCGCACGTCGGGGCCAAGCACTGATTACCTCGGGCTGTCGTCCTCGCCGATGTGGTGCACGCGGACCAGGTTCGTGGAGCCGGAGATTCCCGGTGGGGAGCCCGCCGTGATCACTACGGTGTCGCCCTTCGCGCAGCGGCCGATCCTGAGGAGTTCCTCGTCCACCTGGGCGACCATCGCGTCCGTGGAGTCCACGTGCGGGCCGAGGAACGCTTCCACGCCCCAGGTGAGATTGAGCTGCGCGCGCGTCGCCGGGTCGGGTGTGAAGGCCAGCAGTGGGATCGGCGAGCGGTAGCGGGAGAGGCGGCGGACGGTGTCGCCGGACTGGGTGAAGGCGACGAGGAACTTCGCGCCGAGGAAGTCGCCGATTTCCGCCGCCGCGCGGGCGACCGCGCCGGCCTGGGTGCGGGGCTTGCTGCTTTCGGTGATCGCCGGGAGGCCCTTGGCAAGGATGTCTTCCTCGGCGGCTTCCACGATGCGGCTCATCGTCTTGACGGTCTCGACGGGATATTTGCCGACGCTGGTCTCGCCGGAGAGCATCACGGCGTCGGTGCCGTCGATGACGGCGTTGGCGACGTCGGAGGCTTCGGCGCGCGTGGGCCGGGAGTTCTCGATCATCGAGTCGAGCATCTGTGTGGCGACGATGACGGGCTTGGCGTTGCGCTTGGCCAGTTTGATGGCGCGCTTCTGCACGATCGGGACTTGTTCGAGAGGCATTTCGACGCCGAGGTCGCCGCGGGCGACCATGATGCCGTCGAACGCGGCGACGATGCCGTCGATGTTCTCGACGGCCTGCGGCTTTTCGATCTTGGCGATGACGGGGAGCCGGTGGCCTTCTTCGTCCATGACGCGGTGGACGTCGTTGATGTCGGCTCCGCTGCGTACGAAGGAGAGCGCGATGGCGTCGGCGCCGGTGCGCAGGGCCCAGCGGAGGTCGTCGACGTCTTTTTCGGAGAGTGCGGGTACGGAGACGGCGACGCCGGGGAGGTTGAGGCCTTTGTGGTCGGAGACCATGCCGCCCTCGATGACGAGGGTGTGGACGCGGGGTCCGTCGACGGAGGTGACTTCGAGGGTGACTTTGCCGTCGTCCACGAGGATGCGTTCGCCGGTGGTGACGTCGGTGGCGAGTCCTTCGTAGGTGGTGGCGCAGAGGTGCCGGTCGCCTTCGGCGGGTTCGACGGTGATGGTGAATTCGTCGCCGCGTTCAAGGAGTACGGGTCCTTCGCGGAAGCGGCCGAGGCGGATCTTCGGGCCTTGAAGGTCGGCGAGGATTCCGATGCTGCGGCCGGTCTCTTCGGCGGCTTTCCTTACGCGCTGGTAGCGCTCCTCGTGGTCGGCGTAGGTGCCGTGGCTGAGGTTGAGGCGGGCGACGTCCATTCCGGCTTCTACCAGTGCTTTGATCTGGTCGTATGAGTCGGTGGCGGGCCCCAGGGTGCAGACGATTTTCGCTCGGCGCATATATCGAGCGTAGGCCTTACCGGTGGGTAGCGAATTGGCCGCGCATGACCACTCAACAACCTTTGCGTTAAGGGCTGTTGACAAGTGTTGAATTGTGCAGAGGTCCGCTCCGATGAGCATGAACATGTATTCAGGCGCTGAGGTATTCAGACACACCGAGGTATACCGAGGTATTCAGGCGCTGAGGTCGGGCGGTGTCATCGTGAAGCGCGCGTTCACCTGTGCGTAGACCGTCTGGCGTTGTGGTTCGAGATCGAGCGCGGGCGCGGCGTCGGCCGCTTCGGTGGATCCGAAGGACCGGCTGCGCAGGGCGCCGGCGGGAGCCATCCCGTAGTCGACGGGAGTCTCGGCGCCGAGGTCGGCGAGCTCGACCAGCGCGGCGAGCCGGGCGCCGAGCGCTTCGGCGTATTCGCGGGCGCGCTGGACGGCTTCGCGTACGGCTTGGCGGCGGGCTTCGCCGTGGGCCGGGGAGTCTGGGCGCAGGGCCCACCAGGGGCCGCCGACCTGGGTGAGGTCGAGGTCGGCGAGGCGGGTGGTGAGTTCGCCGAGGGCGGTGAAGTCGGTGAGTTCGACGGTGAGATGGACCCGGCCGTGGTAGGCGCGGATGCGTTCGCCCCGGCCGTGTTTGGTGAGTTCGGGGCTGATGGAGAAGGCGCCGGTCTCGAGTTTTTCGACGGCGTCGCCGTAGGACTTGATGAGGGCGAGGGCTTCGGCGTTGCGCCGGGTGAGGTCGTCGAGCGCGGTGCGCCGGTCGGTGCCGCGGGCGCCGATGGTGACGCCGATCCTGGCGATCTCCGGGTCGACTTCGAGCCGTGCCTCGCCGCGGACGGCGACGCGTGGCGTGTCGGGCGTGCCGTAGGGCGGGGCGGGTGTCGGTGCGTCGGTGGTCATGTGCGGCTCGCTCCCTCGTGCGGCGATGTGCGGCGGGTACGGCAGGTACAGCGGGTACGGCGACGTGCGGTGGGTACGTCGGGCTGCTCACGGAACGGCGGGCCATCCCGTACGCACACCGTCCCGTACGCCCACTCTCGCACTCGGGTACGACAGTCGGCAGTCATCTGATCGAAACCTTGCGGGGGTGTTGCGGTCCGGTGTCCGTGGGCCAGAATCTACGCGCGTTGTTGACTGCTTCGAGGGAGAAGAGAACGAAATGCCGCTGAACCGTAGGACGTTCCTGGGCAGCACCGCTGCCGCCGGTGCGGGTGTGGCCCTGGCGGGAGGGGCGACGGTGCCGGCCGTGGCCGACAGCCGCGACCGGGATCCGGAGCGGTACTCGTTCACCGTGATGGGGACGACGGACCTGCACGGCAATGTCTTCAACTGGGACTACTTCACGGACAAGGAGTACGACGACTCCGCCCACAACGACATCGGTCTTGCGAAGATCTCCACGCTGGTCAACCAGATCCGTGAGGCGAAGGGCCGTCGGAACACGCTGCTGATCGACGCGGGTGACACCATTCAGGGCACCCAGCTCTCGTACTACTACGCGAAGGTCGACCCGATCACCGCCAAGCGCGGTCCGGTGCACCCGATGGCGCAGGCCATGAACGCGATGGAGTACGACGCGGCGGCGCTGGGCAACCACGAGTTCAACTACGGTATTCCGCTGCTGCGGAAGTTCGAGAAGCAGTGTGACTTCCCGCTGCTGGGTGCGAACGCGCTGGACGCGAAGACGCTCCAGCCGGCCTTCCCTCCGTATGTGATCAAGAAGATGCGTGTGACGCACGCCCAGGATGTGCGGGTGGCGATCCTCGGTCTGACGAACCCGGGTATCGCGATCTGGGACAAGGCGAATGTCCAGGGGCAGATGACGTTCCCGGGCCTGGAGGAGCAGGCGGCGAAGTGGGTGCCGAAGCTGCGTTCGATGGGCGCAGATGTGGTCATCGTGTCGGCGCACTCGGGTACGAGCGGTACGTCGTCGTACGGCGACCAGGTGCCGTATGTGGAGAACGCGGCGACGCTGGTGGCCCAGCAGGTGCCGGGTATCGACGCGATTCTGGTGGGCCACGCGCACTCGGAGATCGCGGAGCGCCGGGTGGTCAACAAGGAGACCGGCAAGGAGGTTGTGCTGTCGGAGCCGTCCCGCTGGGGTATGCGGCTGACGACGTTCGACTTCGACCTGGTGGAGGAGCGGGGCTCCTGGAGGGTCGAGAGGGTCTCCGCGAAGGTCCTGAACTCCAATCTTGTGGAGGAGGACCCGAAGATCGCCAACCTGCTCATCGATGAGCACCGCAAGGCCATTGAGTACGTCAATCAGGTCATCGGTACGTCGACGGCGACGATCACCACGGTCGACGCGCCGTGGAAGGACGAGCCGATCATCGATCTGATCAACCATGTCCAGTCGGAGACGGTGAAGGCGGCTCTGGCGGGCACCCAGTGGGCGGCGCTGCCGGTGCTGTCGCAGGCGTCGTGCTTCTCGCGTACGGCGGCGATCCCGGCGGGTCAGGTGACCATCAAGGACGCGGCGGGTCTGTACCCGTTCGAGAACACGATGGAGGCGCGGCTGCTGACGGGCGCGCAGATCAAGGAGTATCTGGAGTTCTCGGCGAGGTACTACGTGCAGACGCCGGCGGGCGGTCCTGTGGACACCTCGAGGCTGACGAACGCGCAGGGCACGCCGGACTACAACTATGACGTGGTATCGGGTCTGACGTACGACATCGACATCGCGAAGCCGGTGGGCTCGCGGATCGTCAATCTCCAGTTCGAGGGCGCTCCGCTGGACCCGGCGGCGAAGTTCGTGTTCGCGGTGAACAACTACCGGGCGAGCGGTGGCGGCAACTTCCCGCATGTGGCGACGGCTCAGCAGCTCTGGTCGAACTCGGACGAGATCCGTAACACGATCATCACCTGGGTGAAGGCGGCGGGCACGATCGACCCGGCGCAGTTCGCCTCGGTGGACTGGAAGCTGACGCGGGACGGCGTGCCGGTCTTCTGACCTGTATGAGCTGACCTGTACGAGCCGTACGGCCGGCACGGGCCGGCACAGGCCTCGCGCCCGACGCGGGCCCCGCGTGTCAGCGGACTTCGGTGAGCGGGACCAGATCCCTCGGTGCGGGCACCGGGCGGGTCCGGTCCCGTCCGTCGAGTCCGAAGCTGGTGAACGCGGTGCGCCTGGGCAGCGGATAGGGCTCGGTGCCGGTGAGGTGGTTGAGGATGGTGGCGCTGCGCCATGCGGCGAGCCCGAGGTCGGGCGCGCCGACTCCATGGGTGTGCCGTTCGGCGTTCTGTACGTAGACGGAGCCGGTGACGGCGGGCGCGAGCGCGATGCGGTGGTGCTCGTCGATCCGGAGGCGTTCCGAGTCGTCCCTGCGCAGATACGGGTCGAGTCCGGCGAGGAGCCCGTCGAGCGGGCGTTCGCGGTAGCCGGTGGCGAGGACGACGGCGTCGGTGGTGATACGGCTTCTGGTGCCCTGCTGGGCGTGTTCCAGATGGAGTTCGACCTTGGTGGTGGCGACGCGTCCGGCGGTGCGGACGGAGACTCCGGGTGTGAGGACGGCGTCGGGCCAGCCGCCGTGGAGGGTGCGCCGGTAGAGCTCGTCGTGGATGGCGGCGATGGTGTCGGTGTCGATGCCTTTGTGGAGCTGCCACTGCCGTGGGACGAGTTCGTCGCGTACGTGTTCGGGCAGGGCGTGGAAGTAGCGGGTGTAGTCGGGTGTGAAGTGTTCCAGGCCGAGCTTGGAGTACTCCATGGGCGCGAAGGCTTCCGTGCGGGCGAGCCAGTGGATCCGTTCCAGGCCGGTGGGGCGGGAGCGCAGCAGGTCGAGGAAGATCTCCGCGCCGGACTGTCCTGATCCGACGACGGTGATGTGTCCGGCGGAGAGCAGCCGGTCGCGGTGGCAGAGATAGTCGGCGGAGTGGATGACGGGGACCGTGGGTGCTTCGGCGAGCGGTCTGAGCGGTTCGGGGATGTACGGCTCGGTGCCGATGGCGACGGCGACATGGCGGGCGTGGGCGCGGCCGAGTGCCTGGGCTTCGCCGTCGTGGTCGAGCTGGGTGAAGTCGATCTCGAACAGGGCGCGTTCGGGGTTCCAGCGGACGGCGTCGACCTGGTGGCCGAAGTGGAGTCCGGGGAGCTGGCCGCTGACCCAGCGGCAGTACGCGTCGTATTCGGCGCGCAGGATGTGGAAGCGTTCGGCGAGGTAGAACGGGAAGAGCCGGTCGCGGGCCTTGAGGTAGCTGAGGAAGGTCCAGCGGCTGGCGGGATCGGCGAGGGTGACCAGGTCGGCGAGGAAGGGCACTTGCAGTGTGGCGTCCTCGATGAGCAGTCCGGGATGCCAGCGGAAGGCGGTGCTCTGGTCGTAGAAGGCGGTGTCGAGGCCTCCGTGCACACCGTCGGCGAGGGCGGCGAGGGAGAGGTTGAACGGCCCGATGCCGATGCCCACGAGGTCGTGGGGGTGGTCGAGGCGGGCGGGGTGCGCGGTCATCGGCGGGGCTGCCTTCCACGGTTCGGGCACCCGGGTGTCCGGGGCCGGTGGCGGTGTCCACGAAGCACAACGAGCCGGTCCCGCGCGGGGTATCGCCGTCGCCGAAGGACGGCTGGATAATGCCGGTGCCGCGCTGCTCCCGTCAGATGCCGAACTCGTCCTCCGTCTCTTCTTCCGGGGCCGGATCCGGAGCCCGCCGATGAACGATGATCTCTCCACCGAGCTCTTGTACGTTCTTGATGAGCTTGGCCAGTTCCTCGTTGGATCCGAAGGGGTGCAGTGTGGTGGCCCGTGCTTCCGGTGTGTCCGCGAGGCTGAGGAGGCGCTCCACTGCCTGTCTGGCCTCGTCCACAGCACGGCGCAGAGCGCGGCGTTCGTTGGCGAAGCGGTCGCCGAGTGACAGTACTTCTGTGCTCTGGCTGATCTGCTGGCTGTTCTTGAGATCGGCTTCACGTGCCCGATCGGGGTCGGATACCGCGACGGCCTGCCATGGATCGAGCGGTTCGACAGCGACGCCTCCGCCATCCCTGCGCACTTTGTCGGCCGCGGCGAGGTCGACGGCGGGGATCGTGTACATGCGCGAGGTGTTGCGCCCTGCCAACTGACCTTTGGTGGCGGAGTTCAGACATTCGCGTGTGGCATCGAAGGCCTGGGCGGCAAAGGCGAGAAGCCAGAGTCCTTCCTCTGATTCCGCCAGTCCCGCGATGACCTGGTTCACATTGGCACGGAACGGCACTGTCCTGCCTACGGCGGAACCGACATTGCGTGTCACCAGTTTGTCTGCGATGAGTGCTGTCCCGCCGGCGACCGCGAGGGTCTGGCGGGAGTCGTTGTTCCCGTTCAGAGCCGGTCCGACGAGCGATGTGAAGTCGGTGCAGGCGACTGGGCTCCAGTCGGCCATGACGCCTTTGGTGAGGACTCCACCGTTGATCCACGCGTTGCGGGCCTGCTTGAGTGACGCAGCTTTGGCACCTCGCCAGGGAAGGTCGATAATCGGCCCGAGAATCTCCGCGTAGCCGGCGGTCGTCATACGGCTGACGCCCTTGATGTCTTTGGCGTATCGCTTGACCTGCTCGAAGATATCTGAGCGAGTGAGGAAATGGATGAGATAAATGGCCCGCCACAGCGGAGTTCCAGGAATCCCGTCTCCAAAGATCTCCGGCACTTCTTCGGGCTTTCGGCGTCCGAGTGCGAGACCGATGATGCCTTCGAGGAGATTATTCTCGGGCAATCCGGGAAGTCGCACACGACTGATTGCGCGTGCACCGACTTCAACATTCTGTGCGGCTGGTTCCCAGGCACGAAATTCCACATGGACGGAGGCGAGGATGGAACGTACTGCGTCGTCGAACACCTCACGTGGGGAGAGCTCTGCAGAGTCGTGCCGATGAATTCCAACCGTGATCTGGGCGGGGACGATCAGGGTCTGTCCCAGGCGTACCGACCGATCGGCGGGCTGAGCCTCGGCCACACCTTTGAGGAATTCTTCGTGCAGCTGGGCAAGCACCTCCTGGCGGCCGATGGCCATGAGCTGACTGAGTGGCTTCTTGACGGAGCCGCGCCGCTGGACCTTCTCTGCGAGCAAGACCTCTACAGCTGTTTCGGCGATGTCTTCCGCGAACGGTGACTCTTGGTTGGTGAGTACTGCCCAGGCGCTGGTCAGCCGGGTGATGCCGTCACGCACGGCAAGTACATCGAGTGGTTCGGTGCCGTCCGAGAATTCGAGTCGGCAGGGGTGGGCGATAACGGCACGCGTGATGCGACGGGCGAGGATGGACCGGTCGTAGGGCTCCGGGTTGGCGCGCCGAGTGGCTTCGATTGTCTGCTTGAGGTAGTCACGGAGATGGGCGAAGTCCCGGTAGCGATAAACGACCCGGGCGTATGGCCTTCCCTGATCGTCGATATCTCCGTGGACTTCGGGATCCGTGACGGGAAGGGATTCCTGGCTGGTGCGTGGCTGGTGCCCGGGAAAGAGTTCACTGAGCCAGACACGTGCGTGGATCGAGCGGAGGGTCGCGCCCTCCACGTGTTCTTCGATGAGGGCAGGCGGCCGGCCTTTCTCCGAGCGAAGCTGGGCCGCTGCCGCCTCGGGCGCCACTATCGCCCGTGCCACCGCGTGCCATCCGTCCTCGTCCAATGAGGTGGCCTCAGATACGAGACCTGCCTTCACCAGATGGGCGCGTTCACTCACTGAGGAGAGACCTGGAAGCGTGCGTTCAAACCCCGAGACAGTGAATTCCTCGCCTGCGAGGTAGAAGGAGATGGTCTCAGGTCCGTTCTCCGTCGGCACCGTCTCTTCCTGAAGTGCGGTCGGCTCCCGAAATCCATGGGGAATGCTCATGCTCTCCCTTTCATTGAGCGATTGACTAAGTTTCCAACGTGGGCTTGCAACGCTGGCCTTATGCCTGACCTGTCGCTACACTGGGTCTCGTAGTCCGGGCCGCGCGGCTGCGCGTGCCAGGTCTGCTTTCACGAACCCCGGCCCCTGGCCGGGGTTTCGTCATGTGTACGCCGCTGGTCAGTAGCGTTCAGGGGCCCGGGCCTTCGGCAGATACCTGGTGTACCAGCCCCACATGAAGGCCCTCGATTCGAGCTGGGCAATGACCTGGCACGCGCTGTAGGCGACCAGGTCAGCCATCTGGAGCCACTCCGATGTGTGTGCGGGGACCTCAGCTGCCGGCGCCTTGATACGAGCGGGGCGGATCTGCCGGTGGACGTCCTCGTACAGTTCCTCGGAACCGTCTCCGTCGACGATGAGTGCGGCGTACTCACCCGCCTCGTCGAGCTGCCGGTCGAGCCGACGGATCAATCCCGTATAGGCGGCCCTCTTCGCTTCTCGCCAGTGTGCCGTGTGCACGGCATAGACGGTGGTGACGGTGAGGTCCGACTGGGCGCCGATCACTTCCAGGGCGTTCTGCGCCATACGGTAGCGCTCGATCTTGAGCGGGTTCCGGCCGCCAGGGCGGCCCCGGCCGGCCAGGAAGGCACTGGCATGCAGTTCGAAATCCGCAGGCACGGCGTGTGTGACGTACCAGCTGCGACGCAGCTCCCGCCAGGCACGCAGAACATCCCCGGCGTTCACGGCGGAAACGCCCAGAGCGCTGTACAGGGCGAGACCTGTCTTCGGAATCCCGGAGTCGTCGATGTAGTAAACACGATCGACGGGCGGATATGTGTCGATGGCTGGACCCACTTCTTCGCTCAAATCCGAACAGTCGTCAGAACGTCATGCGGCTGCACCGCTGCGAACTGACTGCTCAACACCGAAAGGCGTCCATGAGCACACGGATTCGTGCGATACGCGCTGCGTCAATCCGTGAAACGCTGACCGGGCTCTCACTCGTCCGACTCTCTGAAGTGGGATTCACTTCCGAGTCGCCAGTTCAAGGCTCCGGGTAGGGAATCCGGCCTGATGCTGGACTCCTGGTTGCGCTCCACCGAAGGGCTCGTAACGCTTCGAGGTTAGACCCATATCTTTTGGGCCGTCAACTTTGGTTTATCCAGGCCAGCTCTGCCCCACAGGGAACGTAAGCCCCATGGGGCGGTGGCTGCCGCTTACCTGCTGCGGACCTTCAGCGCGCGGTGCAGGTCGTCCAGTTGGTCGGCGAGTTTGCGGCGGAGGGCCGGGATCATGTCCGTGCTGTCCAGGCAGTCCTGGGCGAGGCGCAGTGATTCGTCGTCGACGGCGTGGACGGGGAAGGCGTAGCGGCCGGCGGCTTCGGCGATGGCGGGGCCGCGGCGGGCGGCGAGGGCGACGGCTTCGGGGTAGTAGCGGGGCACGTACTCCTGGACGAGTTCGGCCTGTTCGGGCTGCCAGAAGCCCTTGGCGGTGGCGGTGAACAGGTAGTTGGAGAGGTCGTCGGAGCCGAAGAGCCGCCTCCAGGCGTCGGCTTTGGAGGCAGGGTCGGGCAGTGCGGCGCGGCAGCGGGCGGCGCCTTCCTGGCCGGTGGCGCTGGGGTCGCGGGCGAGTTCGGCGTCGATGGCGGCGGTGTCGACGGCGCCGAGGACGGCGAGCCGGGTGAGGATGCGCCAGCGCAGTTCCGGGTCGAGTTCGGGTCCGCCGGGGACGCTGTCGGAGCCGAGCCAGTCCTGGATGGTGTCGGGCTGGGTGGCGGCGTCGATGCGGTGGCGTACGGCGATGAGGCGCAGCCCTGGGTGGTTGCCGTCCTCGGTGCGGCGGATGAGGTCGCGGCAGAGCGCGGTGAGGGTGGCGAGTGCGGCGGGCCGGTCGTCGGCGCCGAGGTAGCGGTCGGTGATCTGGTCGGCGGCGAAGGCGAGGACGCCTTCGACGAGGGCCAGGTCGGTCTCGTACGGGAGGTGGGCGCGGGCGGCGTCGAGGTAGGCGGCGGGCGCGAGTTCGCCGTCGCGGACCATGTCACGTGCGGCGTTCCAGATGACGGCGCGGGTGAGCGGGTCGGGGATGCCGGAGAGGGCGCGCAGCGCGGTGTCCCAGGACGCGGCGTCTAGGCGGACCTTGGCGTAGGTGAGGTCGCCGTCGTTGAGGACGACGAGGGCCGGGCGGCGGCCGGGACGGGCGGTGGGCGCCTCGGTCAGCGGCAGGTCGAGTTCGATGAGGTCGCGTACGACGAGCCGGTCCTGGTCGGCGACGTCGAGGTCGTAGGTGCCGACGGTGATGCGGTGCGGGCGGCTGCCGTCGCGTACGACATCGAGGGTCCAGCCGGTCTCGGTGCCGCCGACGACGGGTGTGAGGGTGTCGACGCCGGTGGTGCGCAGCCATTGGGCGGCCCAGGCGTGTACGTCGCGGTCGGTGGCCTGGGCGAGGGAGTCGATGAAGTCGGCGAGGGTGGCGTTGGCGAACTTGTGCCGGGCGAAGTGGATGTTGATGCCGGCTAGGAAGTCCTTCTCGCCGAGCCAGGCGACGAGCTGGCGCAGCGCGGAGGCGCCCTTGGCGTAGGAGATGCCGTCGAAGTTGAGCATCGCGGAGGCGGTGTCGGGGACGGCGGCCGGGTCGGGCGCGACGGGATGGGTGGAGGGCCGCTGGTCGGCGTCGTATCCCCAGGCCTTCCGGCCGATGCCGAAGTCGACCCAGGTGTCGGTGAAGCGGGTGGCTTCGGTGAGCGTCTGGTAGCCCATGTACTCGGCGAAGGACTCGTTGAGCCAGATGTCGTCCCACCAGGTGAGGGTGACGAGGTCGCCGAACCACATATGGGCCATCTCGTGGGAGATGACCATGGCGCGGGTCTGCCGCTCGGTGTCGGTGACGGCGGAGCGGTAGACGAATTCGTCGCGGAAGGTGACGAGGCCGGGGTTCTCCATGGCGCCCGAGTTGAACTCGGGGACGAAGGCCTGGTCGTAGGAGTCGAAGGGATACGGCTCCTGGAACTTCTCGTGGTAGCGGTCGTAGCAGGCGCGGGTGATGCCGAGGATCTCGTCGGCGTCGGCGTCGAGATACGGCGCGAGGGAGCGCCGGCAGTGGATGCCGAAGGGCAGTCCGGCGTGTTCGGTGCGTACGGAGTGCCAGGGGCCGGCGGCGACGGCGACGAGGTAGGTGGAGATGAGAGGCGTCGGCGCGATGGTCCAGTGCCGTCCGCGGCTCTTCCCGGATCCACCGGCCTGCTGAGGCTCGGCGGCCTGCTGAGGTTCGGCGGTGGGCCCGTCGGTCGGCCGGGCGATTCCGTTGCCGAGGACGGTCCAGCCGTCGGGCGCGGTGACGCTCAGCTCGAAGACGGCCTTCAGGTCGGGCTGGTCGAAGGCGGCGAAGACGCGCTGGACGTCTTCCAGGAAGAGCTGGGTGTAGACGTAGGTCTCGCCGTCGGTCGGGTCGGTGAAGCGGTGCATGCCCTCACCGGTACGGGAGTACCGCATGTCGGCCTCGATACGCAGCTCGTGCTCGCCCGCGTCGAGTGCGGTGAGCGCGAGCCGGTTGCCGCTGAGACCGGCCGGGTCGAGTGTCCGTCCGTCGAGGGTGACGGAGCGCAGCGCGGCGGGCTTGAGTTCGACGAAGGTGTCTCCGGCGGCCCGTGTGGTGAACTGGATGACGGTACGGGAGTCGAAGGTGTCCTCGCCGGTGGTCAGATCGAGGGCGATCGTGTACCGGTGGACATCGAGGAGCTGGGCTCGGATCTGCGCTTCGTCGCGCGTCAGTACGGACATGGGGGACATGCTGCCCGATGGCGCGCGGGCCGCACAGTAGGGATCTTTCCGCTCTCAGCGCACGCGCCGCGCGCCCCCTTGGTGACTGGTGCTCCGGAGCTCCGGAGCTCCGCGTGAGCCATGCGCGACCGGAGTTACGCGTGAGCTGTGCCCGAGTGAGCTGTGCCCGGGCTACGCGTGAGCTACGCGTGCTCGGTGGCCTCGGCGCCGCTGTCCCGTGTCTCGCCCGCGATCGTCTCGTGGTGGCGGATCACCTCGGCGATGATGAAGGTGAGGAGCTTCTCCGCGAAGGCCGGGTCCAGCCGGGCGCTCTCCGCGAGCTGGCGCAGCCGGGTGATCTGGCGGGCCTCACGGGCCGGGTCGGCCGGCGGGAGATGGTGCGCGGCCTTGAGGAGGCCGACCTGCTGGGTGCATTTGAAGCGCTCGGCGAGCATATGGACGACAGCGGCGTCGATGTTGTCGATGCTCTCGCGCAGGCGGTTCAGTTCGGCACGTACGAAGTCGTCGGTGCCGGGGTCGCTCGTGGTCATGGTCCGGCAGCTTAGACGGGCCGGGCCGTACGGGCCGGTCGGTGATCAGGATGCGGGATCCCACTGCTTCGCAAGGGCGGGTACGGGACGCTCTCGCATCCCGTACCCGCCCTCCTCAGAGCTCTACCTCAGTGCCCTACCGGTTCACGTCGAAGATCGTCGGAGATCAGAGAGTCGACGCGGCCGAGGCGATGGCGGAGGCGAAGGTCGAGACCTCGGTGTAGACACCGGGGTAGTTGGGCCGGGCGCAGCCGTTGCCCCAGCTCACGATGCCGACCTGGACCCAGGCGTTGGCGCTGTCCCGGCGGAACATCGGGCCGCCCGAGTCGCCCTGGCAGGTGTCCGTGCCGCCCTGCGCGTAGCCGGCGCAGATCTCCTCGTTGGCTATGATGTCGCCGCCGTACGAGGCGTTGCAGCTCGCGTCGGAGACGAACGGGACGGTCGCCTTGAGCAGGTAGCGCTGCTGGCCGCCGCCCTCGGTGGCCGCGCCCCAGCCGGCGACGGTGAAGGTGCCGGTGTTGTACTGCGTGGTGGTGGCGATCTTCAGCGTCGGCAGGTTGATGGGCTGCGCGAGCTTGATCAGCGCCCAGTCCTTGCCGTAACCGTTGTAGCCGGGGGCCTGGTACACCTTGGTGGACCGGACCTTGATGGCGCTGGTGCTGTTGAGGTCGACGACACCGGCGGTGGCGGTGATGCTGGTGTTGTTGCCGGATCCGCTCACACAGTGGGCGGCGGTCAGGACGACGGTGGGCGAGTACAGCGCGCCACCACAGCCCATCGAGAGCCGGACCATGAAGGGGAATTCGCCCTGCGCGGCGCGGGTGCCGCCGACGACGGGCGGCGCGACCGGCGCGGCGGCCTGGGTCTTGGCGACCGGCGCGGGCGTGGGCGCGGCGGACGCGGTGGACAGGTTGAGGCTGGCGGCGGCGAGGATGACCGCGCCGGCGGCGGCAGATCTCTTGAGGGCGCTCAGAAGCTTCATCGGGCTGCCTTTCGTGGGGGGCTGGTTGTGGGCGTGGTGCTCGATGGCTGTACGTGAGTCGGCTGTGCGTGAGGTCGGCTGTCACGCCGGTGCCGGATCAACGCGCGTTGCGTTGGCCTGACATGGGCCCGACAAGAAAGCGTGATCCGGATTATGGGGAGGAGTTCAGCCACGCCACAAGAACCTGTTTTCGGCCAGGACGGAGGCGCATATGCCGGTCGGCGTCCGGTCATCGGACATCGGCGGGAGATACGGCGGGCTTTGTGCCGGATCCTCCGCCCGCGTCGCGCCCACAATGCGGTCCGTGTGCCACCCGTACACCGCGCGTGTGGCCTCTGTGTGCACTCCGTGTACCACCCGCGAACGCCACTACCCGAGTCCGCCCGGGTCCGCTGCGAGTCCGCCCCGAGCCGCCTCCACGGATCGTCGCGACCGCCCCGTAGAGTGGATTCCGGTTGACCGGGTTGACCGTCCTCGCAGGGGGTTACGGACGTGACGAACGGCGGCGAGGTCGCGCACGGGTATCCGCATCTCGGCACGGTGCGGGCGGCGATCACCGCGCTCTACCGGCGGCTCTCGCCCGAGGGCATCCGCTCGTACGCGCCCAGTGTCGCTCCGGCCGATGTCGCCTTCTCCGATCTGGACGATCTCCATCTCGGCACCCAGCGCGTCGCGCACGCCCTGGTCCAGCAGCTCCGGCTGCCCGACGCGCGCATGATCGTGAGCTTCCGCGAGATGGACCAGGCGGCGAGCGTCGAGCTGGCCGCGGGCCCGGAGTACTTCATCGAGCTGAACAACCGCTTCCGGACCCACCGCCGTGACATCGGCGCCGCCCTCGCCCACGAGATCACCCATGTCCTGCTGCACCGGCTCGGGCTGGGCTTTCCCGGCACCCACGACAACGAGATCCTCACCGACACGGCGACCACCTATCTGGGCGCGGGCTGGCTGCTGCTCGACGCCTACCGCGAGGACCGCGACTCCAGCCAGAAGCTCGGCTATCTCACGCCGGAGGAGTTCGGCTATGTGCTCGCCAAGCGGGCGATGGTCTTCGACGAGGATCCCCGCATCTGGTTCACCAGTCCGCAGGGATACACCTCGTACACGAAGGGCAGGGCGCAGGCGCTGCGCGACGAGCAGCAGCCGCCGCTGACGACCGCCGGCTGGACGGGCCGCCACCGGTATGCGAAGGACCGCCGTTACGCACTCGATCACCTGGGCGGCGGGCAGACCGGCAGCGGGCACACAGGCGGCGGTCACACGGGCGGTCGTGCGGGCGGCGGGCACACCGCAGGCCATCCGGGCGGGCCGGCCGCGGATCCGCCGGGAGACCTCTCCGCGCCGTACGCCTTCGAACGGCAGCCGGACGGACCGCGCGTCTCGTTCCCGTGTCCCACCTGCCTTCAGCGCATCCGCGTCCCGGTCCGCGGCCGGGTGCGGGCGCGGTGCGGACTGTGCCGTACGGTCCTGGACTGCGACACCTGACCGAGGGCGGAACGTAGAGTCGAAGCATGACGAAAGAGCCGACGGCGGGCATCGCTGACCTGTTCGAGGCGGTGGGTGACGGTGCGGACGACACCGTCGTACGGCTGCTCAGAGCGGGCGTGCCCGCCGAGGCCGCCGACGAGGACGGCGAAACGATTCTCTACCGTGCGGCGGTCAGCGACCGGCCCGGCGCGGTGCGGCTGCTGCTCACGGCGGGCGCCGATCCGAACCGGCCGAGCGGACAGGAGGGCTGGGACCTGCCGCTGTGCGGAGCCGCGTGCGGCGGGCACACCGAGGTGGTACGGGCCCTGCTCACCGCCGGTGCCCGGCCCGACAGCCGGGAGGCGTTCGATCTCACGGCGGTCGTCTGGGCGGTCCGCCAGGGCTTCGCGGACACGGTGGAAGCCCTGCTGGAGTACGGCGCCGATCCCGATCTGCCGGGCCCGGGAGATGAATCGCCCTTGCTGCTGGCCGCCCGCCACGGCTCTCCGTCGACCGTACGGGTCCTGCTGCGGTACGGCGCGAGCGCGCACACGGAGGCGCTCGCCGAGGCACGGCGCTGGATGGCGCTCGATGTGGAGCAGGAGCTGCGGGACGGGCTGGCACGCGCATACGGCGACGGATACGAGACGGTGGTGCGCCGGATCGAGGAGGACGGCTCGGTGACCGTGGTCGTCGAACTGCTGAGGGACGGCGCGCCGGTGGCCGGGCAGGAGCAGCGGACCGGGCACGCGGCCGTCGCGACGATCCTCGAAGCGGAGCTGGGTCTGGTCACACCGTACGAGGAGCTGGCGGAGCGCGCCCTGAGCTGTGGTGATCCCGGCCGGGACGACTGGGTCGAGTCGGTGTCCGCGCTGTGGCTGCGCGGCGACGAGGAGACGTTCGAGGCGGCGGCGGCCTGGTGTGCGAGCGAGGAGCCGCTGCGGCAGGCCCTCGGCGCGGACGTACTGGCGCGGCTGGGCGCGGTGGACGGCGCGAGCCCGTTCACCGAGCGCGCGGTGCCGCTGCTGCGGGAGCTGTCCCGGCAGGCCGTGGAACCGGAGCTGGTGCGCGCGGTGGTGGTGGGGCTGGGCCAGCACGCCGATCCGGCGTCGCTGCCGGAGATCCTGCGGCACACCGGCCATCCGGACACGGGCGTCAGACGGCGGACCGCGCTGGCCCTGACCGGGCTGGTACCGGGCGATCACCGCGACGGCGTCTGGGCGCTGATCCTGCTGAGCCGGGACGCGGACGCGTCGGTCAGGGACCGCGCGGTGCTGGCCCTGGCGGATGTGGACGCGGACACGCGCGAGATCCGTGAGGCGCTGGCGGCGCGGCTGAACGACCCGGACGCCGAGACGGCCGCGAGGGCGGCCAGAGGTCTGGCGGTACGTCAGGATCCGCGCGCGGTCGACGCGCTGGCCCGTATCCTCACCGACGAGGACCCGGACGGCTATGCCCGGGAAACGGCGGTGGACGCGGTGCGGTACGTACGCGAGGGCCCGGAGCGCCGCCGTCTGGAACGTACGCTGCCTCGCCACCGCTGACGCTCCGCGGTCCCGTTCATGAGCGGACCGGCCGGGCGCGACGCCGCCAGGCCGGTCCTTGGTGCTCAGTCCTTGGTGCTCAGTCGGCCGGTGTCCGGTCGATCGGCGCTCAGTCGAGTCGCAGTACTCCGGGAGCCTCTTCCTCGATGAGCCGGACCAGCTCGTCGAAGACGGTGGTGCCCCGGCCGGCCAGGACGTCGTCCAACTCCGCCTGGATGGCGGCCTTGTTGTCCGGGTGCGCGCGCTCCAGCCGCCGCTGGAGCGTACGCGCGGTCTCTTCCTGGCCGAGTGCCCGGCGCGAGAGTTCGTGCCGGCGCCATTCGATGACGAAGTCGCCGTCGTCCGGCGTTCCGTACCCACCGCGCAGGCAGTCCGCGAGCGCGTCGAGATTGCGCCCGAAGTATCCGCCGGGCCCGTTCACCGCGGCCCCGATCACCTGCCAGAAGCGATCGAGGTCGGTGACCTCCGCCCCGTCGATCACATACGTCACCGTCATGGGACGGAGGTTACCTTCCGGTCCGCCGTCTCAGCAGCCGTAGTTGACGAGGGAGAACGACGCGTAGTGGTTGGAGGTGTAGTAGTCCTCGTTGTTCCTGTTGCCGGTCACGATGCGGCGAGCGCCGCGGTCCGAGGAGCCGGGCGTGACGACGGTGTACTCGTGGTAGTAGCCGTTCGACTGGCTCGGCAGGATGCCTTCCCGGTTCTGGAAGACGGCGCCGTCCTGCCGGTACGGGAAGGGCCCGCCGGCGTCGATGAGACGGAGGGTGGTGTGGGCCTGGGAGGGCAGCCGGGAGTAGCAGATGCTGCCGACGGCCGAGGGGGCGGCGGTGGCGGTGGCGGTGACTCCGCCGACGAGGAGCGCGGACGCGAGTGCGGCGACACCACCGAGGGTGGCCATACGTGGGGGAATTCGCATGGCTTCATGATGACGCGCGTAGACCTGTACACGTCAATCCCAAGGCCCGGGAATTTCCGGGAAGTTAACCCCTCGAACCGCCCCGGTAGCCCGCCGTACACCGCCCGGGCAAACACACCCACGCCACCGGGACCGGCCCCTCGGGAGGCCCCAACGCCGTTGCCCGGCGGCACATTTCGCACTGCCCGGCGCCGACCGACCGCAGGCCGGGCGCTGTCATGACCGTGCCCGGCAGCGGGAAGCGCTGCCGGGCATCGGGCGGATACGGGTGGTGCGGGTCAGGCTGCTGTGCGACGGCCGCCTTCGGCGCCACGGCCCGGGCGGCCCCGGCGGCCACGGCTGCCGCGCGCGGCACCGCCGATACGGGCCGTACCGCCACCGCTGCCCGCGCCCGGCCGCGACGTCCGCGTCTTCTGCTTCGCCTGGACGACCGGCTGCGGTACCTCGATGGTGACGGCGACCCCGGAAGGCTCCCGCGCACCCGTGAGCCGCGTCAGCTCCTCGTCCGTCGACTTGATCCGCGCCGACCTCGGCGCGATCCCGGCGTCGGACATCAGCCGCGTCATCTCCCGCCGCTGCTCGGGCAGCACCAGCGTCACCACACTGCCGGACTCCCCCGCCCTGGCGGTGCGCCCGCCGCGGTGGAGGTAGTCCTTGTGGTCGACGGGCGGATCTACGTTGACGACGAGGTCGAGATCGTCCACATGAATGCCGCGCGCCGCGACATTCGTCGCGACGAGACAGGTGACCAGGCCGTTCTTGAACTGTTCGAGCGTCCGGTTGCGCTGCGGCTGCGAACGGCCGCCGTGCAGCCCCGAGGCCCGTACACCGCTCGCCAGCAGCCGCTTGACCAGCCGGTCCACCGACCGCTTGGTGTCCAGGAAGAGCAGCACCCGCCCGTCACGCGCGGCGATCCGCGTCGTGATCTCCTTCTTGTCCGTCTCGTCCAGGACATAGAGCACATGGTGTTCCATCGTGGTGACCGCGCCCTGGGACGGGTCGACCGAGTGGACCACGGGATCGGTCAGATACTGCCGTACGAGCCGGTCGATGTTGCGGTCGAGCGTCGCCGAGAACAGCATCCGCTGCCCGTTCGGCTCGACCTGCTTGAGCAGCGCCGTGACCTGCGGCATAAAGCCCATGTCGGCCATCTGGTCGGCCTCGTCGAGCACGGTGATCGCGACCTGGTCCAGTCGGCAGTCGCCGCGCTCGATGAGGTCCTTGAGCCGTCCCGGCGTCGCGACCAGCACCTCCGCGCCGCGCCGCAGCGCGCCCGCCTGCTTGCCGATCGAGAGCCCGCCGACGACCGTGGTCAGCTTCAGATTGACGGCGGTGGCGTACGGGGTCAGCGCGTCGGTCACCTGCTGCGCCAGCTCACGCGTGGGTACGAGCACCAGCGCGAGAGGCGCGCGCGGCTCGGCGCGCCGGCCCGCCGTACGGGCGAGGAGCGCCAGCCCGAAGGCGAGAGTCTTGCCGGAGCCGGTGCGCCCCCGGCCGAGGATGTCGCGTCCCGCGAGGGAGTTCGGCAGCGTCGCACCCTGAATGGGGAACGGCTGGGTCACTCCCTGCGCGGTGAGAGTCTTGAGCAGGCCCGCGGGCATGTCCAGCTCGTCGAACGCCTCGACGGCGGGCAGCGCGGGGGTGATGGTTTCCGGCAGCGTGAATTCCTGCGGACGGGCGGCGGCGCGCCGGGCGGGTGCCTTGGCCGTGCCTTTCGCGGGTCCCTTGGCGCGGGAGTTCACCGGGCGCTTGCCGGCAGGGCGGGCAGCACGCTCGTGCCGCTCGGATCGAGTCATTCGGAAAAGCCTTCCTGGGCCTGAGGACAGCGCGAGCCGGGGCCCGCACCTGCGTGGTGCGGGCCCCGGCTGCGAGGTACGCGTCCGGGAATTAGGCCGGGACGATGTTCTCCGCCTGCGGGCCCTTCTGGCCCTGCGTGACGTCGAACGAGACCTTCTGGCCCTCCTGGAGCTCACGGAAGCCCTGGGTGGCGATGTTGGAGTAGTGGGCGAAGACGTCGGCGCCGCCGCCGTCCTGCTCGATGAAGCCGAAGCCCTTTTCCGAGTTGAACCACTTCACGGTGCCAGTAGCCATGTCATTCTCCTAAAACAGGTGCAGAGCCGGAAATCCGCACTTTACGAATTCCTCGTCGCCGCATTGAGCCCCATCCGGAGAAGCCGGCAAAAACAATAATGCGCCTGAGGAACATTCCCGTCAGGCGCACATAAAGTTCATGGGTACCAAAACTGCAACGCTGTAAGCCTAGCACGCCCCGGCACCGGACAGCGATCAGGTGTCCTCCTCCCTCGGCGGGCCTTCACCGGCTCCCCGCCGTACGGTGCGCAGCGGCTGCCCGGGGCGCCAGATCCGTACGACCATGTCCTCGCCGTCCATCCCGGTCCGTACGACCTCGGAGAGTTCCACCCGGAAGAGATGGAACGGGAGCGGCACCCCGACCTTGGCCGAGACCCGCGTGAGCAGGCTCTCGTCGGTGACGGCCAGGGCCCGGCCGCCGATCCTGACGTCCCCGTCGGCCAGCGCGTTGCCGGAGCCGGGATTCGCCTGCACATTGAGCCGGGGGTCGCGCAGCAGATCGAGCGCCTTGAGGGAATTCGGCATCATGCCGAGCCACAACTCCCCGAAGAGAAAGGGAACTTCGAGGCCCGACACACGCGGCGAGCCGTCCTTGCGGAGAGTCGCGAGGACATGGTGGGGATACATCTGGAATCGCTGCCGCACGGTGTCGGCGAAGTCCGGTTCCGCGGACCGGAAATCCGCCCAGGTGAATGTCATGGACCCAGCCAATCGTCCATACCCGACACCTTCTGTCAGGTTTCACCGCGGGTTTCCCGAATTTTCATCGGCGGACGATGCCCAGCTCGCGCGCCCGGCGCAGCCAGCCCGGGAACTCGCCGACCAGCCGGTCGTACAGCTCCGCGTCCGTAACCTTCCTCGGGTCCTCGCCCGCGTGGAAGAAACCGGCGTTGTCGACGGGCCGTTTCGCCGGGACGGCGAGTTCGTCCAGCTTGCGGAGGAAGTCGAACTGTCTGCTGCCCGGATCGCCGAAGCCGATGAACTGCCAGAACAGCGGCAGTCTCGCCGCCTTGCAGAGATACCGCTCCGCCGCGGGCTTGCTGATCGGGCCGCCGTCGGTCTGGAAAACCACCAGCGCGGGCGCCGTGGACCCGCTGTCCAAATAGTGGTCGATCACCGCGTCCATCGCCAGGTGATAGCTGGTCTTGCCCATATGTCCAAGTCCGGCGACGATCGCGTCGATCCGGCCCTGGTGTCCGGCCAGCGAGATGTCCGTCTCGGCGTCGATGTCCGTGGAGAAGATGACGACGGGGACGGTGCCGTCGTCGTCGAGATGGGCGGAGAGACCGAGGACCCGGTCGGCGAGCGCCTGGACGCTGCCGTCCTTGTAGTAGTCCCTCATCGAGCCCGAGTAGTCGAGGACGAGGTAGACGGCCGCCCGCTGTCCGTCCAGTCCGTTCTTCACCAGCGAGACGCCGGCGCTCTTGTAGAGGCTGACGAGCGCGGGCGCCGTCTCCTCGATCTTGCGCAGGCTGATGGCAGATCCCACGGCGTTCCCCCAGGTCACTCGGTACGCGGATCCGCCGAGCCTAGTCGAGCCTGCGCGAGGCGACCGGCCGTACCGGTACGTCGTGACCGGCCGTACCGACAGGTCCGCCATGGCACGGCGCCTGCCATCGGTCCGGTCGGGGACAGGGGGCAGGCGCCGCGTTTTGCGGGACGGCCCGGGAGACGCTCCCCGGGCCGGCACCGCCCGTACGCCGTTGTACGGGAGTCTTCTGGGAGGGACGGAACTGGCGGATCAGGTGGACCAAGGCCGAGTCGGCGGACGGAGTGTCAGGCCGTCAGTGCCCGGTCGGTCGGGCGGATCGGCGCCGGCAGATCGCTGGCACCGGTGAGATAGCGGTCCACACCGCGGGCCGCCGAGCGGCCCTCGGCGATCGCCCACACGATCAGCGACTGCCCGCGGCCCGCGTCACCGGCGACATACACGCCGGGAACATTGGTCGCGAAGTCCGCGTCCCGCGCGATGTTGCCGCGCTCGTCCAGCTCCAGACCGAACTGCTCGACCAGGCCGTTCGCCTGGTCCGTACCGGTGAAGCCCATCGCGAGCGTGACGAGCTGCGCCGGGATCCGCCGCTCGGTGCCGGGCCTCTGCGCCGGCTTGCCGTCCTTGAACTCCACCTCCACCAGGTGCAGGAACTGGACGTTGCCGTTCTCGTCACCCTCGAAGTGGGTGGTGGAGACGGAGTAAACGCGCTCGCCGCCCTCCTCGTGTGCGGAGGTGACCTTGTAAAGCATCGGGAACGTCGGCCACGGCTGGTGCGGCGCGCGCTCGTCACCGGGCCTCGGCATGATCTCCAGCTGGGTGACGGAGGCGGCGCCCTGGCGGTGGGCCGTACCGACACAGTCCGCGCCGGTGTCGCCGCCGCCGATGACCACGACGTGCTTGCCCTCGGCGGTGATCGGGGAGACCGTCAGATCGCCCTCCTGCACCTTGTTGGCGAGCGGCAGATACTCCATCGCGGCATGGATGCCCTTGAGCTCACGGCCCGGGACGGGCAGATCGCGCGAGACGGTGGCGCCCGCGGCGATGACCACGGCGTCGTACCGCTTGCGCAGCTTGGCCGCATCCAGGTCCCGGCCGATCTCGATCTCGGTGCGGAACTTGGTGCCCTCGGCGCGCATCTGCTCGATACGCCGGTTGATGTGCACCTTCTCCATCTTGAACGCGGGGATGCCGTACCGCAGGAGTCCGCCGATCCGGTCGGCGCGCTCGTACACGGCGACGGTGTGGCCCGCGCGGGTGAGCTGCTGGGCGGCGGCCAGTCCGGCCGGTCCTGAGCCGATGACGGCGACGGTCTTGCCGGAGAGGCGCTCGGGCGGCTGCGGAGTGACATCGCCGCTGTCCCACGCCTTGTCGATGATGGAGACCTCGACGTTCTTGATGGTCACGGCCGGCTGGTTGATGGCGAGCACGCACGCGGACTCACAGGGCGCGGGACAGAGCCGCCCGGTGAACTCCGGGAAGTTGTTGGTCGCGTGCAGGCGCTCGCTCGCCGCCGTCCAGTCCTCGCGGTAGGCGTAGTCGTTCCACTCGGGGATCAGATTTCCGAGCGGGCAGCCGTTGTGGCAGAACGGGATGCCGCAGTCCATGCAGCGGCCGGCCTGCTTGCTGATGATCGGGAGCAGCGAGCCGGGTACGTAGACCTCGTTCCAGTCCTTGACGCGCTCCTCGGCGGGACGGGTTTCGGCGACCTCGCGGCCGGTGGTGAGAAAGCCCTTCGGGTCAGCCATTGGTCGCCGCCTCCATCATCTTCTCGGTGGTCTCGGTCTCCGAGAGACCGGCCAGCTCGGCGGCGTCCTTGGCGGCGAGCACTGCCTTGTACGTGGTCGGGATGATCTTGCTGAAGCGGTCCACGGCGGTGTCCCACTCGGCCAGCAGCTTCTCGGCGACGGTGGAGCCCGTCTCCTCCTGGTGGCGGCGCACCACATCGTGCAGCCACTGCTTGTCGGTGTCGTCGAGCGGGCCCACGGCGGCGAGGTTCCCGGCGTTGACATGGTCCGGGTCCAGGTCGACGACGTAGGCGATACCGCCGGACATGCCGGCCGCGAAGTTGCGTCCGGTCTCGCCGAGGACGACGGCGTGGCCGCCGGTCATGTACTCGCAGCCGTGGTCCCCCACGCCCTCGGAGACGACCGTGGCGCCGGAGTTGCGGACGCAGAAGCGCTCGCCGGTGCGTCCGCGCAGGAACAGTTCGCCGCCGGTGGCGCCGTAGGCGATGGTGTTGCCCGCGATGGTGGAGTACTCGGCGAGATGGTCGGCGCCGCGGTCGGGCCGTACGACGATCCGGCCGCCGGACAGGCCCTTGCCGACATAGTCGTTGGCGTCGCCCTCCAGCCGCAGCGTGACACCGCGCGGCAGGAACGCGCCGAAGGACTGGCCCGCGGAGCCGGTGAAGGTGATGTCGATGGTGTCGTCCGGCAGGCCGGCGCCGCCGAACTTCTTGGTCACCTGGTGGCCCAGCATGGTGCCCACGGTGCGGTTGATGTTCCGGATGCCGATCTGGGCGCGTACGGGCTGGGCGGCCTCGGCGCTGTCGGCGTTCAGTGCGTCGGCGGCGAGCTTGATCAGCTCGTTGTCGAGGGCCTTCGCCAGTCCGTGGTCCTGCTCGACCGTGCGGTGGCGTACGGCGTTGCCGGGCAGCGCGGGCACATGGAAGAGCGGCTTGAGGTCGAGGCCCTGGGCCTTCCAGTGGGTCACGGCGCGCTCGGTGTCGAGCAGTTCGGCGTGGCCGACGGCCTCTTCAAGGGTACGGAAGCCCAGCTCGGCGAGGATCTCCCGGACCTCCCGCGCGATGAACTCGAAGAAGTTGACGATGTACTCGGCCTTGCCGGAGAACCGCTCGCGCAGCACCGGATTCTGGGTGGCGATGCCGACCGGGCAGGTGTCGAGATGGCAGACGCGCATCATGACGCAGCCGGAGACGACGAGCGGCGCGGTGGCGAAGCCGAACTCCTCGGCGCCGAGCAGCGCGGCGATAACGACATCGCGGCCGGTCTTGAGCTGTCCGTCGGTCTGTACGACGATCCGGTCGCGCAGACCGTTGAGCAGCAGCGTCTGCTGGGTCTCGGCGAGGCCCAGCTCCCAGGGGCCGCCCGCATGCTTGAGCGAGGTGAGCGGCGAGGCGCCCGTACCGCCGTCGTGGCCGGAGATCAGTACGACGTCGGCGTGGGCCTTGGAGACACCGGCGGCGACCGTGCCGACACCGACCTCGGAGACCAGCTTCACATGGATACGGGCCTGCGGGTTGGCGTTCTTGAGGTCGTGGATGAGCTGGGCGAGATCCTCGATGGAGTAGATGTCGTGGTGCGGCGGCGGCGAGATCAGCCCGACTCCGGGAGTGGAGTGCCGGGTCCTGGCGACCCATGGGTAGACCTTGTGGCCGGGAAGCTGGCCGCCCTCGCCGGGCTTGGCGCCCTGCGCCATCTTGATCTGGATGTCGTCGGCGTTGACCAGATACTCGCTGGTGACACCGAAGCGCCCGGAGGCGACCTGCTTGATGGAGGAGCGGCGCGCCGGGTCGTACAGCCGGTCCGCGTCCTCGCCGCCCTCGCCGGTGTTGGACTTGCCGCCGAGCTGGTTCATGGCGATGGCGAGCGTCTCGTGCGCCTCGCGGGAGATCGAGCCGTACGACATGGCGCCGGTGGAGAAGCGCTTGACGATCTCGGAGACCGGCTCGACCTCGTCGACGGAGACGGGCGCGCGGTCGGAGGCGAAGCCGAACAGACCGCGCAGTGTCATCAGCCGCTCGGACTGCTCGTTCACCCGATCGGTGTACTTCTTGAAGATGTCATAGCGGCGTGAGCGCGTGGCGTGCTGGAGGCGGAAGACGGTCTCCGGGTCGAAGAGATGCGGCTCGCCCTCGCGGCGCCACTGGTACTCGCCGCCGATCTCCAGCTTGCGGTGGCTGGCGGAGATCCCGGAGGCCGGATAGCCCCTGGCATGGCGGGCGGCGACCTCCTCGGCGACGACATCGAGACCGGCACCGCCGATCTTGGTGGCGGTGCCGTTGAAGTACTTGTCGACAAAGGCCTGGTCGAGACCGACGGCCTCGAAGACCTGCGCGCCTCGGTAGGAGGCGACCGTCGAGATGCCCATCTTGGACATCACCTTGAGGACGCCCTTGCCCAGGGCGTAGATCAGATTGCGGATGGCCCGCTCGGGCGCCAAGCCCTCGATGAACGTACCGGCGCGCACCAGGTCCTCGACGGACTCCATGGCGAGATACGGATTGACCGCGGCGGCTCCGTATCCGATGAGCAGCGCGACATGGTGCACCTCGCGGACATCGCCGGCCTCGACCAGCAGCCCGACCTGGGTGCGCCGCTTGGTGCGGATGAGGTGGTGGTGCACGGCGGCGGTGAGCAGCAGCGAAGGGATCGGGGCGTGCTCGGCGTCGGAGTGCCGGTCGGAGAGCACGATGATCCGGGCGCCGCTCTCCAGGGCGGCGTCGGTCTCGCCGCAGATCTCCTCGATACGCGCGGCGAGGGCCTCTCCGCCGCCGCTGACCCGGTAGAGACCGGAGAGCGTCGCGGCCTTCATGCCCGGCATGTCGCCGTCGGCGTTTATGTGGACGAGCTTGGCCAGCTCGTCGTTGTCGATCACCGGAAAGGGCAGGGTGACACTGCGGCAGGACGCGGCGGTCGGCTCCAGCAGATTGCCCTGCGGGCCGAGCGTGGAGCGCAGCGAGGTGACCAGCTCCTCGCGGATGGCGTCCAGCGGCGGGTTGGTGACCTGTGCGAAGAGCTGCGTGAAGTAGTCGAAGAGCAGCCGGGGCCGGGCGGAGAGCGCGGCGATCGGTGAGTCGGTGCCCATGGAGCCGATCGGCTCGGCGCCGGCCCGTGCCATCGGCGCGAGCAGGACGCGCAGCTCCTCCTCGGTGTAACCGAAGGTCTGCTGGCGGCGGGTGACCGAGGCATGGGTGTGCACGATGTGCTCGCGCTCGGGGAGGTCCGACAGCTCGATCTCGCCGGTCTCCAGCCAGTCCTGGTACGGCTTCTCGGCGGCGAGGTCCGCCTTGATCTCGTCGTCCTCGATGATGCGGTGCTCGGCGGTGTCGACCAGGAACATCCGGCCGGGCTGGAGCCGGCCCTTGCGGACGACCTTGGCCGGGTCGATGTCGAGGACGCCGACCTCGGAGGAGAGCACGACGAGGCCGTCGTCGGTCACCCAGTAGCGGCCGGGACGCAGTCCGTTGCGGTCGAGGACCGCGCCGACCTGGGTGCCGTCGGTGAAGGTGACACAGGCCGGGCCGTCCCAGGGCTCCATCATCGTGGCATGGAACTGGTAGAAGGCGCGCCGGGCGGGATCCATGGAGTCATGGTTCTCCCAGGCCTCGGGGACCATCATCAGCACGGAGTGCGGCAGTGACCGGCCGCCGAGGTGGAGCAGTTCGAGGACCTCGTCGAAGGTCGCGGAGTCGGAGGCGTCCGGCGTACAGACCGGGAAGATCCGCTCCAGCCCGCCGGGACCGAAGAGGCCGGAGCCGAGCTGGGACTCACGGGCGCGCATCCAGTTGCGATTGCCCTTGACGGTGTTGATCTCGCCGTTGTGCGCGACGAAGCGGTACGGGTGGGCCAGCGGCCAGCTCGGGAAGGTGTTGGTGGAGAACCGCGAGTGGACCAGCGAGATCGCGGTCGCGAGCCGGCGGTCGGAGAGGTCCGGGAAGAACGGTTCGAGCTGGCCGGTGGTGAGCATGCCCTTGTAGACGAGCGTGCGGGCGGAGAGGGAAGGGAAGTAGGTCCCGGCCTCGCGCTCGGCGCGCTTGCGCAGCAGGAACGCCTTGCGGTCGAGGGCGATGCCCGTGCTCGTACCGTCCGCGACGAAGAGCTGGCGGAAGGCCGGCATCGTGGCGCGCGCGGTGGCGCCGAGCAGCTCGGGCGCGACGGGTACGGCACGCCAGCCGAGGACGGTCAGGCCCTCCTCCGCGGCGATGGTCTCGATCCGTGAGACGGCCTCGGTGGAGTCGTCGGCGGGCAGGAAGGCGATGCCCACGGCGTACGCGCCGGCCTCGGGCAGCGGGAAACCGGCGACCTCGCGCAGAAAGACGTCCGGCACCTGGAGCAGGATTCCGGCGCCGTCGCCGGAGTCGGGCTCGGATCCGGTGGCGCCGCGGTGCTCAAGATTGCGCAGTACGGTCAGCGCCTGCTCCACCAGCGCGTGGCTGGCTACACCGGTGAGGGTGGCCACGAACCCGACACCACAGGCGTCGTGCTCGTTACGGGGGTCGTACATGCCCTGAGGGGCAGGGCGACCGTCCATGGGCGACCAGGCGTCGGAACGCATCGGCTCTCCCGTCGTCGTGTGTTCGGCGTGGCATTCGCGATTACCGAGGGACGACGCTGGCCCTCCAAGAAATTTCGTGCAGGTTACATGATGGGCAGCTTCTCGGGAAGCGGATAGCGCATTCCAACATGTGGACACCGCTCATGGCGGTGGATATGGGGATCGGACGGACAGATCGTCGCCCGCCCGGCGGGGCGGAGCAGGGCTTCATTGCCCGCGGCGCCTACGGCTCATGCCCGGCCATTAACGACCTGAAACCGCCGGGTAACGGCTCACTATGTGGCGCCTCGCATAGTGTCTCAGCCCCGTGCCGCGGACACCCGGGGACGTACGTCACAGGGTGGGGGTTTTGTGCCCGTACCGCAAGGCCGGAGGCAGGGCGTGCGGGCCGTCCGGGGACGCGTGCGAATTCCCGGTACTCACGGTGTTACGGAGACATGGCGTACGGGCGACAGGGCCGCCCATACGACAAGGGTCTCAGAGGTCGGACGGGTACCAGAGATCGGGCGGGTCTCGGAGGTCAGGCGATCCCAGAGGCCGGGCGGCGGAAAGGTCGGACCGAGGTCAGACCGCCGCGCCGAACAGAGCACCGAGGCCATAGGTGAGCGCCGCGGCCGTGCCGCCCAGGACGAGCTGCCGCAACCCGCTGTACCACCAGCTCCGCGCGGTCACCCGGGCCACCAGCGCGCCGCAGGCGAACAGCCCGCTCAGCGCCAGCGCCACCGCGGGCCACAGCGCCGTGGCACCGAGCAGATACGGCAGTACGGGCAGCAGCGCGCCCAGCGCGAACGAGCCGAACGACGACACCGCGGCGACCGTCGGCGAGGGCAGATCGTCCGGATCGATCCCCAGCTCCTCGCGCGCGTGTATCTCCAGCGCCTGTTCCGGATCCGTCGAGAGCTGACGGGCCACCTCGCGCGCGAGCGCGGGCTCCACGCCTCGCGACTCGTACAGCGCGGCCAGCTCCTCCATCTCGTCCGCGGGATGCCTGCGCAGCTCCCCGCGCTCCACGTCCAGCTCCGCCTGGACCAGCTCACGCTGGGAGGCCACCGAGGTGTACTCGCCCGCGGCCATGGAGAAGGCACCGGCCGCGAGGCCCGCGAGCCCGGTGATCACGATCGTCTGCTGGGAGACCGCGCCACCGGCGACACCGGTCATCAGCGCCAGGTTCGAGACCAGCCCGTCCATCGCGCCGAAGACCGCGGGACGCAGCCAGCCGCCGTTCACATCGCGGTGCGTGTGGTTGTCACGGTGCGCCTCGTGGAGCGTGGCCTCGGTCTCGATGATGGACATGGTTCTCCCCTTCCCGGAGGCGGATCCGGGCCCTCACGCGGACCGGTCCCGATCTCCCGACGCTTCGAAAGTACGCACGAAAAAGCGCTCCCGCCAGCAAGGAAGGCCGTACTTACCAGGCATGACAGGCCATCGGAACGGAAGAGCGCCGCCCGTGTCACCCGGGTGACAGCGGCGTTTGCCGGACTCCTCGGGCGCCCGGCGTGGCACAGATCCAGGAACACAGATCCAGGAACACCGCACAGGCTCGCGCGAAAGGGCCACATGATGGAGTCCACCGCGTGCGATCCCGCCGCCTCTGCCGCCGCTGTCCCTGACGCCGCCTCTTCCGTCGCATCCCCCGCCGCCGTTCCTGCCGCCTCTCCCGCCGCCGACGGGCGCGACGAGCTCGCCGTACTCCGCGACCGGGCCCGTGGCGCGCTGCTGGGACTCGCCGTCGGTGACGCGCTCGGCGCTCCGGCGGAGAACATGCGGCCCTCCGAGATCCGCCGCCGCTGGGGCCGTATCGAGGGCTTCGTGTCCGACAATCCGGCGGGTACGGACGACACGGAGTACGCCATCTTCTCCGGGCTGCTGCTGGCCAGACACGGCTCGGCGCTGACCGTCGCCCATGTCGAGAAGGCCTGGCACCACTGGCTCGCCGATCTGGACGAGGGCCCGTTCCGCGGTGCGGGCTTCAGTGAGCGCGGCACGCTGGAGAACCTGCGGCGCGGACTCGCGGCGCCGATCACGGCCCAGCACCGGCACGCCTGGAGCGACGGTCTCGCGATGCGCGCGGCGCCCTTCGGAGTCTTCGCGGCGGGCCGCCCGCGCGAGGCGGCGCGGCTGGTCGCCGTCGACGGCAGTGTCAGCCACGAAGGCGAGGGCATCTACGGCGGGCGTGCGGTGGCGGCCGGTGTCGCCGCCGCGATGACCGGCGCCGGACCGGACTCGGTGATCGCGGCGGCGCTCTCCGTCGTCCCCATGGACTCCTGGACGGCCCGTACTCTGCGCCGGGGAGTCGTCGCCGCGCGGCGCGCGTACCCGGACACGCTCGCGCTGGAGCGCGCGATCCGCTCCTCGGTGGTCATCGGCGGCTATCCCTGGACCGATCTGGCCCCGGAGGCGGTGGGCCTGGCCTTCGGCGCGTTCGCCGCGGCCCGCGGCGACTTCCGGCTGTCGGTGCTGACCGCCGTCAACATGGGCCGTGACGCGGACACCACGGCGGCGGTGGCGGGCGCCCTGGCCGGAGCGGTGTCGGGCGCCCGCGCGATTCCACCGGAATGGTCCTCGGTCATCGGGCCCGCGCGGGGGAGCTGTCTGCCCTCGATGCGCGGCTACCACGTCCTGGACATCGCGGACCTGCTGACGCCCGACGAGGACGAGGTGACTCCATGACCCGGGCGGCCGACGGCACCTCGCCGGTACGGGCCGGTACGGACGGGGCTGCTCTGCCCAGCGCAGACTGCGCCGAGCCGCGCGACCCGCTGCGGCGGATCGAAGGGCTGCTGCTCGGGCTGGCCGCCGGGGACGCCGCCGGGTGGCCCGCCGCCCGGCACCGGGCCGCCCGGATGCCCGAGTGGACGCGTCGCCTCACCCGTGAACTGGACACCTTCGCCGAGCAGAACGCGACCACCACCCTGCCCGTTCCCATCGCCCTCAACCAGCCTCCCGAGCCGCTCCGGCTCGGCCCTTCCGACGACGCCGAATGGGCCGCCTTCACCGCCGAGTCCGTACTCACCGCCGCCGGCGACCACTTCCACGGTCTCGGCGCCGGCCGCCGGATGCGCGCCGCGATCGCCCTCTCCTGGAACTCCCTCGCCAGTGAGATCGCCGCCGCCGCCAACCGCGCGCCCGAGGTCGAGTCCGCCGTACCGCCGCTACGGGCCCGGATCTCCGTACGCGCGGGCCTCGGCAATCTCGCCACCGGGCTGCGCCCGCCCGCCACCGGCCATGACAATCCGCACTTCTTCGACGACGCGGCCTGCGTAAGGGCCGCCGTACTCGCCGTCGTCCATCCCGGCGATCCGTCCGCCGCCGCCGAACTCGCCGAGTTCGACGCCCGGTACACCCAGGACGGGGACGGAGTGCACGGCGCCCGCGCCATGGCCGCCGCCGTCGCGGGCGCGCTCGGCGGCGCGGACGCCGAGACGGCCGTCGACGCCGCCCTCGCCCAGCTGCCCGGCACCACGGAGATCGGCCGGAACGCCCGTCATGCCCTCAAGCTGGCCCGGGACTTCACCGGCGAGCCGGCCGGTGCCTTCGCGCTCGTGCCGCTGCTGGAGCATCAGATCGTGGACCATGTCTACAGCTACGGCATCGCCGCCGCCGAGACCGTTCCCGTCGCCCTCGCCCTCACGCTCGCCGCCCGTGGCGAGGTCAGCGGCGCGGTGCCGGCCGCCGCCTGTCTCTCCCGGGTCGCCGACTCCGCTCCCGCGCTCGCCGGCGCGCTGACCGGCGCGCTCGGCGGCGGCGACTCCGTACCCGCCACCTGGCGGGACGCCTGCCGCACCCTCGCGGGCTGCGCCCTGCCCAGGCTCGCCAGAACCGATCTGGTGGAACTCGCCGGGCTGCTGACAGCCACGGAACTGACCGCTCCGGGTGGACAATTCCGGCATGACGACGCTGAGCACTCCCCCGAAACCGGCCCCGAAACCGGCCGCCACCGCAACCGGCACGCGCACGACGAGTACGCACACGGCGACACGCACCCTCGCCGACCGGATCACCGGCTGTCTGATCGGAGCGGCGGTCGGTGACGCGCTCGGCGGTCCGGTCGAGGGCTACTCCCCCGAACAGATCGTCGAACGCCACGGCGGCCGGGTCTCCGGCATCGTCGGTCCCTGGAACGAGAACTGGCGCACCGCCCGTCCCATCGCGCCGTACCACAAGGGCGACGGCCATGTCACCGACGACACCCTGATGACCCATGCGCTGATCCGCGTGTACGAGACCGTACGCGACCATCTCGACGCGTACGCGGTCGCCGACCATCTCGTTCCCGATCTGATGGCCACTCCTCGCTGGATCCCCGAGCTGGAGACCGAGGCGCCGCTCCTCCAGCGGATCTTCCTCGCCGAGAAGTGGATGGTCGCCCGGCTGCACTACGGGCATGTCGATCCGCGCGAGGCGGGCACCGGGAACATCGTCAACTGCGGCGCGGCGATGTACATGGCACCGGTGGGACTGGTCAACGCGGCGCATCCGGCCGCCGCGTACGCCGAGGCGATCGATGTCGCGGGCGCGCACCAGTCCTCGTACGGGCGGGAGGCGGCGGGCGTGTTCGCCGCCGCGGTCGCCGCCGCGTGTCTCCCGGACGCCACGCCCGCGACCGTCGTGGACACCTGTCTCGCACTCGCGAAGGACGGCACGCGCGCCGCGATCCGGGCGGTACGCGATGTCGCCTCGCGGCACCGCGACACGGAGTCCGCGCTGCGCGGACTGCGCGAGGCCGTCGCGCCCTTCGACACGGTCGGCCCGCACTACCGCAGCCCGGCGCTGGGCGCCCGCCGCCCGTCCCGGGTGCACTCCATCGAGGAACTTCCCATCGCGCTCGGGATGTTGCTGATCGGCGGCGGCGACTACCACCGTACGGTGCTGGGCTCGGTCAACTACGGACGGGACTGCGACTCGATCGCCACCATGAGCGGAGCGCTCGCCGGAGCGCTGGGCGGCGAGTCCGCCGTCCCTGCGGACTGGGCGAGGCGCGTGGCCGACGCGAGCCGGCTCGATCTGCACGCTCCGGCGCGGGTGCTGACGGAGGTGGCGTACGAGGTCTTCACGCGCGACACGGAACGGCGGCGCGCGCACGAGAGCGCGTTCGCGCGGATGACGGACGCCCGGCTGATCGACGCGCCGGCCGACGCGGCCGACGGCGGCCCGTACGAGGCGCCGCACGGCGCGCCGCGCGAGGCACTGCGTACGGAGACACGGCCGGCGGCGGCGCGATGACGGACCTCCGCGTCACCTGGGTGCAGCCCGAGGATCTGATCGGTCATGAGCTGCGCCAGGCCTCGGAGGACGGCCGCGACGCGACGGCCGTCGCCCACCGCTGGCACACGGCGGGCGGCGCCCCGGCCCCGCCTCGCGCGGGCGCCTCCCAGACTCCTCCGGACCCGCGTCTGCGCGCCCTGGCCGAGGAACTGTTGGACGAACTGGCACGGCTGCCGTCGACGCGGGAACGGTACGAGCCGACGGACCTCGCCGCGATCAGATCGGCGTGCCCCGACTGGCCGGCCGCCCGGGACGCGCGGGAGGCGCCCGACTCCCGTACAGCCGGTGCGCGGACGGCGGACACCATGCCTCGCCCTCAGTCCGGTGCCACCGCGTCCGTCCCGCCGGACCTGCCGACGTCAGGGCGGGCCCCCGTAAGCCTCACCGTCTCCCGGCTCCATGCCGCCTGGCTCGGCCGGGCGGCCGGCTGTCTGCTGGGCAAGCCCGTCGAGAAGCTGCCGCTCCGTGGCATCCGGGCCATCGCGCGCGCCACCGGAAACTGGCCGCTGCACACCTGGTTCACCGCCGAGGGACTGCCTCCGGATCTCGCCGACGCGTATCCCTGGAACCGCCGTTCCGCGCCGACCTCGCTCGCCGAGAACATCGACGGGATGCCCGAGGACGACGATCTCAACTACTCCGTGCTCAATCTGCTGCTGCTCCAGCGCCACGGCCGGGACTTCACCACCTCGGACGTCGCGCGGCTCTGGCTGGACGAGCTGCCGGCCGGATGTACGTTCACCGCCGAGCGCGTCGCGTACCGCAATCTGCTCTGCGGGATCGAGCCGCCGCACACCGCCCGGTACCGCAATCCGTTCCGGGAGTGGATCGGCGCGGCGATCCGGGCCGATCCGCACGGCTGGACACATCCGGGCGATCCCGGGGCCGCCGCCGCGCAGGCGCACCGGGAGGCGACGCTCACGCACACCGCGAACGGCGTCTACAGCGCGATGTTCGTCGCGGCCACCATCGCCGCCGCGGCCGGGCCCACGGACACGAGGACCAGCGCGGCCACTCCCGCGGACACCGGGACCGGGCCCACCGACACCGGGACCGGCGCGGCCGGTGCCCGTACCGCCGGGCCACCTGATGTGCACGCCTGCCTCCGGGCCGGACTGTCCGTCGTACCGCCCGGCTCCCGGCTCGCCGAGGCCGTACGCTTCGGGATCGAATCCGCCCGCGCCCAGGCCGACTTCGCGGCCGTCGTCGATCTGCTGCACACCGCCTACGGCCACTACCACTGGGTCCACGCCGTGCCCAACGCCGCCCTGCTCGCCGCGGCGCTCACCCATGCCGACGGCGACTTCGGCGGCTCCATCTGCCGTGCCGTGTCCGGCGGCTGGGACACCGACTCGAACGGCGCCACGGCCGGTTCCGTCGCCGGGCTGCTCGCCGGTCATCCGGCCGAGCTGCCCGAGCGGTGGACGGCCCCGCTCAAGAACCGGCTGACCACCTCTGTCGCCGGTCTCGACGGCATCGGCTTCGACACGCTCGCAGAACTCACCCACAGGGAGGCGCTCCGCCCATGACCGGCATCGTGGTCCTCGGCAGCACCAATATGGATCTGGTCGCGTTCGTCACGCGCGCACCGAAGCTCGGCGAGACCGTCACGGGACGTGAGTTCCGTACGATTCCCGGCGGCAAGGGCGCCAACCAGGCGATCGCCGCCGCCCGCGTGGGCGGCGAGGTGGCGATGATCGGCGCGGTCGGTGAGGACGAGTACGGCGAGCGGCTGCGGCACACGCTCGCCGCGTCCGCCGTCGACACGGACCTGCTGCGCACCGTGGAGGGCCCTTCCGGCACGGCCCATGTCGTCGTCGACGACGAGGGCGGCAACGCGATCGTGGTGATCCCCGGCGCGAACGGCACCGTCACCCATCTCGTTCCCGGCGACGAGACCGTCATCGCCGCCGCCGACTCGCTGCTCCTCCAGCTCGAACTGCCGCTCGCCGCCGTACTGGCCGGAGCCGAGGCGGCCCGCCGCCATGGCGTACGGACCGTCCTCACGCCGGCTCCCGCGCAGCCTCTGCCGCCCGGACTGCTCACGGCGGTCGATCTGCTGGTCCCGAACGAGCACGAAGCGGCCACGCTCACCGGGATCGCCGACGCCCACGCCGCGGCGGAGGCCCTGCTCCGGCAGGTCCCCGAGGTCGTGATCACTCTCGGTGCCGCGGGCAGTCTGTACGCGGCCCGGGGCGCCGGCACCGTCGCCGTGCCCGCGCCCAGGGTCGAGGCCGTGGACACCACCGGCGCCGGTGACACCTATGTGGGCGCGCTCACCGTCGCGCTCGGCGAGGGCCGTCCGATGCCCGAGGCGATGCACTGGGCCTCGGCCGCCGCCGCGCTCTGCGTCCAGCGCCACGGAGCGTCCACCTCCATGCCGTACCGCACCGAGATCGAGGCCTGAATGACCACGTCAGCCACCGCTCCGAACGCCCCGACCGACGCCCCCGCGCCCGCTCCTCTCTCCGGCCTTCGGGTGCTCGATCTCGCGACGCTCTTCGCCGGTCCGCTCGCCGCCACGCTGCTCGGCGACTTCGGCGCCGATGTCATCAAGGTCGAGCACCCGATCCGTCCCGATCCCTCGCGCGGCCACGGCCCGGCCAAGGACGGTGTGGGCCTGTGGTGGAAGCTGCTCGGCCGCAACAAGCGCGCCATCACGCTCGATCTCTCCACTCCGGGCGGACGTGACGTCCTGCTGCGGCTCGCCGCCGACGCGGATGTGGTCATCGAGAACTTCCGGCCCGGCACCCTGGAGAAATGGGGCCTCGGCTGGACCGAGCTCTCCCTGGCCAATCCACGGCTCGTACTGACCCGGGTGACGGGCTTCGGCCAGTTCGGCCCGTACGCCCGCCGCCCGGGATTCGGCACCCTCGCCGAGGCGATGAGCGGCTTCGCGGCCGTCACGGGCGAGCCCGACGGGCCGCCCACGCTGCCGCCCTTCGGTCTCGCCGACTCCATCGCCGCGCTGGCCACGGCGTACGCGGTGATGACCGCGCTCGGCGGCCGGGCGCTGACCGGCCGTGGCCAGGTGGTCGATCTGGCGATCATCGAGCCGATCCTGACCGTGCTGGGACCGCAGCCGCTCTGGTACGACCAGCTCGGCCTGGTCCAGCCCCGTACCGGCAACCGCTCCACCAACAACGCGCCGCGCAACACCTACCGCGCCGCCGACGGCTCCTGGCTGGCGGTCTCCACCTCGGCGCAGTCGGTCGCGGAACGCGTGATGCGGCTGGTGGGCAGGCCCGAGCTGATCGCCGAGCCGTGGTTCACCACCGGCAGCGGCCGGGCCCGGCACGCGGACGTCCTGGACGAGGCGGTCGGCGGCTGGATCGCCCGGCACACGCGCGCCGAGGCGATGGCCGCGTTCGAGGAGGCGGAGGCGGCGATCGCGCCCGTCTACGACATCCGGGATGTCATGGCCGATCCGCAGTACCGGGCGCTGGACAGCGTCACCGAGGTCCCCGATCCGGAGCTGGGCCCGCTGCGGATGCAGAACGTCCTCTTCCGGCTCTCCGAGACGCCGGGCGCCATCCGCTGGGCGGGCCGGCCTCATGGCGCGGACACCGACGCGGTCCTGGCCGAGCTGGGCCTCACCGCGTCCGAGATCGGCGCGCTCCGGGCGGACGGAGCGCTATGACCATCCCGCTCACCTGGCTGTATGTCCCCGGGGACCGACCGGAGGTGATGGCGAAGGCGCTGTCCTGCGGTGCGGATGTCGTGATCATGGACCTGGAGGACGCGGTGGCTCCCGACCGCAAGGAGTACGCGCGCGACGCCATCGCGGACCTGCTGTCCTCGCCGCATCCGGTCCCGGTCCATGTCCGGATCGCCGACGAGCACGACCTGCCGTCGCTGGTCGGTCTGCCGGGACTGTCCGGGCTCCGTCTCCCCAAGGTGACCCATGCCTCCGACATCCACCGCGTCGCGGCACGGGCTCCGGACATCGCGCTGTACGCCCTGCTCGAATCGGCGCTGGCCCTGGAGAACGCCTACGCCGTCGCGGGCGCGCATCCGGCGGTACGCGGCATCTCCCTTGGTGAGGCGGACCTCCGCGCCGATCTGGGGGTACGGGAGGACTCCGGCCTGGACTGGGCCCGCAGCCGGGCCGTGGTGGCGGCCCGCGCGGCGGGCCTGTCGCCACCGGTCCAGTCGGTGTTCCCGGACGTCCGTGACCTGGACGGGCTGGCGGCCTCCTGCCGCCATGGCCGGGCCCTGGGCCTGCTGGGCCGCGCGGCCATCCATCCGCGCCAGCTCCCGGTCATCGAACACGCCTATCTGCCCACGCCGCGAGAGGTCGCCGAGGCCGAGGAGATCATCGAGGCGGCGGCGACCGACGCGGGCGCGCACGCCCTCCCCGACGGCCGCTTTGTCGACGCGGCGATCGTGGCGGCGGCGAGGAGAACGCTGGCGCTGGGTGCGCGCTGCGGCTGACGCGCATACGCGCCTGGCGGCGAGGGGCCGGTGCGGTGGGTGGTGCGGGGGCCGGGGCCTCCGGAGGTACATGTCCGGACGGCATGCTGTGTTTTCCCGGGGGACACCCCCGGACCCCCGTACGCCGCGTGCGGACCGGCTGTCGGGCGCGGGCTTCGCGTGCGGCACAAATCACGCTTCAGTGTCCGGACACGCACCTCCTACGGCCCCGACCCCCTCCCGCCGCACGCCCCCTGCGGGCCGCGAAACCCAGCCCGTCCGGCGATTGAGGACGGAACGGCCAACCCCGGCGCCGGGTGCCCGCTCGGTAGAGGCCAGCCCTTCGCCGTACTCCGGCCGCGAAATCCAGCCCGTCCGGCGTTTGAGGACGGAACGGCCCGCCCCGGTGCCGGGTGCCCGCTCGGTAGGGGCCAGCTCCTCGCCGTACTTCGGCCGAAGGCCGGAAAATCAAGCCCGTCCGGCGATTGAGGGCGGAACCGCCGACCCCGGCACCGGGAGGCGGAGCGTCAGGTTTTGTCGGCCGGTTCAGCCGGCACGGCGGAATCGGCGGCGTCCGCGTCCGCGTCAGACGCGTCCGTGGGCTTCGGCGGCGTCGCCGCCTCGCGCTCCGGCTCCACGATCTCCTCGCGTCCGGGACGTACCCGCGCCGACACCAGGAAGTAGACGACCGCCAGGACGAAGACGACGGCCGCCGTCCAGACGTTCAGCCGGACGCCGAGGATATGGTGCGCCTCGTCCACCCGCATGTACTCGATCCAGGCGCGGCCCGCGCAGTACGCCGCGACATAGAGGGCGAACACCCGCCCGTGTCCCAGCTTGAAGCGGCGGTCGGCCCAGACGATCACCAGCGCGACGGCCAGGCACCACAGCGACTCGTACAGGAACGTCGGGTGGTAGAGACCGGCCTCGCGGTTCGTGCCCGAGGAGATCTCCAGCGCCCACGGCAGATCCGTCGGCTTTCCGTACAGCTCCTGGTTGAACCAGTTGCCCCAGCGCCCGATGGCCTGGGCGATGACGATGCCGGGCGCGATGGCGTCCGCGTACGCCGGCAGCGGGATCCCACGGCGGCGGCAGCCGATCCAGGCGCCGACCGCGCCCAGCGCGATCGCGCCCCAGATACCGAGCCCGCCCTCCCAGATCTTGAAGGCGTCGACCCAGTTCTCACCGTCGCTGAAGTACAGCTGATAGTCGGTGATCACATGGTAGAGCCGCCCGCCGACCAGGCCGAAGGGCACCGCCCAGACGGCGATGTCGGCCACGGTGCCGGGTTTGCCGCCCCGGGCGACCCAGCGTTTGCCGCCGTACCAGACGGCGACGAAGACACCGATGATGATGCAGAACGCATAGCCGCGCAGCGGAAGCGGTCCGAGATGGAGCACTCCGGTCGACGGGCTGGGAATGTAGGCAAGGTCCATGGCAGAACCGACCGTACAGTGCCGGGCGGGATCTGAGGCAACCCGCCCGGCAACTTCTGGATAACGAGGTCAGACGGCAGGGGACGGAGCGACGGCCGTGGCGGGATCCGAGCCGGAGGATACGGCGGGCCCCGAAGCGGGAGCCGAAACCGGACCGGAAGGCGGAGCCGAAGCGGGAGCCGGGCCGGCGCCCGGGACGTCGGCCCCTGAGCCCGCGCCGGACCCGGCGCCCGGTTCCGCGTCCGCGCCCGGTCCCGCAGCCGGTCCCGAGGCTCCTCCCGTATCCGAAGCCGACGCAGGCGCCGAAGGCGTCTGCATCCCCGGCTTCTTGCCCTTGTTCGCCGCCGCGACCCACTTCTTCAGATTGTCCGGAGTGAGGTTCTCGCTGCCCTTCTTCGGGAACACCGGCTCCCCGTTGAGCAGCACCGTCGGCGTCCCGGAGAAACCGCCCGTCCTGAACTTCTCCGCGGATTTCTTCACCCAGTCGTCGTGCTTGCCCCCGTCCACGCACTGGCGGAATCCCGGCGCCGACTTCAGCCCTTCGACCTTGCCCGCCAGATCCAGCAGATGGCTGTTCTTGGCGAAGGCGTCGTTCGTCTCCGGCGGCTGATGCTGATACAGCACGTCGTGGTACGGCGAGAACTTGCCGGCGTCCTGGGCGCACGCCGCGGCATTGGCCGCGTGCAGCGAGCCGCTGCCGCCCATGTTGCCGTCGATGATCGTGGCGAGGTGATACTCGACCTTGAGCTGCCCGGCTCTCTCCAGCTCATGGATCGTGTCCCGGAAGGCGTTCTCGAACTGGGCGCACGCCGGACAGCGGAAGTCCTCCCACACCGTGAGCGTGGACGGCGCGTCCGGTGCTCCGACCGGGATCGCCAGATCGTCCGTGCCCTTGACGCCGGACGGCGCGCTCACCGATCCCGCCGCGTTGTCGCTCTTGTCCTTGCCGACCTCGGAGGCGACCACACCGATCACCCCGACGGCGCCGAGCACGCCGACGACCGCCACGGACATGACCACGGTGCGCCTGCGCCTCTCCCGCACCTTGTCCGCTTCACGTGCCTGCTGGAGCCGCTCTCTCGCGGTCCGTTTTCCCTCACGGTTCTTCTCGCTCACGCCACAGCAACGAACCGGGAAGGTGCCTGCGCACCTCCCCGGTCCCAGGTCCACCCGTACGTGTGAGATGAACCGTCAGCGCTTGCGAACGCCCTCGGCCAGCTCGGCCGCCAGCTCCCGTACCGCCACCAGTCCGGCCGCCGCGTCGGGCGCGTCCAGCATCCGCTTCACGAAGGCCGAGCCCACGATGACACCGTCCGCGAAGCCGGCGACCTCGGCCGCCTGCTCCGCGTTGGACACGCCGAGCCCGACGCACACCGGCATCGCGGTGGTGGCCCGGGTGCGCAGCACCAGGTCCCGGGCCTCCAGGCCCACCGACTCACGCGTACCGGTGACTCCCATCAGCGAGGCCGCGTAGACGAAGCCGCTGCCCGCCGAGGTGATCCTGGCGAGCCGCTCGTCCTTGCTGCTCGGCGCCACCACGAAGACCGTCGCCAGCCCGTGCTTCCCGGCGTGCTCGCGCCACAGCGCCGACTCCTGCACCGGCAGATCCGGCAGGATGCATCCGGCGCCGCCCGCCTCGGCCAGCTCGGCGGTGAAGCGCTCGATTCCGTACCGGTCGATCGGATTCCAGTACGTCATCACGAGGACCGGCTTACCGGTCGCCTCGTACGCCTCACGGACCGTACGCATCACATCGGCGATCTTCACACCGCCGCGCAGCGCGATGTCGTCGGCGGTCTGGATGACCGGCCCGTCGAGCACCGGGTCGCTGTGCGGCAGTCCCACCTCGACCACGTCCGCACCGCCGTCGAGGACCGCCTTCACGGCCTCGATCCCGCCGTCCACGGTCGGGAATCCGGCGGGCAGATAGGCGATCAGCGCGGCCCGGTCCTCGGCCTTCGCCGTCGCGAGCGTCTCGCTCAGCAGCGCGATGTTTCCGGTGTGTCCGCTGTGTCCGCCGTTTCCGCTGTTCCCGCTCACTTGGCGCTCTCCCCGTCGTACAGCCCGAAGTAGCGGGCGGCCGTGTCCATGTCCTTGTCACCGCGCCCGGAGAGATTGACGACGATCAGCCCGTCCTTCCCGAGCTCCCGGCCCAGTTCCAGCGCGCCGGCGAGCGCGTGCGCGCTCTCGATCGCCGGGATGATGCCCTCGCTGCGCGACAGCAGCAGCAGCGCCCGCATCGCGTCGTCGTCGGTCACCGCGCGGTACTCCCCGCGCCCGCTGTCCTTGAGATACGCGTGCTCGGGGCCGATGCCCGGATAGTCGAGTCCGGCCGAGATCGAGTACGGCTCGGTGATCTGGCCCTCCTCGTCCTGGAGTACGTACGACCGCGAGCCGTGCAGGATGCCCGGCTCGCCCGCGGTCAGTGTCGCGGCGTGCTCGCCGCTCTCGATCCCGTGCCCGGCGGGCTCGCAGCCCACCAGCCGTACGCCCTCGTCGGGGATGAACGCGTGGAAGAGCCCGATCGCGTTGGAGCCGCCGCCCACACACGCGACGGCGGCGTCGGGCAGCCGTCCGGCGCGCTCCAGGATCTGCCGTCTGGCCTCCACTCCGATGATCCGGTGGAAGTCGCGCACCATCGCGGGGAAGGGATGCGGTCCGGCGACCGTGCCGAAGAGATAGTGCGTACGGTCCACATTGGCGACCCAGTCGCGGAACGCCTCGTTGATGGCGTCCTTGAGCGTCCTGCTCCCGGAGGAGACCGGTACGACCTCGGCGCCGAGCATCCGCATCCTGGCGACGTTCAGGGCCTGGCGCCGGGTGTCGATCTCGCCCATGTAGATGGTGCATTCGAGCCCGAACAGCGCGCACGCGGTGGCGGTGGCGACACCGTGCTGTCCGGCGCCGGTCTCGGCGATGACACGGGTCTTGCCCATGCGCCTGGTCAGCAGCGCCTGCCCGAGCACATTGTTGATCTTGTGGGATCCGGTGTGGTTGAGATCCTCGCGCTTGAGGAACATCCGGACACCGCCGGCATGCTCGGCGAAGCGCGGCACCTCGGTCAGGGCGCTGGGCCGGCCGGTGTAGTTGACCAGCAGTTCGTTCAGCTCGGCGGCGAAGGCGGGATCGCCCTTGGCCTTCTCGTACTCGACGGCGACCTCGTCGACGGCGGCGACGAGCGCCTCGGGGATGAACTTGCCGCCGAAGGCGCCGAAGTATCCCTCGGCGCTGGGGACATGACCGTCGGGGTCGGGAACAAAGAACTCGGATGACACGCGAGAACTCCTCAGAAGCTCAGAGGCAACGGAGACGGAAAGAGAGCACCGTTTCGCGCCGAGGCGAGGCAGCCCGCGGCACGGCACCGTACGTACCACGTACGGTCACCGCGCCCTTGGTCCGGCCACGTCTAGCGCGCGGCCTCGCGCCATCGCATGCCGTTGACCTGGCCGGGCTCGTCGCCGATCACATAGCGCACGCGCCGGCCGTGCACCCGTCGCGCCGGCGCGCGGCAGCCACGCGGGCGGCAGCCACGCGCCAGCGCCGCGTGCGGCGTGTGCGATACGGGAACGGCGACGGCGTTCACAGCGAGTCAGTCCCTCCCGTGCCGCAGCGCCGGGTGGGCGCCCGCGGCGACAAGGTCGGCGACCGCGGACTTCGGGTCACGCCCGGTCACCAGCGACTCACCGACCAGTACGGCGTCGGCGCCGGCATTGGCGTACGCGATCAGATCGTGCGGTCCGCGCACGCCGGATTCGGCGATCTTCACGATGCCGGCCGGAATCTCGGGAGCGACGCGCTCGAAGGTGCCGCGGTCGACCGCCAGTGTCTTCAGATCGCGCGCGTTGACACCGATGATCCGCGCGCCCGCGTCCACGGCCCGCTCGACCTCCTCCTCGTCATGCACCTCGACCAGCGGTGTGAGCCCGATCGACTCAGCCCGCTCGATCAGCGAGACCAGCGCCGGCTGGTCGAGTGCGGAGACGATCAGCAGCACCAGATCGGCGCCGTACGCACGCGCCTCCCAGAGCTGGTAGGAGGTGACGATGAAGTCCTTGCGCAGGACCGGGATGTCGACCTTGGCCCGTACGGCCTCCAGATCGGCCAGCGAGCCGCCGAAGCGCCGCTGCTCGGTCAGTACGGAGATGACGGCCGCGCCGCCCGCCTCGTAATCGGCGGCGAGCCCCGCCGGATCCGCGATCGCGGCCAGCGCGCCCTTGGACGGGCTGGAGCGCTTGACCTCGCAGATCACCTGGACGGATTCGCCGCGCAGCGCGGCCACTCCGTCCTTGGCCTCGGGTGCCCTGGCCGCGCGCTGTTTCAGCTCATCGAGGCCGACGCGCGCCTGCCGCTCTGCGAGGTCGGCGCGGACGCCTTCGATGATCTCGTCGAGCACACTCACGCGAGGGGCCCCCTTTCCTGGACGGGTCTGGATCGGTCTGGGCCGGTACTGGTCCGGTAATGGGATCAGGATCAGCCATATCGATGCTATCCGGAAGTGACCGAAGGCTTCGCATCCGGTTGGCCGAGCATGCCACTGCCTGGGCATTCATGGTGCGAGCGACGAGCCGAAGGGCAGATTTCTGATGACTGTGAAGACCAGGATCACCGCGCCAAGCGTCCACCACCAGACAGGCCCGAGAGTGATCCGTACCGGCATGCCTCTCCCGGCCCGTACCACCCAGACCGTCCACACGACGGCGAAAACCGCGTAGCCGAGGACCGCGAGGGCATTGGCGCCGAGGGCGGTGACGGGATCGCCGTGGGCGACGGCGTAGGCACTGCGCAGTCCGCCGCAGGCCGGGCAGTAGAGCCCGGTCAGCCAGTAGAGCGGGCAGACCGGGTAGTGGCCGGTTTCATTCGGGTCGACCAGACCGACATAGGTCCAGGCCGAGGCGATCCCGGCGAGGACGCCGAGCGGCGGAAGAACGCGCCGTACGAACGAGCGCCGTACGAACGGGCCCGGGGCCTGTCGCGGCGGGAAGGCGGGCACGCCGGAGGGCGCCCGGGACGGGTCGTGTGCGGAGGTCGGCATCGCGTCCACCCGGTGATTGTCGCCGCTCATACGGAAGGACGCAGCCCGGCCGTGCCGGACTGCGTCGGGGTGCGGAGCGCCGGCCCGGTCAGGCGGTCTGCGTCTGGGGCTCGCTCGTCGTCTCGGCCTTCGCCTCGGTCTTCACGGTCGCGCTCGCCACCTGGACCGGCGCCTGCGCCTGGACCTGCGGCTTTCCGGCGAGCTGCCGGGCCCGCACCAGCTCCTCGGACTCCTTGGGCGTGCCCAGGCCCGCGGCCTTCATCGCCAGACCGACGACACCGCCGAGCAGGATGAGACCCATACCGGCCCAGAAACCGGGCGAGTTCGCCGCCACCATGAAGACTCCGGCGACACAGAAGCCGACGAAGGAGATGATGGAACCGGTCCAGGCCGCCGGGGTGTGTCCGTGTCCGTGCTGGCTGCTGCCCGCCATAAGTTGCTCCTCGTTCCTGTTGCCCTGTCGCGCGCCGCGTGGGTCCGCGCCGACGGTGTGGGTCTGCGCTGGGTGAGCCGGACGCTCATCGGCCATTGTCCCGCATCGGATTCCCGTTCGGCCCCGGGGGTCGGGCGGTGTGGTTCAGCTCTCGCGCCCGGTGTCCTCGCGCGTCGGGTCCTCGCCGCGGTCCAGCGCCTTCCACAGGTCCTCGGGACGGTCCGGGTCCACGACGGGCGTACGCCGGGCACCGCGCCCGGAGGCCGCGCCCGCGCCGGAGCCACCTGAGCTCGTCGGGCCGGACCGTTCGTACCGTCCGGACATCGCGGGCCACTGGCTGCCGTACAGCACCGCGAGCGCTCCGGCGAGCAGGATCAGCACACCGCCGGCCGTGGTCACATAAGGCCAGGCGGTGTGGCTCAGCGCGTCCACCGTCGCGGCGGTGTCACCGGTGGTCCTGGCGGCCAGTTCGTCCAGTGCCGAGCTGTCCGACGCGCCGAGGAAGGCCGCGAGGGCCGCTCCGGCGCCGCTCAGCGCCAGCAGGGCGGAGACCAGCAGCCGTCCGGCCCTGCGGACGGCGAAGACGGCGACGAGCGCCGCGAGACCGACGACGGCGAGGGCGGCGGGCACGCCTGTCACATCACGGCCGTCGGCGTCGAGCGGTATGGAACCGCCGCCGACGGCCGCCGTGCCCTCGGCCCAGGTCTGGCCGGAGGCGATCAGCGCCACGGCGGCGCCCGCGGCGCCGAGGAACAGGGCCGCCGCGAGACCACGGCGACCGCCGCTCGACGCGGTGGCCGCCGGGCGGGCGGCATGGGGCTGGGGTACGGGTACGGCGCTCACGTACCCCACTATCCCCTACCGTGTCATCCGCCGTTCAGGCGGTTGGCGGTATGCACGGCGCGGAGCACGGCCGCCGCCTTGTTGCGGCACTCGATGTCCTCGGAGACCGGGTCGGAGTCGGCGACGACGCCCGCTCCCGCCTGGACGTACGCCGTGCCGTCGCGCAGCAGCGCGGTACGGATGGCGATGGCCGTGTCGGAGTCCCCGGCGAAGTCGAGATAGCCGACGCAGCCGCCGTACAGCCCGCGCCGGGTGGGCTCCAGCTCGTCGATGATCTGCATGGCGCGCGGCTTGGGCGCTCCGGAGAGCGTGCCCGCCGGAAAACAGGCGGTCAGCACGTCGAAGGCGGTCCGGCCCTCGGCGACGCGCCCGGTCACCGTGGACACGATGTGCATGACATGCGAGTAGCGCTCGACCGACATGAAGTCCACGACCTCCACGCTGCCCGGCGCGCAGACGCGGCCCAGATCGTTGCGGCCGAGGTCCACGAGCATGAGGTGCTCGGCGCGCTCCTTGGGATCGGCGAGCAGTTCCTCGGCGAGGGCCTGGTCCTCCCGCGGTGTGGCGCCGCGGTGCCTGGTCCCGGCGATCGGATGCACCATCGCGCGTCCGTCCTCGACCTTGACCAGGGCCTCGGGGCTGGAGCCCACGACGTCGAAGGCCTTGCCGTCCTGGTGCGGGAAGCGGAAGAGATACATGTACGGCGACGGATTGGTGGCCCGCAGCACCCGGTAGACATCGAGGGCGCTCGCGGTGACGGGCGTCTCGAAGCGCTGCGAGGGAACGACCTGGAAGGCCTCGCCCGCCCTGATCCGTTCCTTGATGTCCTCGACGGCGGCCCGGTAGTCCGGTCCGCCCCAGAGCGCGGTGTACTCGGGCAGCTCGGAGGCGGGCAGCGCGGCCGGCGCGGAGTGCAGCGGCTCGGCGAGATCGGCGGCCATGGCGTCGAGCCGGGCGACGGCGTCCGCGTACGCCTCGTCCACACCGGTGTCCAGGTCGTTGTGGTTGATCGCGTTGGCGATCAGCAGGACCGTGCCGTCCCAGTGGTCGAGTACGGCGAGGTCCGAGGTGAGCAGCATGGTCAGCTCGGGGATGCGCAGATCGTCGCGCGCGTGCTCGCCGATCCGCTCCAGCCTGCGGACGATGTCGTAGCCGAGATAGCCGACCATGCCGCCGGTGAAGGGCGGCATGCCGGAGGAGAGGTCGCGCGGGGTGTGCAGGGCCTCCACGGTGGCGCGCAGGGCGGCCAGCGGATCGCCGTCCACGGGGACTCCGACCGGCGGAGTGCCGAGCCAGTGGGTGCGGCCGTCGCGCTCGGTGAGCGTGGCGGCGGACCGTACGCCGATGAAGGAGTAGCGGGACCAGGAGCGGCCGTTCTCCGCGGACTCCAGCAGGAAGGTCCCGGGACGCTCGGCGGCGAGCTTGCGATACAGGCCGACCGGGGTGTCGCCGTCCGCGAGGAGGCGCCTGCTGACGGGGATGACACGGCGGTCCACCGCCAGCTTGCGGAAGGTCTCAAGGTCCATGGCGGCTGACCCTACTCGGTGGAACGGACCGGTCCGTTCACCGTCCGAGCGGCAGGACATCCGCGTCGAAGCAGGTGCGCGCGCCGGTGTGGCAGGCGGCCCCGACCTGGTCGACCTGGACCAGAACGGTGTCGGCGTCGCAGTCCAGGGCGACGGACTTGACGTGCTGGACATGGCCGGAGGTGTCGCCCTTGACCCAGTACTCGCGGCGGCTGCGGGACCAGTAGGTGCAGCGGCCTGTGGTCAGGGTGCGGTGCAGGGCCTCGTCGTCCATCCAGCCCAGCATCAGCACCTCGCCGGTGTCGTACTGCTGGGCGATGGCCGGGAGCAGTCCGTCGGGCGTGCGCTTGAGCCGGTCCGCGATGGCGGGATCGAGTCCGCGGCTCGGGCCGGGGGCTCCGGTGTCGCCGGGAGCGGCTGCGTCGCCGGGTGTGCCGGTGGTTCCGGTGGTGCCGGACGGCGTACTGGGCGTGCTGGACGTACTGCTCATGCGTCCCATTGTGCCGCGCCCGCGCCGTTGACCGGGCCCGCCGTCCACTGGGCGGACGGGGCCGGGCAGCCGTACGCTGGGAGCCATGTCAACCCATGCCAAGCGTGAACGGCTTCTGCTCGCCGACCTGTTGGAAGCCGCGGGCCCGGAGGCGCCGACGCTCTGCGACGGCTGGCTGACGCGGGATCTCGCGGCCCATGCCGTGGTGCGCGAGCGCCGCCCGGACGCGGCGGGCGGTGTGCTGGTGCCCGCGCTCAGGAACCGGCTGGAGCGGGTGCAGGCCGAGTATGCCGCGAAGCCGTACGAGGAGCTGATCCAGCTCATCCGTACGGGACCGCCGCGGCTGTCGCCGTACGGCATCAAGCAGATCGACGAGGCGGCGAACGCGATCGAGTTCTATGTGCACGCCGAGGATGTGCGGCGGGCGCAGCCCGACTGGACGCCGCGCGAGATCGACCGTGTCTTCGCGGACACGCTCTGGTCGCGGCTGGAGAAGGGCGGCCGGATGCTGGGCCGCAAGTCGCCGGTGGGTCTGGTGCTGCGCCGCCCGGACGGCCAGACGGCCGTGGCCCACCGCGGCACACCGGTGGTGACGGTCACCGGTGAGCCGGGTGAGCTGGTGCTCTTCGTGTTCGGACGGCAGAGCGTCACGGATGTGGAGCTGGAGGGCGACAAGGACGCGATCGCCCGGCTCCAGGAGGCGAAGCTCGGTATCTGAGCGGTCCCGTCGAAGGGCGTCAGGAGAAGGGCGTCAGGAGTGCGGGCAGTTCCCTCGGTACTCCGCGATCGTCGGGCCCGGCACCGGCAGCGGGCAGAGGAACTGCTCGTAGCGGGTGTCGTTGTCGATGAACCGCTTCAGCCAGGACACGCTGTACTTGGCGATCGTGGTGTTCGCCGTGATCGGTGTCCGGTGGACGGCGCCCTTCAGCTCCAGATACGCCTTGTCGAGCGTGCCGGGCAGTGACGCGTAGAACGGCTCGGAGTGCGTGGCGACCGGCGCGACCGTATCGCCGTCGGCGCCGACCACCAGGGTGGGCGTACGGACCTCGGGCCAGGTGGTGTCCAGGTTCCAGCCGGTCAGCGGGATGGCCGCCTTCAGGGACGTACGGCTCTTGGCGGCCTCCAGGGAGCCGCCGCCGCCCATCGAGTGGCCCATGACGCCGAGCCGCGTGCGGTCGATCCGGTCACTCACCGCCGAATCACCCGTCAGATAGTCCAGTGCGGCAAGGAGTTGACGGCCGCGCCCGGCGGGCTGGTCGAGCACGGTGATGGTGTCGATGGTGAAGACGACAAAGCCCTGCGAGGCGAGGCGCGGTCCGTACCAGGCGATGCTGGACTGGGTGCCGGTGAAGCCGGGCGAGATGGCCACCGCGCCGAAGGTGCCGTCCGCGGTGGAGGTCGGATAGTAGACCGTGCCGCCGCCGAAGCCGCTGACGCTCGACCGCGCGACGGTGAGCTGTGAGACGGCGTACGGGCCGAGAGGCGCCTCGATGGCGGCCACGGTCGGCGCGGGCCCGCGCTCGTACGGATTGGCTGCGGCCTCGGCGGACCGGGCGGCCGTGGCAGCCGGCGCGGCCGAAGCCGTGCCGGAGATCAGCGCGGCGAGGAGCCCGGCGGTCGCGGCAGCCGTGGCGGCCGGGCTCCAGATGGTTCGCGTACGTCGTGTACGTCGGGCACTTCGTGTCCTTCGTGCACTTCGGGTACGAGCGGGGGTACGCGGCTGGGCGTGCTGTGGCTGCACGGTGGGGGCCTCTCGGTCGTGACGGAGCCACACCGGAAGCCGTCGGACGCACCGGAGTGGAACCGCGATTGTCACTGGCGGTTCCACTCTCGCGGTGCATTCGCCCGGAAAGCACCGGCGAGTTCACCGGTCTTCACCAGTTCTCGTCAGTCTTCCCCGGATTTCACCGGATTCCACCATCTTCCATAAACGGACCTGCGTGCTCCGGGTGTTGGCCCGGCTCCGGGCCACCAGCCGTACTCAGCGCACCGGATGGCCCGCTTCCCGCAGCGCGTGCTTGACCTCCGAGATCCGCAGATCGCCGAAGTGGAAGACGGAGGCGGCCAGCACGGCGTCCGCGCCCGCGTCGATGGCGGGCGCGAAGTCCGCGAGCCGGCCCGCGCCGCCGGACGCGATCACCGGCACGGTCACATGCCGGCGCACGGCCGCGATCATCTCGGTGTCGTAGCCGTCCTTCGTGCCGTCCGCGTCCATCGAGTTCAGCAGGATCTCCCCGGCGCCCAACTCGGCCGCCCGGCGCGCCCATTCGACGGCGTCGATACCGGTGCCCTGCCGTCCGCCGTGCGTGGTGACCTCGAACGAGCCGGACGGAGTGCGCCGCGCGTCGACCGACAGCACCAGCACCTGCCGTCCGAAGCGCTCGGCGATCTCCCGGATCAGCTCGGGCCGCGCGATGGCCGCGGTGTTGACACCGACCTTGTCCGCGCCGGCCCGCAACAGCTTGTCGACATCCTCGGTGGTACGGACGCCGCCGCCGACGGTGAGCGGGATGAAGACCTGCTCGGCGGTGCGGCGCACCACGTCGTAGGTCGTCTCCCGGTCGCCGGACGACGCGGTGATGTCGAGGAACGTCAACTCGTCGGCGCCCTCCGCGTCATACAGCTTGGCCATCTCCACGGGATCGCCGGCGTCGCGCAGATTCTGGAAGTTGACGCCCTTCACGACGCGTCCGTTGTCCACGTCCAGACAGGGAATGACCCGTACGGCGAGGCTCATCCGGCACCTCCTCGGTAGGCCTCGACCTCGACCTCGACAAAGAGACTCGGATCGATCAGCCCGGCGACGACGATCATCGAGGCGGCCGGGCGCACGGTGTCGAAGAGCTCCTTGTGGGCACGGCCGACCTCCTCGGCGTCCCGGACATGGGTGAGGTACATCCGTGTACGGACCACATGCCCGGCGCCGAGGCCCAGTTCCGCCAGCGCCTTGACGGCGACACCGAAGGCGGTCTTGGTCTGCTCGTACGGACCGCCCTCCGCGATCCTGCCGTCGACCACCGAGGTGCAGCCGGACACCAGCACCAGGCCGTTGGGCAGTTCGACCGCGCGGGAGTAGCCGAAGGACTCCTCCCAGGGCCCGCCCGAGGAGATCCTCCGCACGCCCGCGGTGTCGGTCATCCGCGCACCGCCGTCAGCGCCTCTTCCAGCGTGAACGCCTTGGCGTAGAGCGCCTTGCCGACGATCGCGCCCTCGACTCCCACGGGCACGAGCGAGGCGATGGCGCGCAGATCGTCCAGCGAGGAGACACCGCCGGAGGCGACGACCGGCTTGTCGGTGGCGGCGCAGACATTCTTCAGCAGCTCCAGATTGGGGCCCTGGAGAGTGCCGTCCTTGGCGATGTCGGTGACGACGTAGCGGGCGCAGCCCTCGGAGTCCAGCCGGGCCAGCGTCTCGTAGAGGTCGCCGCCGTCGCGGGTCCACCCACGGCCGCGCAGTGTGGTGCCGCGTACATCGAGGCCGACCGCGATCCGCTCGCCGTGCTCGGCGATGATCCGGGCGACCCACTCGGGGCTCTCCAGCGCGGCCGTACCGAGGTTGACCCGGGTGCAGCCGGTGGCGAGGGCCGCGGCGAGCGAGGCGTCGTCGCGGATACCGCCGGAGAGTTCGACCTTGATGTCCATGGCCGCGGTGACCTCGGCGATCAGCTCACGGTTGTCGCCGGTGCCGAACGCGGCGTCGAGGTCGACAAGATGCAGCCACTCGGCGCCGGAGCGCTGCCAGGCGAGGGCGGCTTCGAGAGGAGAGCCGTAGGACGTCTCCGTACCGGACTCGCCGTGGACGAGCCGTACGGCCTGGCCGTCACGGACGTCGACGGCGGGAAGGAGTTCGAGCTTCGGCACAAGAGCCTCGGGTGACATTCAGAGGGTTCCGATCCAGTTGGTCAGCAGCGTGGCGCCGGCGTCGCCGGACTTCTCGGGGTGGAACTGGGTCGCCCACAGTGCCCCGTTCTCCACGGCGGCCACGAACGGCTCGCCGTGCGTGGACCAGGTGACCTTGGGGGCCCGGATCTTGGGGTTGGTGACTTCCAGATTCCAGTCGTGGACCGCGTACGAGTGGACGAAGTAGAACCGGGCATCGGCGTCGAGACCGGCGAACAGCTCACTGTCCTGCGGCGCCTGGACCGTGTTCCATCCCATGTGGGGCACGATCGGCGCGGTCAGCGGCGCGACCGTACCGGGCCACTCGTCAAGTCCCTCGGTCTCCACACCGTGCTCGATGCCTCGCTCGAAGAGGATCTGCATACCGACGCAGATGCCCATGACGGGACGGCCGCCGGCGAGTCTGCGTCCGATGATCCAGTCGCCGCGCGCGGCGGTGAGTCCTTGCATACAGGCGGAGAAGGCACCGACACCGGGCACGAGCAGTCCGTCGGCGTTCATCGCGCGGTCGAAGTCACGGGTGATCTCGACCTCGGCGCCGGCGCGGGCGAGGGCCCGTTCCGCGGAACGGACATTGCCGAATCCGTAGTCGAAGACCACCACGCTCTTACCGCTCCTGGTCATTCCCAGATCCCTTGGATACGCAGTACACCGGCGATCAGACAGAGCGCGGAGCAGAGCGCGAGCAGCACGATCACGCCCTTGGGCAGCTTCTGCTTGGCGAAGGAGTAGACGCCTCCGGCCAGAAAGAGCCCCACGACGATCAGAATGGTCGACAGGCCGGTCATAGCGCGCCCTTGGTCGAAGGAAGGATGCCGACCGCGCGCGGATCGCGCTCGGAGGCGTACCGCAGGGCGCGCGCGAGGGCCTTGAACTGGCACTCCACGATGTGGTGGGCGTTGCGCCCGTACGGGACATGGACATGCAGCGCGATCTGGGCCTGGGCCACGAAGGACTCCAGGATGTGCCGCGTCATGGTCGTGTCGTACTCACCGATCATCGGCGCCATGTTCTCGGGCTCGGCGTGCACCAGATACGGACGGCCCGAGAGGTCCACCGTCACCTGGGCGAGCGCCTCGTCCAGCGGGACCGTGCAGTTGCCGAAGCGGTAGATGCCGACCTTGTCGCCGAGGGCCTGCTTGAAGGCGGCGCCGAGGGCGAGCGAGGTGTCCTCGATGGTGTGGTGCGAGTCGATGTGCAGATCGCCCTCGGTCTTCACCGTGAGATCGAACAGACCGTGCCGGCCGAGCTGGTCGAGCATATGGTCGTAGAAACCGACGCCCGTCGAGACATCGACCTCGCCTCTGCCGTCGAGATCGATCTCTACGACCACGGAGGTTTCCTTCGTACTGCGTTCCACACGGCCGATGCGGCTCATGCGCTCTGCTCCTTCTTCAGATCACGTACCGCGTCGAGGAACGCGTCGTTCTCGGCGGGAGTGCCCGCGGTGACCCGCAGCCGGCCCGGTACGCCGTTGTCACGGATCAGGACACCGCGGTCGAGAATCCGCTGCCACGCCGTGTGGGAGTCCTCGAAACGGCCGAACTGGACGAAGTTCGCGTCCGACTCGGTGACCTCGTAACCGATCGCCCGCAACTCCCCGACCAGCCGGTCCCGCTCGGCCTTCAGCGTCTCGACGTACCCGAGCAGCGTATCGGTGTGCTCCAGCGCCGCGAGCGCGGTGGCCTGGGTGACGGCGGAGAGGTGGTACGGCAGCCGTACCAACTGGACGGCGTCGACCACGGCGGGATGCGCCGCGAGATAGCCGAGGCGCAGTCCGGCCGCGCCGAAGGCCTTGGACATCGTGCGGCACACGACGAGATACGGCCGGTCCGCCAGCAGCGGCAGCAGGGAGGCCCGGTGGCTGAACTCGACATAGGCCTCGTCCACCACGACGAGCGACTTCCACGCCGACTGGGCGGCCTCGTACAGCGCGAGAACCGTCTCGGCGCCGACGGCCGTGCCCGTGGGGTTGTTGGGCGAGGTGATGAAAACGACATCGGGCCGGTGCCCGGCGAGCGCCTCGCGCGCCGCGTCCACATCGATGGTGAAGTCCTCGTTGCGCGGTCCGGAGATCCAGCCGGTGCCGGTGCCGCGCGCGATGAGCGCGTGCATCGAGTACGAGGGCTCGAAGCCGATCGCGGTGCGGCCCGGGCCGCCGAAAGTCTGGAGCAGCTGCTGGATGACCTCGTTGGAGCCGTTGGCGGCCCAGACGTTCGCGGCCGTCAGCGGGTGCTTGCCGGTACGGGTGAGATACGCGGCCAGCTCGGTGCGCAGCTCGACCGCGTCCCGGTCGGGATACCGGTTGAGCCCGCGCGCGGCCTCACGGACGCGCTCGGCGATCCGCTCGACCAGCGGCTCGGGCAACGGGTAGGGGTTCTCATTGGTGTTGAGCTGTACGGGGACATCGAGCTGAGGCGCGCCGTACGGGAACTTCCCGCGCAGCTCGTCCCGTACGGGCAGATCATCGATACCGAAGTCGCTCACTGACCGGGCACCTGCCATCCGAACCGTGCCTGCACGGCGGCGCCGTGCGCGGGCAGGTCCTCCGCCTCCGCGAGCGTCACCACATGGTGCGCGACCTCGGCGAGCGCGTGCTCGCTGTAGTCCACGATGTGGATACCGCGCAGGAACGACTGGACGGAGAGCCCGGAGGAGTGACAGGCGCAACCGCCGGTCGGCAGAACGTGGTTGGAGCCCGCGCAGTAGTCGCCGAGCGAGACCGGGGAGTAGGGACCGACGAAGATCGCACCGGCGTTGCGGACCCGTCCGGCCACCTCGGCGGCGGCGGCGGTCTGGATCTCCAGGTGCTCGGCACCGTACGCGTCCACGACCCGCAGACCGTCCTCGACGGAGTCGACCAGCACGACCGCCGACTGCCGGCCGGAGAGCGCGGGCACCACCCGGTCCTCGATGTGTCTGGTGGCCGCGACCTGTGGCGCCAGCTCCTTGTCCACCGCGTCGGCCAGCTCCACCGAGTCGGTGACGAGGACGGCGGCGGCGAGCGGATCGTGCTCGGCCTGGCTGATCAGATCGGCGGCGACATGGACGGGATCGGCGGTCGCGTCGGCGAGGATCGCGATCTCGGTGGGACCGGCCTCGGCGTCGATACCGATCCGGCCGGTGAAGTAGCGCTTGGCGGCGGCGACCCAGATATTGCCGGGGCCGGTGACCATGTTCACGGGAGCGCACTCGTCGGTCCCGTACGCGAACATCGCGACGGCCGTGGCGCCGCCCGCCGCGTACACCTCGTCGATCCCGAGCAGCGCGCAGGCGGCCAGGATGGTCGGGTGCGGCAGACCGCCGAACTCCCGCTGGGCGGGCGAGGCCAGTGCGATGGACTCGACGCCCGCCACCTGCGCGGGCACCACATTCATGACCACGGAGGACGGATAGACGGACCGGCCGCCCGGTGCGTAGAGGCCCACGCGCCCGACGGGCACCCACTTCTCGGTGACCGTGCCACCGGGGACGACCTGGGTGGTGTGCGAGCCGCGCCGCTGGGCACGGTGGACCAGCTCGGCGCGCCGGATCGACTCCTCCAGAGCGGCCCGTACGGCAGGATCGAGCGCCTCCAGAGCGGCGCCGAGAGCGGCCACCGGCACCCGGATCCGCTCCAGCGTCACACCGTCGAATCTCTCGGCGTACTCGATCAGCGCCGCGGTGCCCCGATGATGCACGTCCTCGCAGATGGGCCGCACCTTCTCCAGGGCGGCTTCCACATCGAACTCGGCTCGGGGCAGCAGGTCACGCAGGGCTCCACCCTCGGGGAGGGCGTCGCCACGCAGATCGATTCGTGAGATCACGGGGTCAATTCTCGCAGACCGGATCAGGCCGTCGGACGCGCGTATCACTGGCTGATACATGTCCCGGAAGGCGTGCCTCACCACTAGCGTTCAGCAGGTCACTCAGCGGGCACAACCGTTGTACGGACCAGCCAAGTACACCGTCCGTGACCATCCGTACACATCAGGGGAAGCGGAGGCGGCAGTGACCGAGCCGCAGGACGACGAATCTCCCGACTGGCTCAGCGCGGCGGAACTGGGCATGTGGCAGTCGTTCCGCAACGGCAGTACCTACGATCTGAGCACCTCGGACCCGCTGCTGAACGATCCCTTCTCACCGCTTCCCTGGGGCACCGAGCGCAGTGTGCGCGCCCGTGTCATCGCCCTGCTGCTGCTCAGCGGGCCGGCGGCACTGCCGGGCCGGGTCGCGTCGCTGAAGCTGCGCGGAGTCCAGATCACCGGGACGCTCAATCTCGCGGGCGGCACGATCGCGCCGTACGTCGAGCTGAACCACTGCCGCTTCGAGAACGAGGTGGTGCTGCCCGAGTCGCACTTCACCACTTTGCGGATGGTGGGCTGTGCGATTCCACGCCTGGAGGCGGCCCGGCTGCACACGGAGGGCGATCTGCATCTGCCGCGCTGCCGGGTCGACCGCGGCATCCGGCTGACCGACGCGCAGATCGGTACGGATCTGCTGATCAGCCAGATCGATGTACGGCCCGACCGGCTGGGCCGGGCGATCACCGCCGACGGGATGTCCGTCGCCCAGGACTTCCAGGCCGATCAGATCGAGACATACGGCGAGGTCAGTCTGCGGGGCGCGAAGATCGGTGTGTCACTGAGCCTGCGAGGCAGCCGGCTGCGCGCGGCGGCGGAGCGGCGCGCGCTCAACGCGCCGCAGCTCACGGTGGAGCGGTCGCTCTATATGACGGGCGCATGGGTGAGCGAGGAGACCGGCGCGCCCGGCACCACTCCGCCGCACGGCATCGGACGCGTCTCCACACCGCTGCACGGCACCCGGTTGCAGCCCTTCGAATGCCGAGGCGGAGTACGGCTGGACGACGGCCGGTTCGGCGACGCGGTCGATGTGGACCAGGCGCGCTTCTTCCTGGCGGCCACGGACGAGTTCTCGCTGCGCAGGATCGTCACTCCCGAGCTGCGCTTCAAGTGCGAGCGCCCGGAGGAGGGCCGCGTCGTCCTGAGCGGCGCGAAGATCGTCACACTGGTCGACATGTCGACGAGCTGGCCGGGGCCCGGCGGTCTGGCGATGGGCGGCTTCGTCTACGAGAACCTCGTCCCGTTCGGCCACTTCCCGCTGCCGCGCCGGCTGGAGTGGGTCGCGGCGGCGACGCCCGAGTACTCCCCGGAGCCGTACGAACGGCTGGCCCAGGTCCTGCGCAACAGCGGCGAGGACGCGGACGCGCGCGAGGTGCTGCTCGCCAAACAGCGCCGCCGCCGCGAGACGCTGCCGCTCGCCGCGAAGCTCTGGGGCTACCTCCAGGACTGGACGGTCGCCTACGGCTACCGCCCGGGCCGCGCGGCCCTCTGGATGGCGGTGCTGTGGGGCGCGGGCACGCTCGGCTTCGCACACCACGCACCACCGTCGATCAAGGCCACGGAACACCCGGAGTGGAACCCGGCGCTCTACGCACTGGACCTGCTGGTCCCGGTGATCAACCTGGGCCAGGACGGCTACTGGCTGCTGACGGGCGGCTGGCAATGGGCGGCGGCGACGCTGGTAATACTGGGCTGGATCCTGGCCACAACGGTGGCAACGGGCGCGTCGCGCCTACTCCGGCGGGGTTAGTTTTGAGGGCTCGGTTCGCCTCCGGGGCGCTCTTTTTAGAGGCTCGGTTCGCCTCCGGGCGCTTGCTGTATCCATCAGCGGCCTCCGGCCGCGGGCACTGTCGACGGTCGACCGTGCTCGGGTCCCTCCGCCCGCGCGGCGGAGCCGCATATCGAGCACAGCCTCCCTTTCGACAGCGGCGCCCCCTTCGGCTCACTCGCCGGCGGCCGTGCGCAACCAGAACGTCTCCGCAACCCGGACCCGTCCGGGCTGGCCGGTTCGTCCTCAATCGCCGGACGGGCTGGATTTCCCGGCCTACGGCCGGAGCACGGCGAGGGGCTGGCCCCTGCCGAGTGTGAACCCGGCACCGGGGTCGGCCGTTCCGTCCTCAAACGCCGGACGGGCTGGATATGCGGCCCGCAGCCGGGGTTCGGGCGGGAGGGGGGCGGGGTCGGAGGAGGTGCGTGTCCGGACACTAAAGCGTGATTTGTGCCGCACGCCGGCCCGCACCCAACAACGCGACCCGCACGCGGCGTACGGGGGTCCGGGGGTGTCCCCCGGGAAAACACAGCATGCCGTCCGGACATGTACCTCCGGAGGCCCCGACACCCGGCACCACCCACCGCACCGGCCCCCGCCGGGAGGCGGCACCGCGCCGGGAGGCGGCACCGCGCCGCCAGGCGCGCACCGTCCCACCGGGACGCCGTCCCCGTTTCTTTACCGTCCCTTGACCGCCCGCAGGACAACCTTCCACCCGCCACCAAAGCTTCACAGCCGCCCCCTGGCGCCGCCGCCACCTGCGGTTTTCAATGGTCCGCACCATGTCATTGCTTCGCGCCCTGATCAGCACCGCGCGTATGGTCCGGCACACCCCGCAGCTCAGCGCCGGGCTGCCGCCGGACGACGCGGTGCTGCTCGACGCGCCGGACGACCGCCTCGGCCCCGCGCTCGTGGCCGCCGCGCTCGGCGAGTACGAGCCGGCCGCGAAGCTGCTGGCGACCACCCGGGAGTCCGCCGAGTGGGAGAACCGCGACCGCTATGTGATGCGGCTGGCGGCCTTCGCCCACGGCCGCGACGCCTGGCTCACCACCTGGCTGCGCGCCGCGCCGCGCGATCCCGACGCCCTGCTCGTCAAGGCCGAACTCGCCATCCGCAGAGCGTGGGAGTCACCGGCCCGCGCCGAACGGCTACGTGAGACGGGCCCGCTGATCGACGCCGCGGCCGACGGTGATCCGCGCGATCCGGTGCCCTGGCGCGTCGCGCTGGACCACGCCCGCGGCACCCACGCCACGCACTCGGCCTTCGAGGCGCTGTGGGAACAGGCCGTACGCCGCTCCTCGCACCACTACGGCTGCCATGTCGCGGCGCTCCAGTACCTCTCGGCCCAGTGGTACGGCTCGCACCGCGAGTGCTTCGACTTCGCCGAGCAGGCGGCGTACGACGCGCTGCCGGGCTCACTGGTGCGCGCGCTGCCGGTACGGGCCGCCTTCACGCAACTGCTCGGCGGGCGGCTCACCTCCGTACAGACGGACCGTATCGACGCCGCCGCCGATCTCGCGATCACGGTCTCCGCCGAGTACGCGGCATGCGATCCCTGGCCGGCCGAGGTACGCAATCTGCTGGTGTACGTGCTGGTGGAGCGCGGACGCTGGGACGCGGCGCTGGAGCAGTTCCGGCTGATCGGACCGTACGCGACGTCCTTCCCGTGGACCTGTTTCACCGACGATCCGCTGGGCCAGTTCCTGGAAACACGTGACCGCGCGCGGATCCAGGTGGCCTCGGCGACGCCTTTGCGGAACAGAGCAGAACGGAGACCGCCCCGCGGCCATTACGCTTGACCGTTGTGACCACCGCACGCCTCCCTCTCTTCCCGCTGAACGCGGTGCTGTTCCCGGGCCTCGTCCTGCCTTTGAACGTCTTCGAGGAGCGCTATCGCGCGATGATGCGTGAGCTGCTCAAGACGGACGAGTCCGAGCCGCGCCGCTTCGCCGTGGTCGCCATCCGCGACGGGCACCAGGTCGCGCCGACCGCGCCGGGCATGCCGGACGCGACGTCCGTGCCTCAGCTCGGCCCGGCCGCCGACTTCGGCCCCGAACCTCTCGACGCCTTCCACCCGGTGGGATGCGTCGCGGACGCGGCAACGATCCGTGAACGCCCTGACGGCAGCTTCGAGGTGGTGGCCACCGGCACCACCCGGGTCCGGCTGCTCTCGGTCGACGCGAGCGGCCCGTTCCTGACGGCCGAACTGGAGGAGCTCACCGAAGAGGCGGGCGACGGCGCACGCGCGCTCGCCGAAGGTGTGCTGCGGGCGTTCCGCGGCTACCAGAAGCGGCTGGCGGGCGCGCGCGAACGTTCACTCTCCACGAGCGACGAACTCCCGGACGAACCCTCGGTGGTGTCCTATCTGGTCGCCGCGGCGGCCGTACTCGACACCCCGGCGAAGCAGCGGCTGCTGGAGGCACCGGACATCGCGGCACGGCTGCGCGATGAGCTGAAACTGCTGCGGTCCGAGACGGCGGTGATCCGCCATCTGCCCTCCCTGCCCGCGGTGACGCTGACGCACACTCCGCCCAGCCCCAACTGACCTGAGGAATGGACGCCTTGGCGAAGAAGTCCAAGAAGCAGCAGTCCGGCGGCACTCCGGCGACGGTCGCCCTGACCACGGCGGGCACGGCGTACACCTTGCACGCGTACGAGCACGACCCGGCGTCCGCGTCCTACGGCGAGGAGGCGGCCGAGGCGCTGGGCGTCTCTCCGGACCGCGTCTTCAAGACCCTGGTCGCGGACGTCGACGGCGAACTGACCGTGGCCGTCGTCCCGGTCGCCGGTTCACTGGACCTCAAGGCCCTCGCGGCGGCGGTAGGCGGCAAACGCGCGGCGATGGCGGACCCGGCGGCGGCGGAACGTACGACGGGCTACGTACGCGGCGGCATCTCCCCACTGGGCCAGCGCAAACGCCTCCGCACGGTCCTGGACGCCTCGGCCGAGTCCCACCCCACCATCTGCGTCTCGGCGGGCCGCCGCGGCCTGGAGGTAGAACTGTCCCCGAAGGACCTGGCCACACTCACCACAGCCACGCTCGCCCCCATCGGACGTGTTTTTTAGAGGCGGCGGCCGGGCGCAACCAGAACGTCTCCGGGACCCGGACCCGTCCGGGCGGCCGGTTCGTCCTCAATCGCCGGACGGGCTGGTTTTTCCGGCCTGCGGCCGGGGGCGGCATGGGGCGGGCCCCTACCGTCCGGGAGCCCGGTGCCGGGGTTGGCCGTTCCGTCCTCAAACGCCGGACGGGCTGGGTGGGTGCCCGGCATCGGGCGGAAACCCGGCGTGCGGCGGGAGGGTGGCGGGGTCGGAGGAGGTGCGTGTCCGGACACTAAAGCGTGATTTGTGCCGCACACGAAACCCGCACCCAACAACCCGCCCGCACGCGGCGTAAATCATGCCGTCCGGACATGTACCTCCGGAGTGCCCCGGCACCCGCACCACCCACAACCGCACCCCGCGCCGCAGGCGCATCCTGAACGGCAGCGACCGACACCCCGCACCCGAAAACCGGCCCCCGCCGAAACGGACCCCGCACCACGGCCCCCTAGCCGGGAGGCCCCCAGTCCCACTCCGGTTCCGGATCGCGCGGCCCGAACAGGGCCGTCAGTGCCAGATGCACCACCATCGCCGCCACCGGCCACGCCAGCAACGCGCCCTTCGCGTTCAGTTCGAGCGGCGCGTCGAACGTGACGCCCGTACCGGCCGCCTTCGCGTGCGCCACCACGTCCGACGTGGGGCCGAGCGAGGTGCCGAGCTGCCAGGCCAGCACCGCGCCCAGCAGTCCGCCCAGCGCAAGGCCCACCACCAGCGGGATACCGCCGCGCCTGCGGAAGAGGAACACCAGCGCCGCGCTGAGGGCGCCGAAGCCGAGGGCGAGCAGCAGGAACGTACCGTCCGCGGCGATCGCCTCCTCGCCCTCGGTGTCCTTGAGGAAGACCGCCGTGGCGTCCGAGATCAGCGGAACGCGCGGGGCCAGCCACAGCCACAGCAGCCCGAGCGCCAGCCCCGAGACCGCGACCGCCATCAGTACCACGGCGGCCTGGCGGACCTCGGTCTTCATCTCGGAGGCCTCCTTCTCCGCGTCGTCCCCGAGGAAGGGCGAGGCCCCGGCGGGCGGTGACTGCCAGGGATCGTCGTGCGGCGGCTGGTGAGGCGGCGTCAGAGGTGCGGTCACTGTGCCATCGTGCCAGGCCCGGCCCCGTGATGCCTCATCGGACCGCCGCGCGCCGGTACGCCCAGGTCGCCACGGCCAGCGAGACGACACCGACGGCCGCGCACACCGCGAGATCGAGACCGACGGCCGCCCAGTCGGGATGCGCGTCGAACGTACGGGCGAGCGCCTCGACGCCATAGGTGGAAGGCAGCAGGTCACGGGCGTAGACGACCGGCCCGGGCAGCCGGTCCGCGGGCAGTACGCCCAGCAGCAGCGCCGCGGACATACCGAGCTGGCCCAGCAGAGTGGCCAGCTCCTGGCGCGGCGCGAGCAGCCCGAGAGCCGCGCCGAGCCCGGCGAGGGCCGCGCCGGAGAGCGGAATCACCGCCACCAGCACCCAGAGATGGGTGAGCGGCAGATCGAAGAGAACGCTGCCGGTGACGGCCGTGACCGCCGTGCCGGGCACCGTGAACGAGGCGTACGCGCCCGCCGCGCCCAGCACCACCGCCGCCGGCGGCACCGGCAGCGTGGCGTAGTGGTCCAGACCGCCGCTCGCCCGGAGCTGGCCGAAGTACTGGGCGAGCAGATTCAGCGCCACGAACGCCACGACCAGCACACTCGACCCGGCGACGACCGCCCGTGCCTCGTCGCCGCCGTCGACGACACCGCGCATCAGGACCATGATCCCGACGGACTGGAATGTCGCCACGAAGAGCAGCGGAATCCGCGCGACCCGGGCCCGGGAGAGCTGGGCGCGATAGACGGCGGCGAGCGAGGGCAGCAGCCGCGCCCGGGGCGCGAGCGGCGCGGGGCCGCCGTCCACCGGCTCCACGGTGTCCGCCGGTCTCCCGGACACGGCCTCCACGGGCACGATGCTCACCTGGCGCTGCTCCTGTTCGCTCCGTACGTACGGGCGGGCGCTCATGCCTTCACCAGCCCCTTGGTGCTCCCGCCGAGCGCCAGATAGACATCCTCCAGGCTCGGCGTGGCGAGCGTGAAGTCGTCCAGCGCGGCGAAGGCCGCGCCACCGGTCACGGCGGCGACGGCCGCGCGCGCCTCGTCCGGGGCGAGCCGTAGCACCCACCGACGGCCGGACTCCTGTGCGGAACCGCGCAGCGCGGCGACCTCGGGAACATCCAACGGCGCGCGCTCGCGCCACACCAGCTCCACCCGTACCTCGCCCGCGACCTGTTCCTTCAGCCCCGAGGGAGTGTCACAGGCGATGACCTTGCCTCGCTCCAGCACCGCGACGCGGTCGAGCACGGTCTCGGCCTCGATCACATTGTGGGTGACGAGCAGTACGGTCGCGCCGTGCTCGGCCCGCCGCCGGTCCACCGCGGCCCACACCGCGCGCCGCGCGACGGGATCCATCCCGGTGGTGGGCTCGTCCAGTACGAGTACGGGCCGCTCCCCCACCAGCGTGGCGGCGAAACAGGCGAGCCTGCGCTGCCCGCCGGAGAGCTTCTTCAGCGGGCGTCCCGCGATCCCGGTGAGCCCCAGCTCCTCCAGCACCAGATCCCGCTCGACCCGCGCCGCCCGCAGCGCGAGCCCGCGCAGCCGGCCGGTGGTCTCGGCGGCGAGCGCGACGGTCAGCTCGTCGAGCGCGGTTGATTCCTGCCCGAGATAACCGATGAGCCGCGAGGCCCGCTCGGGATGACGCACCAGATCGTGCCCGAGAACCTCGACCTCGCCGGAATCGGGCCGCATCAGCCCGGTGAGCTGCCGTACGAGCGTGGACTTGCCGGCTCCGTTGGGCCCGAGCAGACCGAAGATCTCACCGCGCCGCACATCGAGCGAGATCCCATCGGTGGCACGCACCGCCGGTGTCCCAGGAGCCCCACGCCTACCGCGCGCGGCGGGGTACGTCTTGACCAGATCGCGCACCACGCACACCGTACTCACGAGCAACGACCATACGGGGTCCCGCCACCCATCCACCTCTTGGGTCACAATTCCACCGCCCCGCGGCAGCCGGAACTCCGGCGGGAGGGGTCGGGGTCGTAGGAGGTGCGTGTCCGGACACTAAAGCGTGATTTGTGCCGCACACGAAACCCGCACCCAACAACCCACCCGCACGCGGCGTAAATCATGCCGTCCGGACATGCACCTCCGGAGGCCCCGGCACCCGCACCACCCACCAGCCCGCGCCGCAAGGCGCGTATGAAGGGCAGCGGGCGACAACCCGCACACACCCACCGGCCCGAGCCGAAACGAACCCAGAACCACGACCCCTAGCCGGGAGGCGCTTCCGCCGCACGCACATCGATCTCCCGCCAGAACCCCGCCCTGATCGCATACCGGTCGTGCTCGTCGATCTGGTCGTCCTTGTGCGCCAGCAGCCCGAACCGCGCCGCGTACCGCAGCAGCTCCCCGTCGATCCGGTGCGGCACCCGCGGATACATCACCGACAGCTTCTGGACATGGCTCGCGTCCGGCAGCCGTTCCATCCAGCGGCGCGCGAAGACCTGTCCCACCTCGAACGGATCCCCGCCCACCGTGGTGATGTCCTCCTCACGGTCCGCCCAGCGCTGCTCCGCGCTGGTGAGCTGCGCCAGCGTCGGCAGCGACGCCGTCTCCGGCGGCTCGCCCGCCGTACCGCCGCCCGGCCGCTCCACCCATCCCTTGTCGGAGGACCACCGGAGCGTCGCACTCGTCGCGGGCGGCTGCGCCGACTGCCCACCAGGACCACCCGCACCGCCCGGACCGCCCGGACCACCAGGGCCGCCCGGCCCGCGCAGGCTCGCCAGGTCCTTGGGCGTGGGGACGCTCTTCGCGCCGGCGGCCGGCGGATGCGTCTCGGCGGTGCCGTGCTCCACGGCGGGCGGCGCGGAGCCGTTCCGCCGCGCCGCCGTCGCGTCCTCCGCCTCCGCCGCGCGCTCGGCCGACGCGGCGAGCGCCGACTCCGGCAGCGGCGCGGAGAGGATCGCCGCGATCTCGGGCCGCGGAGCGGGCGGCGGCGCGCAGATGCCGCCCAGATCCTTGGCGCGTACGGCCTTGGTGATCCAGGACCGGTCGAGCACCCGCCGCTCGTCGGCCTCGGCGACCAGATCCTCGGACTGGTTGTAGTCGCCGTCGGCGGCCTGCACCGCCCAGAGATGTACGGCGACGCCGTGCTCCTTGGCCGACATCAGTCCCGGTAGCAGATCTCCGTCCCCGGTCACGAGCACAACGTCCGAGCAGGCGCGATTTCTGGCCAGCTCGGTCAGCTCCGCGTGCATCGCGGCGTCGACGCCCTTCTGTGCCCAGCGCCCGTCACTGCGGGTCAGCGCGCCCAGCCGTACGGTGACACGGGACATGACCCGTAGCCGTCGGTGCTCGGGCTGCGGGACCCGGTCGGGCGCGCCGTCGAACCAGTAGATACGGAGCAGCGGCTGTTCCGTATCGGCCTCGGCGCGTTCGCGCAGGCCCTGGATGAGGGCGGCATGGTCGACGGTGATACGGGAACGTGCCGGTTCTCCGGCGAGAAGACTCGCGGCGGCGCCCAGCAGATAGCCGGCGTCCACCAGGACGACGCAGCGGTCCACGTGTTCCACCCTCTTTCGGGAACCTCGGGATCGGGAGATCGGGAGTTACTGCGGGTTTGCTTCGAGTCTGCCCGACGGCAAGAGGGTTAACGTCCGGAACTCGATCATCGGCGTGGCGGATCACCGGTCACGCCCGTGACAAGGCACCACTACATACGGCAATGATCCAGAATGCGGCCGTTCGTGGCCTATGTGACGCTGAATGCGGCCCTGGACCCGACTCATCCCCCGCAGGAGGCAGCACCATGGCCAAGAACAAGAACCGCGACCGTCGGGACCGAAGTACCAAGCAGCCGCACCGCACCGAGCCCCAGCGTGGCAACGAGGAGACGGGATCCTCGTCCATGGAGGACCGGTCCGGGGAGAGGCTGTCGAACATCTCGCCGACGGATGTCGCGCACAAGGGCCGGCAGAAGCGCTTCGGCCACAACTGACACTCCGCGGCCCGGCGCCGGACAGGCCCGGGATGACGCACAAGGGGCACGCCCGCCACCGGGCGTGCCCCTTCTCTGTGCATGGGCTCTGTACGGGTAACCAGGGCTTACCCGTACAGAACTACCTGTGCGGAACGAAAACCGACCGGACAGGACCTAGCCCGCCAGGCAGGCCGGGCCCAGCAGCACCTTCAGATCGCCGAAGAGCGCCGGATCGGGCTGCACCCGGTGCCGGTCGAGCCGGAGCACCGTCGTCTTACGGGCGCCCTGGAGCTTGATCCTCACCTCCGAGTTCCCACGGTGGTGGCTGAGGATCTCGCCGAGCCTGCTGATCATCGGCGGAGTGACCTTGACCGTGGGAATGGTGATGGTGACCGGCGCATTGGTCCCCGCGGACGACAGATCCGGGACGGACAGCTCCATCGCGACCAGCCGTGGGATGTCCTCGCGCTTGTCGAGACGGCCCTTGACGAAGACCACGGTGTCCTCGACCAACTGGGTTGAGACCAGCTGGTAGGTGGCCGGGAAGAACATGCACTCGATGGAGCCGGCCAGATCCTCGACCGTGGCGATCGCCCAGGCGTTGCCCTGCTTGGTCATCTTGCGCTGGAGGCCGGAGATGATGCCGCCGACGGTCACGACCGCGCCGTCCGCGTGCTCACCGCCGGTGAGCTGGGCGATCGCCGCGTCGGCCTTGTCGGACAGCACATGCTCCAGGCCGAAGAGCGGATGGTCGGAGACATACAGCCCGAGCATCTCGCGCTCCTGCGCGAGCAGATACGACTTGTCCCACTCGACATCGGAGAACTCGACGTCGAGACCGAAGCCCGGCTCCTCGTTCTGCTCGTCGCCCATGCCGCCGAAGAGGTCGAACTGCCCTTCGGCCTCCTTGCGCTTGACCTGCACCACATTGTCGATCATCGGCTCGTGGTGGGCGACCAGGCCCTTACGGGTGTGGCCCATCTCGTCGAAGGCACCGGCCTTGATCAGCGATTCGACCGTGCGCTTGTTGCAGACCACCGCCTCGACCTTGTCGAGGAAGTCCGGGAAGCTGCTGTACTTTCCCTTCGACTTGCGGCACCGGATGATCGAGTCCACCACGTTCTGACCGACGTTCCGCACCGCCGTCAGACCGAACAGGATCACATCGTCACCCTGCGCGGCGAAGTTCGACTGCGACTCGTTGACATTGGGCGGCAGCACCTTGATGCCCATACGACGGCACTCGTTCAGATAGACCGCCGACTTGTCCTTGTCGTCCTTGACCGAGGTCAGCAGCGCCGCCATGTACTCGGCCGGGTGGTTGGCCTTGAGATACGCGGTCCAGTAGGTGACCAGTCCGTACGCGGAGGAGTGGGCCTTGTTGAACGCGTATCCGGCGAACGGGACCAGTACGTCCCACAGGGCCTGGATCGCCTCGTCCGAGTAGCCGTTCTTCTTGGCGCCGGCCTGGAAGAGGACAAAGTTCTTCGCGAGCTCGTCGGCCTTCTTCTTGCCCATCACGCGGCGCAGGATGTCGGCCTCGCCCAGGGAGTATCCGGCGATGATCTGGGCGGCCTTCTGCACCTGCTCCTGGTACACGATCAGACCGTGGGTGAGGCCGAGGACCTCCTTGAGAGGCTCCTCCAGCTCCGGGTGGATCGGGGTGATCTCCTGCTGGCCGTTCTTGCGCAGCGCGTAGTTCGTATGCGAGTTCATGCCCATCGGGCCCGGCCGGTACAGGGCCGAGACGGCGGAAATGTCCTCGAAGTTGTCGGGCTTCATCAGCCGCAGCAGCGAACGCATCGGGCCGCCGTCGAACTGGAAGACTCCGAGCGTGTCACCGCGCCCGAGCAGTTCGAAGGTCTTCGGGTCGTCCAGCGGCAGGGCGAGCAGATCGAGGTCGATGCCCTTGTTCGCCTTCACCATCTTGACGGCGTCGTCCATGATGGTCAGGTTCCGCAGGCCCAGGAAGTCCATCTTCAGCAGGCCGAGCGACTCACAGCTCGGATAGTCCCACTGTGTGATGGTCACTCCGTCGGTGTGCCGCACCCAGACCGGCACATGGTCGGTGATCGTCTCGCTGGACATGATCACACCGGCCGCGTGCACACCCATCTGCCGGACCAGGCCCTCCACACCCTTCGCGGTGTCGATGACCTTCTTCACATCCGGCTCGTTCTCGTACATCCCGCGGATCTCGCCCGCCTCGCTGTAGCGCGGGTGCTTGGGATCGGTGATGCCGTTGAGATCGATGCCCTTGCCGAGCACATCGGCGGGCATGGCCTTGGTGAGCCGGTCGCCCATCGCATACGGGTAACCCAGCACCCGCGCCGAGTCCTTGATGGCGTTCTTCGCCTTGATCTTGCCGTAGGTGCCGATCATGGCGACCTTGTCGGCGCCGTACTTCTCCGTCACATACCGGATGACCTCACCGCGCCGGCGCTCGTCGAAGTCGATGTCGACATCGGGCATCGAGATGCGCTCGGGATTGAGGAACCGCTCGAAGATCAGACCGTGTTCGATCGGGTCGAGGTCGGTGATGCCCATCGCGTACGCCACGATCGAACCGGCGGCCGAACCACGCCCGGGGCCGACCGCGATGCCGTTGTTCTTGGCCCACATGATGAAGTCGGCCACCACGAGGAAGTATCCCGGGAAGCCCATCTCGATGATGATGCCCATCTCGTACTCGACCTGCTTGAGCCGGTCGTCCGGGATGCCGTTCGGATAGCGGCGGGCCATGCCGCGCATGGTCTCCTCACGGAACCAGGTGACCTCCGTGAAGCCTTCCGGCACATCGAACTTGGGCATCAGGTTCCGCTCCTGGAACCAGCCCTCCGTATCGATCTGCTGCGCCACCAGGAGCGTGTTGGCGCAGCCTTCCTGCCAGGCGTCGGAGGAGTCCACCGCGTACATCTCGTCGGTCGACTTGAGGTAGTAGCCGGTGCCGTCGAAGCGGAAACGGTCCGGATCGGAGAGGTTCTTGCCGGTCTGGATGCACAGCAGCGCGTCATGCGCGGTGGCCTCGCCGGCATAGGTGTAGTGCGAGTCGTTGGTGACGATCGGCGGGATGCCGAGCTTCTTCCCGATCTCCAGCAGCCCGTCACGCACCCGGTGCTCGATCTCGATGCCGTGGTCCATCAGCTCCAGGAAATACCGGTCCTTGCCGAAGATGTCCTGGTACTCGGAGGCCGCCTTCAGCGCCTCGTCGAACTGCCCGAGCCGCAGCCGCGTCTGGAGCTCACCCGACGGACATCCGGTGGACGCGATCAGCCCTTCCGACCACTGGGCGATCGTCTCCTTGTCCATCCGCGGCCACTTCTGGAGCCAGCCCTCCGCATACGCGTCGGACGACAGCCGGAAGAGATTGTGCAGCCCTGTCCTGTTCGCCGCCCAGATCGTCTTGTGCGTATAACCACCCGAACCGGAGACGTCGTCACGCTTCTGGTGCGGCTGGCCCCACTGGATCTTCCGCTTGTTGCGCCGTGACTCCGGCGCCACATACGCCTCGATCCCGATGATCGGTGTCACACCCGCCTTCTTCGCCTGATGGAAGAAGTCATAGGCCCCATGGAGATTGCCATGGTCCGTCATCGCGATATGGGACATGCCCATCTCGTTGCACGCCTTGAACATGTCTCCCAGCCGCGCGGCACCATCCAACAGCGAGTACTGGGTGTGGACATGCAGGTGCGTGAACGGCGGCTTGGTCACGGTGAAGGCCTCCAGCGAACGTACGACACTGTGTGTTTTCCCGGACGCAATCCCCGGGCCCCCGGCTGTGGACAGTCTCGGGGGGACAGCGTCGAAGTCTACGTCCCGGGACTGACAGAGGACGGGCACTCGCGAGTAACGTCATGCGTTGCCCGGGAGAGGGCTCCGACTCCGTCGGAGCCCTGCACCACGCCCCGCACCACCTCATCACCTCATGCACCCACACCCTCGATTGTCCTGCGCCAGGAGGCACACAGCGATGTCGGTCCCGCGACCTGTTGAGGCAGCTGACGAACAGCGCGGCGAGGAGATCCTCGCCGTCTTCGACACCGCGTTCGGTGCGCTGCTCGCGGCCGATCCTGCGGCCTTCCGGGTGAAGTTCCGGAAGATGGCCGCCTCCGCCTTCGCCTTCTACCGGGGCACGGCGAGCCTGTTCTACAGCGATCTGGAGCGGGAGCGCTCCGGCGGGACCACAGGTCCGTTCCTCGACGAGCGCACCGGCCGGGTCTGGATCCACGGCGATCTGCACGCCGAGAACTTCGGCACGTACATGGACGCCAACGGCCGGCTGATCTTCAACGTCAATGACTTCGACGAGGCGTACATCGGCCCCTTCACCTGGGATCTGAAGCGCTTCGCGGCCTCCCTCGCGCTGATCGGCTACACCAAGGCGCTCAGCGACGCGCAGATCACCGAGCTGGTGGAGATCTACGCGGGTGCCTACCGCGAGCGGATCCACGCGCTGGCCACCGGCGCCAAGAACGACGAGGTGCCGCCCTTCACCCTGGACACCGCCCAGGGCCCGCTGCTCGGCGCGTTGCGTTCGGCCCGTTCGCTGACGCGCTTCGGACTGCTCGACTCGATGACCGAGATCCGGGAGTACGAGCGGCGCTTCGCACCGGGCGGCGGCTCCATCGAGCTGGACGCGGCCACCCGTTACAAGATCCTCGCCGCGTTCGACGGCTATCTGGAGACGCTCCCCGAGTCCAGCCTCACGCGGCCCGACTCGTACCGCGTGAAGGATGTCGTCGGGCGCCGGGGCGTGGGCATCGGCTCCGCGGGCCTGCCCTCGTACAACATCCTGCTGGAGGGCAACAGCGACGCCCTGGAGAACGACGTCGTGATCTATATGAAGCAGGCGCAGACTCCGGCGGTCTCGCGGCACATCACCGACAGGACCGTCCGGGAGTACTTCCAGCACGAGGGCCACCGCACGGTGATCTCGCAGCGGGCGCTCCAGGCCCATGCCGATCCGTGGCTGGGCTGGACCGAGCTGGACGGCGCCGGCCAGCTCGTGGCGGAGGTCTCGCCGTACGCCGTGGATCTCGACTGGTCGGATCTGGACGATCTGGAGGAGATCGCGGCGGTCGTCGCCGATCTGGGCAGGGCCACGGCCACGATGCACTCGGCGGCGGACGACGAGAGCGGCCATTCACTGGTGCCGTTCTCCACGGAGCGTGCCATCGACGCGGCGATCGCGGCCGACGAGGACGGCTTCGGCCGGCTGCTGGTGGACTTCGCGCACAGCTACGGGGCACGGGCCAGGGCGGACCACCAGATCTTCGTGGATCTGTTCCGCAACGGCCGACTGGCGCCGTAAGGCCCGCAGTGGCCCTGAGGCCCCACAGCCCCGCAGTACTCATAGCCGGGCTTTAAGGGCCGCTTACAGGGACGCATGGCACACTCGGCGGCGATGGACATATCCGGGACGCGGCTCAGGGCCACGCGGGCAGCACTGTTCACGGCACTGGTCGTGACGCTGTCCGCGGGCTCGCATGTGCTGCTCTCCCGGGCCCCGGTACCGCTCTCCCTGGTCGTCGCGCTCAGCGCCGTGGTCTTTCTGCTCGCCTACGCGGCGGCGGGCCGCGAGCGTGGCTACTGGCGGATAGCCGCCCTGCTCGTCCCGCTCGAACTGGCCGCGGACACCGTCTTCACCAGCGGCCAGCATGTCTGTTACGGACCGGCGGGCGGCCCGGTGGCCGGGTCGCTCCGCTCGGTCGGCTTCGACGTCCTGTGCGGCGGCGCCTTCGGTGCGCCGCTGCCGGCCGTGGTCTCGCCGGACTCCACCGCGGCCTCTCTGCTGAACTCTCCGGACCCGGCCCTGCCCTGGCTGCTGCTGGCCGCCCATGTCTCGATCGGGCTGCTCGCCGCGTACTGGCTGCGGCACGGCGAGTCCGCGCTGTCGGGTCTGGTACGGGCCGTGGCCGCGTTCGCGTTCCGGCCGCTGCTGATCGCGGTCACCGTGGTGGGCACGGCCGTCGGTGCCGTACGCCGGAGGATCCGCCCGGCGGACCGCCCGCGCTCCGCCCGTACCCGGCTCCTTGTGCACTCCGTAGGACGGCGAGGGCCGCCGCTTCTCGCGCTCAGCTCTGTCTGAGCGTCCGAGCAGGCTGCCCTTCTCCCTTCCCCGCTCCGCTTCGGCGGAAGCATGTCATCACACGGAGTCATTCATCATGAGCGCACGGAACAGCAAGACGAACAAGGCGGCGGCCCGCGAGCGGCTGCGCGAGGAGCGCGAGCGCCAGGCGCGGAAGGACAAGGTCCGCCGCCAGTTCATCGTCGCGGGATCGGCCGTCGTGGTCCTCGCGATAGCCGGCGGCGTGGGCTTCGCCGTCGTCCAGGCGAACAAGCCCTCGCACTGGGAGGCGATGAAGGACGAGACGAGCGTCGTCGCACCCAAGAACACCGAGGGCACGGACGGTACAACCGTCGTCATCGGCAAGGCCGACGCCAAGAAGACGCTCGAACTGTACGAGGACTCCCGCTGCCCGGTCTGCGCGAGCTTCGAGCAGACGGTCGGCGAGACGGTCCAGAACGATGTCGACGCCGGCAAGTTCAAGGTCAAGTACATCGGCGCGACCTTCATCGACAACTCCGACAACGGCACGGGCTCGAAGAACGCCCTCTCCGCGCTGGGCGCGGCGCTCAATGTGAGCCCCGAGGCCTTCATGCAGTACAAGGCCGCGCTCTACTCGGCGAAGTACCACCCCGAGGAGACCCAGGACAAGTTCGCCAAGGACAGCTATCTGATCGAGGTGGCCGACTCGGTGAACGCGCTCAAGGGCAACAAGGCGTTCCAGCAGGACGTCAAGGACGGGACGTACGACGCCTGGGCGATGAAGATGTCCGCCGTCTTCGACAAGAGCGGTGTGGGCGGCACCCCGACACTCAAGATGGACGGCAAGAAGCTCACCGCGGAGGGCAGCGAGAACGCGCCCATGACGGTGGCGGAATTCAACACGGCGATCACCAAGGCGCTCGCCGCGTAAGGGCCTCGCCTCGTAAAGGCGTTGAGGCGCTCACGGACGGCGACGGTCGGCGGAGTCGGGCGGTGCAAGCCCCCAGCCGGTGACCGTCGCGCGGCCGACGTCCGACGGGCAGGCGAACATTCCCGATTCGTCTGCCCTGCCGTCCTACTGGTCAGTAATCTGCTCGTCCGTGACCAGTCTTCCGCCTTCTTCGCCGCGTCGCCGCACGGTCGTCAAGGCCGCTGCCGCCACTGCCGCCGCCACCGCTGTCGCCGCTCCGGTCGTCCTCGGCGGCTCCGCCTCCGCCGCCGAGGCTCCCGCCTTCCTCCACGGTGTCGCCTCCGGGGATCCGCTCCCGGACGGCGTGCTGCTCTGGACCCGGGTCACTCCTTCCTCCGACGCCGTGCCGGGCTCCGGCAAGGGAGCCGAGACCGAGGTGGGCTGGGAGGTCGCCGAGGACAGGGAGTTCGCGTCCGTCGTCACCCGGGGCACCACCACCGCACGGGCCGCCTCGGACCATACGGTCAAGGCCGATGTAAGGGGCCTGCGCCAGGCGACCGCCTATTACTTCCGGTTCACCGCGGGCGGGACCGTCTCGCCCGTCGGCCGTACGCGCACCGCCCCGGCATCCGACGCCGCAGCCCCGGGTGTGCGCTTCGGAGTGGTCTCCTGCTCCAACTGGGAGGCCGGCTACTTCTCCGCGTACCGCCATCTCGCCGCCCGCGCCGACCTGGACGCAGTCCTCCATCTTGGCGACTACATCTACGAGTACGCGACCGGTGACTTCCCGGCTGCGGAGTACGCCGTACGGCAGCACGAGCCGACGCACGAGATCATCAGCCTCGCCGACTACCGCACCCGCCACGGCCGTTACAAATCAGACGCTGATCTGCGGGCCCTGCACGCGGCCCATCCCGTGATCGCCATCTGGGACGACCACGAGTTCGCGAACGACGCCTGGTCGGGCGGCGCGGAGAACCATACGCCCGGCACGGAAGGCGCCTGGGCCGACCGGGCCGCGGCGGCCCGGCAGGCGTACTTCGAGTGGATGCCCGTCCGCGCCTCCACCGAGGGCACGGTCTACCGCCGACTGCGCTTCGGCTCGCTCGCCGATCTCCATCTGCTGGATCTGCGTACCTTCCGCTCGCAGCAGACGACCGCCGGCAACAGCGCGGTGGACGACCCGGAGCGTACGATCACCGGCCGCGCCCAGCTCGACTGGCTCAAGGCGGGTCTGGCGGGCTCGGACGCCGTCTGGAAGCTGGTCGGCACCTCGGTGATGATCTCACCGGTCGCCTTCGGCTCCCTTCCCGTCCATCTGCTGGGCCCGATAGCCGAGTTGCTGGGCCTGCCCAAGGAAGGGTTCGCGGTCAATGTCGACCAGTGGGACGGCTATACGGACGACCGCAAGGAACTGCTCGGGCATCTCACCCAGCGAGGCATCAAGAACACCGTCTTCCTGACCGGTGACATCCATATGGCCTGGGCCAACGACGTACCGGTCACCGCCGCCACCTATCCGCTCTCCCGCTCCGCCGCCACGGAGTTCGTGGTCACCTCGGTCACCTCCGACAATCTGGACGACATCCTCCATGTACCGGCGGGCACGCTCTCCGTGGTCGCGACGGCGGCGGTGCAGCTCGCCAACCGCCATGTGAAGTGGGTGGACATGGACCACCACGGCTACGGCGTGCTCGATGTCACCGCCGAGCGGACGCAGATGGACTACTACACGATCTCCGACCGGACCGATCCCGGAGCGACCGCCTCCTGGGCCCGCTCCTACCGCACCGCGTCCGGCTCACAGCGGATCGAGAGGGCGGACCGGCCCGTACGCTGACCTACGACGACCGCGAGAGCTGTGCTGGGCCCGCCGGGCCAGACGCTCAGAGCGACGCGATGAACGCCCGAGCGATCCGCCAGGTCTCCTCGGCGGCCGGCTCGTCGTAGTCCGGCAGACCGGGATCCGTGTAGAGATGCCCTGCCCCTGGGTAGCGGTAGATCTCCACATCGGCCCCGGTCTGCCGCATCCGCAGATACCAGGCGGTCAGCCAGTCGTGCGACTCGAAAGGGTCCGGGTCCGCGACATGGAGCTGTACGGGCAGCTCGTCCACGGACGCGTTCTCCGCGATGTCGGACGTGCCGTGCAGCAGCAGCAAGCCGCGCGCCTTGGTGTCGCCCAGCGCCAGAGTCTGGGCGATCGAGCCGCCCAGCGAGAATCCCGCGTACAGCAGACCGCGCTCGGAGTACGGCGCGGCGGCCAGGACCGCACGCCTCAGCAGCTCTTCCTTGCCGATCTTGTCCTTGAGGGCCCTGCCCTCCTCCACGGTCTCCGCGGTCTGTCCGTCGAAGAGATCGGGCACGTGCACCTGGTGCCCGTCCGCCCGCAGCCGGTCGGCCGCATCATGTACGGCGGGGCGCAGACCGTGGACGGAATGGAAGAGCATGATGTCCATCCGGCCATCCTGCCAGCCCGTGCCGTCAACCAGCGAGGGAGCCATGGAGAACGTACTGCGCCCACTGACCGTGCTCGGGGGCTCGGTCCTGCTCACCCTGGCCGTCGGCTGGGCGGCCGACCTGCTGCTGCGCCGCGCGGATCTGCGCCATCCCGAGATCCCGCTCTGGGGACTGCTGCGCCGCTGCCGGCTGCCGTTGCAGGTGGTCCTGCTCACCACCATGCTGCGCGGCTCGTTCCGGGAGACGGGCTGGCGGATCTTCGAGACGTACCACACGACGATCGGCCGGGCCCTGTCGCTGGTGCTGACCGGCGCGGGCGCCTGGCTGGTCGTACGGATCGTGTCCGCCGTGGTGGAGTCGGCGTACGCGCGCTATGCCACCTCCACGCGCGATCCGGCCCGGGTCCGCCGGGTCCGTACGCAGGTGACGCTGATCATGCGGATCGTGACCGCGGTCGTCGTGGTGGTGGCCGTGGCGGCGATCCTGCTCACCTTCCCGGACATGCGGGCCGTCGGCACCTCCATGCTGGCCTCGGCGGGCATCATCGGCATCGTCGCCGGTGTCGCCGCGCAGTCCACGCTCGGCAATCTCTTCGCGGGCTTCCAGATCGCGTTCGGCGACATGGTGCGGATCGGCGACACGGTGGTGGTGGACGGCGAGTGGGGCGTGGTCGAGGAGGTCACGCTCACCTTCCTCACGGTACGGACCTGGGACGAGCGGCGGATCACGATGCCCGTCTCGTACTTCACCAGCAAGCCCTTCGAGAACTGGTCGCGCGGCGGGATCCAGATGACCGGCACGGTCTTCTTTCAGCTCGACCACTCCGCGCCGGTGCCGCTGATGCGTGAGAAGCTGCACGCGATCCTGCTGGAGTGCCCGGCCTGGGACGGCCGCGACTGGAATCTGGCGGTCACCGACACCACGCCGAGCACGATGGAGGTGCGCGCGGTGGTGACGGCCAAGGACGCGAACGACATCTGGACGGTGCGGTGCGCCGTACGGGAGGCGATGCTGGCCTGGCTGGCCGAGCACCACGCCTACGCCCTGCCGAGGATCGGTGCGGCGCCCGCGGCGATCCTGCCGGCGCAGAGCCGCGGAGAGCCGGAGCCGGAGTCCGCACCGGAGCCGGAGCGCTCCGACAGACATCCCTCCGGCGCGGGCACTCGCGAGGACACCGGTCGGCCGGGCATCGACCGGGACTGACGGCCCAGGCGCGGGCGGCTCGTAACGCCTCAACAGGAGACGCGTCCGGTCGTCGGCTCGCGGTCAGCGCATGCTGCGGACGTCGAGATGACGCAGGACGCGGTCCACCACCTCGGGATCGGTGCCCGGTTCGCTGCGGGCCGCGAGGACCTCGTGCCGGGCCGCCGACATCATCTCGCGCTGGATGCGCTGCATGGTCCTGAGCCGGGCCACCCGGCCCGCGACCCATTCGCGCCGCTCGTCGTCGACGATGTCGGGACTGATCCGTACGCCGACGTCGAACGCCGCCCGCAGGAGCCGCTCGCTGATGTCCTCGGGCAGCTCCTCGACCTCCTCGATCTCCTTGAGCCTGCGCCTGGCCGCCTTGGCCGCGCGGACGGCGAGCGAGTGCTCCAGCTCCCGCTCGGCGTCCGTGTCGGCCCGTACGCCGAGCTTCCTGACCAGCCAGGGCAGTGTGAGCCCCTGGAAGACCAGGGTGGTCACGATGACCGCGAAGGCGATGAAGATGATCTCGTTCCGGCCGGGGAACGGCTGCCCGTCGTCGGTCTTCAGCGGGATCGCCAGCGCCAGGGCCACCGAGGCCACTCCGCGCATCCCGGCCCACCACATCACCACGGTCTCGCGCCAGCCGACCGGGATGTCCTCGTCGTAGTCGCGGAGCTTGTGCATCCGCTTGGCCAGCCAGGTCGCGGGAAGCAGCCAGAGCAGCCGTACGACCACGACGACTCCGACGATCGCCGCGCCCCAGCCGAGCATCCGGCCCTCCCGGCCGCCGGCCGCGCCGAAGGCGTTGTGGAGCTCCAGTCCGATGAGACCGAAGGCGACACCGGTCACCAGGACATCGACGACCTGCCAGAAGGAGTTCCCGGCGAGCCGTCCCATCACATCGTCGGCGTCCGCGGTGTGCTCGGCGAGGAAGAGGGCGGTGGTGAGAACGGCGAGGACGCCGGAGCCGTACAGCTCCTCGGCGAGTACGTAGCTGACGAACGGCACCAGGAGCGTCAGCCCGATCTGCAGCGTCGCGTCCCCGAGCAGCGACATCAGCTTGTTGGAGATCCAGCCGAGCGCGAGTCCCACCAGCACGGCCACCACGGCGGAGAGCACGAACGATCCGACCGCGCCCGGCCAGGAGAACGTTCCGCTGACGGCCGCGGCGATCGCCACGTGGTAGAGCACGATCGCGGTGACATCGTTGAAGAGTCCCTCGCCCTCCAGGATCGAGACCAGCCGCCGCGGCAGTCCGAGCGAGCCCGCGACGGCGGTCGCGGCGACCGGGTCGGGCGGCGCCACGAGCGCGCCCAGCGCGACCGCGGCGGCGACCGGAAGGCCGGGCACGACGGAGTTGGCGACGACCGCCACCGCCGCGGTCGTCACAAAGACCAGCGCGACCGCGAGCAGGAAGATGGGACGCTTGTTGGCGGCGAACTGCCGCCAGGAGGTGCGCTGTACGGCGGCGTAGAGCAGAGGCGGCAGCAGCAGCGGCAGGATGAAGTCCGGCGGCACCTGGACGTTCGGTACGAACGGCAGCAGCGCCAGGGCGATCCCGACGAGCGTCATCAGCACCGGCGCGGGCAGCCTGAGCCGTTCACCGAGCGGCACCGTGACCACCGCGCCGAGCAACAGCACGAGCAGCAGCGCCAGTTGGTCCACAGTGCGCCCTCCGATGGTCGCGAGCCCGATGGCGGCCATCGGTGATCAGGGACCTCAAGCCTGCCACGCGCCGCCGTACGGTCGCGGCGCCGCTGCGGTCAGGCCGTCGCGGCGCCTCTGCGGATCGTACGGCGCATCGACCGGTGCGGAATGTCCGCGTCCAGGAACTCGGGCCCGTACGCCTCGTATCCGAGCCGCTCGTAGAAGCCCAGAGCGTGCGACTGCGCGTGCAGATCCACCACCGTGAGACCACGCTCACGCGCCGCGTCCTCGATGGCCCGTACCAGCGCGGCGCCGATGCCCCGGCCACGGGCCGCCGCGGTGACCGCCAGCCGTCCCAGCGAGCCCACGGCCGGGTCTCCACCGGTCCGGTCGGCGGCGCCGGGCCCGTACAGCAGCCGTCCGGTGCCCAGCGGCACTCCGTCGTCGCGGATGGCGAGCACCTGGAGCGCCTGATCGTCACGGCCGTCGTACTCGATGTCCTCGGCGACGCGCTGCTCGACCACGAAGACCTCCTTGCGGACCGCGAAGCACGCCTCGACGTCCGCGGGATCCGTCGCGAGCCGGATCACAAAGCCGGTGTCTCCGCCGGCCCCGGCCTCGGCCCCGCTCATATGTTGCTCTCCGCCCTGACCCGGTCCAGTGCCTGCTGAAGATCCTCCGGGTAGGTGCTGGAGAACTCCACCCACTGCCCGTCCGACGGATGCTCGAAGCCCAGCCGCACCGCGTGCAGCCACTGCCGGGTCAGCCCGAGCCGCTTGGCCAGCGTCGGATCGGCGCCATAGGTCAGATCGCCCACACAGGGATGGCGGTGGGCCGCCATATGCACCCGGATCTGGTGCGTACGGCCCGTCTCCAGCTTGATGTCCAGCAGGGACGCCGACCGGAAGGCCTCGATCAGGTCGTAGTGCGTGACCGACGGCTTGCCCTCCGCGGTCACCGCCCACTTGTAGTCGTGCTGCGGATGGCGCCCGATCGGAGCGTCGATGGTCCCGCTCATCGGGTCCGGGTGCCCTTGCACCAGCGCGTGGTAACGCTTGTCCACGATCCGGTCCCGGAACTGCGCCTTGAGCAGGGTGTACGCCCGCTCCGACTTGGCCACGACCATCAGTCCCGAGGTCCCGACATCGAGCCGGTGCACGATGCCCTGCCGCTCGGCGGCGCCCGAGGTCGAGATCCGGTAGCCGGCCGCGGCGAGACCGCCGATGACCGTCGTACCGGTCCAGCCCGGGCTCGGATGCGCGGCCACGCCGACGGGCTTGACGATCACGACGATGTCGTCGTCGTCATGCACGATCTCCATGCCCTCGACGGGCTCCGCCACGATCTCCACGGGCGCCGCCGCCGGAGGCATCTCCACTTCGAGCCAGGCGCCGCCGTTGACCCGCTCGGACTTCCCGACGACGGAGCCGTCGACCTGGACCTTCCCGGAGGCGGCCAGCTCCGCCGCCTTCGTACGGGAGAACCCGAACATACGGGCTATGGCGGCGTCGACTCGCTCGCCCTCCAGGCCATCGGGTACGGGCAGCGTTCTGATCTCGGGAAAGCTCACGCGTCGAGTATGCCTTGTCGGGCCTGACAGCTGGTCCGCCTGTGGATAACCCTGACCGCTTGTGGATAAGTCCCTGGGCAAGTCCCGGACGGCCTTGGTAGGCCCTGGTAGGCCCTGGTCAGTCCTTGTGGACAGTCCCGTCCGGGTCGAGGCCCCGGAACGACAGCAGCACGATCAGGATTCCACCGCAGACGATCGCCGAGTCGGCGAGATTGAAGACCGCGAAGTGCGCCGGAGCGATGAAGTCCACCACGGCGCCCCGGAAGACGCCCGGCGAGCGGAAGATCCGGTCGGTGAGATTGCCGAGCGCGCCGCCGAGCAGCAGTCCGAGCGCGATCGCCCAGGGCAGGCTGTAGAGCTTGCGCGCCAGCCGGGCGATCACCACGATCACGGTCGCCGCGATGATCGTGAAGATCACCGTGAACGCCTCGCCGACGCCGAACGCGGCGCCGGGATTCCTGATCGCCTCGAACTTCAGCAGATCACCGATGACCTCGATCGACTCGTGGTGCTCCAGCTTGGCCACCACGAGCATCTTGGAACCGAGGTCGAGCAGGTAGGCCAGGACGGCGACGATGAAGAGCGCGGCGATCTTGCGCTTCCCTTTGGACTGCTCGGGGGCCTGCTCGGGCTTCCCCTTGGACTGCTCGGCGGAAGCCGCAGTCTCGTCGTCAACATCCGGAACATCCGGCGTACCGATAACGCGCTCCGCCTCTGCCACGTGAGTCCCTCAACCTAGACGCCTGACTGAGGACGAGCGTACGGCACACCTGTACGCGTTCAGCCTCGACGTTCCTGCTTTTGCTTGTCCTCCACGCACAGCGTGGCCCGCGGGAACGCCTGCATCCGGGCCTTGCCGATCGGCCTGCCGCAGATCTCGCAGAGACCGTAGGTGCCGGAGTCCAGCCGCTGGAGCGCGCGCTCGGTCTGCTCCAGCATCTCGCGGGCGTTGGCGGCGAGCGCCATCTCGTGCTCGCGCGTGATGTTCTTGGTGCCGGTGTCCGCGTCGTCGTCACCGGCGCCGTCACCGGAGTCCCGCATCAGCCCGACAAGGGCGGTCTCGGACGAGGTGATCTCGGCGGTCAGCCGCGCGATCTCGCCCTCCAGCTCGTCCCGGGCCGCGGCGACCTCCTCCTCGGTCCAGGGATCCTCGCCGGGCCGTACGGCCAGCTCCTCAGGAGGTGTCGCGGCGGCGCTCGCCGTGGAGACCGCTGTCGCGACCACCGAGGCGGGCTCGCCGGCCGCCGTGCTCCTGCCACCCGCAGTCTTCTTGGCTCCCACCGTTTTGGCTCCCGTCTGTTCCGCGGCCTTGGCCGCCCCCTTGGCCGCGGACGCGGCCTTCTTCGCAGGTGCCTTGGTCACCGGCGCCTTTTTCGCTGCCTTCTTCGTGGCCGTCTTCCGCGCGGCCGTCTTCTCCGCGACCGGCTTCTCCGCCTTCTCCGCGGCCGACTTCTTCGCGACGGCCTTCTGGGCCGGTGCCTTCCGGGCCGGTGCCTTCTTCGCCGGGGCCTTCTTCGCCGCCGGCTTCTTCGTTGCGGTCTTCCTCATGGAGGTCTTCTTCGCGGTGGTCTTCTCGGCTGTGCTGTTCGGGGTGGTCTTCGCGATGGTGGACTTCTTCGCCGGCGCCTTTTTCGCCGGCGCCCGCTTGGCCGTGGCCGACTTCTTCGCGGCGGTCTTCTTCGCCACCATGGCCGCGGCCCCTTCACATATTGTGATCTTGCTCGCGAATCGTGCTGGGACGATAAATCGACACCAGCCCCGCGGCAACGGGGCACGCCGCCGGTCCGGCCCTCCCCATGGCGTGACAAGACGAGCCTCCATCCGTTGTGCCCAGCTCGCCGCCCGGTAATCCGCCGCCGGCCGGCCACAAAGTCCGAAAGGGCCGGTATAACCATTCGGGTCATACGTTCGGCCGTACGGCACCTCCGGCCAAAACCGGTCGGCCGCGCCATCCGCCGCCCCGTACACTTGGCTCCAGCGAAAGGCGTGGATGGGGACGAGTAGCGTCGTACGCGGCCATGAGCGACCCGGGGACGGTGCGAGCCCGGGGGCAGAGCGCGATGTGAAGCATCACCCCGGAGCCGCCGGAAGAAAGCCCTGGTCGGATCTTTGGATCCAGGGCGAGTAGAACCGGCAGCGCGACCCCAATGAGGGGGCCGCGGGCGGAGCGCGCCCGGGGCCAAGGAGGGTGGTACCGCGGGAGCGCAGGCTCTCGTCCCTCCGACGGAGATGTCGCAGTTCCGCCGGAGGAAGCGCCCCATGACACCAGTGACGCCACCGCAGTACCGCCAGGTCCCCGCCCAGGTCGACCTGCCCGCGCTGGAGCACGCCGTGCTCGATTTCTGGCGTGAGAGCAAGGTCTTCGACAAGAGCCTCGAACGCTCCGAGGGCCGTCCGGAGTGGGTCTTCTACGAGGGCCCGCCGACCGCCAACGGTATGCCGGGCGCGCACCACATCGAGGCCCGCGTCTTCAAGGACGTCTTCCCGCGCTTCCGCACCATGCGCGGCTACCACGTCGCCCGCAAGGCCGGCTGGGACTGCCACGGTCTGCCCGTGGAGCTTGCGGTGGAGAAGGAGCTGGGCTTCAACGGCAAGAAGGACATCGAGGCGTACGGCATCGCCGAGTTCAACGCCAGGTGCCGTGAGTCCGTGACCCGGCACACCGACGCCTTCACCGAGCTGACCACGCGCATGGGGTACTGGGTCGATCTGGACGACGCGTACCGCACCATGGACCCGGAGTACATCGACTCCGTCTGGTGGTCGCTGAAGGAGATCTTCGACAAGGGCCTGCTGGTCCAGGACTACCGGGTGGCGCCCTGGTGCCCGCGCGACCAGACCGGTCTCTCCGACCACGAGCTGGCGCAGGGATACGAGACGATCGTCGATCCCTCGGTCTTCGTCCGCTTCCCGCTCACCTCGGGACCGCTCGCGGGCGAGGCGTCACTGCTGGTCTGGACGACCACACCGTGGACCCTGGTCTCGAACACCGCCGTGGCCGCGCATCCCGAGGTCACCTATGTGGTCGCGACCGACGGCGAGGAGAAGCTCGTCGTGGCCCGGCCGCTGCTGGAGAAGGCGCTGGGCGAGGGCTGGGAGCCCACCGGTGAGTCCTTCACCGGCCGCGAGATGGAGCGCTGGACGTACGACCGTCCCTTCACGCTGATCGACTTCCCGGACGGGACCGAGGCGCACTACGTCGTCAACGCCGAGTACGTGACGACGGAGGACGGCACCGGTCTGGTCCACCAGTCCCCGGCCTTCGGTGAGGACGACCTGAAGGTCTGCCGCGCGTACGGCCTTCCCGTCGTCAACCCGGTGCGTCCCGACGGCACCTTCGAGGAGGACCTGCCGCTGGTCGGCGGTGTCTTCTTCAAGAAGGCCGACGAGGCGCTGACCGAGGATCTGCGCGAGCGCGGGCTGCTGTTCCGGCATGTGCCGTACGAGCACAGCTATCCGCACTGCTGGCGCTGCCACACCGCGCTCCTCTACTACGCGCAGCCGTCCTGGTACATCCGTACGACCGTGATCAAGGACCGGCTGCTCGACGAGAACGAGAAGACCAACTGGTTCCCGGACTCGGTCAAGCACGGCCGGTACGGCGACTGGCTGAACAACAATGTCGACTGGGCACTCTCCCGGAACCGCTACTGGGGCACGCCGCTGCCCATCTGGCGCTGCGCGGAGAACCACCTCACCTGTGTGGGTTCACGCACCGAGCTGACGGAACTGACGGGCAGCGACCAGTCGGGGCTGGATCCGCACCGTCCCTTCATCGACGCCGTCACCTTCACCTGTCCCGCCGAGGGCTGCGCGCTGGAGGCCGTCCGGGTCCCCGAGGTCATCGACGCCTGGTACGACTCGGGCTCGATGCCGTTCGCGCAGTGGGGCTACCCGTACAAGAACAAGGATCTCTTCGAGCAGCGCTATCCGGCGCAGTTCATCTCGGAGGCGATCGACCAGACGCGCGGCTGGTTCTACACGCTGATGGCCGTCGGCACGCTGGTGTTCGACAAGTCGTCGTACGAGAACGTCGTCTGCCTCGGCCATATCCTCGCCGAGGACGGCCGGAAGATGTCCAAGCACCTGGGCAACATCCTCCAGCCGATCCCGCTGATGGACCAGCACGGCGCGGACGCGGTCCGCTGGTTCATGGCGGCCGGCGGCTCGCCGTGGGCGGCACGGCGGGTCGGGCACGGCACGATCCAGGAGGTCGTGCGCAAGACGCTGCTGACGTACTGGAACACCGTGGCCTTCCAGGCCCTGTACGCCCGTACGTCGGGATGGGCGCCCAGCGAGGCCGACCCGGCGCCGGCCGACCGGCCGCTGCTGGACCGCTGGCTGCTGAGCGAGCTGCACGCGCTGGTCGACCAGACCACCCAGGCCATGGAGACATACGACACGCAACGCACCGGCAAGCTGCTCTCGGCGTTCGTGGACGATCTCTCCAACTGGTACGTCCGCCGCTCGCGCCGCCGCTTCTGGCAGGGCGACAAGGCGGCGCTGCGCACACTGCACGACGTGGTGGAGACGGTCACGCGGCTGATGGCGCCGCTGACGCCGTTCATCACCGAGCGGGTCTGGCAGGACATGGTCGTGCCGGTGACTCCGGACGCGGTGGAGTCGGTGCATCTCGCGAGCTGGCCGGAGCCCGATCTCGCGGCAATCGACCCGGCGCTCTCGCAGCAGATGGCGCTGGTGCGCAGGCTGGTGGAGCTGGGCCGGGCGACGCGGGCGGAGTCCGGCGTGAAAACACGCCAGCCGCTCTCGCGCGCGCTGATCGCGGCGGCGGGCTTCGAGACGCTCTCTCCCGAACTGCGGGCCCAGATCACGGAGGAGCTCAATGTCTCCTCCCTGGCGACGCTCTCCGAGGTGGGCGGCTCGCTGGTCGACACGACGGCGAAGGCCAACTTCCGTGCGCTGGGCAAGCGTTTCGGCAAGGGCGTCCAGGCGGTGGCGAAGGCGATCGCGGACACGGACGCGGCGGCGCTGTCGCTGGCCCTGCGCGAGGGCGACGCGGCGGTGACGGTCGACGGCGCCCCGGTCTCCCTCTCGCCGGAGGAGGTCATCATCACGGAGACTCCGCGCGAGGGCTGGTCGGTCGCCTCCGACTCGGGTGCGACGGTCGCGCTGGACCTGGAGATCACTCCGGAGCTACGGCTCGCGGGCCTGGCGCGTGACGCGATCCGACTGATCCAGGAGGCACGCAAGAACAGCGGCCTGGACGTCGCGGACCGCATCGCCGTCCGCTGGACGGCCACGTCCCCGTCCACAACGGAAGCCCTCACCGCCCACACTCCTCTGATCTCGGACGAGGTCCTGGCCACGTCCTTCACTCCCGGCACCCCGGACGCCTCCTACGGCCCTCCGTTCACGGACGAGTCCCTGGAACTCACCTTCCACCTCCGCAAGTCCTGACCGTCGGCGGGGTGCGGGCCCAAGTCCTCTCCCCCACCCCGCCCCTTCCCGAAACCAGGGGCAGGCCCCTGGACCCCGACCGCAACGGAGCGCCGTTCGCGGCCCGTAGGCGGCACACCGGATCGGTGGGCCCACCGATCAACGCCGCGAACCCAGCGCAACGGCTGGGAGACCAGCGCACGGCGGCCGCGAAGCCGACGCCAAGGGGTCCGGGCCCCACCCGCCCCACCCGCCGGCGCCGCGAAGCCGGCGCTCCGGGAGCGGAGCCTGCCCGCGCAGCGGCCGGCGGCCGCGAAGCCAGCGCCCAAAGGGGCCCGGGGGCCTGCCCCCGGGGCCCTAACCGCCCGCCCATCAGGCCGGCGCCGCGAAGCCAGCGCTCCGGGAGCGGAGCCTGTCCGCGCAGCGGTCGGCGCCGCGAAGCTGGCGCCCGGGGTCCCGGGGGCCCGCCCCCGAACACCCTGGGGGTCCGGGGGCTTGCCCCCGGTTTCGGGAAGGGGCGGGGAGGGGACAGCCCCGCGCAGCGGCCCCACACCGCGCCGCGTACGCACAAGGGCCGGGCCCGGGGAGATCCCCGGGCCCGGCCCTTGTGCCTGCCGACGGCTACGCGTTACCCGCGCGCACCCCCGTCAGTTGTCGTCCTCGTCGATCAGGAATCCCCGCATCGGCGACGGCGCCTGCTGCATCGGCTGCGGCGCCTGCGGCCGTACCGGTGCCATCGGCTGCGTCATCGCCGGGGACATCTGCTGCTGGCCGCCGTACGACGGGCCCGAGGGGCCGCCGTGGCCCATGGAGGGCCCGCCCATACCGCCATGTCCCATCGCACCCGCTCCGGCCGGAGCCATCGACGGGGACGGCGGCAGCGAAGCGGTCGCCGGAGTACGCGGCGGCGCCAGCGAGTCGTCCGCCTGGGTCTCCAACTGACGCAGCTGGCTCTCCAGATAGGACTTCAGACGCGTCCGGTACTCACGCTCGAAGCCACGCAGATCCTCGACCTTGCGCTCCAGCGTCGCGCGCGCGGACTCCAGCGAGCCCATCGCCACACGGTGCTTCTCCTGCGCGTCCCGCTCCAGCGCGTCCGCCTTGGCGCGCGCGTCGCGCTCCAGGCCCTCGGCGCGGCTGCGCGCCTCACCGACGATCTTGTTCGCCTCGGAGCGCGCCTCGGCGATCGCCTGGTCGGCGGTCTGCTGGGCGAGCGAGAGCACCCGCGCGGCGCTGTCGCCACCGGGACCCTGACCGGGCTGCTGCATCTGCGGGCCGTGGCCGCCCATGGGGCCGCCCATCGGTCCACCCATGGGACCGCCCTGCATCGGGCCGCCCTGCATGGGACCGCCCTGGCCCATCGGACCGCCCTGCTGCATGGGCCCGCCCTGCATGGGACCACCCTGCATCGGTCCGCCCTGACCCATCGGACCGCCCTGCATGGGGCCGCCCTGCATCGGTCCCGGGCCGTGCTGGCCACGCGGGTCATGACCCTGCGGACCGTGGCCACTCGGTCCCGCGGGGAGCTGCGGAGCGCCACCGGGCAGCTGGGGCGGGCCCATCTGCGGCGGCTGCTGCTGGACCGGCGGTCCGGATATGGCGGCGGGGACAGGCGCACCGGGACGGTCCTGCTGTTCCGGAGGCTTACGCATGCCCTGCTGCTGTTGGTTCTGCGCGGCGGCACGCGTCGCGGCGGCCAGCTTCGCGCGCAGATCCTCGTTCTCGCGGAGCAGGCGCGTCAGTTCGGCCTCGACCTCGTCGAGAAAGGCATCGACCTCGTCCTCGTCGTAGCCTTCTCGGAGGCGGACGGTCGTGAACTGCTTGTTCCGCACGTCCTCAGGGGTCAATGGCATCTCTTCTTCACCTCTACGTAGTCGTCGGCAGTCGGCAAGACCGTATCGTTCACATCCCCCTCGCAAGAGTGCTCACCAGCGAGATCAGGATGTAGACGATGATCATCAGAACGAAGAAGGACAGGTCGAGTGCCACGCCCCCGAGACGCAACGGCGGAATGAACCGCCGAAGAAGCTTGAGCGGTGGATCGGTGACAGTGTAGGTGGCCTCCAGAACGACCACCATCGCCTTGCCGGGCTGCCATGAGCGGGCGAACTGGAAGACGTAGTCCATGACCAACCGGAAAATAAGCACGATGAGGAAGCACATCAGCGCGATGTAGACCACCTGTAGTGCGACGCCCATCCCGCTGCTTCCCTCTCCCCTGGCTCACTCTGGTCCGGTCCCGCGCCGGGCCGTTCCCGCCGCGCGACCGGGTCGTTCCCGGTGCTGTGTTCCTAGCTCTGGTTGAAGAACCCGCCCTCTGCGATGCGGGCCTTGTCCTCCGCCGTGACATCGACGTTAGCAGGAGACAGCAGGAACACCTTCTGCGTCACCCGCTCAATGCTGCCATGGAGGCCGAAGACCAGTCCCGCGGCAAAGTCGACAAGTCGCTTCGCATCGGTGTCGTCCATCTCCGTGAGATTCATGATCACCGGAGTGCCCTCACGGAAGTGTTCCCCGATGGTACGGGCCTCGTTGTAGGTCCTCGGGTGCAATGTGGTGATGCGGTAGGGCTCCCGCTCGGACACAACCTTGGGCATGATCACCGGTGCGTTCTTCTCCAGACTCGGACGTTCAGGTGTGATGGATGCCACGGGGGCGATTCGTGCCGGACGCCCGATTTCCGCCCCCAGCGACACCGGTTCGCGCTCGCGTTCACGTTGGGCGGGAGGCTGAACCACCCGCATCGGCTCTTCCCGCTCCCGTTCCCGCTCACGCTCCTGCTGGTGCACGGGCTGGTGGCGCCGGTGCTCCCGCTCGGGTTCGGGCTCGGGTTCGAAATCGTCGTCGGGGTCGAAACCCCGGCCGTCGTACCCATCGTCCTCCACGAGGCCGAGGTAGACCGCCATCTTGCGCATCGCGCCGGCCATGCTCTGAGTCCTCCGCTCTGTGGTGGATCGGCCTCGTCACCAAGTGCCCGCGATCCACTAGGCCTGCCCGCCTTTCGGCGGAAATGACCATATTTTCTGCTGTGGTCCGACTTGCTTCGCGACGTTACCCGAGCCGGGGTCGGACTCCGAGTACCGCCGTACCGACGCGAACATGTGTCGCTCCGGCCGCTACGGCGTCCTCAAGGTCCGAGCTCATCCCTGCTGAGACCATGTTCGCAGCCGGATGGTCCGCGCGCAGGCGGGATGAGAATTCCAGCAGCCGCTCGAACGCCGCCTGTTGCCGGCCCGCGTACGGACCGGCGAGCGGCGCCACGGTCATCAGACCGCCGAGCCGCAGTCCCGGCGACTCGGCCACCGCCGTGGCCAACTCCTCGATCCCGTCGGGCGCCACACCGCCGCGCGCCCCGCGTGCGCCGGACTCCGCGTCGAGCGCGACCTGGATCAGACAGACCGGTTCGCGCCCCGCGCGGACGGCCGCCGCGGAGAGCGCCGAGACCAGCCTGATCCGGTCGATCGACTGCACGACATCGGCGTAAGTGACGACGGAGCGGACCTTGTTCGTCTGCAACTGGCCCACGAAATGCCACATAAGAGACAAATCCGTACAAGCGGCAGCTTTGGGGGCAGCGTCCTGATCACGGTTCTCGGCCACGTGCCGTACGCCGAGTTCATGGAGCAGCCGTACATCGCTCGCCGGGTAGGTCTTGGTGACCACGATCAGGGTCACCTCCTCCCGCTTGCGGCCCGCCGCCGCGCAGGCGGAGACGATACGTTCCTCCACCATGGCGAGATTCGCCGCGAGTTCGGTTCTGCGGTCGTTCATGCGCTATCAGTCCAGCCAGACATATCCGGCGAGCCGCCCGGTCGTGCGGTCGCGGCGGTACGAGTAGTGGTCGTCCGACTCCAGTGTGCAGACCTCGGTCTGCCGCCGGTCCGCGACCCCCAGGGCCGCGAGTTGCGCGTGGACTCCGGCGGTGACATCGACGGCCGGAGTGGACCAGCTTGTCTCGGACCAGGCTTCCGGTACCGCGGCGGCCACCTCGTCCCGCATCGCCGCCGGGACTTCGTAGCAGCGTCCGCAGACGGCGGGACCGGTACGGGCGGTGATCCTGGACGGTTCGGCGCCGAGCGCGATCATGGCCTCGACGGCGGCCGGTACAACTCCGGCGACCATGCCGGGACGACCCGCGTGGGCGGCGGCGACGATCCCGGCGGCCGGATCGGCCAGCAGTACGGGAACGCAGTCCGCGGTGAGTACGGCGAGTGCCAGCCCGCGCCGTACGGTGACGAGCGCGTCGACGGCGGGGATCTCCTCGCTCGTCCACGGTCCTTCGACGACGGCCACATCGCGGCCGTGCACCTGGTTCATCCAGACGACCCGCGCCGGGTCGAGCTCCAGCGACTTCGCGGCGAGTTCGCGGTTGGCCCGCACGGCCTCGGGATCGTCACCGACCGCGCCGCCGAGATTGAGCCGCTCATACGGAGCGGCGCTCACCCCGCCCCACCGGTCGGTGAAGGCGAAGTGCGCGCCGCTCAGTGTCTCGTGCTGTCGTATCACTTCAAGAAGTCCGGAACGTCCAGCTCCTCGGCCTGGCTGTCCTGCTGGTACGGACGGGCCGGGGGAACGTGCGGCGGGTGTACCGGCGAGAGGGACTTCTCGTTGGACACCGGGGAGGGATCGTGCTTGGACGGGCGGTCCTCGCGCGGCGGTACGGTGCCCAGTCCGCTCGTGGACCGGCCGCTGTCCGCGCGGGACGGGACCGGCTGGTCGTCGCGCTTGCCCGAAGCGCCGAGCACGGTCTCGCGCCGGGTCGGCGGCTGTCCGCCGTCGAAGCCGGCCGCGATGACGGTGACCCGTACCTCGTCACCGAGGGCGTCGTCGATGACGGCGCCGAAAATGATGTTGGCCTCGGGATGGGCCGCCTCGCTCACCAGCTGGGCCGCCTCGTTGATCTCGAAGAGACCGAGGTCGGAGCCGCCGGAGATGGAGAGCAGCACACCGCGCGCGCCGTCGATGGACGCTTCGAGGAGCGGCGAGGAGATCGCCATCTCGGCTGCGGCCACCGCGCGGTCGTCGCCGCGGGCCGAGCCGATGCCCATGAGAGCCGAGCCCGCCTCGGACATCACGGACTTGACATCGGCGAAGTCGAGGTTGATCAAACCGGGCGTGGTGATGAGGTCGGTGATGCCCTGGACACCGGAGAGCAGGACCTGGTCGGCCGACTTGAACGCGTCGAGCACACTGACCTGGCGGTCCGAGATGGAGAGCAGCCGGTCGTTGGGAATGACGATGAGGGTGTCGACCTCTTCGCGGAGTTCGGCGATGCCGTCCTCGGCCTGGTTCGCGCGGCGGCGGCCCTCGAAGGTGAACGGGCGGGTGACCACACCGATCGTGAGAGCCCCGAGCGAGCGGGCGATATTGGCCACGACGGGCGCGCCGCCGGTGCCGGTGCCGCCGCCCTCCCCGGCGGTGACGAAGACCATGTCGGCCCCCTTGAGGACCTCCTCGATCTCCTCACGGTGGTCCTCTGCCGCCTTGCGGCCGACGGCCGGGTTGGCTCCGGCCCCGAGGCCGCGGGTGAGTTCCCGGCCGACGTCGAGCTTGACGTCGGCGTCGCTCATCAACAGGGCTTGCGCGTCAGTGTTGATCGCGATGAACTCGACACCCTTGAGACCGACCTCGATCATTCGGTTGATGGCATTGACACCACCGCCGCCGACACCGATGACCTTGATGACTGCGAGGTAGTTCTGCGGTGCTGCCACGTCGAAGGCCTCTCGCCTCGAGTTACGTGTCGCCGCTCCGCCGATGTGGCGCCGCGACGACTGATGCCGATGGGACGGTCCGAAACGCCGACCCAAACCCTGACGTTGAAGTTCAGGGTTACCAGTGTGTCCGCTTCTTGGACTCTTCCGAACAGGACACTAAGTCGACAAGTGGCGCACGTTCAACGAACACGCCGAACCTCCCGTTTTTCTTTTCACCCTATGTGATCACCCATAGCGCTGACCAACCAGGGTGCTGGCCAGCGCATATGTCCGTCAACTCCCCGACGCGGCAGGCGCGGTGGGAGCACTCACATCGAAGTACGCGGCCTCGGGAGCCGCTTTCATCAGAGCGGTGAGCGCACGTGCCTTGGCCGTGCCGTCCTCGACGCTTCCCCACATCACCGTACGGCCGCCGGTCAGCTCCAGGGAGATCGAGTCGTACGAACGGACCCTGACCTTCCTGGTGTCCGCGGCCACTTTCCTGGGGAGTTCACTTCTGGCACGTACCGCTTCGAGGATCAGCCGGTCGGTTCCGAAGCGCCGCGGAACCGCTGACTGATCCACCGTCAATTCGAGGCCGGGGACGCCGGCCGGCGCCTTCTCGACCTCGGCGAAACGTACACCGTCCCCGTCCACTTCGATGAACTTTGCGCCCTTTTCGATAAGCAGGACGGGCTTTCGTTCGATCACTTTCAGACTGATTCCATGAGGCCAGGAACGAGCCACCTCGACCGAATCGATACGTGGCAGCTTCCGCCGGAGCCTGGCCTCAATCGCGTCCGTGTCCACGGAAATCAGCGGCGCCCCGACCGGTACGGCCGCGGCGGACTCCACCTCGGCGCGTGTGAGCACCTCCGTGCCCGAGGTGCTGACCCGTTCGACCCGCAGCCAGTTCGAGCCGTACAGCGCCCAGGTACCGCCCGCGAGCAGCACGCTCGCCGTGATCAGTACGATCATCAGCCGCCGGCCCGGCAGTCGGAACCGACGGGCCACGGGTTCCTCAGGAGAGCGGCCGGACTTCGAACGCGGTCGTGCGCCGCGCTCGGCGGTCGTCGGTCCGGCCACTCTCCCCTGCCTCCCTACGCCTGACGGCGTGCGGCGATCGCCTCGTACACCATGCCGACCAGCAGATCGTCGGCGTCCCTGCGGCCGAACTCGGCGGCGGCGCGGGACATCTCGTACAACCGGTGCGGATCGGAGAGCACCGGAAGGACCTGGCTCTGCACCCACTCGGGCGTGAGTTCGGCGTCGTCGACCAGCAGGCCGCCGCCGGCCTTCACCACCGGCTGGGCGTTGAGCCGCTGTTCGCCGTTGCCGATCGGCAACGGGACATAGGCGGCGGGCAGCCCGACGGCGGAGAGTTCGGCGACGGTCATCGCGCCCGCGCGGCAGAGCATCATGTCGGCCGCGGCGTACGCGAGATCCATCCGGTCCACATACGGTACCGGGACATAGGGTGGCATTCCGGGCATGTTGTCCACACGCGGCATTTCATTCTTGGGACCGACCGCGTGCAGGATCTGGATACCGGAGCGCTGGAGCACCGGAGCGATCTGCTGGATCACCTCGTTGAGCCGGCGCGCGCCCTGTGAGCCGCCGGAGACGAGCAGCGTCGGCAGGTTCGGGTCGAGCCCGAAGGCGGCACGCGCCTCGGGACGCACCCGCGCGCGGTCGAGGGTGGCGATCGTACGGCGCAGCGGGATGCCGATGTACCGGGCACCCCGGAGCTTGCTGTCCGGCGTGGAGACGGCCACTCCGGCCGCGTAGCGCGAACCGATCTTGTTGGCCAGTCCCGGCCTGGCGTTGGCCTCATGGACGATGATCGGCACTCCGAGCCGTTTCGCCGCGAGATAGCCGGGCAGGGCGACATAGCCGCCGAAGCCCACCACACAGTCGGCCTTGGTCCGCTCCAGGATCTGCTCGGCCGCCTTGATGGTGCCGCGCAGCCGCCCGGGGACGGTGATCAGCTCCGGTGTGGGCCTGCGCGGGAGCGGTACGGCCGGGATCAGTCCCAGCTCGTAGCCCCGCTCGGGAACGAGCCTGGTCTCCAGTCCGCGTTCCGTGCCGAGGGCCGTGATCCCCACGGTGGGGTCCTGCCTGCGCAGGGCGTCCGCGAGGGCGAGCGCGGGCTCGATGTGGCCGGCGGTCCCCCCACCGGCGAGTACGACATGCACCGAAATTCACCGCTCTCCGGACGGACGCTTCTTGACGCGCCGTCTCATCGTCTTCCATCTCACCCGGGGCCGCCGCATGGCCAGGGCCGCCTTCGCGGCGGGATCCTCTCGCGCGAACGCGATCAGCAGCCCGACGGCGAACATGGTCGGCAGCAGGGCCGATCCTCCGTAGGAGAACAGCGGGAGCGGGACTCCGGCGATCGGCAGCAGACCGAGCACCGCACCGATATTGACCACGGCCTGCGCCGCGATCCAGGTGGTCACACCTCCCGCGGCATACCTCACGAAGGGATCCTCCGTGCGTCCGGCCACGCGGATACCCGCATAGCCTAGAGCCGCGAAGAGGGCGAGTACCGACAGCGTCCCCGCCAGCCCCAGTTCCTCCCCAGTGATGGCGAAAATGAAGTCGGTGTGCGGTTCGGGCAGTTGGCCCCACTTTTCCACACTCGCGCCGAGGCCGGAACCGAACCATCCTCCGGAGGCGAGGGCGTAGATTCCGTGGACCGCCTGCCAGCACTCACCGTTCGGGCCGAGATCGGTCGCGCCGATGCACGCGAACCGGGAGAGCCGGTTCTCGCTGGTCTTGATCAGTACGAAGCCGACCAGGCCCGCGACGGCGAGCACTCCGGCGAAGAGCCTGGTGGGAGCGCCCGCGAGCCAGAGCAGACCGAAGAGGATGGCGGTCAGGATGATCGCCGTACCCATGTCGCCGCCGAGCATGATCAGCCCGAGCAGCATGAACGCGACGGGCACGAGCGGCACCAGCAGATGCTTCCACTGGGACAGCAGTCTCTTGTCCTGTTTGCGGGCGAGCAGATCGGCGCCCCACAGGATCAGCGCGAGCTTGGCGAACTCGCTGGGCTGGAGCTGGAACGGGCCGCCCAGATAGATCCAGTTCTGATTGCCCTTGACGGACCGCCCTATCCCGGGGACCTGCACGAGCACCATCAGGAAGACCGCGCCGACCAGCAGCGGATAGGACAGCGCCCGGTGGAGTTTGGTCGGCATCCTGGAGGCGAGCAGCAGCAGTCCGGTGCCGAGGATCACCGCGAGGAACTGTTTGCGGAAGAAATAGGTGGACGGCAGCGAGAGCTGGAGCGCGTAGATCATCGACGCGGAGTACACCATCACCAGACCGAGCACGGTGATCAGCAGTCCGCTGCCGAGGATCAGGTAGTACGCGGTCAGCGGCCGGTCCCAGGCCCTGCGTGCCCGCTCGTACAGCCGTCTGGGCCCGCCGCTCCTGGGCGGGCGTGGGGCGCCCGTCCTGCCGCCCGGGCGGCGCGCGGCGGGCGGACGGCGTACGGCGGCTCCCGCCGCTCTGCCGCGCAGTGCGAGGCCCTGTCCGAGCCCGGCCAGGGCCTCTGGGCGGGCCGCTGCCGGGCTCCGGGCGGTGCCGCCGACGGGCGGGCCCGCGAGCGCGGGCCCGCCCGTCAGACCCCAGCGGTGGAGCGCGGGACGCGGCCCGGGAGGCCGTCCCGACGGCCGTGGCGGATCGGACCTGGAGGTGCGGTGGCGCGCGTCATGGGACGGGACACCGTCCTCGAAGCCGCCGGGTCCCGTGCCCTCCCGGCGCGGGTCCGTGAAGATCCGCCGGACGGGCCTTCGGTCCGCGGTGTCGTCGGCCGGCATCGTCGCTGTCCCCTCCAGTCGTGCCTGGCGCGGCTGCCGGGGATCCGGGGCCCGCGGAACCACCACGGGTGTCGCGGCCCCGGGACGGCCCGGCACAAGGGCCGGGCCGGTCAGGCGTGCTCGGCGGCGAGTGCGTGTACCGCGTCCGCGAACGCCTCGCCTCGCTTGTTGTAGTTGGCGAACATGTCCATCGAGGCGCAGGCCGGGGCCATCAGTACCGTGTCCCCCGGCTGTGCGAGCCGTGCCGCTTCGCGGACCGCCGCCGACATCGCCCCAGTGTCGGTCCGGTCGAGGTCCACGACCGGGACTTCGGGCGCGTGTCGCGCGAGGGCTTCCCCGATCAGCGCGCGGTCGGCGCCGATCAGGACGACTCCGCGCAGCCGCTTCGCCGACGCCGTGACGAGTTCGTCGAAGGCCGCGCCCTTGGCGAGACCGCCCGCGATCCAGACGATCGGGTCGTATGCCGCCAGAGAGGCTTCGGCGGCATGGGTGTTGGTGGCCTTGGAGTCGTCGACGTAGGTGATTCCGGCGACTTCCGCGACCAGTTCGATGCGGTGCGGATCGGGACGGAAGGAGCGCAGTCCGTCACGTACGGCGGCCGGTCCGACACCGAAGGCGCGGGCCAGGGCCGCCGCGGCGAGGGCGTTGGCGATGTTGTGCGGTGCCGGCGGCTGGACGTCGGAGACCTGGGCCAGCTCCTGGGCGCGCTCCCGGCGGTTCTCGACAAAGGCGCGGTCGACCAGGATGCCGTCCACGACGCCGAGTTGGGAGGGCCCGGGAGTGCCGAGAGTGAAGCCGATCGCCCGGCAGCCCTCCTCGACATCGGCCGCCCGCACGAGCTCCTCGGTGGCCGGATCGGCCGCGTTGTAGACACAGGCGACGGTATTGCCCTCGTAGATACGGCCCTTGTCGGTGGCGTACGCCTCCATCGAGCCGTGCCAGTCGAGATGGTCGGGCGCGAGATTGAGCACGGCGGCGGAGTGGGCGCGCAGACTCGGCGCCCAGTGGAGCTGGTAGCTGGACAGTTCGACGGCGAGGACGTCGTACGTCTCCTCGCCGGTGACGGCGTCCAGCAGCGAGACTCCGATATTGCCGACGGCCGCCGTGCGCAGTCCCGCCGCCGTCAGGATCGAGGCGAGCATCCTGACGGTCGTGGTCTTGCCGTTGGTGCCGGTGACCGCGAGCCAGGGAGCCGCGTCCGGGCCGCGCAGCCGCCAGGCCAGCTCCACATCGCCCCAGATCTCCACACCGGCCGCGGCGGCGGCCGTGAAGAGAGGTTTGTCCGGCCGCCAGCCGGGCGCGGTGACGACCAGCTCGGTGGCCTCGGGCAGCGTCTCCCCGTCCCCGAGGCGCACCGTGATCCCGAGCTTCTCCAGCTCGGCCGCCTGAGCGCGGGCGCGCTCGTCGTCCCCGTCGTTGACGACGGTGACCTCGGCGCCGAGACCGCGCAGGACCCGGGCCGCCGGGACCCCGGAGACCCCGAGACCCGCGACGGTGACCCGCTTGCCGTGCCAGTTCACTTCTCGGCCGCCCAGCCCGCGTAGAAGAGCCCCAGACCCACGATCACACACATGCCCTGGATGATCCAGAACCGGACCACCACAAGGACTTCGGACCACCCCTTGAGTTCGAAGTGGTGCTGGAGCGGCGCCATCCGGAAGACCCGCTTGCCGGTCATCTTGAAGGAGCCGACCTGGATGACCACGGACATCGTGATCATCACGAACAGACCGCCGAGGATGGCCATCAGGAACTCCGTACGGGAGCAGATCGCGAGACCGGCGAGCGCGCCGCCGAGCGCGAGCGAGCCGGTGTCCCCCATGAAGATCTTGGCGGGCGAGGTGTTCCACCACAGGAAGCCGAAGCAGGAGCCCATCAGGGCCGAGGCGACGACGGCGAGGTCGAGTGGATCCCGTACCTCGAAACACGCGTTGGGATTGGTCAGTGTCACCGCGTTCGCACAGGACTCCTGGAACTGCCAGAGCCCGATGAAGGTGTACGCGCCGAAGACCATCACCGAGGCGCCGGTGGCCAGACCGTCCAGACCGTCGGTGAGATTCACGCCGTTGGACATCGCGAGAATCATGAAGAGCGCCCAGACCACGAACAGCACCGGGCCGATCGACCAGCCGAAGTCCATGATGAACGACAGCCTGGTGGAGGCAGGCGTGTTGCCGCGGTAGTCGGCGAACTGGAGCGACAGCACCGCGAAGGCGATACCGACGATGAGCTGGCCCGCCATCTTCGCCTTGGCCCGCAGACCCAGCGAACGCTGTTTCACGATCTTGATGTAGTCGTCCAGGAACCCGACGAGTCCCATGCCGGCCATCAGGAAGAGGACGAGCACACCCGAGAACCTCGGGTCCTCGCCGGTGATCACCTTCGCCAGGGCGTAGGCGATCAGTGTGGCGAGGATGAAGGAGATACCGCCCATGGTGGGCGTGCCCTTCTTGCTGCCATGCGTACGCGGGCCGTCGTCCCGGATGAACTGCCCGTATCCCTTGCGGGCCAGGAGCTTGATCAGCAGCGGTGTGCCGATCAGGGTCAGGAAGAGCCCGATGGCTCCCGCGAAGAGGATCTGCCTCATCGGTCGGCGACCTCGCCCTCGCTGGCGCTTTCGAGCAGTGCCAGGGCGACCCGTTCAAGACCGGCCGACCTGGAAGCCTTCACCAGCACGACGTCTCCCGGACGCAGCTCACTGCGCAACAGGTCGACCGCCGCCCGCGCGTCGGACACGTGCACCGACTCCTCACCCCACGAACCCTCGTTGTAAGCGCCCAATTGCAGCCAGGACGCTTCCCTGCCCCCGACTGCCACGAGCTTGCTGACGTTGAGCCGGACGGCGAGCCGTCCGACCGCGTCGTGCTCGGCGAGCGAGTCGTCCCCCAGCTCGGCCATCGGGCCGAGCACCGCCCACGTACGGCCCCCGGCGGCCCGTGAGGCACCGCCCATGGCGACCAGCGCGCGAAGCGCCGCTCTCATGGATTCGGGATTCGCGTTGTAGGCGTCGTTGACGATCGTCACGCCGTCCGCGCGCTCGGTGACCTCCATACGCCAGCGGGAGAGGGTTCCCGCCTCGGAGAGCGCCACGGCGATCTCGTCGACGGACATGCCCAACTCATGGGCGACGGCGGCCGCGGCGAGCGCGTTCGACACGTGGTGCTCACCGTACAGCCGCAGTGTCACGTCCCTGCACCCGGAGGGTGTTCGAAGCAGGAAAGAGGGCTGTCCGGTCTCGGTGAGACGGACGTTCTCTGCCCGTACGTCTGCTTCGCCCGCCTCTCCGAAGAGCAGGACGCGGGCCTTGGTGCGCGAGGTCATGGCGCGTACGAGCGGATCGTCGGCGTTGAGCACGGCCACTCCGCCCTCGGCCGCGGACGGCAGGGACTCCACCATCTCGCCCTTGGCCTCGGCGATCCGCTCACGGCCGCCGAACTCGCCGATGTGGGCGGTGCCGACGTTCAGTACGAGGCCGATCCTGGGCGGCACGAGCCCGGTGAGATAGCGGATGTCGCCGACGTACCGGGCGCCCATCTCCAGCACGAGATAGCGGGTGTCCTCGACGGCCCGCAGAGCCGTCACCGGGAGACCGATCTCGTTGTTGAGATTGCCCTCCGGCCAGACGGTCGGCCCGAGGCGGCGCAGAAGCTGTGCGATCAGATCCTTGGTGCTGGTCTTGCCGGCGGAGCCGGTGAGGGCGACGGTGGTGGCGCCGAGGCGTTCGACCACGGCGCGGGCGAGGGCGCCGAGCGCCTGGACGACATCGTCGACGACCAGGGCGGGCACACCGACGGGACGGGTGGCCAGGACGGCCACCGCGCCCGCGGCGACGGCGCGCTCCGCGTAGTCGTGACCGTCGACGCGCTCGCCGGCGAAGGCGGCGAAGAGGCTGCCGGGCTCCACCGCGCGGGAGTCGTACACGACGGATCCGGTGACCCGGACGGACTGATCCGGTATGTCGTGCGGCTGCCCGCCGACGATTGCGGCGATCTCGGCGAGGGAGAGGGCGATCACTGGGTCATCCCTGACTGTTGTTCTCGTGGCGGTGCTCGTGGCGCTGCTCATGACATGGCTCGGCGCGGTGCTCATGGCCGGGCTCGTGTCCTGTCCCGTGTGCCGTCTCGTATCCCGGCTCGTGTCCCGGCTCGTGCCGCAGCGAGCGCTCGATGGCCTCGCGCAGGACCTGGCGGTCGTCGAAGGCGCGTACCACTCCGGCGATGTCCTGGCCCTGCTCATGGCCCTTGCCCGCGACCAGTACGGTGTCGTCGGCGTGCGCGCGGGAGACGACGGCGGCGATCGCGGAGGCGCGGTCGGCGTCGACCAGCACATCGCCGCGCTCATGGACCGGCACCTCGGCGGCGCCGGCCAGCATCGCGGCGAGGATCGCGAGCGGATCCTCCGAGCGCGGATTGTCGGAGGTCAGTACGGCGGTGTCGGCGAGCCGGGCGGCGGCGGCGCCCATGGGTCCGCGTTTGGTCTCGTCGCGGTCGCCGCCGCAGCCGAGGACGATATGCACCTTGCCCTTGGTGACCTTGCGCAGGGAGCGCAGGACCGATTCGACGGCGTCCGTCTTGTGGGCGTAGTCGACCACGGCGAGATAGGGCTGGCCCGCGTCCACCCGCTCCAGCCGGCCCGGCACTCCGGGCACCGCGGCGATACCGTCCGCGGCGGTGTGCGGATCGATCCCGGCGACGGCCAGGGTGACGACCGCGGCCAGGGTGTTGGCGACGTTGAACGGGCCGGGCAGCGGCGCCTCGGCCCGTACGCGCTCGCCCTTGGGACCGACGGCGGTGAAGGTGGAGCCGTGCGAACCGACCTCGACGTCCTCGGCGCGCCAGTCGGCGTCCGGATGGCCCTCGGCGGAGAACGTGGTGACCGGGACGGTGGCCTCGACCGCGAGCCTGCGGCCGTAGGCGTCGTCGTAGTTCACGACACCGGCCCTGCTGCGCTCGGGCGTGAACAGCCGTGCCTTCGCCTGGAAGTAGTCCTCCATCCCGGAATGGAACTCCATGTGCTCCGGGCTGAGGTTGTTGAAGACGGCGACATCGAAGACACAGCCGTCGACCCGGCCGAGCACCAGGGCATGGCTGGAGACCTCCATGGCGACGGAGTCGACTCCGCGCTCCCGCATGACGGCGAAGAGCGCCTGGAGATCGGTGGCCTCCGGAGTGGTGCGCTCCGACTTGATGCGCTCGTCGCCGATCCGCATCTCGACGGTGCCGATCAGGCCCGTACGGTGGCCCGCGCCGCGCAGTCCGCCCTCGACCAGATACGCGGTGGTGGTCTTGCCCGAGGTGCCGGTGATACCGATCTGGAGCAGATCGGGGCCGGGATGGCCGTAGATCTCGGCGGCGAGTTCGCCCATGCTGCCGCGTGGATCCGGGACGACCAGGACGGGCAGTCCGGTGGCCCTGGCCCGCTCGGCGCCCGCCGGATCGGTGAGGATGACGGAGGCGCCGAGGTCGGCGGCCTGGGCGGCGAAGTCGGCGCCGTGGAAGCGGGCGCCGGGCAGGGCGGCGTAGACGTCTCCCGGGCGTACCGCCCGCGAGTCATGGGTGATGCCGGTCGCCTCGCCGCGGGCCGCGGGCCTCCCGGGGCCCTCTCCCGCAGCTGGGCCCGCCGCCGGTCCCGCCGCCGGTTCCGTGCCCTCCGGGCCTCCCTCCCCCGGGCCCGGTGCCTCGGCTCCCAGCCGGGCCGCCAGCTCCGCGAGGGAGGTCGGGCGGACGCGTTCCGGGCGGGGCGTCCCCGGCTGGTTCACAGGGGCGTCCTTCGGGGTGGTTCGGTACTGATCAGCTTGTGGCACGGCGGTGAGCGTACCGGGCTCCGCGGGCCGCGGGCCAAGTGAGGGCGGCTCCTGCGCGGCGCGTTCCGGGTGGTTCCCCGAATCGGGGGTGATCGTTGTCACTGGCGCTTTCCCTGGGGTCACTCGCCGGGTTTGAAGGTCACCGGCAGACTGGCGGGTTTACTGCCGGTCGGTTCGACCTGCAGGGTCTTGAGAGCGAACTCCATGACCTTCTTGTAGATGGGTCCGCAGATCTGGCCGCCGAAGTAGCTGCCCTTGGTCGGGTTCTGGATGGCGCAGTAGACCGTGATCTGCGGATCGTCGGCGGGCGCGAAGCCCGCGAAGGAGGCGGTGTAGCCCTTGTAGCGGCCGAGGTCCGGGTCGACCCGGTTGGCCGTACCGGTCTTGCCTGCGACGCGATAGCCGGGGATACGGGCCTTGGTGCCCGTGCCCTCCTCGTTGCCGACGACCGACTCCAGCATGGTGGCGACGGTCTTCGCGGTCCTCTCGCTGACCACCCGGGTCTTCTTGGGCGCGGGCGCGGGTGTGAAGCGTCCGTCGGGTCCTGTCGTACCGCGGATGAGTGTCGGTTCGATCCGTACGCCGCCGTTGGCGATGGTCGAGTAGACCGAGGCGGCCTGCATGGCGTTGAGCGAGAGGCCCTGGCCGAACGGGATCGTGTACTGCTGCGAGGTGGACCAGTCCTCGGGCTTGGCGAGGATGCCCTGGGTCTCGCCCGGGTAGTCCAGTCCGGTGGGCCGGCCGATGCCGAACTTGGTCAGATACGAGTGGAGGACCTTGTTGGCCTCGGGCTGGGTCCTGCCGAGCTGGCCGGTCGCCAGGATGGTGCCGATGTTGGAGGACTTGGCGAGGACGCCGTTGAGCGTCAGATACCAGGTCGGATGGTCGATGTCGTCCTTGAAGAGCCGGTCGCCGCGGTGCAGCCGGTTGGGGACGACGACATGGGTGTCGGGTGTGGCGGCCTTCTCCTCCAGTACGGCGGCCATGGACATGACCTTGCTGGTGGAGCCGGGCTCGTAGACGTCCTGGAGGGCCGCGTTGCCCATGGCGGCGGTGTCGGCCTGGGAGAGGTCGTTGGGATCGAAGCCGGGAGCGTTGGCCATGGCGAGGACCTCACCGGTCCTGGTGTTCTGGACCATCACATAGCCGCGGTCCGCCTTGGAGTCGCGCACCTGCTCCGAGATGGCCTGCTGGGCCGCCCACTGGATGTCGCGGTCGATGGTCAGCTCGATGTCGGAGCCGGGCACCGCGGGCTTCTCACGGGAGCTGGCGGTGGGCACGCGACGGCCGCCGGACTGGGCGTAGGTGACCTCGCCGTCCTCGCCGGCCAGCGCCTTGTCGAGCATGGACTCGACGCCGCCCGCGCCATGGCCCGCAGCGTTGACATATCCCAGTATCCCGGCGGCGAGATCACCGTTGGGGTACACGCGCTTGCTGCTGGTCTCCTGGAAGACACCGGCCAGCACACTGACGCCGGTGCCGCCGCTGCTTGTGGCGCCCGCGCCGCCCTTCGTGCTGTCCTTCTTGGCCGCCGTCTTCTCGCTGTCCTCCTGCTCCTTGCTCGCCTTCTGCGCGAGAACGCTCTTGAGGTCCTTGATCTGGTTCCAGACCTGGGGAGTCTGGCGGTGGGCCAGGACGGCGTAGCGGGACTTGGGAGTCCTGAGCTTCTTGACCAGAGTGCCGGTCTCGGCGCCGAGGATCGGCGCGAGCAGCGCCGCCGCCTTCTCGGGAGCGTCGGAGATCTTGCTGAACTCGCGGGTGAACATATACGGGTCGGCGGTGATGTCGTACGCGTCGACGCTGGTGGCGAGGGCGATCCCGGAGCGGTCGGTGATCTCGCCGCGCTCCGCGTCGATCGTATGGCTGAGATAGCGGCTCTTCTCCGCCTTGGCGGCGTACGCGCTCGCGTCGACGGCCTGTACCTGGAGCAGCCGGACGACGAACACCAGCATGACCAGCGTCAGGGCGAGACTGACCAGACGCAGCCGGGGACGTGGACTGCCCAGCCGGATCCGCTGCGGCGCGGCAGCTCCGGCGCGTGGTCTGCGGGCCGGAGGCCGGCCGGCCGGCCGGTTCCGGCCCGCGCCGCCCGAGCGCGCCGGACTGCCGGAGCGGGCGGAACTGCCCGAGCGCGCGGGACCGGGCACCCGGCGGCGCGGTGGTTCCTTGGAGGGCACTGGGTCACCTGCCGGAGGTTGTCGGGGCCGGAGTGCCTGGGGCCGGCGCGGGAGCCTGCCGTACACCCGTGGAGGCGTACGGAGAGACCTGAGGCACCGGCAGGGACGGCCCGGCCGCGGCCGGCGCCGTGGCCGAGGGCAGGACCGGTACGGGAGGTGCGGGGACCGGCTGGACGGCCGGTGCCGAGGTGGCCGAGGCCGCGGGGACGACGGGCGTCGGCACAGGAGCCGCCGGCGGTACCTGCTCCATGGCGGACGGCTGCACGGAGGGCTGTGTGAGCTGCGCGGAAGGCTCCGCCGAGCTCTTCGCGTCACTCCCGGCGACTCCCCGGACCGTACCGTCGGGATTGAGGAAGGCCGGGCTGCCGCCGGGCACCATGCCCAGCTCACGGGCCCGCCGCTCCAGGGCGTACGGCGCGGAGTAGGCGTCCACGTCCTTCTGGAGGGCCTGCTGTTCGTCGGTGAGGTCGGTGGTCCGCTTCTTGAGTTCGCTCAGCCGGAACGAGCCCTCGTTGAGGGAGGAGTTCAGCAGCAGCAGAGTGATCAGTCCGCCGCCGAGGAGCAGCACGACCAGCAGGACGAAGGGAGTGCGGGCCGCCGAGCTGGATCCGGCGGGCATGAGCTGGGCGAGCCGGGCCGCCCGCCCCTTCAGCTGCTTGGCCGGTCCGCTCACCGGACGTCCTCCCGGATCCGCTGCGCTCCTCGCAGCCGGGCCGGAGCCGCCCGGCGGTTCTCGGCGACCTCTTCCTCCGTAGGAAGTTCGGCGCCGCGCGTGAGCAGTTTCAGCCGGGGCTGGTAGCGCTCGGGTACGACGGGCAGTCCGGGCGGCGCGGTGGTGGCCGCGCCCGCCGCGAAGACCTGCTTGACGAGGCGGTCCTCCAGCGAGTGGTAGGAAAGGACGGCGATCCGGCCGCCGACGGCGAGGCTTCCCACTGCTGCCGGGATGGCTCGCTCCAGGACGGCCAGCTCTCCGTTGACCTCGATGCGCAGGGCCTGGAAGGTGCGTTTGGCCGGGTTGCCGCCGGTGCGCTTGGCAGCCTGCGGCAGGGCGTCACGGATCAGTTCGACCAGCCGGGCGCTGTGGGTGAAGGGCTCCTTCTCGCGCTCCCTGACGACCGCCGAGACGATCCGCTTGGCCTGCTTCTCCTCGCCGTACGCGCGCAGGATCCGCACCAGCTCGCCGGGCGGATAGGTGTTGAGGACCTCGGCCGCGCTGACTCCCGCCGTCTGGTCCATCCGCATGTCGAGCGGGGAGTCCTGGGCGTAGGCGAAGCCGCGCTCCGCCTCGTCGAGCTGCATGGAGGAGACACCGAGGTCGAAGAGGACACCCTGGACGCGGGAGATGCCCAGCTTGTCGAGCACCTCGGGCAGTTCGTCGTAGACGGCGTGTACGAGAGTGGCGCGGTCCGCGTACGGGGCGAGCCGCTCGCTGGAGAGCCGCAGCGCCTCCTGGTCGCGGTCGAGCGCGATCAGCCGTACGCCGGGGAAGGCGCTGAGCAGCGCCTCGCTGTGACCGCCGAGGCCGAGCGTGCAGTCCACGACGACCGCGCCGGGCCCGTCGAGCGCGGGTGCCAGCAGATCGAGGCACCGCCGGAGCATCACCGGGACATGCCGGACCTGGTTCATACCCGCTCCTCGCGGGGGCCGTCCTCGCGGGGGCCGACGGGTGTTCCCAATGCTCCCGGCCGGTGTTCCGCGGGCGCGCGGCCTTCCGTGACTCGCTCGCTGCGCTCGCTCATGCGCCCTCTCAGGTCCGGCGCGGCGGTACGTACTGCCTGGTCCCCGCCCGCTCAGAAAGGGAGGTGGTCCGCCGGCGCCGGAAAGGGCGTCGGCCGACCGTCGAGCGGGAGGAGGCCGAGCCGCACGTACGCCGCACTCGCGGGGAATTCGGAATGTGTCCGGGACGTGCCCGGGACTTCCGCCACTTTAGTCCACCGGTACTCGGGGTTTCCGGTCAAGCGGGCGGCCAGCGCGTCGCCGCGTCGGCTCTCCACAAGACCATAAACGCCACAATCCACCTGTTCGGATCCACCGCACTCACCCTTGTGGGGTAGGTCACACAGCGTCGAGTTGACGCTCTTTGTCCCTATCTCACCCTGGACCCACCTCGGGCCTTACCGGCGCCGGGCCATTACCGTCGTAGGTATGTCGACTTCCGCACATCTCCCCGCAGAGCCCGCCGCGGCTCCCGCCGGTGCGGCACGCACCGGAGGAACGGTCACCGACCGTCTCGTAGAGGCGAACCACCGCTACGCCGCCGGGTTCGACGACCCGGGGATGGACGCGCGGCCCGTACTCCGGGTCGCCGTGGTGGCGTGCATGGACGCCAGGCTCGATCTGCACGACGCCCTCGGACTCTCCCTGGGCGACTGCCACACCATCCGCAACGCGGGCGGCGTGGTCACCGACGACGTCATCCGCTCCCTCACCATCAGCCAGCGCGCGCTCGGCACCCGCAGCGTGGTACTGATCCACCACACCGGCTGCGGCCTGGAGAGCCTCACCGAGGACTTCCGGCACGAGCTGGAGATGGAGGTGGGCCAGCGGCCGTCCTGGGCCGTGGAGGCGTTCCGCGATGTCGACCAGGACGTACGGCAGTCGATGCGGCGCATCAGGACGTCGCCCTTCCTGCCGTACACCGACGACGTAAGGGGCTTTGTCTTCGACGTGAAGTCGGGCCTGCTGAGAGAGATCGATCCGGTGGTGTGAGCGTCGGCGGAACCGGCGCGTGAGCGCGCCGGTTCCGAACGAGCGCGTGCGTGCCGCCGAAACCAGATAGACGGCAAAGCTGACATATCCCACCCACTTATCCACAGGCGAGTGACACGAAGCGGTAACGGCAACAAGAATGCGTCTGTGACAACGTTCCGGAACTTTCCGGGGACGGTGTCCGTGTTTCGGGGTGGGCCGGGCCGTCCGATGAGCATCGGCCCGTTGTAAAAAGGGCCGAGGAGGGCCGGGTGACGACCTATGACGATCGAGCGAGCCTCACTGATCTGACCACCACAGCGGAGCGTGTCCGCACATCGGTGGAGGGTGTGATCGAGGGCAAGCCTGAGGTCGTACGGCTTTCGCTGACCGTGCTCCTCGCCGAGGGACATCTTCTGATCGAGGATGTCCCCGGCGTGGGCAAGACCATGCTGGCCAAAGCGCTCGCGCGCTCCATCGACTGTTCGGTGCGGCGTATTCAGTTCACTCCCGACCTGCTGCCGTCGGACATCACCGGGGTGTCCATATACGACCAGCAGCGGCGGGAGTTCGAGTTCAAACCGGGCGCGATCTTCGCCCAGATCGTGATCGGCGACGAGATCAACCGCGCCTCGCCCAAGACCCAGTCGGCGCTGCTGGAGTCGATGGAGGAGCGTCAGGTCACCATCGACGGGCAGAGTTATGAACTGCCCAGCCCCTTCATGGTGGTGGCCACGCAGAACCCGGTGGAGATGGAGGGCACCTATCCACTGCCCGAGGCGCAGCGCGACCGTTTCATGGCCCGGGTGTCGATCGGATATCCCAGCCCCGAGGCCGAGTTGCAGATGCTGGACGTGCACGGCGGGATCTCTCCGCTGGACGACCTCCAGCCGGTGGCCCACGCGCATGACATCGTGAAGCTGATCGACGCGGTGCGTACGGTCCATGTCGCCGAATCCGTACGGCGGTACGCCGTGGAGCTGGTCGGGGCGACACGTAACCACGCGGATCTCAGACTCGGCGCCTCACCGCGCGCCACGCTCCATCTTCTGCGTGCGGCCAAGGCGGCTGCCGCGCTGAGCGGGCGGGAGTACGCGCTGCCGGACGACGTCCAGGCGCTGGCGGTCGCGGTGCTCGCACACCGGCTGCTGCCCACGGCTCAGGCGCAGTTGAACCGCCGTACCGCCGAGCAGGTCGTGCTGGAGATCCTCCAGCGCATTCCCGTGCCCACCGCGGACGGCGGCCGTGCCCAGGGCCACCTGCCGGGCGGACCCGGTGGTCCCGGCGGACCTGGCGGACCGGCCGGGCCGCTCTACGGCCGGCAGGCCGGCGTACGGCGGCTGTGATGGCATCCGGGGGGCCGGCCGCGGTGGACGGCGAGGACAAGGGCGGGCTGCGGCCCGCGCTGTCCGGACTGACCACGCGTGGCCGGTCGTTCCTCGCCGCCGGTGTCGCGGCGGCCGTCTGCGCCTTCGTCCTGGGCCAGTCGAATCTGCTCCAGGTGGGATTCCTGCTGATCGCGCTGCCACTGGTCTGTGTGGCGGTCCTCTACCACACGCGTTACCGGGTGGCGGGCAGCCGGCGGCTCTCGCCGGCCCGGGTGCCCGCCGGTTCCGAGGCACGGGTGCATCTGCGGATGGACAATGTCACGCGGATGCCCACCGGACTGCTGATGCTCCAGGACCATGTGCCGTATGTACTGGGCCCGCGGCCCCGGTTCGTGCTCGACCGGGTCGAGCCGGGCGGCCGGCGCGAGGTGTCCTACCGGGTCCGTTCCGATCTGCGCGGACGGTATCCGCTCGGTCCTCTCCAGCTACGGCTGAGCGATCCCTTCGGCATGTGCGAACTGACACGCTCGTTCAGCGCGTTCGACACCCTGACCGTCGTCCCGCGCACCGAACCGCTGCCGCCGGTGCGGCTCGCGGGCGAGTCACCGGCGTACGGCGACGGACGGCAGCGCTCGCAGGCGCTGGCCGGCGAGGACGATGTGATTCCGCGCGGCTACCGGCACGGTGACGATCTGCGCCGGGTGCACTGGCGCTCCACCGCGCGGTACGGCGAGCTGATGGTGCGTCGCGAGGAGCAGCCGCAGCGGGCGAAATGCACGGTGCTGCTGGACACCAGACGGAGCGCCTATCACGGCGCGGGTCCCGACTCGGCCTTCGAGTGGGCGGTGTCGGGCGCGGCCTCCGCGCTGGTCCATATGCTGGAACGCGGCTTCGCGGTCAGGCTGTTGACGGACACGGGCAGCTCGGTGCCGGGCGAGGGCGCCGACGGCTATGCCGGGGCGACCCAGGGTCCGGCCGACTCGGCCGGACTGCTGATGGACACCCTCGCGGTCGTCGACCACTCCGACACCGACGAGCTCTCCGGCGCGTATGAAGTGCTGCGCGGCGGCGAAGGGCTGCTGGTGGCCTTCTTCGGTGATCTGGACGAGGAACAGACCGCGGTGGTGGCCCGGATGCGGCAGCGCAGCGGTGTCGCCGTCGCCTTCGTGCTCGACAGCACCGGCTGGGCCCAGGGCATGGGACCCGACAACCACATCGAGGAGCGGCTGCGCCAGCTCCGCGAGGCGGGCTGGACGGCCCTGGCGGTGCCTCCGGGCGCGGCACTGCCCGAGCTGTGGCGGCAGGCCGCGCGACAGCGCTCCGAATCGGCCGTCACGGGCGGTCCAGGCTCCACCGGAGGATGGTCATGAGCGGTAGTGCACGGCTGGCGCTCTGTTCGTTCGCCGCCACACTGATGGCGGCGGGCGCCCTGGTGCCGCTGGTCCGGCCGACCACCTGGCTGCTGCACACCGCGATCATGGTGGCGGTGCTGGGCGCGGTGGGCGCGCTGGCCCGGCGGGTGCCGCTGGCCCGGACGCTGACCGTGGCGCTCCAGGCCGTGGTCGCCCTGCTGATGCTCACGGTGGTCTTCGCCGGCGACCGGGCGCTGCTCGGTGTCCTGCCGACGCCCGGTGTCTTCCAGGAGTTCGGGCAGCTGCTGACGGTGGGCGGCGAGGATGTCGGACGGTATGCCATACCGGCGCCGGCCACCGAGGGCATCCGGCTGATGCTGGTGGGCGGTGTGCTGCTGATCGGGCTCGCGGTGGACGCCCTCGCGGTGACGTTCCGCAGCGCGGCCCCGGCCGGGCTGCCGCTGCTCGCGCTCTACTCGGTCGCCGCGGGGCTCTCCGGCGGTGACGGCGGCTCCTGGTGGTTCCTGCTCGCAGCGGCCGGTTATCTGCTGCTGCTTCTGGCCGAGGGCCGGGACCGGCTGTCGCAGTGGGGCCGGGTGTTCGGCGGTGCGTCACGCGCGCAGGGCCGGCTCACGGCCGGTCTGGAGGCGGCGGGCCGCGCGCCCGCCCCGGTCCGTACCGGCCGCAGGATCGGAGTGGTGGCGCTGGGCATAGCCCTGGCTGTCCCGGCTGCCCTGCCGACTCTGGACGGCGGACTGCTGGCGGGCGCGGGCCGGGGAAACGGCTCGGGACTGGGCGGCGGAGGCACCATCTCCGCGGTGAATCCGCTGGTCTCGCTCCAGGACAATCTGAACCAGCCCGAGGACCGCGAGGCGCTGCGCTACAAGACGAACGCGCCGAACACCCAGAGCATGTATCTGCGGATCATGGCGCTGGACAAGTTCGACGGGACGTCCTGGAGGTTCTCGCAGCGCAGGGTCGAGGACGTACCGGACCGGCTGCCCGGGCCTCAGGGCCTGAGCCCGGGCGTGAGCGCGACCGAGATCACGACCAGTATCACGACCGCCGGGTGGTACCGGCAGAACTATCTGCCGATGCCCTATCCCGCGACCAGGGTGAACATCGACGGCCGCTGGCGCTTCGAGCCCGAGGGCCGGACGCTGGTGGGCGACCGCGGGCAGTCGACCCGTGGCGCCCGGTACGAGGTGGGCAGCCTCCAGGTGAATCCGACCAGCGAGCAGCTCGCCGCCGCGCCTCCGGCGCCGGAGTCCCTGCGCCGTGAGTACACCCAGGTCCCGTCCGTCCTGCCGGATGTGGTCAAGAAGACCGCACTCGATGTCACCGAGGGCGCGGCGAACAACTACGAGAAGGCCGTCAGGCTTCAGGACTGGTTCGCGCTGGACGGCGGCTTCTCCTACGACACCCAGGTGGACTCCGGCACCGGTGCCACGGCGATCACGCGCTTCCTGAAGAACAAGGAAGGCTTCTGCGTCCACTTCTCGTTCACGATGGCCGCCATGGCCCGCACGCTGGGCATACCGGCGCGGGTGGCGGTGGGCTTCACACCGGGCTCTCCGCAGTCGGACGGCAGCATGTCGGTGGGACTGCGGGACGCGCACGCCTGGCCCGAGCTGTATTTCGAAGGTGTCGGATGGACCCGTTTCGAGCCGACTCCGAGCCGCGGCAGCGCTCCTGACTACACCCGCCCGGACACTCCGACCGGCAATGCGAGCGACCCGAGCGCGCCCGAAGCCAGCGCCTCGGCCGCGCCGCCCGTGGCGCCGTCTCCCTCGCGGAGCTGCCAGGACCCGGCGGCGCCGGCGTCCGACTGTGCCACGGTCGCGCCCAGTGCGGCCACGCCGACCGACGGTGGCGGATGGCCGGGAGGGTTCATCGCGCTGCTGATCGGTCTGGGCGTGCTGCTGGTGGTGGGAGTGCCGCTGCTGCCGATGCTCTGGCGGAGCGAGATCCGGTCCCGGCGGCTGGGCTCCCGTGGGCGCCGGGAGACCGACGCCGTGGCGCGGACACTCGCCGTCTGGCGGGAGATAACCGACACGGCCTGGGATCACGGCATCCCGCCGGACGAATCCCAGACACCGCGGAAGACAGCGGCCAGGCTGGTGCGGCTGGGCAAGCTGGAGGGCCCGGCGGCCGAGGCAGTGCACCGTGTGGCCGATTCGGTGGAGCAGGTGCTGTACGCGCCATGGCCACGGCCCGGTACAGGTCTCGCCGACGACGCCCGGCTGATCCACGCGGGACTGCGTGCTCCGGTGAGCCGCTGGACCCGGCTGCGGGCACTGCTGGCGCCGCGCTCGTCCGTACGAGTGGTCTGGGCCGCCTCGGCGGGCCTACGGGCGTTCACGGCCGGTCTGCGGACGCGCCGCACGGATACCGCCGGTACGGGCCCGGCCGGCTGGCGCCCTTCCCGTCAGCGCGGCTGACAGTACAGGCTACGGGCGAGACGGCTGCCTGGATACGGCTGAGGGGCGGACGCTTTCCGCGTCCGCCCCTCAGCCGTACCGTCAAGCCTGAGAACCTTCAGGGACTCACTGGCCCTGTTCGTCACGGCGGCGCTGCCACCGCTGCTCGATCCGGTTCATCATCGAGCGACGCTGTCTGGGTTGTTGTCGGGCGGCCGGGCCTGCGCCCGCCGCCGGTTGCTCACCTGGTTTGGGCGCCTTGCGCCACCCGGTGACCGCCAGGACCGCACAGCCCAGCATGACGAGGAATCCCACCACGCTGATCCAGATCTGCTGGGCGACCATTCCGGCCATGAGGAGCGCGATACCCACCAGGAAGCCGGCTACTGCCTGGTAGACCCGTCGCCGGGTGTATGTACGCAGCCCGCTTCCCTCAAGCGCTGTCGCGAACTTGGGATCTTCGGCGTACAGCGCTCGCTCCATTTGCTCGAGCATTCGCTGCTCGTGCTCCGAGAGCGGCACGGAGTCCTCCTAGTCGTCGGTCGCGGGGGGCGACCGGTATGCGGCTCCTTCAAGGATAGGCAGGGAATCGCCCCCGTGAAACCCGCCCTCAACGCCATTTCGCCATTCCGGGCCGCCATGTCGACTCGGCCGCTGAGGCGTTGATTCCCCAACCATCGATCCGTCATGCCGGATGGTGTACCCCGATCATACGGCGCCGGGCGGCCCATCGGGGGGCCTGTGGCGCACTCCATGTACGGCTGCGCGCCTGATCAGCCAGGCGATCAGCGTCCGGCCCGCTCTCCAGGGAGACTCAAGGAGACTTCCAGGGGTTTTGGGTCAGTCCCGCTTCTCTCCCGGAGCCTTCTCACCCAGGACATGGAGCTGGGTGGCCACGGAGTGGAACGCGGGCAGCTCGGCGGCGGCGGCCTCCAGCTTCAGCAGGGCCTCCAGGGCCCCGGGCTGGGTGTCCACCAGTCCGCCGGGAACCAGGTCCGCGAAGACCCGTACGCCATGGACGGCGCCGATCCGCAGACCGGCGGCCCCGACCAGCTCCGTGAGCTGCTCGGCGGTGAAGCGCCTGGGCACGGGATCGCCCTCGCCCCAGCGCCCGGCCGGGTCGGTGAGGGCCCGCCGGGCCTCGTTGAAGTGCCCGGCGAGCGCCCTGGCCAGCACGGCGCCGCCCAGGCCCGCGGCGAGCAGGCTGAGCGCACCGGCCGGGCGGAGGGCGTCGACCGCGTTCCGTACGCCCTCGGCCGGATCGTCCACGTACTCCAGGACGCCGTGGCACAGCACCGCGTCGAAGCCATCGCGTCCGACCACGTCGAAGAGCCCGTGGATATCGCCCTGCACACCGCGGACACGCTCGGCGACGCCCGCTTCGGCCGCCCGGCGCTCCAGAGCGAAGAGCGCGTTCGGACTCGGGTCGACCACCGTCACCCGATGCCCGAGACGGGCCACGGGCACCGCGAAGCTGCCCGTGCCGCCGCCGGTGTCGAGCACATCCAGGATGTCCGTCCCCGCCGCCTTGACCCGGCGGTCGAGAGCATCCCTGAGGACCTCCCAGACCACGGCGGTACGGAGGGAGCCCCGGGAGCGCGATGGCGTCTCCCCACCGGCGACAGGGGAACGGTCCGACACGGCAGTTGACTCCTCGGCGCGGTGCCGCCCCGGACGGCGGGGCGTGGAACAGTGCGGGCTCCGCCCACCCTATTGCCTCGGCCGTCCCGTCAGCTCACCCAGCGGCGCCGCCCTGCCGCGGCTGCTCGTCCCGAGGCTGGGGCAGCACCGGCTCCAGCACCAGCAACCGCTCCACCAGGCGCAGGAACATGGCCACGTCGCGCAGCAGATCGTCGGCGTCACGGCTGCTCGCCGCGCCTCGTATGCCCGCCTCGGCGCGCGCCCTGCGCTCGGCGCCCGAGGCGAAGAGGCTGCTCCATTCGGTCAGCTCGGGCGCGATCTCCGGGAGGACCTCCCAGGCGCTCCTGATCCGGCGGCGCTTACGCACGGTGGTCTCGGGGCGGCCCCGGGCCGCGAGGACCGCGGCGGCGGTGCGCAGGGCGGCGAGATGGGCGGTGGCATAGCGCTCGTTCGGAGTGTCCAGCTCGGCGGCCTCGTCAAGTCCCGTACGGGCCTGGGCGAGCAGATCCAGGGCCGCGGGCGGGGCCGTGGCCCTGCGCAGCACCGGGTGGACATCGGTCGGCGGTCCGGTCAGTGAGGGGGCAGGGCCGTCTGTGCGGCGCCGGCGTGCGGCACCGGCGTAGGAGCTGGCCATGACGAACCTCCTGTCGTCGTGTGACGGCGCTGTGGCCGTATGTGTCCATCCTGAAGGACACCACTGACAATCGGCTCTGACCTGCGGTTTTGCTTCGCTCACACGTTCGGAGTGCCCGCGCGGCACACGGCGCTCTCGCGGCTGCTGCACGGCCGGGTCGCCGGGCGCTGACATACGACCGGTCCGGCGCGGCTCGGTCCCCCTGAGCCGCACCGGACCGGTGCGTTCCCCGTGGTGTCGTACACCCCCGTTCCGTCAGGGGAGCCGCGCCGTTCCGCCGCCCCGTGCCGGCGGTGCCGGCGCCGCGCCCCTTCCGTGGTCCCCACTCTTCCGTCCGGGCAGGTGACGTCCCATCCGCGTGCCTACTCAACTCGCCTTCTGAGTACCTGTACTCAGAGCTCCGTACTCCGGCCCACTGTTCTCCTGCGCACCGCGCGGCGGCTGGATACGATCGCGTCCGTGTCCGTACTCCCTCTGATCTTCACCAGCGGCTGGGCCAGCGGCATCAACGCCTATGCGGTGGTCCTGCTGTTCGGAGTCTTCGGCGCGACCGGGCTGAGCGACGAGGTTCCCGAGTCGTTGCAGCGCACCGATGTCCTGATCGCCGCCGCCGTGCTCTTCCTCTGTGACACGGTCGCGGACAAGATCCCGTACATCGATACGGTCTGGGACGCCGTGCACACGGTCATCAGGCCGCTCTCCGGTGCGGTGGTCGGTGCGCTGCTGGCCGGGCAGAGCGGTTCGCTGCCGGAGATCGCGGCCGGTGCGGTCGGAGGATCGACGGCCCTGCTGAGCCATCTCGTCAAGGCCGGGACCAGGATGGCGGTCAACACCTCTCCCGAACCGTTCAGCAATATCGCCGTGAGCACGGCCGAGGATCTGGGCGTAGCCGGGATCATCACCTTCGCGGTCTTCCATCCGGTAGCCGCCGCCGTCGTCGCGGGCGCGCTGCTGGTGCTCGGTCTCGCGACGGTGGCCTTCCTCGCCACCAGAATCCGCCGCTTCCTGCGCCGCAGGGCTCAGCGCCGGGCGGAGAAACGCCTGGTCAGAGGCGGGATGGCGGCACCGCCGGGCTGAAGTGTCAGTGGGTCCCGTTACAGTCACTGGCATGGCACGGATTGTGGTGATCGGCGCCGGGATGGGCGCCATGGCGGCGGCTGCCCGGCTGGCCGTGGCGGGACACCGGGTGACGGTGTACGAACGCTCGGCGACGTACGGCGGTTCGCTGGGCCGGTTCGAGCGGGACGGTTTCACCTTCGACACCGGTCCCGGTCTGCTCCATCTTCCTGCCGTCTACCGCGATCTGTTCGTCAAGACCGGCAAGGAGCCGCTGGAGCGGTGCGTCCAGCTCGACCAGGTCGATCCGGCGAGCCGGCATGTCTTCGCCGACGGCACCGACGTACGGCTGCCGAACGCGTCACGCGCGGGTGCGGTCTCCGCTCTGGACGATGCGCTGGGCGCGGGCGCCGGGCAGCGGTGGGGAGAGTTTCTCGGGCGGGCCCGTGACGCCTGGGACCGCTCACGCCGACCACTGCTCGAAGAGCCGCTGTGGTCCGACTGGCAAGTGCTCGGACGCGATCCGTATCCGGCGGTGCGGCAGCGGCGGCTGCTGCTGCGCGGCGCGCGCCGGGCCGCCACGGTCGCGGAGATCGGCGCCTGGGAGCTGGCCGATCCCCGGCTGGTGGCTCTGCTGGACGGCTACGCCCTGTCGTACGGACTCGATCCGCGCCATGCTCCGGCGGGCGCCGCGCTGCTCCCTTATTTGGAGCAGACCTTCGGGAGCTGGTATGTGCGCGGCGGGATACGGGAGTTGGCCCGCGCGGTGTACGAACGGTGTCTGGCCCGCAAGGTGGAGTTCGTCTTCGGTGCCGAGGTGATCCGGATCGCCGAGAAGGACGGCGGAGCCACCGGGATCGAACTGGCGGACGGCACGGTCGTGGCGGCCGACCGGGTGGTGGCGGGCATCGCGCCGGAGCGGCTGGTGGAGCGGGAGCTATGGGCTGACGGCGAGATACGGCCATGGGAGGCGGGCGGCTCTCCAGTGCCCGGCCGGTTCACGGTGCTGCTGGCGCTGCGCGGCGCCCGGGACAAGGACGCCGTACACCGGACGGTGGTGCACTCCCCCGACGGAAGCGCCGAGGCGGCCGATGTGTTCGCGGGCCGTACGGCCCAGCGGCCCACGGTGACGGTGCTGCGGCCCGATGACGCGGCGACGCGGCCCGACGGTGACCATGAGGCGGTCACGGTCACCGCGACCGTCGCGCCGCAGGGCCCGGTGGACTGGACGGACGGAGCGCTGCGCGAGCGGTATGCCGATGTGCTGATGGCTGCGGCGGAAGCGGCCGTTCCGCAGATCACGGAGCGGCTGATCCGCCGCGAGATACGGACGCCCGCCGACACCGCGGCGCAGACGGGTGCGGCCGGTGGCTCGGTGCCGGCGCCCGCGCTGGCCGGAGCGGCCGGACGCCTGCTCCATCCAGCGAATACCACCGGGCTGTACGGGCTGTATCTCGCGGGCGGCTGGGCGCATCCGGGCGGCGGGCTCCCGCATGCCGGGATGTCGGGAGCGCTGGTGGCGGGACTGATCGTCGAGGGCGCCGGTTTCCGGGGCTCGCAGTGAGCGGCCTGGCCCCCCGATTGCCTGACGGGTCGTCGGATCTGACCGTCAGATCTGACCTTCAGATCCGATGGGCCCTCAGTAGCGGTACTGCTGCTCGTTGTAGTCGGGATCGTAGCCCTGCTGCTGAGGCTGCTGCTGCGGTATCGGCGGAGCCTGCTGCTCGCCCTCGCGCTGCTGCGGAACCCAGACACCGCCGGGCGGAGTCTCGGCGCCGTACTGCTGCTGGCCGCCGTACGGGTCGGCGTACTGCTGCTGGCCGCCGAAGCTGTCGTACGAGCCGTACTGCTGACCGCCGTTGGCCGGATCGGCGTACGGGTCGGAGTAGCCGGTGTACTGCTGCTGGCCGTTTCCGTAGTCGTACTGCTGCCCGTAGACGTCCTGGCCGACGTAGCTCTCCTGGCTCGCGTAGGTGTGTTCGCCCGAGTGGCCCGGGTGGTAGGCGTCCTGGCCGGTGTAGGCGTCCTGGTTCGCATAGGCGCCGTGGGCCGCGTAACCGCCCTGCCCCTGATAGCCGCCCTGGTCGGCCGTCGGCTGGTAGCCGGGATACGCCTCGTATCCGCCGCTGCCCCATCCGCTCGCGTCGGACTGCTGCGGATGGGCCTGCTGCTGTGCGTCATGGGCCGGCGCGTCGTAGTCGTTGTAGACGCCGTACTGCCCGGTGTCGTCGGGCATCGGCTCCGGTTCGTAGACCGGCTTGGGATCGTAGAGCGCGGTGGTCTCCGCGGGCCCGGCCACCGACTGGTACGCCAGATCCGGCACCTCCAGATCGGAAACTTCGAGATCCGAGACCTCCAGCGACGGTTCGCGCTCGGCGTCCGGGCCGCCGGTGTCCTTCCGGCGGCGGCTGGCCCCCGGACTGCCGCCTATCGCCCAGCCGGTGGAGAAGCCACGGCGGAAGGAGAGCGTCACATAGGTCTGACCGACCGCGAACGCGACCGCGCCCAGTGCGATGACCAGGACGGAGGGCAGCAGCACACCGAGAACCACACCCATGAACCCGCTGAAGGCGAGCAGTCGCCAGCGCAGTCGCGCCTTGTACTGGAGCAGCACCTCGCCCAGCAGCCACAACGCCACGATGCCGAATGCGATGTAGAGGACCGTCCAGCCCATGCCCGCCCCTCTCCTGCGGCCACCAGCCCGGGACAGGGCGGGTACGACCGGTCACGACTGCTCGTGCAGTCCGAGATTCTCGTAGATTTCGAGCGTTGCGGTGGAGTTGTTGAGGGTGATGAAGTGCAAGCCGGGAACACCCTCGGAGAGCAGCTCCGCGCAGAACTCCGTCGCGAACTCGATGCCAATGGAGCGTACAGCGGCGGGATCGTCCTTGACGGAGAGGATCCGCTCTTTCAGTTCGGCCGGGAAGACCGCGGTGCTGAGCTGCGGCAGCCGCTCCAGCATCCGGACGCTGGTGACCGGCATGATCTCGGGAATGATCGGTGTCGCGCAACCGGCTGCGCCGACCCGGTCGCGCAGCCGCAGATATCCGTCCGGTTCGAAGAACATCTGCGTGATCGCGTAGTCGGCGCCCGCGCGGCACTTGTCCACGAAGTGTCTGGTGTCGGTCTCCCAGTCGGACGAGCGCGGATGCATCTCCGGGAAGGCCGCCACTCCGACACAGAAGTCGCCGGACTCCTTGATGAGCCTGACCAGTTCGGCGGCGTAGCGGACACCGTCCGGGTGCTTGACCCACTCGCCCATGGGATCGCCGGGCGGATCGCCCCGTACGGCGAGGATGTTGCGGATCCCGGCGTCGGCGTACTGCCCGACCATATTGCGCAGTTCGGCGACGGACTGGCCGACGGCCGTGAGATGCGCGACCGGCGTGAGTGTGGTGTCGGAGGCGATGCGCTCCGTGGCCTTGACCGTGCCCGCCCGGGTGGAGCCGCCCGCGCCATAGGTCACGGAGACAAAGCTGGGCGCCACCGCTTCGACCCGGCGCAGCGCGTTCCAGAGATTGCGCTCGCCCTTCTCGGTCTTGGGCGCCCAGAACTCGAACGAGAACGATGTCTTGCCGGTCGCGAGCAGATCACGCACGGTCAGTGCGTGATCTGATCTGGTCGAAGCTGTGCCGGAGGCCATAGGGGCAGGTTATCGAGGGCGTGGCGGTCCCCCAACCGGACGGGGGTATTTGCCCGGATTTACGGTTGCGTCACACGGCCCGTCCGTCGCGTCACACGGCCCGTCGATCGCGTCACACGGCCCGTTCCCGTACGCGCTTGGCCAGGCCGGCCGTCGCCGCGGCCGGATCGTCGGCCTCGGTGATCGCCCGTACGACGACGATCCGGCGGGCACCGGCGTCCAGCACCTGGTCGAGATTGGCCGCGTCGATACCGCCGATCGCGAACCACGGCCGGTCCGTGCCCAGCGCGGCGGCATGGCGCACCAGAGCGAGCCCGGGCGCATGACGGCCCGGTTTGGTCGGAGTGGGCCAGCACGGGCCCGTACAGAAGTAGTCCACGCCCGGCTCGACGGCGGCGGCGTCCACCTCGGCCTCGGCATGGGTGGAACGGCCGATCAGCGGGATGTCCCCGAGGATCGCGCGGGCCGCGGGAACGGGCAGATCGCCCTGTCCCAGATGCAGTACGTCGGAGCCGACGGCATGCGCCACATCCGCGCGGTCGTTCACGGCGAGCAGCGCGCCATGACGGCGGCAGGCGTCCGCGAAGACCTGGAGGTGCTCCAGCTCCTCGGCCGCCTCCATGCCCTTGTCCCGCAGCTGCACGATGTCCACACCGGACGCGAGCACGGCGTCCAGGAACTCGGGAAGATCTCCCTGCCGCCTGCGTGCGTCCGTGCAGAGATAGAGCCGGGCGTCGGAGAGCGACGCACGGGCCCCGGGCACGGCAGACACACAGGCCCCTGGCATGGTCCCTGACATGGCATCGGGCATGGCCTCGGGCATGGGAAGTCCCCCCGTCGGGTCGGCGGTGTGCGGAGGTGCCGGGACCGCCACGCGGTCATGAAGGCACCGCCGCACACCGCGAATGGTGAGTGGATCAGACGGCGAGCGCCTGGGCCCGGCGCTTCACCTCCGTGCCGCGATTCTCGCTGAGCGCCTGTGCGGGCGTGCCCGGCAGGGTCGGGTCGGAAGTGAAGAGCCATTCGAGCATCTCTTCGTCGGTGAAGCCGTCGTCCCTCAGCAGCGTCAGGGTCCCGGCGAGGCCCTTGACGACCTTGCCGCCGTCGAGGAAGGCGGCGGGCACCTGGAGTGTCCTGTTCTCACCGCGGCGCACGGCGATGAGCTGCCCTTCCTTCACCAGCTGCCGCACGCGCGTCACCTCGACATCGAGGGCTTCCGCGATGTCGGGCAGGTGAAGCCAGGCGGGGACGAGAGCATCGATCTTTGCGTCAATCTCGGTCACACGACAAGCGTGCCATCCCGGACTGACAGACGCCACGAACCAAGTCCGCCCGGAGCAGCCCCGAGCAGCCACCACGCACGGCACGGAGCGCGTCACGGAGCACGGCACGGAGCGCGTCGCGATACCTCAGAGACACGAAACCTCAGAGAACGGCCTTGCGCAGCGGTACCGCGGGATCGGCGGCCCGCGCCCGGTCCAGCCGCGCGCCCGCCTCCATCAGCTTGCGGCCCTGCGCCAGATCGCGCGGCCTGCCGACGGCGAGCAGGGCCCTCAGCGCGCCGTCCCGCAGCCACACCACCGACCAGGCGGCGTCCGCCGGATCGCCGCGCCACACCAGGGTGTCCTCCGCCGTGTGATGGCCCGCGTACTGGACGAACCGGCCGAACTGCTCCGACCAGAAGTACGGCACGGGATCGTAGAGCTGCTCGCTCTCGCCGACGGCCTGGGCGGCGACCGTACGAGGGCCCTGGAGCGCGTTGTCCCAGTGGTGCACGAGCAGCCGCTCGCCGTAACGGGCGGACGGGAAGGACGCGCAGTCGCCGACCGCGTAGACATCGGGCAGGGACGTCGCCAGCCGCTCGTCCGCGACGATCGCGCCGTCCGGGCCCAGCGCGATACCGGAGCCGGTCAGCCAGTCCGTCGAGGGTCGCGCGCCTATGCCCACGACCACCGCGTCGGCGGACAGCCGCCGGCCGTCCGCGAGGAGCACCGCGCCCGGCTCGACACCGGCCACCCGTACACCGGTCAGCAGCGCGGCGCCGCTCTCCGCGTACCACCGCGCCATCGGTGCGGCGACCTCGGCCGGCAGGGCGCCCGGCAGCGGCCGGTCCGCCGCCTCCACGACCGTCACGGCACACCCGGCCTCGCGCGCGGCGGTGGTGAACTCCGCGCCGATCCATCCGGCGCCGACGACCACGATCCGGTCCCGCCGGCCGAGCACGGGCCGCAGCGCCTCGGCGTCGTCCAGGGTGCGCAGCAGATGGACGCCCGGCACGGCCACGGCGCCGGGCAGTCCGACCGGCTCCGCGCCGGTCGCGAGGACCAGTACGCCGTACGGGACGGGCCCGGCCGCGGTGTCGACCTCCCGCGCGTCCGGGCGCAGTCCGGTGACCTCGACGCCGAGTCTCAGCCGGACGGAGAGTGCCTCGAAGTCGATGTCGAAGGCCGAGCCGTCCGCCGTGCCCAGCAGGACCGCCTTGGAGAGCGGAGGCCGGTCGTACGGCGGATGAGGTTCCGCGCCGATCAGGGTGACCGGGCCCTCGTAGCCCTTCTCCCGCAGGGCCACGGCGGTCTGCACGCCCGCCATGCCCGCACCGACGATGACGACGCCCGGCCGTTCCCGCTGTCTCTGCGACTGCTCGTGTCTGCGCTGCTCGCTCACCCGATCACCTTAAGCAGCGGACGGACCGCAGGCGGAGGACCGTTCCGGCTCCCGCCCCGCCAGGACGGCCTTACCGCACGGCGGGCCGCGCGTTACGCTGGCCGTCGACACTACCTCGCGGGAGTCCGGACGCACCGGGCTGAGAGGGAGGCTGAAGCGGCCTCCGACCGTACGAACCTGATCCGGGTCATGCCGGCGAAGGGAGGGGCTGGACGCCCATGCAGTCGTCCCAGGAGAAGACCGCTTCCGATGTCCTGGTCATCGGCGGCGGAATCATCGGACTGGTCACGGCCTGGCGGGCCGCGCAGCACGGGCTGCGTACCGCCGTCGTCGATCCCGGTCCCGGCGGAGGCGCCGCGCGGGTCGCGGCGGGCATGCTCGCCGCCGTCACCGAACTCCACCACGGCGAACAGCTTCTGCTCGGGCTCAATCTCGCCTCGGCGGAGCGCTATCCGGAGTTCGTGGCCGAGCTGGAGGAGGCGAGCGGCCAGGAGACCGGCTACCGCGCCTGCGGCACGCTCGCCGTCGCCCTCGACACCGACGACCGCGCCGAGCTGCGCGAACTGCACGCCCTTCAGCAGCGCTCGGGCCTGACGTCCGAGTGGCTCACAGGACGCGAGTGCCGGCGTCTCGAACCGATGCTCGCGCCGGGCGTACGCGGCGGTCTGCGCGTGGACGGCGACCACCAGATCGATCCACGCCGGCTCGCCTCCGCCCTGCTCACCGCCTGTGAACGGGCCGGAGTGGTCTTCCACCGCGCCTGGGCCGAGCGGCTCTCCGTCGTACGGGACCGGGCCGCCGGTGCCGTACTGGACGACGGGCGCGCGCTCACCGCGGACCAGGTGGTACTGGCGGCCGGCAGTCTGAGCGGACGGCTGGCGGGCGTCCCTGACGAAGTCCTGCCGCCGGTACGGCCCGTCAAGGGCCAGGTCCTGCGGCTGACGGTGCCTCGTCCGTACGCGCCGTTCCTGTCCAGGACGGTACGGGCCGTGGTGCGCGGCAGCCAGGTGTATCTGGTGCCGCGCGAGAACGGCGAGCTGGTCGTCGGCGCCACCAGCGAGGAGCTGGGCTGGGACACCACGGTCACGGCGGGCGGAGTGTACGAGCTGCTGCGGGACGCGCACGAACTGGTTCCCGGCATCACCGAACTGCCGCTCACCGAGACCCGCGCGGGACTGCGTCCGGGCTCGCCTGACAACGCGCCGCTGCTGGGACCGACCGCGCTGCCGGGGCTGAGTCTCGCGACCGGGCACTACCGCAACGGCGTGCTGCTCACACCGGTCACCGGCGACGCGCTGGCCGCGGTGCTGACCACCGGCGAACTCCCGGACGTGGCGCGCCCGTTCACTCCGCGCCGCTTCACCTCCGTACCGCAGGACCTCACCTCCGTACCGCGGGAGCTGACCGTATGAGCACCTCTGTCCGTGTGACCGTCTCCGTGAACGGCGAGGCCCGCGATCTCGCCTCCGGCACCACCCTCGACATCCTGGTCGCCTCCCTCACTCCCGCGCCCTCGGGTGTCGCCGCCGCCGTCAACGAGACGGTGGTGCCGCGCGGCCACTGGTCCGGCACGGTGCTCGGCGACGGCGACCGGGTGGAAGTCCTCACCGCGGTCCAGGGAGGCTGAGCCGCCATGGCCGACGACCGGCTCACCATCGGCTCCACCGTCCTCAACTCACGGCTGATCATGGGCACGGGCGGAGCGCCCAGCCTGGACGTACTGGAACGCTGTCTGCGCGCCTCGGGCACGGAACTCACCACCGTCGCGATGCGTCGCCTCGATCCCACGGTCCAGGGCTCGGTCCTCTCCGTACTCGACTCCCTGGGCATCCGCGCCCTGCCCAACACGGCGGGCTGCTTCACGGCGGGCGAGGCGGTCCTGACCGCCAGGCTGGCGCGCGAGGCGCTCGGTACGGAGTGGATCAAGCTGGAGGTGGTCGCGGACGAGCGGACGCTGCTGCCCGACCCGATCGAACTGCTGGACGCGGCCGAGATCTTGGTCGACGACGGCTTCACGGTGCTGCCGTACACCAACGACGATCCCGTGCTCGCCAGAAAGCTGGAGGACGTGGGCTGCGCCGCGATCATGCCGCTGGGCTCGCCGATCGGCTCCGGCCTCGGGATCCGCAACCCGCACAACTTCGAGCTCATCGTGGAGCGGGCGGGCGTACCGGTGATCCTGGACGCGGGCGCGGGCACCGCGTCGGACGCGGCGCTGGCGATGGAGCTGGGGTGCGCGGCGGTGATGCTGGCGTCGGCGGTGACGCGGGCGCGGGAGCCGGTGCTGATGGCGGAGGCGATGCGGCACGCGGTGGAGGCGGGCCGGCTGGCGCGCCGGGCGGGCCGAATCCCTCGCCGCCACTTCGCGACGGCGTCGTCGCCAACGGACGGGTTGCCGTCCCTGGACCCGGAACGCCCGGCGTTCACGTAGCGGGCGCGCGCCGGGTCCGTCCGGCCGGCCGTTTCGTCCTCAATCGCCGGACGGGCTTGATTTTCCGGCCTGCGGCCGGGGCGCGATGGGGCGGGCCCCTACCGTCTGGGAACCCGGCACGGGGGTCGCCGGTTCCGTCCTCAAACGCCGGACGGGCTGGATATGCGGGCCCGGACAGAGTGGAAACCCGGCGTGCGGCGGGAGGGGGTCGGGGTCGCAGGAGGTGCGTGTCCGGACACTAAAGCGTGATTTGTGCCGCACACCGGCCCGCACGCGGCGTACGGGGGTCCGGGGGTGTCCCCCGGGAAAACACAGCATGCCGTCCGGACATGTACCTCCGGAGGCCCCGACACCCGCACCCACCACCCACCGCACCCCGCGCCGCAGGCGCGCAAGGCGCACACCGCGCCCGCCAGAACCCGCACCGTAGACTCAGGTTCGTGGATACGACCCTTCACGATCCCATCGTCGGGCAGGTGCTCGACGGGCGTTATCGCGTTGACGCGCGGATCGCCGTCGGTGGCATGGCCACGGTGTACCGGGCCGTCGACACCCGGCTGGACCGGGTTCTGGCGCTCAAGGTGATGCATCCGGCGCTCGCCGCCGACGTCGCCTTCGTGGAGCGGTTCATCCGTGAGGCCAAGTCGGTGGCCCGGCTGGCGCATCCCAATGTGGTCGCGGTCTTCGACCAGGGCGCGCAGGGCGCGTATGTCTATCTGGCGATGGAGTACGTCGCGGGCTGCACACTGCGCGATGTGCTGCGTGAGCGCGGCGCGCTTCAGCCGCGGGCCGCGCTGGACATCCTGGAGCCCGTGCTCGCCGCGCTCGGCGCGGCCCACCGGGCCGGGTTCGTCCACCGGGACATGAAGCCGGAGAACGTGCTGATCGGGGAGGACGGCCGGGTCAAGGTCGCGGACTTCGGGCTCGTACGGGCCGTAGGAGATGTCACCAATACGACCGGGACCGTGCTCGGCACCGTGTCGTATCTCGCGCCCGAACAGATCGAGTACGGCACGTCCGACACCCGGGTCGATGTGTACGCCTGCGGCGTCGTCCTCCACGAGATGCTGACCGGTGCCAAGCCGCACGGCGGGGTCACTCCCGCGCAGGTGCTCTACCGGCATCTGAACGAGGACGTGCCCGCGCCGTCGGCCGCCGTTCCCGGGCTCGCCGCCGAGCTGGACGAGCTGGTCGCGGCGGCCACCGCCCGGGATCCGGAGCGGCGGCCCGACGACGCGGTGGCGCTGCTCGCCAGGGCCCGTGTGGCGCGCGCCGCGCTCAGTGACGCGCAGCTCGACGCCGTACCACCCAGGGCCAGGGCCACCGCGGTGACGGGCGCCGAGAACCGTACGGCGGTGATTCCGCGCCGTGTCCTTCCCGCCGAGGAGCAGATCCATCACACCAGCCGGCTGGAGATGCCTCCCCCCGGCCCGCCGCCGACCGGCCCGCGCCGGCGCGTGGCCGTGCCGCGCAGAGGCATCGTGGCGGCGGTCGTCGCCGTACTGCTGGTGCTCGGTGTCGGCGCGGGTGTCTGGTACATCAATTCCGGTCAGTTCACCCGCGTTCCCTCGCTGCTCGGCCAGAGCGAGCAGGAGGCCAGGAAGCGGCTCGCCGACGCGGGACTCGACGCGAAGGTCACCAAGGACTTCAGCGAGACCGTCGAGCGCGGCACGGTCATCAGCAGCGATCCCGGGCCTCGTACGCGTATCCGCGGTGACGGCCCGGTGACGCTCGTCATCTCGCGCGGCCCGGAGATCGTGCAGGTTCCCGATGTGACGGGCGTGCCGTTGGCCGAGGCGAGGCGCGCGCTGAAGCAGGCCGGTCTGGCCGCCGGGATCGTCACCCGGGAGTTCGACGAGCAGACCGCCCAGGGCGCCGTGGTGAGTTCGTCGCCCGTGGCCGGGACCGATGTACGGCCCGATTCCGGCGTCGCGCTCGTCGTGAGCAAGGGCATTCCGGTCGATATGCCCGATGTGACCGGCGAGTCCGTGTCCGAGGCCACCACCGAGCTGGAGCAGGCGGGACTCAAGGTCAGGATCGCCGCCGTACAGGTGAACTCTCCCGAGGACGAGGGCACCGTCGCCCGGCAGTCCGCGGCGGAGGGCTCACAGCTCGCTCGTGGTGACACCGTCACACTGACGGTGTCCAAGGGCCCGCGGCTGGTCTCCGTACCGGATGTCGTCGGCGAGACGACGGACAGGGCCAGAAGCCTGCTGGAGGCGGCGGGATTCGTGGTCGAGATCGACCGCGGCTTCCCGTTCCTGGGCAACACCGTGGCCGAGCAGTCCGTCGACGGCGGCGACGAGGCTCCCGAGGGCAGCACCATCACCATCAAGACCGAAGGGCTCTAGCCCCTGTCCACCATGCGCCTGCCCACCCTGCGCCTGCCCACCCTGCGCAACCCTGTCGGCAGCCATGTCCCCGTGGCCGGCGGCCTCGCCGCGACCGGTCTGACGTACGCGCGTGAGCTGGACGCCGAGACCGTTCAGGTCTTTGTCGCCAATCCGCGCGGCTGGGCGACGCCCATCGGGAATCCGGCGCAGGACGAGCGGTTCCGCGCGGAGTGCGCGGCCGAGGGAATCACGGCGTATGTGCACGCTCCGTATCTGATCAACTTCGGCTCGCACACCGAGGCGACCGCCGAGCAGTCGGTGGCGTCCCTGCGGCACAGCCTGCGCAGAGGCCGGGAGATCGGCGCGCTGGGCGTCGTGGTGCATACGGGCTCGGCGACCGGCGGCCGTACCCGCGAGGTGGCGCTCGCGCAGGTACGGGAGCGGATGCTGCCGCTGCTGGACGAGCTGACCCATGACGACGATCCGTTCCTGCTGCTGGAGTCCACGGCCGGGCAGGGCTTCTCGATCTGTTCGCGGACCTGGGACTTCGGCCCGTACTTCGAGGCGCTCGACTCGCATCCCAAGCTGGGCATCTGTCTGGACACCTGCCATGTCTTCGCGGCCGGGCACGATCTCGCGGGACCGCACGGTATGCGGCAGACACTGGATCTGCTGGTGGACACGGTCGGCGAGGGCCGGCTCAAGCTGATCCACGCCAATGACTCCAAGGATGTCGTCGGCGCGCACAAGGACCGGCACGTCAATATCGGCGCAGGGCAGATCGGCGAGGAGCCGTTCGGTGAGCTGTTCTCGCATCCGGCGACCGAGAACGTACCGCTGGTGATCGAGACACCGGGCGGCAAGGAAGGGCAGGCGGCGGACATACGGCTGCTGAAGAAGCTGCGCGACCGCTGATCCGAAGCCGGACGGACCGGACCGGACGGGCCAGCCGGCCAGACCTGCCGACCCGGACCGGCTACAGCTCCGGACCGTCGCCCGGCAGCTCCTGGTAGGAGTAGCGCTGTTCGCCCCACGGATCGCCGACATTGTGATAGCCGCGCTCCTCCCAGAAGCCACGGCGGTCGGCGGTCATGTACTCCACGCCCCGGACCCACTTGGGTCCCTTCCAGGCGTACAGATGCGGAACGACGAGCCGGACCGGAAAACCGTGTTCGGCGGTGAGCAGCTCACCGTCCTTGTGGGTGGCGAAGATCGTACGGTCGGACACGAAGTCGGCGAGCCGCAGATTGGAGCTGTAGCCGTACTCCGCCCAGACCATCACATGGGTCACGGCCGACGCGGGCGGCGCCAGATCCAGGAGCGTACGGGCGGGCACACCGCCCCATTCGGCTCCCACCATGCTGAACTTCGTCACACAGTGCAGATCCGCGACGACGGTGGAGAACGGCAGCGCCGAGAACTCGTCGTGGTTCCAGCAGCGCTTGTCACCGTCCGCGGTGGCGCCGAAGACCCGGAATTCCCAGCGGTCCGGCTTGAACCGCGGTACGGGTCCGTAATGGGTCACCGGCCAGCCGCGCTGCAAGCGCTGCCCCGGTGGTAGCTCGGCCTGCTCCGGCTCTCGATACTCCCGGCTCTCCGGCTGACCCATGCCTTCCATGGTGACAGACGGGGAAGGGTGGTCATGACCAGGTCGGGACCGATTCGGGCAATTCCTGCTAAGCATGTACTTACTGGACGGATCCTGGCCTCGGTGTCAGGATGCGCGCATTCTGCCCCGTCACCCGCCAGGAAGGAGTCTCTGCGATGCAGGGCGATCCCGAGGTCATCGAGTTCCTCAATGAGCAGCTCACCGGCGAACTGACCGCGATCAACCAGTACTTTCTGCACGCGAAGATGCAGGAGAACTTCGGCTGGACGAAGCTCGCGAAGTACACCCGGGCCGAGTCGTTCGACGAGATGAGGCATGCCGAACTGCTCACCGACCGGATTCTCTTCCTGGAGGCCCTGCCCAACTACCAGCGGCTCTTCCATGTACGGGTGGGCCAGACCGTGACGGAGATGTTCCGGGCCGACCGCGAGGTCGAGGTGGAGGCGATCGACCGGCTCAAGCGCGGGATCGAGGTCATGCGGGCCAAGGGGGACCACACATCGAAGAGGATCTTCGAATCGATCCTGGCGGACGAGGAGCACCACATCGACTATCTCGACACCCAGCTCGATCTGGTCGAGAAGCTGGGCGAGGCGCTCTATATCGCGCAGGTGATCGAGCAGCCGGACGGCGACCAGGACAGCCGATGGGACCACACGGACAGCTCAGGCTCGGGCGATCGGCACTAGGCTCAGCCCTGAGCAGCCTTGCCTAGGCGGCCTTGCGCAAGGCCGCCGGGACCGGGACAGAGGCCATGGATACGGGCGTGGCCTCCAGGGCCTCCAGGGCCGCCGGTTCGGCGAGCGCGGGAGCACGTCCGTCGAGCAGTTCACGGCGCGGGCAGCCGCCGCGTCCGAGGATCGACTGGATACGGCGTACGCAGGAGCCGCAGTCGGTGCCCGCCTTGCTGGCCGACGCGATCTGGCGAGGAGTGCACGCACCGGCGTCCGCGTGTGCCTTCACCTCTGTCTCGGTGATGCCGAAGCAGGAGCAGACGTACACGCGGTTCACCTCCCGGGCGGGTTCATCGATCGGGCCACCCCGCCAGTCGGTGAGGTGAACCTAACCTTAGCTGTCGCCCTCGGCCCGCAAAAGCCCGAAAAGCACCGATGGGGCGCGGATCACATCGATCCACGCCCCACCGTGTCGTACGCCTCACTGAAAGTGCCCGGCCGGCCCTACTGGTCGCGGTCGGCCCTACTGGTCGCGGTACATCTCGGCGACGAGGAAGGCCAGGTCGAGGGACTGGCTGCGGTTGAGGCGCGGGTCGCAGGCCGTCTCGTAGCGCTGATGCAGATCGTCCACGAAGATCTCGTCGCCGCCGCCGACGCACTCGGTGACATCGTCACCGGTCAGCTCGACATGGATACCGCCCGGATGCGTGCCCAGGCCCTTGTGGACCTCGAAGAAGCCCTTCACCTCGTCCAGCACATCATCAAAACGCCGGGTCTTGTGTCCGGAGGCCGCCTCGAAGGTGTTGCCGTGCATCGGATCCGTCACCCACGCCACCACCGCACCCGACGCGGTCACCTTCTCCACCAGCTCGGGCAGCTTGTCCCTCACCTTGTCCGCACCCATCCGCACGATGAAGGTCAGCCGGCCCGGCTCACGCTCGGGATCCAGCCGGTCGACATAGGTGAGCGCCTCGTCCACCGTCGTCGTCGGACCGAGCTTGATCCCGATGGGATTGTTGATCCTCGACGCGAACTCGATATGCGCACCGTCCAGTTGACGCGTCCGCTCACCGATCCACACCATGTGCCCGGACACGTCGTACAGCCCGCCCGTACGCGAGTCGACCCGCGTCAGCGCCGACTCGTAGTCCAGCAGCAGCGCCTCGTGCGAGGAGTAGAACTCGACCGTACGGAACTCCGCCGGATCGGTGCCCGCCGCCTTCATGAAGTTCAGCGCGTTGTCGATCTCCCGCGCCAGCTGCTCGTAACGCTGCCCCGACGGCGACGACTTGACGAAGTCCTGATTCCAGGCATGCACCTGACGCAGATCCGCGTAACCGCCCGTGGTGAAGGCGCGTACGAGATTGAGCGTCGCCGCCGACGCGTGGTACATCCGCTTCAGCCGCTCCGGATCCGGGATCCGGGCCTTCTCGTCGAAGTCGAAGCCGTTCACCGAGTCACCACGGTACGTCGGCAGCGTCACACCGTCCCGCGTCTCGGTGCTCTTGGAACGCGGCTTCGAGTACTGCCCGGCGATCCGGCCGACCTTCACCACCGGCACCGAAGCGGCGTAGGTGAGGACGGCGCCCATCTGAAGCAGCGTCTTCAGCTTGTTACGGATCTGATCCGCCGAGACCGCGTCGAAGGCCTCCGCACAGTCACCGCCCTGAAGCAGAAACGCCTCGCCCTTGGCGACGGCGCCCAGCCGCGCACGCAACTGGTCGCACTCGCCCGCGAAGACCAGCGGCGGATAGCTCTCCAGCTCCGCCACGACCCCACGCAGGGCGTCCCGGTCCGGATACTCCGGCTGCTGCGCAGCGGGAAGGTCTCTCCAGGACGGCTCATAGGTCGCGGGATTCTCAGCGTTCACTGTCACGCGCCCAAGATTACGTGGTCGGGCGCTGTCGCACGGGCGGCTCTCAGAGTATGGAACATGAACCTTGCGCTCCCGGCGCCCGCGGCGGATGCGTCCCGGCGCTCTCGGCGGATGCGCTATGGTGCCGGTCATGTTCGCGCTTTCGAATCAGACCTGGTGGTGGACCGCTCGTCCGGCGGCCCACTGATTCAGCGCGCACCACGAATCGCGAAGGCCGCCCGAGGGGCGGCCTTCAGTCTTGTCCGGGCCGACGGCGGGCCCGGGAAGAAGCGGCCGTTCCTCCTCTCCGGAAGGAACACCGCAGATGCCCCGCACTCCGCTCGACCGTCCTCACCGTCCGCTCGACCGTCCCGGTCATCCACTTGACCGTCCCGGTCATCCGCTCGACCGGCTGTCGCACGACGACGGCCCGCCCTTCGCCCTGCTGCGCCGCCGCACTCCGGGCCGCGACCACGACACCGTGGAGCTGCTGATCGGATCCGTGCACGAGGCCGCCCGGCTCGCGGATCTCCCGGCCGGTGACGGGATCTCGCTGGCCCTGGTGCCGTTCCGGCAGATCAGGGAGCGCGGCTTCGACGTACGGGACGACGGGACGCCACTGTCCGTGCTGGTGGCGGACGAAACGTACGAACTGCCGCTCGCCGAGGTGCTCGACCGGCTGCCCGCCCATGAGGTACGCGTCGAGGACGGCGCGTTCGATCTTGACGACGAGCGGTACGCGGAGATCGTCCGGCAGGTGATCGAGGACGAGATCGGCCGTGGCGAGGGAGCGAACTCCGTCGTCCGGCGCACCTTCGAGGGCCGGATCCCGGGCTTCTCCAGGGCCGACGCGCTCGCCCTCTTCCGGCGGCTGCTCGCCGGTGAGCGAGGCGCGTACTGGACCTTTGCCGTCCACACCGGCGAGCGCACGCTCGTCGGGGCCAGTCCCGAGGTCCATGTCCGGATGAGCGGCGGGACGGTCGTGATGAATCCGATCAGCGGGACCTTCCGCTATCCGCCCGAGGGCCCGTCGCCGGAGGCACTGCTGGACTTCCTCGCCGACCGCAAGGAGACCGAGGAGCTCTCCATGGTCGTGGACGAGGAGCTGAAGATGATGTGCACCGTCGGCGACCGTGGCGGTGTCGTGATCGGTCCTCGGCTCAAGGAGATGGCGCATCTCGCGCACACCGAGTACGAACTGCGCGGGCGGTCCTCGCTCGATGTGCGCGAGGTGCTCAGGGAGACGATGTTCGCGGCGACGGTCACCGGCTCGCCGGTGCAGAACGCCTGCCGTGTCATCGAACGCCATGAGTCCGGCGGGCGCGGCTACTACGGCGGCGCGCTCGCGCTCATCGGGCGGGACGCGGGCGGCGCGCAGACTCTCGACTCGCCCATCGTGATCCGTACCGCCGACATCGACCGCGACGGCGGGCTGCGGGTGCCGGTCGGCGCGACGCTCGTACGGCACTCCCGTCCGGAGGGCGAGGTCGCCGAGACGCACGCCAAGGCGGCGGCTGTGCTGGCGGCCCTCGGCGTACGTCCGGGCCGGCCGCGCGCCGAGTCCGGGCGGCCACAGCTCGCCGACGACCCGCGAGTACGGGCGGCGCTGGACGCGCGGCGCGCGGATCTCGCGCCGTTCTGGCTGCGGATGCGGACCGGTCCGGCGACGCTCAGCGGGCACGCGCTGGTCGTGGACGGCGAGGACACATTCACGGCGATGCTCGCGTATCTGCTGCGGTCGGCGGGCCTGGAGGTGACGGTACGGCGCTACGACGAGCCGGACCTGCGGAAGGCCGCGCTCGCACACGGCGGCCCGGTCGTACTGGGCCCCGGCCCCGGCGACCCGTCGGACCTCGCCGACCCGAAGATGCGGCTGCTGCGCGGACTTGCGGCGCAACTCCTCCGCGAGCGGCGGCACGGGCTGCTCGGCGTCTGCCTCGGGCATGAGCTGATCGCGTCGGAACTGGGCCTGGAGACGGTACGCAAGCGCGTCCCGTACCAGGGCGCGCAGACCCGGATCGATCTCTTCGGGCGCCCGGAGACGGTCGGCTTCTACAACAGCTTCACGGCGCACTGCGACGACGAGACGGCGGAGGAACTGGGCGCCCACGGCGTGGAGGTGAGCCGCGACGCGAGCGGAGAGGTGCACGCGCTGAGAGGCGCCGGGTTCGCGTCGGTGCAGTTCCACCCGGAGTCGGTGCTGACGTTGAATGGGCGGGCGGTTGTGGGGGAGCTGCTGGGGCACGCGATGCGGGTGGGGGTGCGGGGGGTGTAAGCCTCCCGGCGGGGGGCCGGTGCCGTTGTCCTCAATCGCCGGACGGGCTTGTTTTTCCGGCCTGCGGCCGGTGGCGCGGCTGGGCCGGCCCTTGCCGGACGGGCATCCGATGACGGGGTTGGCGGTTCCGTCCTCAATCGCCGGACGGGCTGGGTTTTGCCGGCCGGGGTGCGGTGCGCGCCTGCGGCGCGGGGGCCGGTGCGGTGGTGGGTGCGGGTGTCGGGGCACTCCGGAGGTACATGTCCGGACGGCATGATTTACGCCGCGTGCGGACCGGCTGTCGGGTACAGGCTTCGTGTGCGGCACAAATCACGCTTTAGTGTCCGGACACGCACCTCCTCCGACCCCGCCCCCCTCCCGCCGCACGCCCTCCGCAGCTCGTGCCGGGCACCCACCCAGCCCGTCCGGCGATTGAGGACGGAACGGCCGGCCCCGGCTCCGGGTGCCCGCTCGGTAGGGTCCAGCTCCTTGCCGTACTCCGGCCGCAGGCCGCATATCCAGCCCGTCCGGCGATTGAGGACGGAACGGCCAGCCCCGGCTCCGGGCTCCCACTCGGTAGGGGCCCGCCCCATCGCGCCCCGGCCGCAGGCCGGAAAAATCAGCTAGCCGAAGAAGACCCCCGCCTCCGCGTACAACGCCGGCTCCACCGTTTTGAGTTGCGCCGTCGCCTCCGACATCGGGACCCGTATGATGTCCGTCCCCCGCAGCGCCACCATTCGGCCGAAGTCTCCGTCCCGCACCGCCTCGATCGCGTGCAGGCCGAAGCGCGTGGCCAGCCAGCGGTCGAAGGCGCTCGGGGTGCCGCCGCGCTGGACGTGGCCGAGGACCGTGGTTCGGGCCTCCTTGCCCGTGCGGCGTTCGATCTCCTTGGCCAGCCATTCGCCGACGCCCGACAGCCGGACATGGCCGAAGGAGTCCAGCGTGCCGTCCTTGAGGACGAGGTCGCCGTCCTTGGGCATCGCGCCCTCCGCGACCACCACGATCGGCGCGTACGAGGCCTTGAAGCGCGAGGTCACCCAGGCGCAGACCTGGTCGACGTCGAAGCGCTGCTCGGGGATCAGTATGACGTTCGCGCCGCCGGCGAGGCCCGAGTGCAGGGCTATCCAGCCCGCGTGACGGCCCATCACCTCGCAGACCAGGACGCGCATATGGGATTCGGCGGTGGTGTGCAGCCGGTCGATGGCCTCGGTGGCGATACCGACCGCGGTGTCGAAGCCGAAGGTGTAGTCGGTGGCGGAGAGGTCGTTGTCGATCGTCTTGGGCACTCCGACGCAGGAGACGCCGAACTCGTCGGAGAGCCGTGCCGCGACGCCGAGCGTGTCCTCGCCGCCGATCACGATGAGCGCGTCGACCTGGTGCGCGGCGAGGTTCTCCCTGATCCGGCGGACACCGTCCTCGGCCTTGAGCGGATTGGTGCGCGAGGAGCCGAGGATGGTGCCGCCGCGCGGCAGGATGCCGCGTACCGCGGGGATGTCGAGCCGTACGGTGTCGCCCTCGAGCGGCCCGCGCCAGCCGTCCCTGAATCCGGTGAACTCATAGCCGTACTCCTGAACGCCCTTGCGCACGATGGCGCGGATGACCGCGTTCAGCCCGGGGCAGTCGCCGCCCCCGGTCAGCACTCCGACTCGCATGGAAAACACTTCCCTTCGCCGTCGGTGGGGCACCCGGGCCACAGGCAGAGTGACTCAGGTCACTCCGGCATGGTGCGCAGGAGGGATTGGGTTCCACCAGAGGGCGGACGGAGATGGTTGTACGGATCTGTCCCGGACGGAGCGGTCAGGCGTCGTCGAGGCCGCGCTCGATCGCGTAACGGACCAGCTCGACGCGGTTGTGCAGCTGGAGCTTGCCGAGGGTGTTCTGCACATGGTTCTGGACGGTGCGGTGCGAGATGACGAGGCGTTCGGCGATCTGTTTGTACGAGAGTCCCTTGGCGACCAGCCGCAGTACCTCGGTCTCGCGCTCGGTCAGCCTGGGCGCTCCCTGCTCGTCCGAGGCGGCGGGCGCGGGCTCCGAGGCGAGTCTGCGGTATTCGCCCAGCACCAGGCCCGCGAGTCCGGGAGTGAAGACCGGATCGCCCGCGGCCGTGCGGCGTACGGCGCCGATCAGCTCTTCCGTACTGGCCGACTTGAGCAGATAGCCGGTGGCGCCGGACTTCACCGCCTCCAGGACATCGGCGTGCTCGCCGCTCGCGGAGAGCACCAGCACGCGGAGTCCGGGAAGGGAGCCGACCAGCTCCTTGCAGACCTGAACTCCCGGCATACCAGGGAGATTGAGGTCCAGGACGAGCACGCGCGGAGTGGTCGCCGTGGCGCGGCGTACCGCCTGCGGGCCGTCGCCGGCGGTCGCGACCACCTCGAAGCCGGCCGCCTCCAGATCGCGGGCGACGGCGTCCCGCCACATCGGATGGTCGTCGACGACCATCACCCTGACCGTCTCCGCCTCGTGCCGCTCGCTCATCGCTCCGCCTTCCCCCGTACCCGTGGAACTCTCAACTCGACTTCCGTGCCCTGTCCCGGCATCGAGACCAGCTCGGCGCTGCCGCCCAACTCCCGTAGCCGGCCGCGGATCGAGAGGGCCACACCGAGCCGTCCCTCGACCTCGGCCTGGGCGAGTCTGCCGTCCGGGATGCCCGGGCCGTCGTCCCTGACGGTCACGATCACCTCGTCCGGCCAGTCCTCGACCAGGATCCAGGCGCGGGCGTCCGGGCCCGCGTGCTCGCGGACATTGTCCAGGGCCGCGCCGACCGCCGCCGCCAGTTCGCCGGCCGCCGTGGGCTCCAGCAGGACGGGCGCGCCCGGCTCGGCGAAGGTGACCTTCGGGCCGGTGTACGGCGCGAGCAGCGAGCGCAGATCACAAGGGCCGGAATCGGCGGGCGCCGGCGTGGATTCCGTGGAGGTACGGACGGTGGGCACGAGTCCGCTGGAGACCAGCGTGCGCAGGGCGATCTCCTGCTCGCCCGCCAGCCGGCCCAGCTCCGCGGCCTCGCCGCCGATCGCCGTACCGCGCCGCTGCACCATCGCCAGCACCTGGAGCACGCTGTCATGGATGTCCCGGGCCAGCCGTTCGCGTTCACGGGTCGCGGCCTCGATCTCCAGGGCGCGGGCGAGAGTGCGTTCGGAGGCGCGGGCGACCTCCACGACATATCCGATGGCGATGGAGGCGACCCAGACGAGCAGCACATTGTGGAGGGTGTCCCGGCTGGGATGGGCGCGTTCCACGAGGTTGGCCGCGGCGACGAAGGAGGAGGCGACGGCGGCCCAGCGCCAGCCGCCCTTGATCGCGAAGGCGAGGACCGAGCCCGCGGTCCATATCGACGGCAGCGTAGGGCCGTCGACGCTCTGGGCGTGTACGTCGGCGAGCGGCGTGAGCAGGATGCCGGTGAGGGCGACGGTGAGATCGGCGACCAGGAAGCGCTTGGTGCAGTTCACCGCGTTCGCCACTCTGGGCAGCGTGACGATCGTCCAGACGGCCAGGAACGCGAGGAACGCCTCGGCCACCCAAGGGCGTTCGAACCGGTCGCGTTCGAAGAAGAAGATCAGTACCGCGTAGACCATGGTGAGCGGCCGGTAGGCGGTCAGCGCCCGCCAGAGCGGCTGCTCGACCGACATACGTCTGTCCTTCTGCGGTCCGCCGCGCCTCCAGGGCGCCGTGAACCCGTACCGACGGTCGATCGGTCCCTCCCCCATCGTGGATCCGGTCGTGGATCCCGCTCCTCGTGGATCACTCGCCGCCGGTTCCCGCCGCCTTTGCCTCTTCGGCGAGTTGGCGCTTGGCCGCCGTCGCGTAGATGTCGACATACTCCTGGCCGGACAGCTTCATGATCTCGTACATGACCTCGTCGGTCACCGAGCGCAGGATGAAGCGGTCGCCCTCCATGCCCTGGTAGCGGCTGAAGTCCAGCGGCTTGCCGATCCTTATGCCCGGGCGCATCAGCTTGGGCACCACCTTGCCGGGCGGCTGGATCTTCTCGGTGTCGATCATGGCGACCGGGATGACGGGCGCGCCGGACGCCAGTGCCACGCGCGCCAGACCACCGGGCTTGCCACGGTAGAGCCGGCCGTCGGGCGAGCGGGTGCCCTCCGGGTAGATACCGAAGAGTTCACCGCGCTCCAGGACCTTGATCCCGCTCTGGATCGCGGCCTCGCCCGCGCCGCGTCCGCCCGAGCGGTCCACCGGGAGCTGTCCGACGCCCTTGAAGAAGGCGGCGGTCAGCCTGCCCTTGAGACCGGGCGAGTTGAAGTACTCGGCCTTGGCGATAAAAGTCACCTTGCGGTCGAGCACGGCCGGCAGGAAGAACGAGTCGGAGAAGGAGAGATGGTTGCTGGCGAGGATCGCGGGGCCCTCGGCGGGAACGTTCTCAAGACCCTCCACCCAGGGCCTGAAGGCAAGCTTCAGGGAGCCTCCGATGGAGAACTTCATCGCACCGTAGATCAACTCGAATGCCTCCTGTGTGCTGTCGGACAGACCATAACGCGTGGGCGGCGCGTGCTCTCCTTCATGGAGGGCGGGCGGATCTGGTCGGTGTCGGTCCGGTCGCGTACGGTGAAGTACACCTTCCCGAGCCTCACGAACAGGAGACCCCGGTGCCGGTCCTTCCTGGAGCCGAGCCGTACCGCCATGAGGGCGGCGAGGTCGGCGTCCTTCTCTGTCACGGATTCACCGGTTCCCCGCAGTCGTTGCGTCCCTGGGCCGAGTATCTGGCCGAGCGCGGTCTCACCGTGTCCCTGCCGCTGCTCCCGGGACACGGCACCCGCTGGCAGGACATGCAGCTCACCGGCTGGCAGGACTGGTACGCGGAGGTGGACCGGGCGCTGGGCGAGCTGCTCCAGCGGTGCCGCCAGGTCTTCGTCCTCGGACTGTCGATGGGCGGGACGCTGGCGCTGCGGCTCGCGGCCAAGCACGGCCCGGCGGTCGACGGGATCGTCGTGGTCAACCCGGCGATCAAGATGCATGGAGCGGCTGCCCATGTCCTGCCGGTCGTCCGCCATCTCGTGCCGACGGCCAAGGGACTGACGAGCGATATCGCCAAGGAGGGTGTGAAGGAGCTGGGTTACGACCGGGTGCCGCTGCACGCCGCGTACTCGCTGCGGAAGTTCTTCGGTCTGGTGGACGGCGCGCTGCCTCAGGTGACGCAGCCGTTGCTGCTGCTGCACAGTCCGCAGGACCATGTCGTACCACCGGCCGACTCGGCCAGGATCCTCGGCCGGGTCTCTTCACGGGATGTCCGTGAGGTCCTGCTGGAACAGAGCTACCACGTGGCGACGTTGGACCATGACGCGGAGCGGATTTTCGAGGAGAGTCTCGCGTTCATCGGCCGCCTCGCTCCGATTGCCGGGCAGAAGGGGAGCACCAGCGGTGGCTGAGCATGACGCGGACCGGGAGCCGCAGCCGATCGACGAGGACGCGGCCTGGGCGGCGATCGTCGCCGGGTACGGGGAGGAGCCGGCGGATCCGCCGGGCGCCAAGCCGTTCAAGTCGGTGGACGATCTGGCGGTGCTGGAGGGCGAGAAGAACAGCCTCGGGCCGGGCGCGGGCGCGGGCCCAGGCTCGGGAGCCGAGCCGGAGGCGGTGCCTTCTCCGGCGCCGGAGAAGGACGGCGACGAGAGCAAGCCCACGCTGGGCGGCTCGGTCGTCTTCGCGCCCGGCGTCGGCGGTTCCGGACCGCGCGACTACGAGGTGCCGGAGGCCCGCGAGGAGGACTTCGACGACGGCGACGAGGGCCACTTCGTACCGCCGGAGCCACCACCGCTGCCCGAGGCCGACGTAACGGCCAAGTTCGCCTGGCTGGCGGTGATCGGCGGCCCGGTGCTGATGCTGGTCGCGGTCCTGCTCCAGTGGGACATGACCTGGTGGCTGACGACGCTCTGCATCGGCGGCTTCCTGGGCGGCTTCGCGACGCTGGTGGCACGGATGAAACACGACGACGAAGAAAACGACGACCCGGGCCGCGGAGCGGTGGTCTAACGTTCCGCCTCGCCGCCTCCCGGCGTGGGCGGTGCGCGCCTGTCGGCGCGGAAGCCCGGCGCCGGGCGGGCGGTTCCGTCCTCAAACGCCGGACGGGCTGGGTTTTCCGGCCTGCGGCCGACGCACGGCAAGGAGCCAGCCCCTACCGAGCGGGCACCCAGCACCGGGGCGGGCTGTTCCGTCCTCAAACGCCGGACGGGCTGGATTTTGGCCCCACCGTCTGGGAGCCCGGCACCGGGGCGGGCCGTTCCGTCCTCAAACGCCGGACGGGCTTGGTAGGTGCCCGGCACGAGCCGCAGCCGGGCAACCGGCGGGAGGGGGTCGGGGTCGGAGGAGGTGCGTGTCCGGACACTAAAGCGTGATTTGTGCCGCACACCGACCCGCACACAACAACACAACCCGCACGCGGCGTAAATCATGCCGTCCGGACATGTACCTCCGGAGGCCCCGACACCCGCACCACCCACCGCACCGGCCCCCGCGCCGGGAGGCGAACCGCGCCACAGGCGCGCATGAACGGCAGCGGGCACGACCCGCACACAACACGCGGCCCGAGCCGAAACGGCCCCCGCACCACGGCCCCCTAAGCCGGCAGGCGCACCGCGGCGAGGACCGGGAGGTGGTCCGTGGCCGTCCTCAGGTCCGTCTCGGTCACGCCCGGCAGGCCCCGTGGCACCCCGCACCCCAGAATCTCGACGCCCTCGGTCGCGAAGATCGCGTCGATGCGCTGATGCGGGCGCTCCGGAGTGGAGGTGTACTCGTCGCCCCATGGCTTCGCAGTCCAGCAGTCCTGGAGCTCCCCGGCCAGCAGCCGGAAACTCCGGCCGTCGGGCGGGTCGTTGAGGTCACCGGCGGCGATCACGTTCGGTACGTCCATGGTCTCGACGCGGTCGAGCAGCATCCGCGCCTGTGCGTACCGCTCGCCCGGCTCCAGGCTGAGGTGGCAGCTCAGCAGCCCGACTCGGGCGCGGCCGATCCGTACGACGGCCGTGGCGAAGCCGCGCCGGTGCAGGCCGGGAGTGAGCGGCAGCAGGATGTCCTCGGTCCGCTCGACCGTGGCGCGCAGCGAGCAGAGCAGTAGTGGCCCGGCCGCGGTGGCGCCGCCGCTCAGCACCACGAGACCGGTCCGCGCGGCCAGCCAGGCGGCGCGCTTGCGCCAGCGGAAGAATCTCGGCGCTTCCTGGATGAAGACCAGATCGGGCGCACAGGCCCGGATCACCCGGACCAGCGCCTCACGGTCGTCACGCATCGACCGGACGTTGTAACTGAGCACCCGGACCACGGCCGAACCGTCCGGCTCGGTAAGGGAGTCGGGCAACGGGGACATCGCCATGCCCACAAGATACGGGAGTCCGTCCGACGGCTCTTGGTCGGCACCGCGCCCGCCGTACCCACGTCGGGTGCGGCGGGCGCGTAGGTCCATGCGCGGAAGCGCGAAAGCGCGTAAGCCGCGCGTCAGCCCTGGCGGGCCAGGTCCGCGGCGCCCACCAGGCCCGCCTCGCCGCCCAGTTGGGCCGCGAGCACCTGGGCGTGCGGACGCCACTCGCCGCCGATCAGCCAGCGCCGGAAGGACTTCCGGATCGGGTCGAGGACCAGCTCGCCCTCGTCGGAGACACCGCCGCCGACGATGAACGCGGACGGATCGAAGAGCGAGGCCAGATCGGCGAGACCGGCGCCGGCCCAACGGGCCAGTTCACGGAAGGAGTCGATGGCCACCGGGTCGCCGGCGCGGGCCGCGGAGCTGATGTGCCGGCCTTCTATGCCGTCCGCGGTGCCGTCGCCGAGACCGAGCAGGATCTCCGCGTTCTCGGGCGTCGCGTTGGCGCGCTGGCGGGCGTACCGGACGAGGGCGCGCCCGGACGCGTACTGCTCCCAGCATCCCTGGCTGCCGCAGCCGCAGAGCAGACCGTCCGGCACCACCCGGATATGACCGAACTCGGCCGCCACACCGAAGCGGCCACGGCGCAGCTTGTTGCCGATGATGATGCCGCCGCCGAGCCCGGTGCCGAGCGTGATGCAGATGACGTCGTCATGGCCCTGTCCGGCGCCGAACTTGTACTCGCCCCACGCGGCGGCGTTGGCGTCGTTCTCCACGACGACCGGCAGGCCGACCCGCTGCTCGACCTTGTCCTTGAGCGGTTCATGGCGCCAGTTGATATTGGGCGCGAAGAGGACGGTGGCGCGCTTGTCGTCCACGTATCCGGCGGCACCGATACCGACCGCCTCGATCTGGTGTCCCTCGCCGGCGCCGGAGACCGCGGCGCAGATCGCGTCCACGATGCCCTCGGCGGTCGGCGGGGTGGGCACCTTGTGCGTCTCCAGGATGGTGCCCTCTTCGTCGACCACGCCCGCCGCGATCTTCGTGCCGCCGATGTCGACGCCGATGGTGAGTCCCATGTGTCCCTCAGTTTTCGGTCGAGCCCCGCTGTGGTCAACCGTACCCGAGGGCGGGCGCCCGAAGGTCAGTCCAGGTCGATATGACCGCTCGGACCAGGTCCTTCGTCCCTGGGGTCCGTGGGGTCGTCGGACTTCTTCGTGTCGTACGGGACGTCTGTGCCGAGCGACGACGGGTCCGGGGCGGACGGCGCGGAGGAGGAGTCCCGGGTCCAGCGGCCCTCCTGGCTCTCGACCGCCGAGCGGTACGCGGCGAGCAGTTCGTTGCCCGCCGCGGCGAGATGGTCGAAGACTCCGGGATTGCGCTCGATGACCGGCTCGACGACCGCCTTGGCCTGGTTGATGAACTGCTGTACGGCGCCCTGCGCGGCCATGCCGAACAGCGGTCCCGGCAGCGACGAGACCTTGTCCGCGACGGCGTCGACCAGCTTGCGCAGCTCTTCGGAGGCGGAGACGGGCGGCGGGCCGTAGGTCTCGCGGCGGCGGGCCTTCTCCGCCTCCAGATCCTCGGCGCAAGCCGCCGCCCAGGCGTCCGAGTCGGTGGCGGGGCGCTCGGTGGCATCGCTCATGGAGACTCCTGCGTCAGAGGCAGAGGCCTTCCGCCATGGACAGCGGAAGGAGTGCTTACCTTCGACGGTACCCGAACGGCCACGGGCCTTCAGTGCCCGCGCGGCCACAGCGCGGGGTCCGGCGTGAATCTCACCCGGAGCACACCGTCGGTGAGGGCCGCGCCGGTCACCGTGCAGCGGCGCAGCGCGGACGGCAGCGGCACGATACGGCGGAACGGGCCGACGGTGAGCAGAAGTTCGTCGTCCCTGCGGACCAGGGACACCTCGCTCTTGACCGCTCCGGGCAGCGGCACACACCAGACGAGCAGATTGTCCTCCGCGAGCCGGTCCTCGACCGGCCAGCGCTCGGCCACCGCCGCCGGGCCCGGCTCGTCCAGTCCGTCCGCGAGCCCGGTGGCCAGGCCCGCTCCCCCGGCCTCGCCCTCGTCGGAGCCCGGGCCCGAGCCCGCGCCCGCGCCCAGAAACGCCAGATCGTCCGGGCCCTGCGGATCCCGCCCGAGATGTCCCACCGGATACAGCGGCGCCTCGGGCGCCCACTCCTCGTACCACTCGTCCAGGCACTTGCGCTGCTGCGCCACGAGCGTCGCGAGCCAGGGTCCCGCCGCGTCGCCGGGCAGGATCCGGTTCGGTACGAGCGTGTCGACGCGCAGCCCGTACAGGGCCAGTCCGGTACGGGCGGTGCGCAGGGCCTCCGCCGCCGCGGGCCCCGGCTCCGCGACCAGCCGTACGGTCGTCCCCGGGTCCTGGACGACGGACTGGACGACGGCCAGCTCCGCGTCCCGCCGGTCGGCCATCTCGTACAGCCACTGCGCGGGCATCGGTACGCCGGCGAGCTGGGCCATCATCGGGCGCAGCGCGCGGGCGGCCTGGCGCTCGCGCGGCAGCAGCCGGCGCAGATAGCGGCGGAGCTGCTCGGGCAGGGCCAGTACGGCCAGTGCCTGCCGCAGCGGCGGCAGATCCACGACCAGGACGTCCCAGTCGCCCTCGGCGGCCCGGCGCACCGCGTGGAGCAGGGCGAACTGCTCGCTGCCGGGCAGCTCGGTGAGTTCCTCGCCGGCCAGTCTGCGGGCGCCGAGCAGATCGAGTGCGGTGGCGGCCCGCTCCTGGAGAGCGAGCAGTTCCGTACGGAAGTGTTCACCGGAGTCGATACGGGCGGCCCACAGACCGTCACCCGTCCCGGTGGGCGCGGCGCCCACCGGTATGCCGAGCAGATCATCGAGCGGATCGGCGGAGAGCAGCAGAACGCGTCCGCCGCGCCGGGCGGCGGCGCGCGCGGTGGCCGCGGCGATGGTGGTACGGCCCGCCCCGCCGGGGCCGGTGACCAGGACCGTACGCATCGGGGTCAGGCTCCGGGTGCGGATTCGACGCGCTTCTTCAGGCCGGCGAGCGCGCGGTCGATGATGACCTTCTCCGCCTTGCGCTTGATCATGCCGAGCATCGGGATCTTGACGTCGACGGTCAGCCGGTAGGTGACCTCGGTACGGTCGCCGCCGCCGAGAGGAACCAGCAGATACGAGCCGTCCAGGGCGCGCAGCATCTGGGACTTCACCAGCGTCCAGCTCACCTCGTTGCCACCGGTCCAGGTGTAGGCGAGCGTGTGGTCGTCCTTGATCGCTCCGGCGTCCAGCACCAGCCTGACCTGCTGGGCGCGCCCGCGGTCGTCGGTGGCCAGCACCTCGGCCTCCTTCACCTCACCGGTCCACTCCGGATAGCGGGCGAAGTCGGCGATCACGCCCATGACATCGGCCGGTGCCGCCTCGATCGTGATGCTCGAACTGGTGTGTTCCGCCATCGCCGTGCTCCTCCGGTACTGGGTACGCGGTGTGCAGGCTATCGCGAGTGCGCCGGTCACCATTCCAGGGCCCAGGGCCGTCCTGTCGCGGCGAAGTGACCGACATTCACACACTCCGTGGAGCCGATCCGCATCCGCCGGGCGAGCGGCTGATGGACATGGCCGAACAGGGCGTACCGGGGCTTCGTACGGCGGATGGCCTCCAGCAGGGCGCGGCTGCCGCGTTCGAACCGGCGCGGGACGGTGTCATAGGTCAACTCGGGCACATCGGGCGGGATGTGCGAGCACAGGACGTCCACCTCGCCGAGCGCCTCGACCTTGGCGGCGTACTCCTCGTCGGAGACCTCGTACGGAGTGCGCATGGGAGTACGCAGCCCGCCGCCGACGAAACCGAAGACCCGGCCGCCCAGTTCCACCCGCTCCCCGTCGAGAACGGTGGTGCCGGGACGCGCGTACTCGGGCCAGAGTGTCGGGATGTCGACATTGCCGTAAGTGGCGTACGTCGGCGTGGGCAGGGCGGCGAACATCTCGGCGTACTGACGGCGCACCGCTCCCTCGATGGCGGCGGCGGGATCGATGTCCAGCCGGGACCAGAGCTCCCGTCCCAGGTCACGGGCCTCGTCGAAGCGGCGGGCGGTACGCAGCGCCACGATCCGGTCGGCGTACTCGACACCGAAGAGATCGGGAAAGATACCGCGCGAGTGGTCCGCGTAGTCCAGGAAGAGCACGAGGTCACCGAGGCAGATCAGGGCATCGGCGCCGTCGCCGGCCGTCCGCAGGCCCTGGGTGTTCCCATGCACATCACTGATCACATTGACTCGCATACCTGCCATGCCGATCACCCTAGAACGGGCTTCTCCCACCCGATAGAGGGGGCCGGACCTGCGGTTCCTTCCGCCGTGTCAGAGGTGTGGACTACTGTGCGCGCAGTACCGTCCATCACGTGTGACGCAGGGAACATCTGGCCGGGACCCTCTATGCGTACGCCAGTACCGATGGGTAACGTCCGGGCAGTCCAGTCGTGCTCGCCCCACCGAGCATCTGCCCCGGTCTTGGACCGCGACCGGCGCGTCGCACGGAGCCGTGGCTTCGGCGCCCGATGAGGAGCAGCAGTCTTGCGCGAGTTCAGCCTTCCGGCCCTGTACGAGGTCCCCGCGGACGGCAATCTGACGGATCTCATCCGCCGCAATGCCGCACAGCATCCCGATGTCGCGGTCCTGGGCCGCAAGGTGGCGGGCGCCTGGACCGATGTCACCGCCACCCAGTTCCTGGCCGAGGTACGGGCCGCCGCCAAGGGCCTGATCGCCGCCGGCATCCGGCCGGGCGACCGCGTCGCGCTGATGTCCCGTACGCGCTTCGAGTGGGTGCAGCTCGACTTCGCGATCTGGACCGCCGGCGCGGTGACCGTACCGGTGTACGAGACCAGCTCGGCGGAGCAGGTCCAGTGGATCCTCGGCGACTCGGGCGCGGTCGCGGTGATCGTGGAGAGCGACGCGCACTACACGGCGGTGGAGTCGGTCCAGCACACGCTGCCGGACCTCCGGGCGATCTGGCAGATCGACCGCGGCGGCGTCGAAGAGCTGACCACAGCAGGCGCGGACGTCCCAGAGGCAGTGGTCGACGAACGCGCGTCGGCCGCGAAGGCCGACGATCCGGCCACCATCGTCTACACCTCGGGCACCACCGGCCGGCCCAAGGGCTGTGTCCTCACCCACCGCGCCTTCTTCGCGGAGTGCGGAAACGCGGTGGAGCGGCTCAGGCCTCTCTTCCGTACGGGCGAGTGCTCCGTCCTGCTCTTCCTCCCGGCCGCGCATGTCTTCGGACGGCTGGTCGAGGTGGCGGCCGTGATGGCGCCGATCAAACTCGGCTGCGTACCGGACATCAAGAATCTCACGGAGGAACTGGCCACCTTCCGGCCGACGCTGATCCTCGGCGTACCGCGAGTCTTCGAGAAGGTCTACAACTCGGCACGCGCCACGGCGCAGGCGGCGGGCAAGGGCGCGATCTTCGACCGGGCAGCGCACACGGCGATCGCCTACAGCCGAGCCCTGTCCACCCCGCGCGGCCCGTCCCTCGGCCTGCGGATCCGCCACAAGCTCTTCGACCGGCTCGTCTACCGCAAGCTACGCGCGGTGCTCGGCGGACGCGGCGAGTACGCCATCTCCGGCGGCGCACCTCTGGGCGAACGCCTGGGCCACTTCTACCGAGGCATCGGCTTCACCGTCCTGGAAGGCTACGGACTCACCGAATCCTGCGCGGCCACCGCCTTCAACCCGTGGGACCGCCAGAAGATCGGCACCGTAGGACAGCCTCTGCCCGGCTCGGTGATCCGTATCGCCGACGACGGCGAGGTCCTCCTCCACGGCGAACACCTCTTCACCGGCTACTGGAACAACCCACAGGCAACAGCCGAAGCGCTGGCCGACGGCTGGTTCCACACCGGTGACATCGGCACCCTGGACGAGGACGGCTACCTCACCATCACGGGCCGCAAGAAGGAAATCCTCATCACCGCAGGCGGCAAAAACGTCGCACCTGCGGTCATCGAGGACCGCATCCGCGCCCACGCGCTCATCTCCGAATGCATGGTCGTCGGCGACGGCCGCCCGTTCGTGGGCGCGCTGATCACCTTGGACGAGGAATTCCTGACCCGCTGGGCTGCAGAACACAACAAACCGTCCAACTCAACAGCGGCAACACTCCGCCTGGACCCAGAACTACTGGCCGAGGTACAGCGAGCGGTGGACGAGGGCAACGCGGCCGTCTCCAAGGCCGAATCGGTCCGCAAATTCCGCATCCTCACAACCCAGTTCACAGAAGAGGGCGGCCACATCACGCCGTCGCTCAAGCTCAAGCGGAATGTGGTGGCGAAGGACTTCGCGGACGACATCGAGGCGCTGTACCAGACCTGACACGGACTCAAAACCACGGCCCCCTGCCGGGGGGGCGTCAGAGCAACGCCCGCAGCTCAGACGCCAGTTCGTCCCATCGCCACCGCTCCTCCACCCACTCCCGTCCCCGCTCCCCCATCCGCCCCCGCAGCTCCGCGTCCAGCAGCAGCGCCACGATCCGCTCCGCCGACTCCTCCGCCGCCACCGCCGGCGGCCCGCCCCGGACCACCCAGCCCGTCTCGCCGTCCAGCACCGCGTCCGGCGCGCCTCCCGAGTCGCCCGCGACCACCGGGAGCCCCGTGGCCGAGGCCTCCAGATAGACGATGCCGAGGCCCTCGACGTCCAGACCGCCGCGCCGCGTACGGCAGGGCATCGCGAAGACATCGCCCGCGCCGAAGTGGGCGGGCAGTTCGGCCCAGGGAACGGCGCCTGTGAAGCGTACGGAACCGGCGACGCCGGTCCGGTCCGCCAGCTTGCGCAGCTCGCCCTCGTACGGTCCGCCGCCCACGATCAGCAGCACCGCGTCCGGCACCCGCGCCAGGATCGCGGGCAGCGCGAGGATCAGCGTGTCCTGGCCCTTGCGCGGCACCAGCCGCGAGACACAGACGACGACGGGCCGGTCCGTGAGCCCGAGCCGCTCGCGCACGGCCGCGCCGCCCGAGCCCGGGTGGAAGGTCTTCTCGTCCACGCCCGGCGGCAGCCGCACCATGCGCGCCGCGGCCTCGGGAGTGAGCGCGCCGGCGATACGCGAGCGCGTGTACTCACCGAGATAGGTGATCGTGTCCGTGGACTCGCCGATCCGCCGCAGAAGCCGCCGTGAGGCGGGAAGCTGCGCCCAGCCCGCCTCATGGCCGTGCGTCGTGGCCACCAGCCGCCGCGCACCGGCCTTCCGCAGCGCCGGAGCCATCAGCCCGAGCGGCGCCGCCGCGCCGAACCACACCGACTCACAGCCGTGTTCACGCAGCAGCCCGACCGCTCTGCGCGTGACGCGCGGTGTCGGCAGCAGCATCGTCGTACGGTCCCGTACGACGGTGAACGGCTGCTCGGCGTCGAAGGCGACGGTCGCCTCCGCGCCCTCCTTGCCGCGCTTCCAGGTCGAGGCGTAGACCACGAGCCGCTCGGGATCCAGCCGCAGCGCCATGTTGTGCAGAAACGCCTGGATACCGCCCGGCCTGGGCGGGAAGTCGTTGGTCACGATCAGTGTCTTGTGCATCGCCGCCGACAGTACCCAACGGCCCTGCCTGATGGCTCGGGCGCGGTCCCGCCCGGCATCATGACTCCCGCGATCAGGAACGAAGCGCACGAAGCATACGAAGCGCATGAAGAAGCGCATGAAGCGCCGAAGCACATGAAGCGGACGAGGTGGTCATGGCGGGCACGCACGGCACACGGCCCCCGGTCGCGGTGTGGATCCTCACCAGGGCTGTTCTGCTGCTCTGTGTCTTCAAGGTCGTCTCCGTGCCGGGGCCCGACGTCACCGGCGATGTCTCGGTGATCTACCAGGGCTGGTACGAGGTGCTGAGGACCGGCACCTATCCGCTGGACGATGTGACCTGGCAGTATCCGCCCGCCGCGGCCCTGCCGATCCTGGCGCCCGCCGTCCTGCCGTTCCTCGGCTATGCCGCCGCCTTCTTCGTGCTGGCGCTCCTCTGTGACGCGGTGGCCTTCGCGCTGCTGCTGCGGGCCGCCCGGGATACGGGCCGGTCGTACCGGGGCGCGTGGATCTGGGTCGCGGGAGTGCCGCTGCTGGGGCCGACCTCGTACGCGCGGTACGACCTGATGGTGACGGCGGTGGCGGTCGCCGCGCTGCTCGCGGGAGTGCGCAGACCTCGGTTGATGGGCGCGCTCGCCGGATTCGGCGCGCTGCTGAAGGTCTGGCCGGTGCTGCTGCTGGTGGGCACACCGCGCGGCCGGGCCACGCGCAGGACATGGACCGCCGCGGCCGTCACGGCGGTCGCGCTGACCGTGGTCTGCTGTGTCGCGATGCCCGGCGCGCTGGCCTTTCTCACCTTCCAGCGCGACCGCGGCACCGAGATCGAGTCGCTGGGCGCCCTGGTCTTCCAGGTGGCGCGGCACTTCGGCTGGAGCGGCGGAGCGCTGCTCAACTACGGCTCCGTGGAGTTCGTCGGACCGTATGTCCCGCTGGTCAGCACGGCCGCGCTGGGCCTGACCGCCCTGGCCGTCGGCTGGCTGCTCGTATGGCGGCTCAAGGCGCGCGAGTTCGGTGCGAGCACTCCGTACGACGCTGCCTTCGCGGCGGTGCTGCTGTTCACCACCACGAGCCGGGTGATCAGCCCGCAGTACATGCTCTGGCTGGTCGGTCTGGCCGCCGCCTGTCTGACGCTGCGGAGCAGCCGGATGGCGCTGCCCGCGTGGCTGGTGCTGGCCGCGACGGCGGTCACCCTGCTGGAGTTCCCGGTGCTGTTCTCGCATGTGGTGGGAGGCGATCCGCTCGGGGTCGCGCTGCTCTTCGTACGCAACGGTCTGCTGGTCGCCGCGACTCTCACCGCGTGCCACCGGCTCTGGCGGGCGACGGTCCCGCGCTCGCGCGAGCGGGCGGCGGAGCGCGCGGAGCCGGCCGCTGTCAGCCCAGCCGCTGCCGGGCGTACGCGCGCCAGCGGGCGGTGAAGTCCTCCGGCGTCGTGGCCAGGACGTCGTGCAGGGCCTTCTCGACCGCGCCCTCGCGCCCGGCGTGCGCGCCCACCGCGCGGTAGAAGTCGGTCAGCCGCCGCTCGCCCCAGCGCTCGGCGATCAGCTCACAGGCCAGCCAGCCGCTCTCGTACGCCCTGGCCAGCCGGTCGGCGCCGGCGCCGAAGGCGAAGTCCTCGTCGGCCGGGAGTGCGGCCGGAGCGTCGCCGGAGCGCACGGCGCCCTGGAGTTCGGGCGCGATCTGTCCGGGCGCCCGGTCCGTGCGCCGGTACGCGGCCCAGTCGGCGAAGCCCTCCGAGAGCCAGGTGGGAGTGGCGGCCGAGGTGGCCGTACGCGTCGCCACATGGGTGGTCTCGTGGGCGAGGACGATCTCCTGGCCGAAGCCGGAGAGATCGCCGTACGCCTCGGGATTCACGACGACACGGTCGGCCGGCACGGTGCCGGCGGCGGTATTTCCGGCGGTGTTCCCGGTGACGATGCCGGTGGTGACCGCCGCGATGCCCCGGTAACCGTCCGCGGAGGCCCCCAGGAGCCGCGCCATGGCCTCCAGTGAGCCCGGTACGAGCAGAACGGCCCGGCGGGCCCACGGGCGCGGCCAGGCGGCGTCGACGGCCGGGACGGCCCGGTCGGCCGTGGCGGCGACCGCCCGCAGCCGCGCGTCGTCCTGCCCGACGCCGAGGACCAGGCTGTGGGCGCCTCGTACGGTCCGTACCGCGCCCTGCTCCCAGAGCTGCTGCGCGCCGCCCTCGCCGGGCCGGTCGGCGCTCACGTACCAGCGCCCGGCGCGCTCCGTCAGCTCCAGCGTGCGCGGCGCGGACACCGGAGCGCGGTCATAGCCCGCGAGCCCGTAACGCAGCTCGGCGTGGACGGTGGCCCGGCCGCCGGAGCGCTCGACATCGGTGAGCCGGTACTCCCAGGAGCCGAGCGGCACCTCGGCGAGGTTACGGAACTCACGACGGCCGGTGGCGCGCAGCGCGGCCACCGAGGGATCGAGGACGGCGAGATACGCGCGCTCGTCGCGGTCCAGGACGGCGGCGGCCCTGCGGTCCAAGGTCCGCCCGATCTCCCTGGCTGCCTCCCTGGCGGCGCTGTCGGGCGCCTTCGCCGGCGCCGTACAGCCCCAGACCGGCACCAGCAGGAGCGCGGTCAGCCACAGCACGGCCGCGCGCCGACGCGTACCGTGCCGTCCCGCCGCCGTACGCGCCCGACCTGCCACGCCGCCGATCGTACGGCGTGCCCGCGAGCCGGACCGGGCGCGTGTGACCGGGCAGCCGTACAGCGCCCGGCGTCAGACGCGGGTGACCGAGGAGACCGGCATCATGCCGACCGGGTCGTAGCGCACCGAGGCGCCCGGATACGGAGCGTGGATCACCTGGCCGTTGCCCGCGTACATCGCGATATGGCTCGCGTCGTCGCGGTAGGCCACGAGATCTCCCGGCCGCGCCTCCGAGAGCGGGACCTGACGGCCCGCGTACCGCTGCGCCTGGGAGGTGCGCGGCAGCCCGACGCCCGCCTGCGCGTACGACCACTGTGTGAGTCCCGAACAGTCGAAGCCCGAGGGCCCGTTGGCGCCCCAGACATACGGCCGGCCCACCGCGCGCCGGGCGGCGAGCACCGCCTCGGAGGCCCGCGCGGAGGCCGGTCCGCTGCCGAAGAGCATGTCCGGTCCGCCGCGGCCGGAGCGGGAGGCCCGGCCGTAGGACTCCCGGTCGGCGGCGGGAAGGGAGTTCAGCAGCCGCCGTGCCTGCGCGAGTTTCCCTTCGACGGCGCGCTTGTGGCGGGCGACGACGGCCCGGCTGCGCTCCAGCTCGGTGAGATCGCGGGCGGCTTCCATACGCACCTGTCCCAGCCTCCGCTGGGCCTGCTTGAGTTCTCTCAGCGCACCGGACTGGCGTTCGCCGACCCGGTCCAGTACGGAGGCCTTGTCGAGATAGCTGTCGGGATCGGAGGAGAGCAGCAGGGCGAGGGCCGGATCGAGCCCGCCGGAGCGGTACTGGGCGCCGGCGACCGAACCGAGCGCTCCGCGCATCCGGTTGACGCTCTCCTGGCCGCGCGCCGCGCTGTCCTGCGCCTGGTCCACCAGCGCGCGGAGCCGGTCCACCCGCTCGGTCGCCTTGTTGTACTGCTCGGTCGCCTTCTCCGCCTGTTCGTAGAGGCGGTCGACCTCGGCCCGGGTCGCCTCGGGCGACCGCCGCGGGTCGGCGCCCGCCGGAGCCGCTCCGAGCGCCGCCGCGGCCGTGGCCGCCGCGGCGGACAGGGCCACTGCCGCGCTGCCGCGGGAACCGAGTCCGGAGCCGGAGTGTGAGGGACGGCGATGGGACACCACAGGAGGCCGCACTTCCTTCCGCTGAACGCACTGACGCGGCCCCCGGCCGCCCGACGGGCGGACCACTGGCCGGAGCCGCGGGAGCAGACAGTAGCCGGGCGACCACGGAGCGACCAACGACCGCGCCGCGCACACAAAGTGACGCCCCGCCGTAGACCACAGGTCATCGGCGGGGCACGGTGTCAGCTGGAGGTACGGGAATTCGCCCGAATGGGCGGGCATGGTGTCCCGGATCCGGAGCCTGGACTCGAAGTCTCAGAAGCCTCGGGCTCGAAGTCTCAGATACGTACGCCGAACTGGAACGGCATGTTGTTGATCGACTCGTAGCGCACGCTGGCACCGGGCTTGGGCGCGTGCAGCACCTGGCCGTTGCCCGCGTAGAAGCCGACATGGTGCTGGTCGCCGTAGAAGATGACCAGATCGCCCTGCTGGAGCTGGCTCATGCCCAGCCGCGTACCGGCGTTGGCCTGGGCCTGGGAGGTACGGGGTATGGAGACACCGGCCTGGGCGTACGCCCATGAGGTGAGCCCGGAGCAGTCGAAGGAGCTGGGGCCCGAGGCGCCGTAGACGTACGGCGTACCGATCTTGCTCTGCGCGGCGGCGAACGCGGCGGACGCGCGCTGCGAGGCGGGCACCGAAGTGCCGAGGTCCGCGCGGGAGCTGGCGCGGTTGGCGCGGGAGTCCTCGGCGGCGAGCGAGGCCTTCTCCTGCGCGGTGAGCGTGTTGAGAACCTTCTGCGTGGCGGCGAGCTTCTCCTGGACCTCGGCCTTCTTCGCGCCGAGTTCCTTGCGGGTCTCGGCCAGGTCCTGGACCTTGGCCTGGGCCTCCTTGCGCTGCTGCGCGAGGGACCGCTGCTTCTCCTGGATCTGCTGGAGCGACTCGGCCTGCTTGGCGCTGACCTGGTCGAGCGTGGACGCGCCCTCCAGGTAGCTGTCCGGGTCGGAGGAGAGGAAGAGCTGTACGGAAGGGTCGATGCCGCCGGTGCGGTACTGGGCACTGGCCATCGAACCGAGGCTGTCGCGCAGGTCGTTCAGCTCGTCCTGGCCGCGGGCGACCTTGTCCTGGAGGGCGTCGACCTCTTTTTCGAGCTTGCCCTGCGCTTCCTTGGCCGCCGTGTACTTCTCGGTAGCCTTCTCGGCGTCCTCGTAGAGCTTGTCGACCTTCTCCTTGACGTCGCTCTTGCTCGGCTGGGGAGCGGCCTGAGCGGCCTGGGAGGTCAGGGCGACAGCGGCGGCAGCGGTCGCGGTGAGCACGGTCACACGGGCGCGGCTCGGCTGCTTGGGACGACGGTGGGACGCCACGGAGGCGAGCTCCTTCTTCCTCAGCCGCCTACCGGGCCATGGGGGACACAGGGCCCCGGCTCCATACGTCCGACACCCCTGACAACTGGGCTGAACTGCATGAAATCGGCGGTTCCTTCGCTGTCACCCCGGGTGGGTGATCAACCGCGCGAAGGTTCGACGCCTGACCATAGTGACCTTCTTGTGATCAGTTCAAATCCTGACGAGGAAAAACTCTGTCACGACGCGCATTATTTACAGACGCTACACAGGCAGTGATGGACATTTGACGCTGCGCTCCACCAAGACACCATCAATTCGGGCATTAACCCCACCAGTTGACTAGATGCGCGAAAGCCGCTTCAGCAACAAGGCGGACGCGACGGGCCTGGCACCGGCCTGCGCCACTCCGTCCGCGACCTCACGGTCGGTGGAGACCACCACCAGCGGCCGGCCCGGCGGCTCCGCCCTGACGAGCTGACGGATCAACTCGTCCGCGGTCACGCCCGGTTTGGAGAACAGCACCCGCACGCCGCGCGGCGGCGCGAGCAGCACCGGCGCCGCCAGCTCGGCGCCGTCGAAGACACAGGTCGTCTCCGCGCCCGACTGCGCCGCGAGCATCGCGAGCCCGCCCAGCAGCCGCAGCCGCTGCTTCTCCAACGGCATCGTCGGATAGCCGGTCTTGGTGACGTTGTAGCCGTCCACGATCAGATGCGACTGCGGCAGCGCGAGCAATTGGTCGAGCAGCGCGGGATCGGTCTCGGAGAGCGCGCGGGCCGCCACATCCTTGGGCGACATCCGGCCGGGCTCGACCGCGTCGACCGTATCGCCGGGCCTGACCATGGCGGGCGGCAGCGCCAGTTCGCGCCGCAGCCCCTGGGCGGACTCCAGCAGGGTGTCCAGCAGCAGCCGCAGCCGCATGTCCTCCACCGAGCGGCCCTCACGGGCGGCCCTGCGGCTCGCCTCGACCGCCGACTCGGCCTCGCCGAGCCGTGCCTTGATCCGACGGGTCTCGCTCTCGGCGGCCGACACAGCAGCCGCGGCCTCGGCCCTGGCCGCCTCGGTCTCCGTGTGCACCCGACGCAGGGCGGCCTCGCCGCGCTTCACATCGCTCTGGGCACTGCGCAGTTTGCGGTGGAGCGACTCGGCCTCCTTGCGGGCCGTCTCCAGCTCCGTACGCAGCCGCTCGGTCTCGCTCTTCGTCAGCGCCCTGGCCACGGCCAGTTCCTCGCGCAGCCGCTCCAGCTCGCGCCGGGCCTCCTCGTCGGCGCGCTCGGCGTCCGCGCGCTGTGCCTCCTCGCCCGCGGCGGCCACCAGCTTCACCCATCCGGGCGGCCTGAGCACATACGCAGCGGCGGCCACATCGACGGGATCCGCTGCGGCGGGCGGCGATCCCGACTCCAGGGCTCCGGCCAGCTCCGGCTGGGAGTGGCTGATGCGCTCACCGATCCGCTGCCGGAACAGCGGATCGCTCTCCAGGGCCGCGGCCATCGCGTTACCGGCGAACTTGGCCCGTCTGTTGGGCGTGAACCGGGCGTACTGGCGTAGCTGCGCGGGGAGTTCGGTGATCGTCAGTCCGCCGAAGGCATCGGAGACCAGCGCGACGACTCTGCGCCGTACGCCGTCCGGGAGCGGGCGGTCGAGCGCCTCCGCGGCGTCACCGCCGGCCGCGCCGGCCGGCTCAGCACCGCTTGCGGCCTGCTCCACATCCGTCACCCCATACCCTTTCGGGCGATTCCCTCAGGAACCGGCGCCCGGCCTGTCCACCAGCTCGATCTGATCCACCGCGTTGCACCAACGGCAGCGCACCGACTCGATGGTCTCACTGACCACCTCGCGCTCCTCGACCCGCGGCTCCCCTGCCAGGTCCAGATGGACGTACTCGACGGCCTTCGACGATCGCGTCACATCGAAACGCGTGAGATTGCCGCACAGTGTGCAGCGCCACCGGGTGGCGGCCGTCGGCTGGGGAACCGTCGTCATCATGCGTCCTCTTTCGTCGTCCGTCGTCGTCCGTCCCGCTGCCGCCCGCGGTGCGCCGTCGAACAGCGGATGTACTCCTTGCAACCCTACGGCCTCCGGGCCACCCCAGGGAGCGGCGAGGCGCTCTGTACCCTTCAGTCCCGGTAAGCCATGCTCTGTCGGTGAATACGTCGCGGACGACGGCCGGCGGACCGGTGGTGACCCACACGCTGATCGGCCTCTGCTGTCTGGCCTTCCTGTTCAGTCCGGCCTCGGGTTTCAACCCGGCGTACGGGAGAGGTGAGGCGCTCCTCGACGCGCAGACCTTGTATTTCGAACGGTGGGGCGTCATCCCGGCCGAGCTGCTGAGCGGCTCCACCCGCGCCCTGTTCACCCCGCTGACCGCGCTCTTCGTCCATGGAAGCTGGCTGCATCTGCTGGGCAACATGCTGTTTCTGTTCGTCTTCGGCGCGATGGCGGAGGAGCGGCTGGGCCGGGCGCACTTCCTGTTCTTCTATCTCGGCGTCGGCTGTCTCGCGCTGCTGGCGTACGCCATGGTGAACGCGGCCTCGGACCAGACGCTGGTGGGGGCCTCGGGCGCGATCTCGGGCGTGCTCGGCGCCTTTCTCTATCTCTTCCCGAAGGCCCGGGTCACCAGTCTCTTCCCGTTCCTGTTCTTCCTGCCGCTGCGCTTCCCGGCCTGGATCGTGCTGATCTTCTGGTTCGCGCTCCAGTGGCTGGCGGCGCGCGGCGCGGGCTCGGGGCCCGGCGTGGCCTATCTCGCGCATCTCGTGGGCTTCGCCACCGGTTTTCTCTACGCCTGGGGGCGGTACTGGCGTACCGATAGAGTGGGAGACCACACCGCGGCCACCGAGGGAGAACGTCAACCGTGATCACCGCGATCGTGCTCATCAAGACCAGCGTGGACCGGATCCCCGAGATCGCGGAGTCGATCGCCGCGCTGGACAGCGTCAGCGAGGTCTTCTCGGTGACCGGTACGTACGACCTGATCGCCATGGTGCGGGTGGCCAAGCACGACGATCTGGCGGATGTGATCCCCGGCCGGATCAGCAAGATCGAGGGCGTCGAGGCCACGGACACGCATGTGGCGTTCCGTACGTACTCACAGCACGACCTCGAAGCGGCCTTCGCCATCGGACTCGACGCGTAAGGCCGCCTCGGGCTTCGTACGTCAGGCTGTGGCGCCGTCCCGGTCCGGGACGCAACGGCCGTCCTCCGTACGGTAGTTCCAGCGCGCTCCGTCACTCACCAGCTCCCGTACGGCACGGACGAAGCGGTCCACGTGCTCGTCCGGAGTGCCGGCGCCGAAGCTGACGCGGATCGCGTTCAGCGAGCGCTCGCCCGGCTCGGCCTCCGGAGCGCCGCACTCGCCCGGGTCCTGCGGGTCGGTGCCCAGCAGGGTACGCACCAGCGGATGCGCGCAGAAGAGACCGTCCCGTACGCCGATGCCGTACTCCGCGGAGAGCGCGGCGGCGAAGTGCGAGCTGTTCCATCCCTCGACCACGAACGACAGGACGCCGACGCGCGGCGCCTCGTCGCCGAACAGCGAGAGGACCTTGACCTCGGGCACCTCGGCGAGACCGGCGCGCACCCGGGCGACAAGCCTCTGCTCACGGTCGACAAGGGCGTCGAAGCCCGCTTCGGTGAGGGCCCGGCAGGCGGCGGCGATCGCGTACACGCCGATGACATTGGGCGAACCGGCCTCGTGGCGGGCGGCCGTGCTGTGCCACACGACATCGACGCCGCCGTCGCTCCGGCGGGCCACCGCACGGCTGGCGCCGCCGCCCGCGAGATAGGGCTCGGCGTCCTGGAGCCAGTCGGCGCGGCCCGCAAGCACTCCGGAGCCGAACGGCGCGTACAGCTTGTGCCCGGAGAAGGCGACCCAGTCGACATCCAGCGCGGCGATGTCCACCGGGTGATGCGGAGCGAGCTGCGCGGCGTCGAGCACGATCCGGGCGCCGTGCGCGTGCGCGGCGGCGGCCAGCTCCCGTACGGGCCACAGCTCACCGGTCACATTGGACGCCCCGGTCACACAGACCAGCGCCGGGCCCTCCGAATCGCGCTCCGCGAGCGCCCGCTCCAGGGTCGCGACGGCCTCGGCCGGAGTGCGCGGCGCGTTCAGATAGCTGACCCGGGCCTCGCGCCAGGGCAGCAGGGAGGCGTGGTGCTCGGTCTCGAAGACGAACACCTGGCAGTCGGCCGGAAGCACCGCGGCGAGCAGATTCAGCGAGTCGGTGGTCGAGCGGGTGAAGACGACCTGGTCGCCGGGGCGGCAGCCGAGAAACTCCGCGACCGTGCGGCGGCTGTTCTCGAAGAGATCGGTGGAGAGCTGCGAGAGATAACCGGCGCCGCGGTGGACACTGCCGTAGTACGGCGCGTACGCGGCGACGTCGTCCCACACCCGCTGAAGGGCGGGCGCGCTGGCCGCGTAGTCGAGCGCGGCGTAAGTGACCTCACCGCCGGTGACAAGCGGCACGGTGACATCCCGCCCGAGCACGGGCAGAGGCTCGGCGGTGATCGTGGTGACGGCGTTCGGGCTCACGAAACGGCTCCCTTGGGGACCAGGACCCCAAAGGGCCCGCGCTTGCCGCGGACCTCGCTGCCCACGGCCTGGTCTTCACCCGGGGCACCCCGCCACGGACGGAGGGTTGCCGGACAGCGAGCCGGGGCCGTAATCGCTGTCGCTCATGACCTGGTCAAAAAGTATGCCACAACGTCCGCGCGGGGGGGACCGGTTCCGTCCTCAATCGCCGGACGGGCTGGATTTTCCGGCCTGCGGCCGGAGTACGCCGAGGAGCTGACCCCTACCGAGCGGGCACCCGGCGCCGGGGTGAGCCGTTCCGTCCTCAAACGCCGGACGGGCTGGATGTGCGGGCCCGGACGGGCGGAAACCCGGCATGCGGCGGGAGGGGGGCGGGGTCGTAGGAGGTGCGTGTCCGGACACTAAAGCGTGATTTGTGCCGCACACGAAACCCGCACCCGACAACCCACCCGCACGCGGCGTAAATCATGCCGTCCGGACATGTACCTCCGGAGGCCCCGACACCCGCACCCACCACCGCACCGGCCCCCGCGCCGCAGGCGCGAAACGCCCCCGCCGCACGGCGGCCCACGCCGGGAGGCGAGCTACGCGTCGCGGTGGCTTGCCGTCACCCACCGTTCCAGCGTCCGCCTCGCCTCGCCCGAGTCCACCGCTTCCGCCGCCCTCGCCATCCCCGCACTCAGTTGCACCGCCAGCGCGTCGCCCGTCGGGTCCAGGGCCACCAGTGCCGCCGCCGCGTTGAGGAGGACCGCGTCGCGGACCGGGCCCGGTTCGCCCGCCAGCAGCCGGCGCGCCACATCCGCGTTGTACGACGCGTCCGCGCCGCGCAGCGCCTCGATCGGGACCAGTTCCAGGCCCACGTCGCGCGGATCGAAGGCCTCCTCCGTGACCTTGCCGTCCCGTACCACCCACACCCGCGACGTCGCCGTGGTGGTCAGTTCGTCCAGGCCGTCGTCGCCGCGGAAGACCAGGGAGGAGTTTCCGCGCTCGGCGAGCACGCCCGCGACGATCGGCGCCATCCGTACGTCCGCCACGCCCACCGCCTGGGCCCTGACCCGCGCCGGGTTGGTGAGCGGTCCGAGGACATTGAAGGTGGTCTGCGCGCCGAGTTCCTTGCGGGCCTTGGCCGCGTACCGCAGCGCCGGATGGAACTTCACCGCGAAGCAGAAGGTGATCCCGGCCTCCTCGGCGACCTCGGCCACCCGCTGCGGGCTCAGCTCCAGATTGACGCCGAGCTTCTCCAGTACGTCCGAGGCGCCGCTCGCCGAAGAGGCCGCGCGGTTGCCGTGCTTGACGACCTTCGCTCCGGTGCCCGCCACGACGATCGCCGCCATGGTGGAGATATTGACGGTCTTGGCAAGATCGCCGCCCGTGCCGACGATGTCGACCGTACGGCCCGCCACCTCGATGGTGTTGGCGTGCGCGTACATCGCGCGCACCAGGCCCGAGACCTCCTCGACCGTCTCGCCCTTCGCCCGCAGGGCGACCGCGAACCCGGCGATCTGCGCGTCGGTGGCCTCGCCGCTCATGATGCGGTCCATGGCCCACGCCGTGTCCTCCGTGCTCAGATTCTCGCCGCGCAGCAGCGGATTCAGCACGCCCGGCCAGCTGCGGTCCGCCACGGTGTCGCCTCCGACGGGGGTCACAGCGCTCATGCTCGCTCCTGGTGGGTCCTGGGACGGATGCGTGGACCGTACGAGGCGTACGAGGCCCACGCCGCAAGCCTATCGGCGTACGCCCGGCCGGCAGGACGGATGCCCGGAGTACGGACGGCCGCACACCGAGGGCCCCGGCCGGTGTCCCTCGCGGGGAGACCGGGCCGGGGCCCTCGGTGGTGGCGAACCGGGCGAACCGGTGGATCAGTGCTTGCCGCTGGTGATCTCCTCATGGCCGTGGCCGTGCGCGGCGGCGATCTCGTTGTACTCCTCGGCCGTCGGCTTGGGGATCTGGCTGCCCTCGCCGTAGTAGCCCTTGCTCAGCTTGACCCGGAGCTTCTCGGCCGGGCCGACCTTGCGCCGTACGCCGTTCTCGTCCACCGCCGGGCCGAGATCGGCCGGCTTGTGCTGCTCGTGGGCGGTCAGCTTGTGCAGATCGGCCTGCTCCAGCGGGGTGTGCACCTCGATGAACTCACCGTGCGGCAGCCGCTTGATGACACCGGACTCACGTCCGTGCAGCACCTTCTCGGCGTCGCGCCGCTGAAGGCCCAGACAGATCCGCTTGGTGACGACGAAGGCGATGACCGGTCCGACGAAGAAGAAGACCCGCACGAACCAGGTGATCGCGTTGATCGACAGATGGAAGTGCGTCGCCCACAGGTCGTTGCCGCCGCCGACGAGCAGGATGAAGTACCACGTCAGCCAGGCCACACCGAACGCCGTACGGGTCGGCGCGTTGCGCGGGCGGTCCAGGATGTGGTGCTCGCGGTTGTCGCGGGTGACCCAGCCCTCGATGAACGGATAGACCGCGATCGCGACCAGCACCAGCGGGAAGATCACCAGCGGGATGAAGACACCCAGTACCAGGGTGTGTCCCAGGAAGTTGATCTCCCAGCCGGGCATCACACGGATGAGGCCCTCGGAGAAGCCCATGTACCAGTCGGGCTGGGCTCCGGTGGACACCTGGTCCGGGCGGTAGGGCCCGAGCGCCCAGATCGGGTTGATCGTGGCGATGGCGGAGACGATCGTGATGAGCCCGAAGACCAGGAAGAAGAAGCCTCCGGCCTTGGCCATGTAGACCGGCAGCAGCGGCATGCCCACGACGTTCTTGTTCGTCCGGCCCGCGCCCGCGAACTGGGTGTGCTTGTGGTAGAAGACCAGGATCAGATGGGCCACGACCAGTCCCAGCATGATGCCGGGCAGCAGCAGGATATGGACCGAGTAGAACCGGGCCACGAAGTCGCCGCCGGGGAACTCGCCGCCGAACAGGAACATCGAGAGATACGTTCCGACGACCGGCACCGACAGGATCGCGCCCTGCATGAAGCGGACACCGGTACCGGAGAGCAGGTCGTCCGGGAGCGAGTAACCGGTGAAGCCGGTGAACATGCCCAGCACGAACAGCAGGAAGCCGAACAGCCAGTTGACCTCACGCGGCTTGCGGAACGCGCCCGTGAAGAAGACGCGCATCATGTGCACCAGCATGGCCGCGAGGAAGATCAGCGCGGCCCAGTGGTGGATCTGCCGGATCAGCAGACCGCCGCGGACGTCGAAGCTGATGTCCACCGTCGAGGCGTACGCCTCCGACATCCGTACGCCCTGGAGCGGGACGTAACTGCCGTGGTAGACCACCTCGTTCATCGACGGGTGGAAGAACAGCGTCAGATACACACCGGTGAGGATGATGATGATGAAGCTGTAGAGCGCGATCTCACCGAGCATGAAGGACCAGTGGTCCGGGAAGATCTTCCGCATATTGGCCTTGGCCAGGGAGTAGATCCCCAGCCGGCCGTCCGCCCAGTCGGCGACCCGCTCACCCGCGGGCACCCTGCGGTTCTTGTCGTCCGAAGCAGTGCTGGTACTCATCCGCGCTCCCAGAAGGCAGGACCGACGGGCTCGTCGAAGTCGCCGAGCGCCTCGAGGTTGCCCTCGCCGTTCACACCGATCCGCAGCTGCGGAAGGGGGTGACCGGCCGGGCCGAAGATGACGCGGGCGCCGTCGGAGAGGTCGAAGGTGGACTGGTGGCACGGGCAGAGCACATGGTGCGTCTGCTGCTCGTACAGGCTGATCGGGCAGCCGACATGGGTGCAGATCTTGGAGAACGCCACGATCCCCTGGTGGGACCAGTCGAGTTCACGCTTGTCCTTGATCTCGTCCGGCTGGATCCGGACGATCATCAGGGCCGCCTTGGCGATCTGCTTCTGGAAGTCCTCGCTGTGCTCCTCCAGGCCCTCCGGCATGGCGAAGGTGAGCGAGCCCACCACGACGTCCTCGGGACGCAGCGGCTGATTGGTGTTCATGTTGATGAGCTGCTTGCCCTTTGCCCACATCGTGGAGCGGAGCTTCTTCTCGGGCAGCGGACCGAGGTCGCGCAGCAGCACCACACCGGCGAGCGGCACCAGCGCCACCGCGCCGAACAGTGTGTTGCGGATCAGCTTGCGCCGGCCGAAGCCGGACTCCGCCGCACCGGCCGCGAAGTCCGCCAGGACCTTCGTCTTGACCTCGGGCGGTGCCTCGATCGGATGGCGGTCGTCCGCCGTCTCCACGTCCGACATCAGCGTCCGGGCCCAGTGGACCGCGCCCGCGCCGATGCAGAACAGGGCGATGCCGAGCGTCACACCCAGCGAGAAGTGCAGGATGCTGACATGGCCCAGCGGGAAGATATAGACGATCTTGCCGACCGGGAACGCCACGAACGAGGCGATGAACGCGACGGTCGCCAGCATCGACAGCAGGAACAGCATCGCCACCGTGCGCTCGGACCGCTTGGCCGCCCGCTCGTCGATGTCCTGTATACGCGGCCGGTGGGCCGGCAGTCCCGGATCGGCGAACGGATCGTCCGCGCGCTCCACCGCGCCGTGCGCGTCGCCCTGCTCGCTCGGCAGGTTCTTCTCTGGAAACTCTTCTTGGCTACTCATGACTTCTTGGCCTTAGCGGTGTGGGCCGCGACCCAGACGGCGGCTGCGATCAGAACACCCAGCCCGAAGATCCAGCCGAAGAGACCTTCACTGACAGGGCCGAGGCCGCCCAGCTTGAGACCGCCGGGGCTCGACGCCTTCTCTCCGTTCACCGCCTGGATGTACGCGATGATGTCCTTCTTCTGCTGCTCCGGCATCGTCGAGTCGGGGAACGAAGGCATGTTCTGCGGGCCGGTCTGCATGGCCTCGTAGATGTGCTTCGGGCTCACACCCTCAAGATTCGGCGCGCTCTTGCCACCGGTGAGCGCTCCGCCCTCGCCGGTGAAGTTGTGGCACTGGGTGCAGTTGGTACGGAACAGATCGCCGCCTCGGGCGATATCCGCGCCGGCGGGGTTGTACTGGTTCTCGGTCGGGATGATCGGACCGGCGCCGAGGGACGCGATGTACGCGGCGAGCTGGTCGATCTCGGCCTGCGAGTAGATGACCTTCTTCTTCGGCACCTGCACGCCGGGCTGCTGCGCGGGCATACGGCCGGTGCCGACCTGGAAGTCCACGGCGGCGGAGCCGACGCCGACCAGGGGCGGGCCGTCGCTGCTGCCCTGACCGCCGGTTCCGTGGCAGCTTGCGCAGCCGACGGAGTAGAGCTTCTTGCCCTCCTCGATGGCGAGGGACTGGGCGGTCTCGTCAGCCTGTGCCGTGCCCGCGGGCGCGAACGCGGCGTACAGCCCCCCGGTGGCCGCCAGCGCGAGGAGTAGGACGACGACCGCCGCCAGCGGATGGCGTCGTCGTGCGGAGAGCTTTTTCACGGATTACCCCGGTGTCAGGATCTTCTGCGTCGGTGTTTCTGGATTGTGTGCGCTTGGGCGCGGGACCCGGCTACTTGATCAAGTAGATCGTGGCGAAGAGGCCGATCCAGACGACATCGACGAAGTGCCAGTAATACGACACGACGATGGCCGCGGTCGCCTGCTCGTGGGTGAACCTCTTGGCCGCGTAGGTCCTGCTCAGAACCAGCAGGAACGCGATCAGACCTCCCGTCACGTGCAGCCCGTGGAAGCCGGTCGTCAGATAGAACACCGAGCCGTACGGATCCGAGGACAGCGAGAGGCCGTCCTGCTTCAGAAGCTCGGTGTACTCGAAGACCTGGCCGCCGATGAAGATCGCGCCCATCACGAACGTGACCACGAACCAGGAGCGGAGCTTCTTCACATCGCCCCGCTCCGCGGCGAAGACGCCGAGCTGGCAGGTGAGGGAGGAGAGCACCAGGATCGTGGTGTTCGTCGCCGAGAACGGGATGTTCAGGTGCGACGCCATCTCCTTCCAGTGCGCCGCGCCCATCACCGATCGCAGGGTGAAGTACATCGCGAAGAGGGCCGCGAAGAACATCAGCTCGGAACTCAGCCAAATAATGGTTCCGACGCTGGTGAGGTTCGGCCGGTTGACCGACGGGTGCGCGTGCCCGGTTTCTACTGTCGTTGCTGTCGCCACGACCGACATTATGTCGGTCGCTTATCCCGCCCTGACTCCGGGGGGTGCCGTTCGGTGTGTCCGTGGAGTGTGCCCAGCTCGAACGGGCCGGCGAACGGTGTCGGTACCCGTGCTGACTCGGTCTCCGACGGAGTAGCATCCGCGCATCGGTTCAGGGCGACGGAGCCCTGGAGCCCTCGCAGACACTGATGTCACGGAGGAACAATGCAGCCGACCGCCACGGTGCTGGTCTACAGCGACGACGCGAACACCCGCGAGCAGGTCCGGCTGGCAGCGGGACGCCGGCCGGCCGCCGACGTACCGCCCGTCGAGTTCCTGGAGTGCGCGACTCTGCCCGCCCTGCTGGAACAGCTCGACCGGGGCGGGATCGACGTCTGCGTACTGGACGGCGAGACGGTGCCCGCGGGCGGGATGGGCGTCTGCCGGCAGATCAAGGACGAGATCTTCAACTGCCCGCCCGTGCTGCTGCTCATGGGACGCCCGCAGGACGCCTGGCTGGCCACCTGGAGCCGTGCGGACGCGGCGGTGACACTGCCGGTCGAACCGGTCGGCTTCGCGGACGCCCTGGCCGCCCTGCTCCGCCACCGGCTCGCCATCAGCGCCTGAGCGGACAGACAGCTGACAGACACCTGAGCAGACCGGAAACGGGCCAGGTCCTGCCGCCCACGAGGGACGGCAGGACCTGGGTGTCCGGATTTCAGACCAGCGGGCGGAGGCGGGCCGGGTCGGCGGGGCTGGTGCCCTCCCTCGTCCCGGCGAGCAGAACGCTGCCCTCGCGCCAGTCCTCCCAGTCCACGTTCCAGTCGCCGAAGCCGTTGCCGAAGTCCTCCATGTAGTCGCCGGCGCTGTTGATCACCTGTACGAGATCGCCCTCCTGCACGTTCTCGAAGAACCAGGCCGCGTTCGCGGTGGACATACCGACACAGCCGTGGCTGACGTTCGCGGATCCCTGCGAGCCCACGGACCAGGGCGCGGCGTGTACGTACTCACCGCTCCAGGTGACCCGGGTCGCCCAGTACACGGGAAGGTCGTAGCCCTCACCGCCGCCGATACCGACGCTCGTACCGCGCATCCGTACGAAGTACTCCTTGCCCAGGATGACCTTGATGCCGTTACGGGTGGAGAAGCCGGGCTTGCCGGTGGTCACCGGGATGCTGGTGACCTCTTCGCCGTTGCGGAACAGCGTCATGTAGTGGGAGCTGGCGTCGACGATGGCCTCGACGCGGTCGCCGGTGGTCAGCTTGAGCGGTTTGACGGCACCGCCGTACAGCTTGTCGCTGATCTTCACGCCCTGGAGGGTGCTGTAGGCGGTGACCTTGCCGTTCGCGGGCCAGTACTCCTTGGGCCGGTAGTGCAGCTCCTCGTCGTCCACCCAGTGCCAGGCGCCCTCCTCCGCCGCGGGATAGGCACGGACCTTCAGCGACCGTTCGATGACATCCCTGGCCTTCTTGTCCGTGATCGGCTGGCTGAGCGTGGCGGTGATGGGCTGGCCCACGCCGTACTCGCCCGCGTCCGGCCCGAATTCGACCGTGAGCGTCCGCTTGGCGGGCATGGTCTCGAAGGTGACCGTCCGCGAGCCCGGCTTGCCCTTCTTGTCCTCGGTGGCGACCTTGACGGTGTAGCGGGAGCCGGCCGCCAGTGGTGCCGTGGAGTGCCAGCGCAGCCCGTCGGCGGTGAGTTCACCCGCCAGATAGTGGCCCGCCTTGTCGACGGCGTTGACGTCCGTGATCCGCTCGCCCTTGGCGGTCACTTCGAGCGGCTTGTTGGGATCGACCTTGGTGGCGCCCGCGGGCGTACTGAAGACGATCTTCCCCGGGGCGGCTTCACGCGGCTTCCCGGAGAGCGGGTGCGGCCCGTCGTCACTGCTGCACGCGCTGGCGCTCGCGCCAAGGGACACGACCAGCAGAGTGCAGGTGAGGACAGCGCGCAGACGTGGCGTGTGGTTCATGAGCACACGGTAGGAAGATCTTTCACTCAGCGCGCGACGAGAGGTACGAACGGGGGCCCGCCCTACTCCGTTCGAGTAAGACGGGCCCCAGGAGGCACTACAGCGCGTTCTACTGGTTCTGGCTCTCGCCCCGGTAGAACTCGAAGACCCAGCCCCACAGACCGACCAGGATCAGCGGCAGCGAGAAGTACAGCAGCCACCAGCCGATCGCGATCCCGAGGAAGGCCAGCGCGCCGCCGATGGCGAGCGAGAACGGCTGCCAGCTGTGCGGGGCGAAGAAGCCCACCTCACCGGCCTCGTCCGAGACATCGGCTTCCTTGTTGTCCTGGGCCATCGCGTCCACCCGGCGGGCGGTGAAGGCCAGATAAAAGCCGATCATGACGCTCAGCCCGAAGGCCAGGAACAGCGCGGTCGTACCGGCCGGCTCCTTCGACCACACGCCGTACAGCACGGCGGCGGCCAGGATGAAGACGCTCAGCCAGATGAACATCTTGCCTTGGATCTTCACTTCCCGGCCTCCTTGCCACCGGCGAGGGCGGGCTCGCCGCCGTGCCCGACGCTTTCGAGCTGTTCGAGCGCGGCGACCTCCGGGTGGTGGAGATCGAATGCCGGGGATTCCGAACGGATCCTCGGCAGAGTGAGGAAGTTATGCCGCGGCGGCGGGCAGGAAGTCGCCCATTCGAGCGAACGTCCATAGCCCCACGGGTCGTCGACCTCGACCTTCTTGCCGTACTTGGCGGTCTTCCAGACGTTGTACAGGAACGGCAGGATCGACAGTCCGAGGACGAACGAGCTGATCGTGGAAATGGTGTTCAGCGCGGTGAATCCGTCGGAGGCGAGATAGTCCGCGTAACGGCGTGGCATTCCTTCGGCGCCCAGCCAGTGCTGGACGAGGAAGGTGCCGTGGAAGCCGATGAAGAGCGTCCAGAAGGTGATCTTCCCGAGCCGCTCGTCCAGCATCTTGCCGGTGAACTTCGGCCACCAGAAGTGGAATCCGGCGAACATCGCGAACACCACGGTGCCGAAGACGACGTAGTGGAAGTGCGCGACCACGAAGTACGAGTCGGAGACATGGAAGTCCATCGGCGGCGACGCCAGGATCACACCGGTCAGACCACCGAAGGTGAAGGTGACCAGGAAGCCGATCGTCCAGAGCATCGGTGTCTCGAAGGACAGTGAGCCCTTCCACATGGTGCCGATCCAGTTGAAGAACTTCACACCGGTCGGTACCGCGATCAGGAAGGTCATGAACGAGAAGAACGGCAGCAGCACACCGCCGGTCACATACATGTGGTGCGCCCACACCGTCACGGAGAGACCCGCGATGGAGATGGTCGCGCCGATCAGACCGATGTAGCCGAACATCGGCTTGCGGCTGAAGACCGGGATCACTTCGGAGACGATGCCGAAGAACGGCAAGGCGATGATGTACACCTCTGGATGGCCGAAGAACCAGAAGAGGTGTTGCCAGAGCAGCGCTCCGCCGTTGGCCGAGTCGAAGACATGCGCGCCGAACTTACGGTCCGCCTCCAGCGCGAAGAGCGCGGCGGCCAGCACCGGGAAGGCCAGCAGGACCAGCACACCGGTCAGCAGCACGTTCCAGGTGAAGATCGGCATCCGGAACATCGTCATGCCGGGCGCGCGCATACAGATGATCGTGGTGATGAAGTTGACCGAGCCGAGGATCGTACCGAAGCCGGAGAAGGCCAGACCCATGATCCACAGATCGGCGCCGATGCCCGGTGAACGGACCGCGTCCGACAGCGGCGAGTAGGCGAACCAGCCGAAGTCGGCGGCGCCCTGCGGAGTGAGGAAGCCGCTCACGGCCATGATCGAGCCGAAGAGGTACAGCCAGTACGCGAACATGTTCAGCCGCGGGAACGCCACATCGGGCGCACCGATCTGGAGCGGCATGATCCAGTTGGCGAATCCGGCGAACAGCGGCGTCGCGAACATCAGCAGCATGATCGTGCCGTGCATCGTGAACGCCTGGTTGAACTGTTCGTTCGACATGATCTGCGTGCCGGGACGGGCCAGTTCGGCGCGCATGAAGAGCGCCATCACACCGCCGATGCAGAAGAACACGAACGACGTGATCAGATACATCGTGCCGATCGTCTTGTGATCGGTGGTGGTCAGCCACTTCACGACGACATTGCCCGGCTGCTTGCGCCGTACCGGCAGCTCGTTCTCGTACGAGTCCTTCGCTGCGGCGGCGGCACCCTGGGGTTCGTTGAGGATGCTCACAGTTTGTTCGTCTCCGCGTTCTTGGCCGGATCCGTCTGCGCGATGCCCGACGGGATATAGCCGTTCTGGCCCTTCTCGGCCAGCTCTTCCAGGTGCTTCTGGTAGCGCTCCGGAGAGACCACCTTGACGTTGAAGAGCATCCGCGAGTGGTCGACGCCGCACAGCTCGGCGCACTTGCCCAGGAAGGTGCCCTCCTGGTTCGGAGTCACCTCGAAGGAGTTGGTGTGCCCCGGGATGACGTCCTGCTTCATCAGGAACGGCACCACCCAGAAGGAGTGGATGACATCACGCGAGGTCAGGATGAACCTGACCTTCTCGCCCTTGGGCAGCCACAGGGTCGGGCCCGGGTTGCCGGTCTGGGGATTGCGCTGGCCCGGGACACCGGCGTCGTAGACGCCTTCGGCACCCTTGGGGAACTGCTTCGTGAACCGGTTGGGAATGGCGTCGAGCTGCTTGGGAATCGTGCTGCCCGTCGACGGGTTGCCGTCCACGTTCTCGATGTAGTTGAAGCCCCAGCTCCACTGGTAGCCGACCACGTTCACGGTGTGGGCCGGCTTCTCGGAGAGGGAGAGGAGCTTCGTCTCGTCACGTGCGGTGAAGTAGAAGAGCACCGAGACGATGATGAGCGGGACCACGGTGTACAGCGCCTCGATGGGCATGTTGTACCGGGTCTGCGGAGGGATCTCCACCTTCGTGCGGCTGCGCCGGTGGAAGATGACGCTCCACAGGATCAGACCCCATACCAGGATGCCCGTGACGAGCGCTGCCGCCCACGAGCCCTGCCAGAGGGAGAGGATCCTGGGAGCCTCTTCCGTGACCGGGGTGGGCATTCCGAGGCGGGGGAAGTCCTTGTATGTGCAACCGGTGGCGGTCGCGAGGATCAGGCCCGCAGTCAGCACCTGCGGCAGCTTCCGCCGCATCGGGCGCCGCGACGAGCGGTCGGAGCCGTTGGGACTCACGTAGCGCCTTCCCGAGAGTCTCGCCCGCGCGGCCGGCCGCGGCCGTCTCGCAGGTCGGTCGCCGGCCCTGACGCGGGCAGGGGTTTGGATGTTTATGCGGACCAAACCCTACTGGACTCGTTTTGGGGCCGTGCGGGGAGGGTGCCCAACGCGCCGCGCCGCACTCCGAGGGGGTGGAATGCCCACCTCCGGGCTGCTTCGAAGCCGCTTCAGGGCCGCTTCCGGGCTGCTTTGAGGCGCCTCCGGGGCCGCGACAACGGGGCCGGCCCGGCAAGATCCGTAAGAAAAGTTCTAGCGTGGTGGTGTGTCCTACTTCGACGTCGCGTCCTCCGCTCCGCTGCATCCCGTCGCCCGGCAGGCCCTCCAGGCCTCCCTCGACGAAGGATGGGCGGATCCCGCCCGGCTCTACCGCGAGGGACGGCGGGCCGTCCTGCTGCTGGACGCGGCGCGCGAGGCCGCCGCGGAGGCGGTCGGCTGCCGTCCCGACGAGCTGACTTTCACTCCTTCGGGAACATATGCGGTGCATTCCGGAATGTCCGGTGCGCTCTCGGGCCGACGGCGGGCCGGACGCCATCTCGTGGTCTCCGCGGTGGAGCACTCCTCCGTACTGCACGCCGCGTCGGCCCATGAGGCGGTGACGGGCGGCGAGGTGACCGAGGTGCCGGTGGACCGTTACGGAGCGGTGTCGCCGGAGGAGTACGCCAAGGCCCTGCGCGAGGACACCGCGCTGGCCTGTCTCCAGTCCGCCAACCACGAGGTGGGCACGGAGCAGCCGGTCGCAGAGGTGGCCGAGGCCTGCCGTAGCCGAGGAGTCCCGTTGCTGGTGGACGCGGCGCAGTCGCTGGGCTGGGGCCCGGTGGAGGGCGCCTGGTCGCTGCTGACGGCGAGCGCGCACAAGTGGGGCGGTCCGGCGGGCGTCGGGCTGCTCGCCGTACGCAAGGGAGTCCGGTTCGCTCCTCAAGGTCCCGCCGACGAACGGGAGTCGGGACGCGCGCCGGGCTTCCAGAACATCCCGGCGATCGTGGCGGCGGTGGCCTCACTGCGGGCGGTACGCGCCGAAGCGGCGGACGAGGCGGTACGGCTGCGGGCGCTGGTGGACCGGATCAGGGCGCGGGTGCCTGAACTGGTGCCGGATGTCGAGGTGGTGGGCGATCCGGAGCACCGGCTCCCGCATCTCGTCACCTTCTCCTGTCTCTATGTCGACGGAGAGGCGCTGCTGCACGAGCTGGACCGCGCGGACTTCTCCGTATCGTCCGGTTCGTCCTGCACGAGCAGCACGCTGACTCCGAGCCATGTGCTGCGGGCGATGGGAGTGCTGTCGGAGGGAAATGTCCGGGTCTCGCTGCCGCTCGGTACGCCGGAGGCGGAGGTGGACCGGTTCCTGGAGGTGCTGCCCGGGGCGGTGTCCGGAGTACGCGTACGGCTCGGCGCGCCGGTCTCCGCCGCCGGTCCGGGCGGGACGCCGGCGCTGGTCGTGGACGCGCTCGGCAGACGGTGCCCGATCCCGGTGATCGAGCTGGCCAAGATCTTCGGCGAGGTGCCGGTGGGCGGGACGGTGACGGTCCTGTCGGACGACGAGGCGGCGCGGCTGGACATTCCCGCGTGGTGCGAGATGCGCGGTCAGGAGTATCTGGGCGAGCGGCCGGCGGACCACGGTGTCGCTTATGTGGTCCGCCGGATCTCGTAGCCCGGTCCGGTCCGGGGTGAGCTGCGGCCCGGTCTAGGCGGGCGTCGCGTCGGGCGCGGCCGTCTCGGGCAGATGCGCCTGGACCTCGGCCGCCGCGTCATGCCCGTACGCCTTGGTGAAGCGCTCCATGAAGTGGTTCCTGCGCAGGGTGTACTCCTGCGTGCCCACGGTCTCGATGACCAGCGTCGCGAGCATGCAGCCGACCTGGGCCGCGCGCTCCAGTCCGACGCCCCAGGAGAGTCCGGAGAGGAAACCGGCGCGGAAGGCGTCGCCGACGCCCGTCGGGTCGGCCTTGGTCTCCTCCTCCGGGCAGCCGACCACGATCGGCTCCTCGCCGGCCCGGTCGATACGGACGCCGCGCTTGCCGAGAGTCGTCACCCGGTGGCCGACCTTGGAGAGGATCTCGGCGTCGCTCCAGCCGGTCTTGGACTCGATGAGTCCCTTCTCGTACTCGTTGGAGAAGAGATACGTCGCGCCGTCGAGCAGCGTACGGATCTCCTCGCCCTCCATACGCGCGATCTGCTGCGAGAAGTCGGCGGCGAACGGGATCGCGCGGGTACGGCACTCCTCGGTGTGCCGGAGCATGCCCTCGGGATCGTCCGCGCCGATCAGCACCAGGTCGAGTCCGCCGACACGGTCGGCGACCTTCTTCAGCTCGATCTGGCGGGCCTCGCTCATCGCGCCCGCGTAGAAGGAGCCGATCTGGTTGTGGTCGGCGTCCGTGGTGCAGACGAACCGGGCCGTGTGCAGGACCTCGGAGATCCGGACCGAGTCCGTGTCCACACCATGGCGGTCGAGCCACGCGCGGTACTCGTCGAAGTCCGCGCCGGCCGCGCCGACCAGGAGCGGACGGGTGCCGAGCTGGCCCATGCCGAAGCAGATGTTCGCCCCGACACCTCCCCTGCGCACCTCAAGGTTGTCGACAAGGAAGGAGAGGGAGACCGTGTGGAGCTGCTCGGCGACCAGCTGGTCGGCGAAGCGGCCGGGAAAGGTCATCAGATGGTCGGTGGCGATGGAGCCGGTGACTGCGATTCGCACGGCGTGAACGCTCCTGATGAAGGAGAACGGTTGACGGTTCACGCTACCGGTTCGGGCGGCGCCCTACCTAAGGTCTGATGAAGGTCCGAATCTACCCGATAGTAGGCCTTTCTTCATGAGCCGGACGGTGCGTACGGTGCCCATGGAGCGCGTCTCGACCGTGTCTGGACCGCATCGCACCGCTCCGCGCAGGGAACCGGGCGCTCCTCGCTTCCGTCCCACCGATGTCATCCGGGGGAACGCGGTCGAAGGAGTACAGCGGTGGCCAGCACGGAGCGCCCAGGGAACAGCACGGACCGCCCGCGTCGGCGGCGTTCTCCGCTCGTCGCCACGGTGGCGGCGGCGGTACTGATCGCCGGTGGCGGTGGCGCGTACTTCGCCACGAGTGCCTTCGGCGGCAGCGGCGCGGACGACACGGGCGGCGGGAGCGGTACGCCGGGAGGCGACCGCATCCCGCCGCCGCTCGATGTCACGCCGCCACCGCTCGGTATCGCGCCGGGCGAGCCCGACCCACGTGGATTCATCTACCGCGCCAAGGGCGAGCTGCCCGACGGTCCCGGTACGGCCCGTGTCCACCGGGTGAGCGGAGCGGTCACGGCGGACGAGGTGGCCCGGCTGGCCGAGGCGCTCGGAGTGGCGGGCGCGCCGCGTTCCGACGGTACGTTCTGGAAGGCCGGTACGGACAAGGACGGTTCGGGACCGCTGCTCCGTGTCACCAAGCAGGCGCCGGGAACGTGGACCTTCGACCGCTTCGGCCCTGCGACGGGCGGTGACAACTGTCTCAAGGGCAAGAGCTGCCCGAGCGTCGGCGGCGGCGGTACGGGCACGGGCGCCACCACGGGCGGTACGGGCGGTGCCGTGAGCGAGGCGGCGGCGAAGCGGGCGGCGGCTCCGGTGCTGAAGGCGCTGGGCCAGAGCGACGCGGAGCTCGACGCCACTCAACTGATGGGCGCGGTACGGGTGGTGAACGCGGATCCGGTGATCGGCGGGCTGCCCACCTATGGCTGGTCGACCGGCATCCAGATCGGCGCGGACGGCCAAGTGGTCCACGGCACCGGTCAGTTGACGGCGCCGGAGCCGGGCGAGGCGTATCCGGTGATCGGCGCGGACGAGGCGCTGAAGGAGCTGAACAAGGCGTCCGCCGATCTCCGTGGCCGTGGCCCGGCCGTCGACTGCGCCACCGCGATGCCGCTGGAGGACGGGACGGCGGCGGCCCGGTGCGAGCCGTCGGTGCCGGCCGGCGCGGAGCCGGTGGAGATCGACAGGGCGGTCCTCGGACTGGCGCTGCGGACGGTGGAGGGCCGCGGAGCGCTCGTACCGTCCTGGCTGTTCGAGGTGGTGCCCGGCGGCGGCGCTCCGTCGCGCACACTCGTCCAGCTCGCCGTGGCCCCGGAGTCCCTGGCGAAGAGCGCGCCGGAGCCGAAACCGAAGCTGAGCGACCCGGGCCTGATGTCGTACGGCGTGGACGGCCGGAGTCTGGCCCTGCGCTTCATGGGCGGCGTGTGCGGTACGTACACGGCCCACGCGGACGAGAGCGGTACGGCCGTCAAGGTGCGGATCTCCCACTCGGCGTCCGGCCCGGACCAGGTCTGTGTGGCGATGGCCAAGGCGCAGACCGTGACGGTGACGCTGGAGAGGCCGCTGGGCGAGCGCCGGGTGGTCGACGCGGTGACGGGCGAGCTCGTGCCGCACAGCTGAGGCGGCGGAGCCTGAAGACGTGCGTGCCCGGTCGGGTGCGCACTGGGAAGGCGGCGGGCCCGAGGGGGGACCGCCGCCTTTCTCTGTCTGCTGCGGAAGGGCTCAGCAGGCCTAGGCCGTGTCCGGCCTAGCTGAAGGAGTCGCCGCAGGCGCAGGAGCCCGACGCGTTCGGGTTGTCGATCGTGAAGCCCTGCTTCTCGATGGTGTCGACGAAGTCGATGGACGCGCCGCCGAGGTACGGAGCGCTCATCCGGTCGGTGACGACCTTGACCCCGCCGAACTCCTTGACGACGTCGCCGTCGAGCGAGCGCTCGTCGAAGAAGAGCTGGTAACGCAGGCCGGAGCAGCCGCCGGGCTGAACGGCGACCCGCAGTGCGAGGTCGTCCCGGCCTTCCTGGTCCAGCAGGGCCTTGACCTTGCCCGCGGCGGCGTCGGACAGGAGGATGCCGTCGCTCACGGTGGTGGTGTCGTCCGATACGGACATCTGCTTCTCTCCCGGGTTGTACGGACTGCTTGCCGACAGTTCAACCGGCTCGGCCGCGGATTCATTCCGGGCACTGGCGCGTGTCTTTTTGCCTCCTTCATGCTCGCACACCGGCTCCTGAATCGTCAGCGGGCGGCCCTGCCTGGAATGCGTCACATCGACGCTATCGGCATCGTCAAAGTGACGTGAATCAGGTTATGATAGATAACGTCAAATAGACGAAAAGGCTTCGCAGACTCGCTCAGACTCGTTCGCAGAGAAGACTCCGCTCGCAGAGAAGAAAGGGTGCGTGACGTGACCACCGCCCAGACCCGACAGGATCTCGCTGTCCAGCCGACACCGCTGGCCCTGCTGCTGCTCGGCCGCGAGGCCGACCCGCGCAGCGAACGGGGCGTGGAGTGTCCCGGCGATCTGCCCTCCCCGTCCGACCCGGACCTGGTGGAGCGTGCCCGCGTGGCCAAGGAGAAGCTCGGGAACAAGGTCTTCGTCCTCGGCCACCACTACCAGCGTGACGAGGTCATCCAGTTCGCGGATGTCACCGGGGACTCCTTCAAGCTCGCCAGGGACGCGGCGGCGCGGCCCGACGCCGAGTACATCGTCTTCTGCGGTGTGCACTTCATGGCCGAGTCGGCGGACATCCTCACCTCCGAGGACCAGAAGGTCGTCCTGCCGGATCTGGCCGCCGGCTGCTCCATGGCCGACATGGCCACGGCCGAGCAGGTCGCGGAGTGCTGGGACGTACTGACCGAGGCCGGGATAGCCGAGCGGGTCGTGCCCGTCTCGTACATGAACTCCTCGGCCGACATCAAGGCCTTCACCGGCAAGCACGGCGGCACGATCTGCACGTCCTCGAACGCCGAGCGCGCGCTGAACTGGGCCTTCGAGCAGGGCGACAAGGTGCTCTTCCTGCCCGACCAGCACCTCGGGCGCAATACCGCGGTACGGGAGCTCGGGCTGTCCCTGGAGGACTGCGTCCTCTACAACCCGCACAAGCCGAACGGCGGTCTCACGGCCCAGGAGCTGCGGGACGCGAAGATGATCCTGTGGCGCGGGCACTGCTCGGTCCACGGACGCTTCTCGCTGGACTCCGTCCAGGAGGTACGGGAGCGGGTCCCGGGAGTGAACGTCCTGGTGCATCCCGAGTGCAAGCACGAGGTCGTCGCGGCGGCGGACTATGTCGGCTCGACCGAATACATCATCAAGACACTGGAGGCGGCGCCCGCGGGCTCCAAGTGGGCGGTCGGCACCGAGCTGAACCTGGTCCAGCGCCTGGCGAACCGTTTCGCCGCGCAGGACAAGGAGATCGTCTTCCTCGACAGGACCGTCTGCTTCTGCTCGACCATGAACCGTATCGACCTGCCGCACCTGGTCTGGGCGCTGGAGTCACTGGCCGAGGGCAACGAGGTCAACCGCATCCAGGTGGACAAGGAGACGGCGGACTTCGCGCAGCTGGCACTGGAACGGATGCTGGCGCTGCCGTAAGGGTGAGCGGGCAGATGGGGCGCCCACCGGCGGGGCGCCCCCGCGCCCGCCGGTGTCGCCCGTCAGTGGCGACGGCCGGGCCGGCCGGTCAGGCCCGCGCTGCGAGTTCCGCGAGGAGCTGCTCCTGCGTCACCACCGGTTCGGGAAATCCCTGGGCCTCATTGAGACGGTTCCGCACGATGGCCAGGTCGTCCTCAAGATCGGCAAGTTCCTGAGGGCTGATGAGAACGGCCACCACTGTGCCGTTGTCGGTGACAGCAATGCGTTCACGACTGGCGGCCACCTGGCGGCACAGGTCCCCGAGGTCGGCGCGAGCTTGAGTAATTTCCACCAAGTCCGTCATAACGGCAACGTATCGCCCGGCCGTCGGCGTCACGGGTGGATCCGCCGTTCGCAGGCGCGGCACACCGTTTCGGCACCGCAGCATTCGGTCTTGCCGCGTTCGGCGGGCTCTTCCGTAGCGGCTACGGCCTCTTCCGTACCGGCTTGCGGCAGCCGCGCGCCTCGGCTGTCGGCGATCCGCAAGATGTTGCGCAGTGCGACCGCGAGGGACGTGGACAGCCGGATCAGCTCCTGCGTGTCCGCAGGCGGAGCGGTGAGCAGCGGCTCGACGTCGTCCAGCAGCCACTCGGCGGAGATGAGCAGCTCTTCCTCGACGTCGTCGGCCATCCGGGACATCCGGCTGCCGGGCCCTGCGGCACTGAGGTAACAGGGCGCTCCCGACGCCGTGGTCCACGGCAGCAACCGCATGGGCCTGCCCTGCGAGTCAGTCGGCATCATCGTGCGGCCACCTCCTCCCGGCAACGCGCCTGCGTCTTCGCGGACTTCGGTACGAACATGTCGGCCCTGCCTCCTCCGGTCTTTCTGGCGCCTCTGGCGCACAGGAACACGGACGATTACCGTGTGTGCTCCCATCGTCGCCCTGTGAGATGGGTCTCAACAGCGGCGTCCCGTCCCAGCGTTGAGAACGGAACGGGAACAGAACGACAGAAAGACGCAGCCATGAAGTTCAAGCCCCAGACCCTGACCCCGTATCTGTCAGCCCGCCACTACTTCGGCTCGGAGCAACGCCGTCACCGCGAACGCGCCAATCTGTCGCTCGTACAGCTCGCGGACATCCTCAACTCCAGCAAGAGCACGCTCGCCCGCATCGAGACGGCGGAACTGATGCCACCGCCCGACCTCCCGGCCCGCCTGGACGCGGCGTTCGGCACGGACGAGCACTTCCAGGACCTGTACCAACTGGCGAAGAGGGAGGCGCATCCGGACCAGTACCGGCGGTTCATGGACTTCGAGGCGAGTGCCGAGGTCATCGAGAACTACGAACCGCAGGTGGTTCCCGGCCCGCTTCAGACCGAGGACTACGCCCGCGCGCTGCTCAGTTGCCAAGAGCACTTGACCAAAGAGCACGTAGAGGCGCTGGTTGCGGCTCGGATGTCCCGACAGGAGCGACAGCACTCGGACTCGCCTCCCTTCCGATGGGCGATCATCGACGAGTCGGTGCTGCGGCGGCGCGTTGGAAGCGTGGAGTACATGCACAAACAACTGGCTTCATTGCTCGCTCAGGTGGATACTCCGGACAGTAAGGTTCAGGTGATGCCGTTCAGCGCGGGCCCGCACTCACTCATGAGTGGTGCACTCACCTTGCTGACGCTCCCTGACGACTCCGCAGTGGCCTACGAAGAGGGCATTCAGGCCGGTCATCTCTATGAGGACCGTGACGCGGTCAAAAAGTGGCGCCGACAGTACGAAGTACTGCGTGCCAACTCCCTCTCGCCGGCCGACTCCGCGGAGTTGATCCGAAAGGCGATGGAGGACTACAAGCCATGCGACACACCCCGGAGCTGAGCACCGCTGGCTGGCGCAAAAGCAGCTACAGCAACACCAACGGGGGCAACTGCGTCGAGATCACCGAGGACTTCCCCGGCATCGTCCCCGTACGCGACAGCAAGACCCCTCACGGCCCCGCACTCGTCATCCCCGCTGGTTCCTGGACCAGCTTCATCACGGCCCTCAAGGCTCAGGCCTAAGGCTTGACAACACCGGCAACGCCCGTCCCAAACAGCAACCCGGGACGGGCTTCGCCCTCTCCCTCTCCCTGTCCGAGTCGACGGAGTCGATCCACAAGACAATGGAGGACTACGGCCCATGCGAAAGGCTTCCGAGCTGAGCACCGCCCGCTGGCGCAAGAGCAGCTACAGCAATGTCAACGGGGGCGAATGCGTCGAGATCACGGAGGACTTCCCCGGTGTGGTCCCTGTACGCGACAGCAAGACCGCCCACGGTCCGGCACTCATGATCCCCGCTGGTTCCTGGACCACATTTGTCACGGCCCTCAAGGCTCAAGCCTGAGGCCCGACAACACCGGCAACGCCCGTCCCAAACAGCAACCCGGGACGGGCTTCGCCGTCCGTTAAGGGCGCAAGTTAGGGCAGAGGCAGCGGGCCGGTGGGTGGTCTGCGCGGCAGTGGAATGGGGCTTCTGGCCTCTGCTCAGCGTCAAACCGCCGTCTGTCGGTTGGGGTTCAAGACCGCTGCTGGGGTGGGATTGTCGACTGCGGGTCACGACCAAGAGGTAGCCGTGGTGAACCGGCAGGTCCCGTGCCACGTAGGGGCCGCCCCTCCTGTTCTGATTGTCGCGGGGCCGTGCCGGGCGTCAAGGGCGCTCCTTCGTCGCGTCGGCAAGCCGATGACCTCCGGTCACCCTTGACCCCCGTCCCGCCCCCGCTGAAGGAAGGTGGGAGGGGCGGCCCGGGGGAGGGGTCCCCGGGGGGCTCAGTGGGAGGTGCCGGTCCTTTCCCGGCCTGCGGACCGGTGGTGGGATTGCGCACCAGTGGAATGGGGCGGTGGCGGCACCGGCTCAGCGTCAGACCGTCCATTGCTTGCTGGGGTTCAGGACCGTGTCTGAGATTCGTGTCCGAGTGACACCCCGGGCATCAGCCCATCCCATCCGCCAGGCCAGAGGCCCGGTGGAGCGGCAGGTCCGTGTCCATCCGCTCCTCGCATCCATAGGACACAAAAGGCCACCGGGCAGCCCGCAAGTCTGAGCGAGGGGATGAGAGCCATCGCCGAATGCCCCATATGCGCCCATTTAGTCGGCCGTTGGGAGTCCTCCAAGGTCGGTCTTGTGTCCTGAGTAGCGATAGGCCGTCCTCAGGACGTATCGACGGCCCGCACAGGCCCACTGTCCTTCCGGACAACACCACCCACCCCACCACCCACACACCCCAACAGCGGTCTTGAACCCCAGCAAACGGACGGTGGTCAGACGCTGAGCCGACGCGCCACCACCCCACTCCACTGGTGCGCAATCCACCCACCGGGCCGCAGGCCGGAAAGAAACAGGGCCCACAAGTGAGCCCCCCGGGGACCCCTCCCCCGGGCCGCCCCTCCCATGCCTGCACTTGCGATGGAGGGACGGGAGTCAAGGGTGAAGCGCAGCGCAATCGGCGCAGCCGACGCGACGAAGGAGCGCCCTTGACGCCCGGCCCGCAATCGCGAAACTCAAACCTCAAGGGGCGGCCCCCACGCGGCACGAGACCTACCGGTCCACCCCGACTACCTCTTGGGTCTGACCCGCAGACAACAACCCCACCCTCACAGCGGTCCTGAACCCCAACCAACAACCGGTGATCAGACGCCAAACCGACGCGCCACCGCCCCATTCCACTCCCGCGCACACCACCCGCCGGGCCGCGGGCCGGGAAGAAACAGGCACCTCCCACTGAGCTCCCCGGGGACCCCTCCCCCGGGCCGCCCCTCCCACCTGTACTTCAGCGGGGGCGGGACGGGGGTCAAGGGTGGAGCGCAGCGGAATCGGCGCAGCCGACGCGACGAAGGAGCGCCCTTGACGCCCGGCACGACCCCGCCACAATCAAAAACAGAGGGGCGGCCCCCACGTGGCACAGGACCTGCCGGTCCACCCCGACTACCTCTTGGGTCTGACCCGCAGCCAACAACCCCACCCTCACAGCGGGACTGAACCCCAACCAACAGACAACGGCCAGACGCTAAACAGAGCCCAGAAGCCCCACTCCACTGCCGCGCACACCACCCACCAACCCGCAGGCCGGAAAGAAACAGGCACCTCCCACTGAGCCCCCCGGGGACCCCTCCCCCGGGCCGCCCCTCCCATGCCTGTACTTGCGATGGAGGGTTGGGTGTCAAGGGTGGAGCGCAGCGGAATCGGCGTAGCCGACGCGACGGAGGAGCGCCCTTGACGCCCGGCCCGGAGTCGCGAAACTCAAACCTCAAGGGGCGGCCCCCACGCCACACCAAACCAACCGGCCCACCACGACTACCCCTCGGCCCTGACCCGCACCCAACAACCCCACCTCAGCAGTGATTCTGAACCTCAGCCAACAGCCGGTGATCAGATGCCAAACCCACGCGGTCAGCCCAGCGATGCGCTCGCCGCGCGCAGTTCCTCCAGGGCCGCCAGGGCGTATCCGGCGAGTTCGTCGTTGGCGTCATGGTCGCCCTCGGACCATTCGGCGTAGCCCCGTTTGAAGGCTAGGACGCCCAACTCGCCCGCGAGAGCTGCGGTCGGATCGGGTACGCCGCGGGCGATCAGGGCGGTGGTCATCGCGGCCGCGAGGCTGACGCTTTTGAGGGCGTCGCGCTCTTGAAGTTCGGCGCTGGCGGCGACGGCTGCCTTCAGGCGAGGGGCGAACTCGCGGTTCATGGCGCCCATCGCGCTGGAGGCGCGCTCCAGACCGGCAGCGACCGCCTCAAGCGGGCCGGCGTCAGCGGGCGCCTCGGCGATCCCCTCGGCCAGCAGCCGGCTCAGCGTCTCCTGTCCGGCCACCAACAGCTCGCGCTTGTCGGGGAAGTGCCGGAAGAAGGTGCTTTTGGTGACTCCGGCGCGCTCGGCGATCTGCGCGACCGTCGTGGCGTCGTACCCCTGCTCGGTGAACAGATCGACGGCAGCCACGACGAGGCGCTCGCGCGCGCCTGGTTCCCATCGACCCATGGGTCCATCATATGCGACGGGACTCTTGTCCCATCACTCTGCTACGGTGATGGGACAAGAGTCCCATCACTTGCACCATCACTTCCAGGAGAGTTCCATGCGTGTCTTTGTCACCGGTGGCACCGGTCTGATCGGTTCCGCCGTCGTCGCCGAACTGCTCGGCAACGGCCACACCGTCCTCGCGCTCGCCCGCTCCGACGCGTCCGCGCTGGCCGCCGAGACGGCCGGCGCCGAGCCGCTCCGGGGAGGCCTCGCCGACCTGGACATCCTCCGCGCCGGTGTCGCTCAGGCCGACGGCGTGATCCACCTGGCATTCGCCAACGACTTCAGCAGCCCCGAGGCCCTCGCAAGGGCAGTCGCCGAGGAAAGTGCCGCCCTCGCGACCCTCGGCGAGGAACTCGTCGGCAGCGACCGCCCCTTCGTCACCGTCTCGGGTACGCCCTATGCGCCGGGCCGCGTCTCCACCGAGGCCGACCCGGTGCCGACCGACGGGCCGGTCGGTGGCCGCGGTCGCGCGGTCACGGAGGTCCTGGGCCTGGCCTCGCGCGGAGTCCGGAGCACGGCCGTACGCCTGCCGCGCACGGTCCACAACCAGGGCACGGGCGGGTTCGCCGGTCTGCTGACCGGCATCGCACGCCAGACCGGAGTGTCCGGCTACCCGGGCGACGGCGCACAGCGCTGGCCGGCCGTGCACGCGCTCGACGCGGCAGTCCTCCTCCGGCTCGCCCTGGAGCAGGCAGAAGCCGGTACCGCCTGGCACGCCGTGGCCGACGAGGGCGACAAGGTACGTGACATCGCCGCGGTCATCGGCCGACGGCTGGGCCTGCCGGTCGAATCGGTGCCGGCGGAGACCTACGGCCCTCTCGGCCCGATCTTCGCGGCCGACCAGCCCTCGTCCAGCACCCACACCCGGCAGGCCCTCGGCTGGGAACCGAAGCACCCCAGCCTTCTGGAGGACCTGGAGAACATCCAGCCCTGACCGGCGACCGGAACGATCGGGCAGACCCGCTGCCGGCGCTCACGCGCCTATCACTGGCACCCGCCCGCACCCCGCCCGCACCCGCCTGCACCCGCCCTCAGTGCCGCGGCGCCCGGTACGCCTTCGGCAGGCGCATGCCGCGCTCGGTCATGATGTCGCGCACGCGGTCGGGATAGTCGGTGATGATGCCGTCGATGCCCATGTCCATCAGCGCCTCGATCGTGGCGGGATCGTCGCACGTCCACGGGATGACCTTCAGACCGCGCTTGTGGGCGTCGGAGATCATCTTCTTGTCGGGATAGAAGCGGAAGTTCGGGTCCGCGATCGTGCCGTTCTGCGGGAAGCCGTAATTCGGCGAGAGCGCGGTGACACCGGGGACGGCGGAGGCGGCCTTGACGAAGTCGCCGTCGTAGTCGTCGGCGTCTATGCCGCCGAGCCACGGAGAGGCGCCCGGCTTGCCGACCTGGAGGAAGTCGTAGTTCGTCAGCGCCACCAGCGGGTACCTCGGCGCCAGCTTGTGCATCTCCTTCAGCGCGCCCCAGTCGAAGGACTGAATGGTGACCTGCTTCTCGATGCCCGAGCGGTGGATCTCCTCGTAGACACGGCGGACGAACAGTTCGCGCGGAGCGGTCTGCTCGGGCGCGCCCGCCTCCACCTTGGTCTCGATGTTCAGCTTGACCTGCTTGGCCTTGTAGCTCTTGACCAGGTTGAGGACATCCTTCAGCTCCACCATCCGGAAGCCCTTGATCTGCTCCTGCTCGGGATAGCCGGGCAGCTGCTGGTAGCCGCAGTCCATGGTCTTGATCTGGGCCAGCGTCAGGTCCTTGATGTACTTGCCGACGTACGGGTACATCGGGTCACCCGGCGCGACCGGCCCGGTGTCCTTGCACTTCTGGGCGCTGATCTGCCGGTCGTGGTTGACGACGACCTTCTGGTCCTTGGTGACATGGGTGTCCAGCTCCAGCGTGCTCACCCCGAGGCGCAGCGCCTTGCCGAAGCCCTCCAGGGACTCCTCGGTGGTCAGACCGAGGCCGCCGCGGTGGGCCTGGAGGTCGAAGTGGGTCTTCTGCGGCGGTACGTGATCGTGGTGGCCGTGGGCCGTGGTGGCCTCGGCGGTCGCCGGGAGGGCGAGCGCCGGCACGACGGCCAGGGCAGCGAATGCATGCCGGAGGGACATCTGAACCTCGTCTGCTTCGGGCGAATTGGACTTGTGCACGCTAAATCACAGGTCCAGCGCGTACGAAGCCCAAACATGAGGGGATCGTGAACGCCGGCGCAACGATCCTTACCCACAAAAAGCCGTCGCCCCGGAGCGGCCCGCATATCGCGGACGCTCCGAGGCGACGGTGTTCAGATGTCAGGCTTCAGATGTCAGACGTCAGTTGTCAGACGCCGGCCGGTTCCGGAGCCGGTTCGTTGGCCGGTGCGCCACCCGTACCGTCCGTACCGCCCGACCTCGTCTGCCGCTTCGCCGCCTTCTTCTTCGCGCGGCGCTCCTTGCGCAGCTCCACCATCGCGTACAGCGTCGGTACGAGCAGCAGCGTCAGCAGCGTCGAGGAGACCAGACCGCCGATCACCACGACCGCGAGCGGCTGGGCGATGAAGCCGCCCTCGCCCGTGATGCCCAGCGCCATCGGCAGCAGCGCGAAGATGGTCGCCAGGGCCGTCATCAGGATCGGGCGGAGCCGGTGACGACCGCCCTCGACAACCGCCTCGACCACGCTCAGGCCCTGCCTGCGGTACTGGTTGATCAGGTCGATCAGCACGATCGCGTTGGTCACCACGATGCCGATCAGCATCAGCATGCCGATCATCGCCGGGACGCCCATCGGCGTACCGGTCACGATCAGCAGCCCGAGCGCGCCCGTGGCCGCGAACGGGATCGAGACCAGCAGGATCAGCGGCTGGATCAGCGAGCGGAAGGTCGCGACCAGCAGCATGAAGACGATCGCGATGGCCGCCAGCATGGCCAGACCGAGCTGTACGAACGCGTCGCCCTGGTCCTGCGAGACTCCGCCGATGGACGCGGTCGCGCCCTCCGGCAGATCCAGCGCGTCGATCTTCGACTGGAGCGAGGCGCTGACCGCGCCGGTGTTGTCACCGGTGGGCCTGGCCGTGACCGTCGCGGCGCGCGAGCCGTCGATCCGCGTCATCGAGACCGGTCCGGGAACCAGCTTCACCTCGGCGATCTGACCGAGCTTGACCGGCCCGAGCGGCAGGTTCTTCAGCTCGGCGATCGTCTTGGCCGGCTTGGCGGAGGTGATGACGATGTCGCGCTCGGTGTCGTCCAGGATCGCCTTGCCGGAGGCCGTGCCGCGTACGGCCTGGCCGACGGCGACGCCCAGCGTGGCATCGCTGAATCCGGCGTCCGCGGCCTTGGAGTTGGCCGTGACCGAGATACGCGGAATGCTCTGCGAGAGATCGCTCTGGACATCGGTGACGTCCTTGAGGCCCGCGACGGCGTCCCGTACCTCGTCCGCCGCCGTGCGCAGCGTGGCCGCGTCGGCGGCCTTGACCACGACGCTCAGATCCTGGCTGCCGAAGCCGTCGCCCGCCGAGATCGTCGTCTCGCCGATGCCGTCGAGCCCGGCCAGCTCCTTCTCGATCCGGTCCTGCGTCTTGTCGAACGACGCGGTGTCGTCCAAGGTCACCTGGTACGACGCCTGGTTGGCGCCCGTACCGCCGCCGAAGGCCGCCATGAAGCCGGAGGAGCCGACGGTGACCTGGTAGTCCTTGATCTCGTCGATACCGGCGAGGACCGTCTCGACCTTCTTCGCGGAGGCGTCGGCCGCCTCCAGGCTGGTGCCCGGGGCCAGCTCCTGCTTGATGGAGAGGACCTCCTGCTCGCCCTGGTCGAAGAAGTTGGTCTTGAGCAGCGGAGCCATGCCGAAGGTGGCGAGCAGGACCACGGCCGCGATGCCGACGCTGGTCAGCCGGCGGCGGGTCGCGAAGCGCAGCACCGGTACGTAGATGCGCTGGAGCCGGCTGCGGGCCTCCTTCTCCTCGGCCTGGCGGCGCGCTTCCTCCGCGCCGACGCCCTCGGTCTCCTTGGGCGCGCGCAGGAACCAGTACGAGAGCACCGGCACCACGGTCAGCGAGACCAGCAGCGAGGCGAGCAGCGCCGCCGTCACCGTCAGCGAGAACGAGCCGAACAGCTCGCCGACCATGCCGCCCACCAGACCGATCGGCAGGAACACCGCGACGGTGGTGAGGGTGGACGAGGTGACCGCGCCCGCGACCTCCTTGACCGCGGTGAGGATGGCGCTCTCGCGCTCCTCTCCGTAGCCGAGGTGCCGCTTGATGTTCTCCAGGACGACGATCGAGTCGTCCACGACCCGGCCGATCGCGATGGTCAGCGCGCCGAGCGTGAGCATGTTGAGCGAGAGGTCACGCGTCCACAGCACGATCAGCGCCAGCACGACGGAGAGCGGGATGGAGACCGCGGTGACCAGCGTGGAGCGGATCGAGGCCAGGAAGACCAGGATCACGACCACGGCGAAGAGCAGACCGAGCGCGCCCTCGGTGGTCAGTCCGGAGATCGACTTGGAGACGGCCGGGCCCTGGTCGCTGACGACGGTGAGCGTGGCGCCGGAGCCGAGGTCCTTGCGGAGGTCGGGCAGCTTGTCCTTGACCGCGTTGGAGATGGCGACGGCGCTGCCGTCGTTGTCCATGGTGGCCATGACCGCAAGGCTGGGCTTGCCGTTCGTACGGGTCAGGGACGTGGCGGCGGACGGCGTCTGCTCGACGGTGGCGATGTCACCGAGGCGTACGGGCTTCGCGGGCGCGGCGCCCGGCTGGCCGCCGCTCTGAGGAATGATCCGCAGGTCCTGGATCTGCTCGATCGAGGTGAATCCGCCGCCGACCTGGACCGTACGGCTCTTGCCGTCCTCGGAGAACGAACCCGCGGGGATCGCGGCGCCGTTCGTCCTGAGCGCCTCGGAGAGGGCCATGGTGTTCAGACCGGCCGCGGCGAGCTTCTTGTCGTCGGGAGTGACGGAGACCTGGAGGTCGCGGACACCGTCGATGGTGACCTGTCCGACACCGCCGATGTCCTCCAGGGACGGTACGACGGTGCGCTCCAGCTGGTCGGCGAGCGCCTGCTGGTCCTTGTCGGAGGTGACGGCGAGGACGACGGTCGGGATGTCGTCGGTCGAGCCGGCCACGACCTGCGGGTCGACATCGCCCGGAAGCTGGGCGCGGGCGCGGTTCACGGCCTGCTGGACATCGGCGACGAGCTGCTTGGTGCCCTCGCTCCCGAAGTCGAAGCTGGCCATGATCAGGGCGTTGCCCTCGCTGGCCGTGGAGGTGATGCCGCTGATGCCGTCGACGGCCTTGAGCGAGTTCTCCAGAGGCTCGACGACCTGCTTCTCGACCACATCGGGTGAGGCGCCCTGGTACGGCGCGAGCACCGAGACCATCGGGAGTTCGATGGAGGGCAGGAGCTGCTGCTTGAGCTGCGGTATCGCGATCGCTCCGAAGACGATCGCGATGATCGACATCAGCCCTATCAGGGCCCGTTGCGCGAGGCTGAATCTGGACAGCCAGGACATTGGGGTCTCTCTTCTGTGGTGTACGCGGCAGGTCTGAGGTGGACGCGGCAGATGTGGCGCGGCGACCCGTCTCCGGGTGCCCGTCCCTGGGCTGTCCGGCTACGGAGCGCCCTGCGGGTCGCCCGTCGACGGAGGGATGCCGAAGGGATACGGAAAGGCCGCGGAGGGAAACGCCTGGGATTACGGCCCCTCTATACGATCTGCCATCCGAAGGGGTGGATGCGTAGGCCCCAGGTCCATTTCCTTATCCGCCGCATACCGCGCCTGGAGTACGCGAGGGTGGGTGTTCACTCCACCCTTGGACGTACCAGGCCCGATTCGTACGCGATTACCACCAATTGGGCACGGTCGCGGGCGCCGAGTTTCGCCATGGCGCGGTTCACATGGGTCTTGACGGTCAGCGGGCTGACCGCCAGACGCTCCGCGATCTCGTCGTTGGAGTGGCCGCCCGCGACCAGGACGAGGACCTCGCGCTCGCGTCCGGTGAGGGCCGTCAGCCGCTCGGCGTTGACGGCCGGGTCCCGGCCGTCGGACACCGTGCCGCTCTGCGCGAGGAAGGTGGCGATCAGGCCCTTGGTCGCGGCGGGCGACAGCAGGGCCTCGCCGGCCGCGGCGATCCGGATGGCGTTGAGCAGTTCCTCGGGCTCCGCGCCCTTGCCGAGAAAGCCGGAGGCCCCGGCGCGCAGCGACTGCACGACATACTCGTCCACCTCGAAGGTGGTCAGCATGACGACCCGTACTCCGGCGAGCTCCGGATCGGCGCTGATCGTACGGGTGGCGGCCAGACCGTCCGTACCGGGCATCCGGATGTCCATCAGTACGACATCGGGCCGGGCGGAGCGGGCGAGGGCCACGGCCTGGGCGCCGTCGGCGGCCTCTCCGACGACCTCCATGTCGGGCTCCGAGTCCACCAGCACCCGGAACGCGCTGCGCAGCAGTGTCTGGTCGTCGGCGAGCAGCACTCTGATCGTCATATGCCTGATATGCCTTCCCCGGAATGCGCCCTGTCCCCCGCCGGGGTCTTCACGGGCAGTATCGCCTGGGTGCGGAAGCCGCCGCCGTAGCGGGGTCCCGCGGTGAGCGTGCCGCCGAGCGCGGTGACGCGCTCGCGCATACCGAGCAGACCGTGGCCGCCGCCGTCGGCGGGCTCGCCGGTGCCTTCGCCGTCGTCCAGCACCGTGATCTCCACGGTGGCGCCCACCCGTACGACGCTGACCTCGGCCTTGGCGCCGGGACCCGCGTGCTTGCGCACATTGGTCAGGGCCTCCTGGATGATCCGGTACGCGGCGAGGTCGACGGCGGCGGGCAGCCGGGCGGGATGGTCCGTGCCGTTCGCGGCGAACCGTACGGGCAGTCCCGCGTTGCGGAAGGTGTCGAGGAGCCCGTCGAGATGCTGGAGGCCCGGGGCCGGTTCCGTGGGAGCCGCCGGATCACCGGACTGCCGGAGCAGCCCGACGGTGGCCCGCAGCTCGCTGAGCGCGGAGCGGCTGGCCTCCCGTACATGCGCGAGGGCCTCCTTGGCCTGGTCGGGACGCTTGTCCATGACATGCGAGGCGACACCGGCCTGCACATTGACCAGCGCGATGTGATGGGCGACGACATCGTGCAGATCGCGGGCGATCCGCAGCCGCTCCTCGGCGACCCGGCGGCGGGCCTCCTCCTCACGGGTGCGCTCGGCACGCTCGGCGCGCTCGCGTATGGCGTGGATGAAGGCGCGGCGGCTGCGTACGGCATCGCCCGCGGCGCCCGCCATCCCGGTCCAGGCGAAGATCACCAGATTCTCCTGGGCGTACCAGACACCGGCGCTGAAGACCATGGCGACGGCCGTGAGCACGGCCATGGTGGCGATCCCGACGCGCCAGGTGGTGGGCCGGTCGGTGTGCGCGGCGACGGTGTAGAGCGCGATGACGGTACTGAGGACGACGGGCGCGGGCGGCTGGACCACCATCAGTTCGAGGACGGTCGTGGCGCCGGTGCACAGCAGTACGGACATGGGCGCGCGGCGGCGGAAGACGAGCGCGCCCGCGGCGAGCACCATCAGGACGACGCTGAGGGCGCCGGGCGTACGGGTGCCGAAGTTCGGGCCGTTGTGGCCGCCGGGCGGTTCCGCGAACGATCCGACGACCATGCAGACGAGGACGGCGGCGGCGAGAGCTCCGTCGGACGCGCGCGTGTGCGCGCGTGTCCAGCATCGCGTCCGCGCGACCGCGGTTCCGAGGGATGTCACATCAGGCAACGGTACGGGGCGCCGTCAACGGTACGGCGTGCGGCGACGGCCGGAGGTGCCCAGGACGGCGAGTGCCCCGCGCCGTCGGTGGCGCGGGGCACAGGGAGTCGCTGGAGTGCGAGAAGTGCGGAACGTACGGAAGAGGCGCTCCGGACCGGGAGACCGGGCCGGACCGAGCGGCGGATCAGGGCCGGACCGAAGGGATCAGGCCCTCGTCGTCGAGCAGCGCGCGGACCTCCTCCAAGGTCGCGCCCGGCGCGGGCAGGATCAGCTCGGACGGCGCCAGGGCGTCGTCCGGCAGCGGCTCGCCGAGCTCGCGCACCGTGGCCAGGAGGGCGTGGAAGGTACGGCGGAAGCCGTCCTCGTCGCCGCCCCTGACCTCGGCGAGCAGTTCGTCGTCGAGCGTTTCCAGTTCGGCGAAGTGGCTGTCCGCCAGCTTCACCTGGCCCTCCCCCATGATCCGTACGATCATGACGAGTCCCTACTGCTCGGTCCCTACTGCCGGGACGCCGGATCACTGCTTGTCGAACCGGATCACTTCTGGATCACTGCTTGTCGAACTTGCCCAGATTCGGCGGGACGTCCTCGGGCTCGGCGGAACCGGACTCGATCGCCTGCTTCGGCGCCGAACCGCCCGCCAGCTCCGCCTTCATCCGCTGAAGCTCCAGCTCGACATCCGTACCGCCGGAGATCCGGTCCAGCTCGGCGGCGATGTCGTCCTTCGCCATCCCGGAGTGGTCGTCCAGCGCGCCGGAGGCCAGCAGCTCATCGATCGCGCCGGCCCGCGCCTGGAGCTGCGCGGTCTTGTCCTCGGCCCGCTGGATCGCCATACCGACGTCGCCCATCTCCTCGGAGATGCCCGAGAAGGCCTCTCCGATCCGGGTCTGGGCCTGCGCCGCGGTGTAGGTGGCCTTGATGGTCTCCTTCTTCGTACGGAAGGCATCGACCTTGGTCTGGAGGCGCTGCGCGGCGAGCGTCAGCTTCTCCTCCTCGCCCTGCAAGGTCTGGTGCTGTGTTTCCAGGTCGGTGACCTGCTGCTGGAGCGCCGCACGGCGGGAGAGCGCCTCGCGCGCCAGATCCTCCCGGCCGAGCGCCAGTGCCTTGCGGCCCTGGTCCTCCAGCTTGGTCGACTGGCCCTGCAACTGGTTGAGCTGCAATTCCAGCCGCTTGCGGGACGTCGCCACATCGGCGACCCCACGGCGTACCTTCTGGAGCAGCTCAAGCTGCTTCTGGTACGAGTAGTCAAGGGTCTCGCGCGGATCCTCGGCCCGGTCGAGGGCCTTGTTCGCCTTCGCGCGGAAGATCATCCCCATACGTTTCATGACACCGCTCATGGGCTTCGCGCGCCCCCTTCTGACGGACTCCGCTTCCAGCACTCCAACAGAACCCACAGTACGGGCCCTGCCTCTATTACCGCACTGTTCGAGTGCGGATGCGCTCCTCCCCAAGGACGACTGCTCCCGGCCCCTGCTCCGGCGCAGGGAGTAGATGACCATCAGGGAGAGCGCCGACCGCGTCCTCTCTGTCCCGGTACGGTCGCACTGTCCTACGTAAGGACGCGGGCCGTTGCGGGATCGTTCCCCGGCGGGGTGGGGTCCAACCACGACACCCCGTACCCTTGGGCTTTGTGTTCCGTAGCCGTTCCAAAGAAGAGAAGGCCCCCGCCACCCAGGTGACGCCGGACTCCTCCACGCAGCCCCGCGACCCGCAGGCCCCCAAGGGCCGCCCGACTCCCAAGCGGAGTGAGGCGCAGACGCAGCGGCGTCGTGCCTCCACGACGCCGACCGACCGCAAGACGGCCATGAAGCGCCAGCGCGAGGCGCGCCGCGTGGACCTGGCCCGCCAGCGCGAGGCGCTGGCCAGCGGTGACGAGCGCTTCCTGCCCGCCCGTGACAAGGGCCCGGTACGGCGCTTCGTGCGCGATTACGTGGACTCCCGGTTCTGCATGGCGGAGTTCTTCCTGCCGCTCGCCGTGGTGATCCTCGTACTGAGCATGGTCCGGGTCGGCCAGCTCCAGAACATCGCGCTGCTGCTGTGGCTGGTCGTGATCGTGCTGATCGTGGTGGACTCGGTCGGTATCTGGTTCCGGCTGCGCAAGCAGCTCGCCGAGCGCTTCCCGGACACGCCCAAGCGCGGTGCCGTGGCCTACGGCCTGATGCGTACGCTCCAGATGCGCCGACTCCGGCTGCCCAAGCCGCAGGTCAAGCGCGGAGAGCGGCCCTGAGCGCGGAGATTCCCGGTTTCGCCGGCGGTTCGGCGAACTGGCTCGCCGAGCTGGGCGGGCTGCGCAATGTCGTACGGCAGGAGCTGGTCGCGCGCCAGCTCGACGAGCAGATAGCCGGCCGCTTCCCGGTGGGACAGCGGCTGCGTGTACTGGATGTCGGGGCAGGGCAGGGCACCCAGTCCCTGCGGCTGGCACGCGCGGGACACACGGTGACCGGACTGGAGTCCGACGCCGGAATGCTCGCCAAGGCGCGGGAGACACTCGCCGGCGAGCCTGCGGGCATACAGGAGCGCGTCCGGCTGATCGAGGGCGACGGCCTGGAGACCGGCGTCCACTTTCTGCCCGGCAGCTTCGACGTGGTGCTCTGCCACGGTGTGCTGATGTATGTCGGCGAGCCGGACGCGATGCTCGCGGGCCTGGCCAGAATGCTGGCGCCGGGCGGTCTGCTCTCACTGCTCGTACGGAACGGCGACGCGCTGGCGCTGCGGCCGGGGCTGGCCGGGGACTGGCCGGGCGCGCTGGAGGCCTTCGAGGCGGACACGTACACCAACCGGCTGGGACTGCGGGTGCGCGCGGACCGGCTGGACCGGCTGACCGCGACGCTGGCGGGAATCGCGGCGCCGCTGCACGCCTGGTACGGCGTACGGGTCTTCACGGACGGAGCGCCCGACGGTACGGAGCCGCCGTCCGGCGAGGAACTGGACCGGCTGCTGGCGGCGGAGGACCGGGCGGGACGTACGGAACCGTACCGCCGGGTCGCCGCGCTGCTGCATCTGTGCGGGGTGCGCGGCTGATGTGTGAAGTACGCGGCTGAGTCAGGCGACGGGGCCTGTGCCGCGTCCTCACGAAGGTGACCAGTGTGGAGAACGGCGGCAGAGCCGATGACGCGCGCGAGAGCGTGCGGGAACGTGCGGAACATAAACGTACGGAACATGCGGAACATACGGGCGAGCGGGATTTACCAACGGCATCAGCGGTACCAACAGGCGCGATAGCCCCGGGCTCCCCAGGCGCTCCTGGGAGCCCGGCGGATACGAAGGAAGCCTCGGACGGGCCACCGGAGACGCCCAAGCTTTCCGCCGGCGAGACCTGGCGGGCCCTGTACCGGCACTTCCGGCCGCACCGCCGGATCGTCGCCCTCGGCGGCTTCCTCGCGCTGATCGGCGCCGCGACCGGACTGGCCCAGCCGCTCGCCGCCAAGGCCCTGGTGGACCGGCTCGGCGACGACGGCTCCATCACCGGGATCCTGCTGCTGCTCACGCTTCTGGTGGTGGCGGGCACGGCGATCGAGGCGGTCGCCTCGTATCTGCTGGAGCGGACGGCGGAGTCCGTCGTCCTCGCCGCCCGCCGCACGCTGATCGGACGGCTGTTGCGGCTGCGGCTGCCCGAGGTGGAGCGGACCCAGCCGGGCGATCTGATGTCCCGGGTCACCTCGGACACCACGCTGCTGCGCGCGGTGACGACGCGGTCGATCGTCTCGGCGGCCACCGGCGGCCTCACCTTCCTGGCGACGATCGCGCTGATGGGTGTGATGGACGCGGTGCTGCTCGGCGTCACGCTCGGCGTGATCGTGCTGATCGGCGGCGCCGTGGCCCTGGTGATGCCGAAGATCGCGCAGGCGACACGGCGTTCGCAGGAGGCGGTCGGCGAGATATCCACGGTGCTGGAGCGTGCCTTCGGCGCGTTCCGTACGCTCAAGGCCTCCGGCGCGGAGGACCGGGAGAGCGCCGTGGTGGCGGCGGCGGCCGAGCGGGCGTGGCAGCACGGCGTACGGTCCGCCAAGTGGCAGTCGGTCGCCGGATCCTCGGTCGGACTGGCCGTACAGGTGTCGTTCCTGGCGGTGCTGGGTATCGGCGGCGCGCGGGTGGCCTCGGGCGCCATCACCGTCTCGACGCTCGTCGCCTTTCTGCTGTATCTGTTCTTTCTGATCGATCCGGTGTCGAAGCTGGTCGAGGCGGTCACGCAGTACCAGGTGGGATCGGCGGCCGTCGCCCGGATCGAGGAGGCGGAGCGGCTGGAGACGGAGACGCTGGAGGCCGATGGGCCGCCGGAATCCGGAACGCCGTCGGGTGCCGGTCCGGACCACGGTCCCGCGACGGTGGTCTTCGAGGACGTCAGATTCCGCTACCGGGACGGTCTCCCGTATGTCCACCACGGTGTCTCCTTCGAGGTGCCCGGCCCGGGGATGACGGCCTTCGTCGGCCCGTCCGGCGCGGGAAAGACGACGGTCTTCGGACTGATCGAGCGGTTCTACGAGGCGAGCGGCGGCCGGGTCCTGGTCGACGGCAAGGACGTACGGGAGTGGCCGCTGACCGAACTGCGCGCCGCCATCGGCTATGTCGAGCAGGACGCGCCCGTACTGGCCGGGACGCTCCGCGAGAATCTGGTCTTCGCCGCGCCGGACGCCTCCGACGCGGAGATACACGAGGTGCTCGTACGGGCCAGGCTGGACGGGCTCGTGGAGCGGCTGCCGGACGGCCTTGAGACACTCGTCGGCCATCGTGGCTCCAAGCTGTCGGGCGGCGAGCGGCAGCGGGTGGCGATCGCACGGGCGCTGCTGCGCAGGCCCCGGCTGCTGCTCCTGGACGAGGCGACCTCGCAGCTCGACGCGGTCAACGAGATGGCGCTGCGGGACGCGGTGGCGGAGGCGGCCCGCAGTGTGACGGTGCTGGTGGTGGCGCACCGGCTGTCGACGGTGACGCTGGCGGACCGGATCGTGGTGATGGACGCGGGCCGGGTACGGGCGGTGGGCACGCACGACGAACTGGTGGCGAACGATCCGCTGTACGGAGAGCTCGCGGCGACGCAGTTCCTGGCGGCGGCGCGCTGAGCGGGCTGCGGGCCGCAGCTTGGGTGTGCGGAGGTGTGCGCCGATCAGGGAGTCCCGTCCGCTCCACCCCCTGATCGGCGGCGTATCACAGGCCGTCACAACAGGGCGAAAGGGATACTCCGGGCATGAATGCTTCCCTTCGCCCGGCCCGGACCGCCCGGATCCGCACCGCCCGGATCTGCGCGGTCGCACTCGTGGTCGCCCTGGTCGGCGGGTGCAGAGGCACCGCGCCAGGCGCGGACGGCGCACTGTCCGTTTCCACGACGTCCACGGCGTCCACGCCCAAGCCCGCCGCCGCGCAGCGCTCGGCCAACAGCCTCCAGAGCGACTACGAGACCGTGATCAAGAACGTACTGCCGTCGGTCGTCCAGATCGACACGGGAAACGGTCTGGGCTCGGGCATCGTCTACGACGACAAGGGCCATATCGTCACCAACGCCCATGTGGTCGGCAAACAGCGGACGTTCGGGGTGACGGTGGCCAACAGCGAGCAGCTGCTGGCGGCCCGGCTGGTCTCCAGCTTCCCGGAGCAGGATCTCGCCGTCGTCAAGCTCGACAAGATCCCGAGCGGACTGAAGGCCGCGGCGTTCGGTGACACCTCGAAGGTCGCGGTCGGCCAGATCGTGCTGGCCATGGGCTCACCGCTGGGGCTGTCGGGCAGTGTCACACAGGGCATCGTCTCGGCGGTCGGACGGACCGTCAGCGAGGGTGCGAGCGGCGGCGGTACGGGCGCCACGATCGCCAACATGGTGCAGACGTCGGCGGCGATCAATCCGGGCAACAGCGGTGGCGCGCTGGTCAATCTGGACAGCCAGGTGATCGGTATCCCGACGCTGGCCGCGACGGATCCGCAGCTCGGCAACTCGGCCGCGCCCGGCATCGGATTCGCGATCCCGGCGTCGATGGTGCGGACCGTCGCCGACCAGATCATCAAGAACGGCAAGGTCACGGACTCGGGCCGGGCGGCCCTCGGGATCACCGGCCGTACCGTACTCGGCGCGGACTTCCAGCCGGCGGGTGTCGCGGTGGTCTCGGCCACGAAGGGCGGCGCGGCCGAGAAGGCGGGCATTCGGGCCGGGGACATCATCGTCAAGGTCGGCGACACCCGGATCACGACGATCACCTCACTCGCGGAGGCGCTCGCGCCCGCCAAGCCGGGACAGAAGGTCAAGGTGACCTATGTCCGGGCGGGCGGCACGAAGACGACGGAGGTCACGCTCGGCGAGATGTAGGCGGTACGCCGTGCGGTGACGCCGTACGGGCATGAAGACGCCCGCGGCCGACCGGTCGGTCCGGGGGCCGCGGGCGTCCCGCGTGTGCGGTCGGCTCTCGCTCAGGCCCTAGGGCCTCTCGTCTGGATCTTGCCGGGCTCGCGTGCCCTGGCACCGCGCCTCGCCGCGTTGTCGTCAGTCGCCTACGCTCCGCGTGGGCTCCCTCCTCCGCCTTGCGATCCACGGCACCAACGCCGACATCAGCCGCTCCCGCGGCGGGCGCTCCCTGATCCGGCCAGATCCAGACGAAAGACCCTAGTCAGCGCGCAGGCTCATCGGGCCGTAGATCTTGCTGCCGTCCTCGAACAGCGACACCTGCTCGGCGCCGCCGCTCAGCAACTCCTTCCACGCCTCGCCGATCCACGACTCGGCGTCTCCCTGCGTGGTGAACTCCTCCGGCTCCACCGCAGGCGGGACCTCCGTACCGTCGGCCTTCTCGAACCGCCACGTCCACGCCATATGCGCCTCCCGGGTCCCGCGGAACTGATCGATTTCCTGCCCGCAGCGTAGCCGGGCGCGCACCCTCGGCGGTGACACGGGAGGATCATCCCCGTGGAACTGACTCTGCTCGGCACCGGAGCCCCCGCCGGGCTTCCTCGTCCTCACTGTCCCTGCGCCGCCTGCGCGACCGCCCGTGGCGAGCGGGCCCGTGCCGCGACCGCGCTGCTGGTGGACGGTGTGCTGCTGCTGGACCTGACGCCGGGCGCCGCGCTCGCCGCGGCCCGTGCCGGGCACTCGCTCGCGGGCGTACGGCAGGTCCTGCTCACCCATCCGCACGACGGTCCGGCGCTGGAGCTGCCCGCCGGGCTGCCCGCGGCGGGACGGGTGGCGGACGGGCGGGTGCTGACGTTGCTCAGCGGACACCGGGTACGGGCGGTGGCGATGGACGCGCCGGGCACCGGGTACGAGGTGACAGGGCCGGGAGGCGAGCGGCTGCTCTATCTCCCGCCGGGCGGTGCGCCCGCCGGAGTACCGGACAACGGCCGCGCGGCCACGGCTCCTTCTCCTTACGACCTGGTGGCCGCGGATGTCACCGGGCGGCCCGACGCGGTGGCACGGCTGCGGGCGGCCGGGACGGTCGGTCCCGCGACGGCGGTCGTCGCCGTCCATCTCGACCATGACGTACCGCCCGGCGACGAGCTGGACCGGCAGCTCGCGGCGGCGGGCGCGCGCGCCGTCCCGGACGGTACAACGCTGACGGTCGGCGCGTACCACCCGGGCCCGGAAGTGCCCCGGCGCACGCTGGTGACGGGCGGCGCGCGCTCCGGCAAGTCGTGGGAGGCGGAACGGCGGTTGGCGGCGTTCCCGGGCGTGCTGTACGTGGCGACGGGCGGTCGCCGCGAGGAAGACGCCGAGTGGACGGCCCGCGTCCGCGCCCACCGCGAACGACGGCCCGGCTCCTGGCGCACCGCCGAGACCTGCGACCTCGTACCGCTGCTCGCGGAGGAGGGACCGCCGCTGCTGATCGACTGCCTGTCGCTGTGGCTGACCGACGCGATGGACCGGGTGAACGCGTGGGACGACACGGCGTGGACGTCGGGCGGCGAGACGGCGCTGCGCCGCCAAACCGCGTCGCTGGCCACCGCGATCCGCGAGACCCGGCGCACGGTGGTCCTCGTGACGAACGAGGCGGGATCGGGCGTGGTCCCGGCGACGGCGTCGGGCCGCCGGTTCAGAGACGAACTGGGCCGGTTGAACGCGGCGGTGGCAGACGAGTGCGAGTCGGTTCTGCTGGTGGTAGCAGGCCAACCGCTCACGCTGCGCTGAGCAGCCGCGTGTCCGTCCGGTGACCGTTCCGTCCTCAATCGCCGGACAGGCTGGTTTTTCCGGCCTGCGGCCGGTGGCGCGGCTGGGCTGGCCCCTGCCGGACGGGCATCCGGCACCGGGGTTACCGGTTCCGTCCTCAAACGCCGGACGGGCTGGATATGCGGCCTCCGGCCGAAGTACGGCAAGGAGCTGGCCCCTCCGAGCAGGAACCCGGCGCCGGGGCCGGCCGTTCCGTCCTCAAACGCCGGACGGGCTGGGTAGGTGCCCGGCACCGGGCGGAAACCCGGCGTGCGGCGGGAGGGGGGCGGGGTCGGAGGAGGTGCGTGTCCGGACACTAAAGCGTGATTTGTGCCGCACACGAAACCTGTACCTGACAGCCGGTCCGCACGCGGCGTAAATCATGCCGTCCGGACATGTACCTCCGGAGGCCCCGACACCCGCACCCACCACCCACCGCACCCCGCGCCGCAGGCGCGCACCGCACCCCGGCCGGCAAAACCAAGCCCGTCCGGCGATTGAGGACGGAACCGCCAACCCCGTCACCGGATGCCCGTCCGGAAAGGGCCGGCCCAGCCGCGCCACCGGCCGCAGGCCGGAAAAACAAGCCCGTCCGGCAATTGAGGACACGGCACCGCAGCCCAGCCACAACACACCCCGGTAATCTTCAGAGGTGCTGAACCTCGATGACTTCTCCGATCTGATCGAGCGTCCCGACAGCGGGACGCGGCGGGACGCCGAAGCGCGGCGCGAGCGGCTGGTCGTGCCGCCCGGCGCGCTCGGGCGGCTCGACGAGCTGGGCGAGTGGCTCTCCGCCGCGCAGGGTTCCGTACCGGTCAAGGCCGTGCGCCAGCCCCGCGTCGTACTGTTCGCGGGCGATCACGGAGTCGCCGGTCTCGGGGTGTCGGGACGGCCGGCCGGTGGTGCGTACCGGCTGGTGCGGGACGTGCTGGAGGGCGCGAGTCCCGTCGCCGTGCTGGCCCGCCGGGCCGAGGTACCGGTGCGGATCGTGGACGCCGGGCTGGACTGCGATCCGGAGCTGCTGCCCGAGGAGGTCGTAAGGCACCGGGTGCGGCGTGGCAGCGGGCGGATCGACATCGAGGACGCGCTGACCATCGAGGAGGCCGAGCGGGCCGTACGGCTCGGGACGGCGATCGCCGACGAGGAGGCGGACTCGGGCACGGATCTGATCGTCCTCGGGGATCTGAGCGTCGGCGGCACCACACCCGCGTCCACGCTGATCGCCGCGCTGTGCGGCACGGACGCGTCCGTGGTCACCGGGCGCGGCGGCGCGGGCATCGACGACCTGGCGTGGATGCGCAAGTGCGCGGCGATCCGTGATGCGCTGCGGCGGGCCCGTCCCGTCCTCGGCGACCAGTTGGAGCTGCTGGCGAGGGTGGGCGGCGCGGATCTGGCCGCGATGACGGGCTTTCTGCTCCAGAGCGCGGTACGGCGGATGCCGGTGATCCTGGACGGTGTGGTCTCGGCGGCCTGCGCACTGGTCGGCCAGCGGGCCGCGTTCCGCGCGCCCGACTGGTGGCTCGCCGGGCAGATGAGCGGTGAGCCCGGCCAGGCGAAGGCGCTGGACCGGATGGCGCTCACGCCGTTGCTCGACCAGGGCATCACCGTCGGCGAGGGCGCAGGCGCGCTGCTCGCGCTGCCGCTCGTCCAGGCCGCCGCCGCCCTCGCCGCGGAGCTGCCGGAGCGGGAGTCTTCTGCGAACCGCGTCTGAGCATCGACTGACTCGTACCGTTCGCGGGCAGGCGGTCCAGTAAGACGAATCATTCATGCGCTCTTTGATGCACTCGCGCACAGCCCCAACATCGGTTATTTCGTAGAGTGATTGAGCTGCTGCATTCCGCTTGTGTTCACTGCGGACAGGTCAACCGCCGAGTCCTGCGGGTCGAGGTCACTGACACGCTGGCCGACTGGACGGTCCTTGCCGGGCCCACCTTGACGGTCGTCGAGGACGTGGACGGCTTCCTCCATCACCTGCGCTTCGGCCGGGCCCGCGCGGAATCGACCACGAAGACGTACGCAGGTCACCTCAAGCGCTTCCACGCCTGGTGCGGCGAGCACGAGCGACGCCGAGGTCATCACCCGCCAGCAGGATCACCTGCGGCGCGAATCCCCGCACTGGTTCCACGAAAACGGCCGGCCCCGCTCCACCCGCATGGTGCTGTTTCCCGCCCCTCGCCGCTCCCGTGCCAACGCGCTCGGCGAGCGGCCGTACGACAGCAGCACGATCGGCTACTGGCCGGAGACCTGGCTCGACCAGTTCGCCGTGGCCGACGAGCACGGCAAGCCCTTCGACCCGGCACGGGTGTTCCCCTACGCCTTCCGGCACACCTACGCCCAGCTCCGCGCCGACGTCGACGTCGACGTCGGCGTCGGCGTCGGCGTCGGCGTCCCGCTCGGCATCCTGCAAGTCCTCATGGCCCACCAGGACCCCTCCACCACGCAGGTCTACTACCGGCCCTCGCACCCCCCGGCGGGTGGAAGCGGTGCGCGCCATCGCCGCCAGGTACCAGTTCGACCTCACCGGCGGCCGGGTCCGCGCTCGCAACCCCGACGACGACCTTGCGCACGCTACGCGCCCACGAACTGGGCGCCCGCCTCCGCGATGGCCTGGGCGCCCGCTCGCTGCGCGACACGGAGATGGAGGAACTGCGCGAGCAACGAGACGCAGCACTCGCAGCCGGCCGCCAAGCAGAGACCGCCATGCAGGCACTCCGCAACGTCAACCAGCGGCTGATGGTCGAGAACAGCCGGCTGATCGCCGCAGATGCTCCGGAACCACCCCGGACAGCCCCAGCCACCCGCAAGCCGCCCGAACGGCGGACTGCAGGTCGTCGAGAGCTGGAACTCCGCCAACGACAAGATCTTCCACGGCCGCGAGAGCGTCCTCACCGGCGCCGACCGCGAGCACGCCGAGGTCTCCATGCTACGAACGGCGGACCGTCGGCGATCAGACGACTTGAGCCGCGTCCGCGGCGCGTACTTCCAGTCGGTCTCAGGTGCTTCCGGGCTCCCTCGGACAACTGCCGGCCGAAGAACGGAACCGTCTCAGAGTTCAGCCGCAACAGCGCCACTCCGTCAGGCCATTTCACTCTTCAGCGCATGATGAACGGGGTCAGTCGAACTGCTCAAGCGTGCCTTGTGACGGCATCGCCACCAAGCTGCCACATCTCGTAGTTCCCGCATTCTGCCGTGATCTCGGCCGTCGACTGAGCCGCAGTGACGAAGTCATCTACTACCGGTGAGGTGTGAGATGCCGCCACCGCGAGGCATACCTGGTCGGGCGCCAGATCCGGGATGGGCACAAAGACGACGTCCGGATGCGAGTAGAACACGGACGCCGAACGGGCCAGGAAGGAGATGCCCCGGCCGGCCGCGACATGCTCGAGCGTCTCGTCCACCCCGCGCACCGGGTACCCGGCATTGGGGAGCGGGCGCTTGGTGGGCTGCGTGCTCGGGTCACCGTGCCAGACCAGCGGTTCGCCGGCCAGGTCGGCCTCGGTGACCTCCTCCTTGCCGGCAAGCCGGTGTCCGGCGGGCAGTACCGCTAGCCGCGGCTCGGTGTACAGCGGGGTGATGCGCAGGCCGGCCTCGTCGATGGGCAGCCGCACGTAGCCGACGTCGATGCGGCCGTCGAGCAGCATCGCAGCCTGGTCGTCCCCTTCGATCCGCTGCACGTCCACGACCACGTCCGGATGCCGGTCCTCGAACGCACGGGCCGCCGGGGTGACGGCAACGCCGGCCCGGAAACCGACCATCAGCCGCCGCTTGCCGCCGGCGGCCGCGGACACCCGGCGGCGGACCGCGTGGGTTGAGGCGAGCAGCGGACCGGCGTCGGCCAGCAGTTGCCGGCCCGCATCTGTCAGCTCCACGCCGTGGCGATCCCTCGTGAACAGCGAGGCGCCGAGATCCTGCTCGAGCGCACGGATCTGCCGGCTGAGCACCGGCTGCGCGATGTGCAGCTCATCGGCGGCGCGGCCGAAGTGCAACTGGTCGGCCACAGCGACGAAATAACGCAGTTTGCGCAGGTCCAGATCCATGGCGCCTCCCAGTCGGTGATGCCTCCAGGGTATCACCACGGCTGAAAGAAGTATTGGACGCCCACTCAGGCCAATGGCAACCTGAATAGGTACCTAATAGTCCGAGCGAATTCGGCACAAGAATTCGACATCGGAATGCCCAGGCCCAGAATGAGCACATCAGGAATTGAATGCCCCCCATCGGGTCATTCGACGGCGTCGACGACACAACCGTTAACAACGACGGGGTGGGCATGGCGTCCTATCCAGTTCCAGAAAGCAGGAACTCCATGAGCGGCATCAGCATTATCGGCCTGGGGAACGTGGCCCGCGCACTGGCCGCCCGGGCGCTCGCCGGCGGCAACGCAGTCGAGATCATCGGCCGCGACCCGGCCAAGGCCAAGGAATTGGCCACTGCGCTCGCCGGCGCCACTGTCGGGACGGCCGGCACCGCCCCGGCCGGGGACATCGTTGTCCTCGCCGTGCCGTACGCCGGCGCTGCGGCGGTTGTGAGGGAGTACGGGGACGCACTGCGCGGCAAGATCATCGTTGACATCACCAACCCCGTAGCCCCCGACCTACAGGGCTTTGTCGTCCCCGACGACAGTTCCGGCGCACAGGAGATCGCCAAGGCGGCTCCCAACGACGCGCATGTCGTCAAGGCGTTCAACACTGTGTTCTCCCACGTTCTGGAGGCCGGCCCGGCCGAGGATCGCCCTCTGGACGTGTTCATCGCCGGCGACGACGCGCAGGCGAAGGCACGCGTGTCGGCGTTCGTCGAGAGCCTGGGGCTGCGCCCCTGGGACACGGGGGAACTGTTCATGGCGCGGGCACTGGAGAACGTCGGCCTGCTGGAACTGGGCCTCATGAACCACTCCGTCAAGCACACCAATTTCTCCCTCGGCATCACCCTTCTCGGCTGAGAACACCCCTTACCCCTACCTTTCGTGCCGCGTTACGCCAGTTCACTTGCGGCACGAAAAGACCCTGCACCTACCCTCACAAGGACAATCAGATGCGCGTATTCGTCGCCGGGGGGACCGGCCATTCCGGTTCGTACATCATCCCCGAGCTCATCGCCGCCGGGCACGAGGTCACCGGCCTGGCCCGGTCGGACGCTTCCGCGGCGGCCCTGTCCGCGCTCGGCGCGAAGGTGCGTCGCGGCGACCTTCAGGATCTCGACGGGCTCAAGGAGGCAGCCTCGGGTTCCGATGGCGTCATCCACGTGGCCCACAGGCAGGATCTGCTGCCCTCCGGTGGGATGGACGCCGTGGCCGCTGCGGAGCTCCCCATCATGCTCGCGTACGGCGAGGCGCTGGCGGGAACCGGAAAGCCGCTGGTCACGGCGGGGAGCATTGGCTCACCCGGGCAGCACCTGGGCCGGCCGGCCACCGAGGAGGACCCGGCCCTCCCCGCCGGCGAGGAGCACAAAGGCACCCTGCGGATCCGCAACGTCGTGGAAAGGGCCGTGGTCGACCTCGCCGAGCAGGGGGTGCGGTCTTCGGTCGTGCGGATCGCCAACATCGCACACAGCACGACCGATCGCGCCGGCTTCCTCCCCACGCTGATCGCGCTCGCGAAGGAAAAGGGGTTCGTCGGCTACCACGGCGACGGCGCGAACCTGTGGAACGCCGTGCACATCCGCGATACCGCCACCTTGTTCCGCCTGGCGCTGGAGAAGGGGCCGGCCGGCAGATACTGGCACGCGGTGGGGGACGGGGCCATCCCGTTCCGCGAGATCGCCGAGGCCATCGCCGGCCGCCTGGGCCTGCCCGCCGTGAGCGTTCCCAACGATGTCCTGATGACGCCGGGGTACTTCGGGTTCCTCACGAATATCGTCACGCAGAGCTACCCGGCGTCCAACCTCATCACCCGCCGGACCCTCGGCTGGGAACCCGCCCGGCCCGGCCTGCTCGCCGATCTGGACAACGGCCACTATTTCCCCGCCGGCTGACAGCGGGAACCGGGATCGAAACGAGCCCGGCAACCGGCAAGTTCGGCTCTTATGAAGGACGTTGAGATAATGACGACTGTGGGATTCATCGGAAGCGGAAGCATCGGCAGGACCCTCGCACGACTCGCCGTCGGGGCCGGGCACCATGTGGTGCTCAGCAACTCGCGCGGTCCCGAAACGCTCGTGGACACGGCCGCGGAACTGGGGCCGCGGGCGTCCGCGGCGACGAGCGAGGAGGCCGCGGCGGCCGGTGACATTGTCGTGGTCACGGTGCCGGTCAGCGCCTTCCCCCACGTGCCCGCCGCGCCACTGGCCGGGAAGACGGTCATCGACACCTGCAACTACGGCCCCGAGCGTGACGGGCACATCCCCGAGCTCGACAGCAAGTCCCTCACCTCAAGCGAGCTGCTTCTGCGATACGTCCCCGACGCCCTGCTCGTAAAGGCGTTCAACAACATCTTCTTCAAGCACCTGCTGTCACTCGCCCGCCCGGCAGGGGCGGCCGACCGCTCCTACCTGCCGATCGCCGGAGACTCCGCATCGGCGAAGGCGGCGGTGACCGAATTCATCGACTCCATCGGCTACAGCGTGGTGGACGCGGGAACGCTGGCCGACAGCTGGCGGCAGGGGACGGGCACGCCGGTATGGGGAACACCGTACGGGCCGTACTCGAACGAGAAGGGCCGGCCGGTCGGCGAGGACGCCATCCGCGCGGCACTGGCCACCGCAACGCGGTAACCGTCGTGCTGAACAGCCTCAGCGCTCTGCCGGACAGCTCAGACGAGACGATCGGGGCGGCAGCAGTCGATCGGCGGGGCCGTCGTCACGGATGACGCCATGCTCGCCGTCGCGCTCCACCTCTGCGACCAGGAACTGAGCCTGCGGGAGATCGCCGAGCGGCTCGTCAACTTTCCGCGTAATACGGCCTGCCGAGCGGCGAGTGGCCGACGCGGGTCAACCATGGACCGCCGACTCATGCCAACGTGCCAGTGAGTCAGCCCTTCCACCCACAGGTGAAGCATGCCGTGAACTGCTGCGACGAGCTATTCCGGTACGCAGAACCGGCCCAACGAGGAGACCGCCGAGGAGTCCGTCAAGGCCGAGGAAGGCACGGCCGGCTGAGGTGTCGGCAGATGCGCCGGGCCGTCGCCACTGACGGCGGTCTCAGCCGCCCCATGGAGCGAAATGCCCCATATGATCGTTTTCATGGGAGAAGTCCGTCTGGCTGTCGATCGATCGAGCCGAGGCACCGACCGTTCGCGGCGCGCCGCGGCGTTCGCCGTCTGGTATCTGCGCGCCGTCACCTTCGTCAACTTCCTCAGCGCTGTCTGGGTCTCCCTCGGCCAGGACCTGCGGCGCCACAACACCGACAACTACTTCACCCCGTATCTGCTCACCGCGGGCTTCGCCTCGGGCGTGTTCACGCTCTTCCTGGCGGTCACCATGCGCCGCCGCAAACGCGCGGCCTGGATCCTCAATCTCGTGCTCTCCGGGCTCTTCCTGCTGCTCTTCGCCTTTGTGATGGACTTTCCGGAGATCAGGCGCTATCCGCAGAACTGGATCTCGCTCGCCCTGTCCGCCGCCTTCGTCTGCGCCCTGCTGCTCGGCCGGCCCGAGTTCTACGCGAAGGGCGACCGGTCCAATCCGAAGCTGGCCGCGGCCGTGGCGGCCGGCGGACTGCTCGTCACCTCGCTGGTGGCCGCCCTGATCGTCACCGTCACCAACACCGCGCGCGGCGGTTCGACCTTTCCCGAGCGCTGGCGCTACGGAGCGACACGGCTGGTCTCGCTGACGGCGGACGAGGCGCGGTTCCCCGGGATCACCACTCCCGGCTGGGCCAATGTCGCCATCAACGTCCTCTCCACGCTGCTGCTGCTCGCCGTGGTGTACGCGGCCTTCCGCTCACGGCGCGCGGTCGATCCGCTCACGCCGGTGGACGAGGCGAAGCTGCGTCTGCTGCTCGACAGATACGGCGAGCGCGACTCCCTGGGCTACTTCGCGCTGCGCCGCGAGAAGAGCGTCGTATGGTCACCGACCGGCAAGGCGGCCATCACCTATCGCGTCGTCGGCGGTGTCTCCCTGGCCTCCGGCGATCCGATCGGCGATCCGGAGGCCTGGCCCGGCGCGATCGTGCCCTGGCTGGCCGAGGCCCGTGAGCACGGCTGGATCCCGGCCGTCATGGGAGCGGGCGAGGAGGCGGGCACGATCTATGCCCGGTACGGTCTCGACGCGCTGGAGCTGGGAGACGAGGCGATCGTCGAGACGGCCGAATTCGCTCTGGAGGGACGCGCGATGCGGACCGTGCGCCAGGCGTACAACCGGGTCGCGCGGGCCGGCTATCGGGTCCGTATCCGACGCCACGAGGACATCCCGGCCGATGAGATGGCGGAGCTGCTGCGCCGCGCCGACGACTGGCGCGACGGCGCCACCGAGCGCGGCTTCTCGATGGCGCTCGGCCGGCTCGGCGACCCGGGCGACGGCCGCTGTGTGATGCTCGAATGCTGGGACGGCGAACCGGGCGGAGAACAAGGGCGGTTGCGTGCCGTGCTGAGCTTCGTTCCCTGGGGCCCCAAGGGCCTCTCCCTGGATCTGATGCGCCGTGACCGCGACAGCGAGAACGGCCTCATGGAGTTCATGGTCATCGAACTCCTCCAGCGCGCCGCGGAGATCGGGATCGCCCAGCTCTCGCTCAACTTCGCCATGTTCCGATCGGTCTTCGAGCGTGGCGGAAAGCTGGGCGCGGGACCTGTGCTGCGGCTCTGGCGCGGGCTGCTCAGCTTCTTCTCGCGCTGGTGGCAAATCGAGTCGCTCTACCGCGCCAACGCCAAGTACCGGCCGATCTGGGAACCACGCTTCATGCTCTTCGAGAAGAGCGCCGATCTGCCGCGCATCGGCCTCGCGGCAGGCCGCGCGGAAGGCTTTCTGGAGACACCGGGACTCCCGCGCTGGCTGCGCCGCCGCCGGCTGGAGTCCGGACGGTGACGCGGTGACCGCCGCCGCTTCGGCCTCTCCGGCGTTCGCGGGCCGGGCTACGCTCGCGCGATGACCTCTCTGGACGACGGAGCTCCGGGCGACGGAGTCGGCATACCGGCCGACGGCGCGAACGGCGAGCAGGAGCAGCAGCACGAGCAGGAGCAGGAGCAGGAACGGGAACAGAAGAACGGACAGGACGCGCGGGCCTCGGTCGGTGACGGCCTGCGGTTCGCCTTCGGCACCCTGACCGTTCTCCCGGTCCATGTCACCCGCTGGGACCGCCCGGCCGCCCGCGCCGGAATGCTGTGCGCGCCGGCCGCCGGAGCGGTGGTGGGCCTGAGCGCGGCGGCCCTCGGCGGTCTGCTCCTGCTCGTGGGCGCCGCGCCGCTGCTCGCGGCCGTGGCCTCCGTCGCCGTACCCGCCGTCCTCACGCGCGGTCTGCATCTCGACGGTCTCGCCGACACCGCGGACGGACTCGGCAGCGGCCGGCCGGCCGAGGACGCGCTGCGGATCATGAAGCGCTCCGACATCGGCCCGTTCGGCGTGATCACCCTGCTGCTCACACTGCTGGCCCAGATCGCCGCGGTGTCCGAGCTGTACGGCGAGAGCTGGGCCCGAGGCGCGGTGGCGGTCGCCCTGGCGGGGATCACGGCACGGCTCGCGCTCACTCTCGCCTGCCGTACGGGCGTACCTCCGGCCCGTCCCGACGGGCTGGGCGCGGCGGTAGCGGGCACGGTGCCGGTACGGGCCGCCGCCGTCACGGCACTCCTCGTCACGGCTGCCTGCACAGCGGCGGGCGCGGTCTTCGGGATCTCCGGCGCCGTGCACCACGCACTGGCGGTCCTGGCCGCCCTGGGCGGCGCGTGGCTGCTGCTGCGTCACTGCGTACGGCGCTTCGGCGGAACCACCGGCGATGTCTTCGGCGCCCTCGCGGAGACGGCCACTACCGCGGCCCTCGTCGTACTGACGCTCGGTTAAGGACCGGCCACGCACAGGTGAACTACCGCCGCCGTAAGGGCTGTCCATCACTCAGCGTAGGCTCGTTCCTGCCCCCTTCGGGCCGAAATACGATACGGCGGGCTCGGTCGGCCCACCCTTCGACCGCCGGAACACAACGGAAGCGAGATTCCACCACCGTGACTGCTCTCACTCTCAGCACTGCCGGCGCGGCGACCCTGCGCGCCGACGCGATCGTCGTCGGCGTCGCGAAGGGCGCAAAGGGGCCGGTCGTGGCGCCGGGCGCCGAAGCCGTCGACAAGGCCTTCGACGGGAAGCTCGGCAGCGTCCTGGAGGCCCTCGGCGCCTCGGGCGCCGAGGGCGAGGTGACCAAACTGCCGGCGCCGTCCGGGCTGAAGGCCCCGGTCGTCCTCGTGGTCGGGCTCGGCCCGGCCCCGGGCAAGAACGGGACCTACGGCACCGAGCCGCTGCGCCGCGCCACCGGTGCCGCCGCACGCGCGCTCTCCGGCCGGAAGAAGGCCGCGTTCGCGCTGCCCGTCGAGACGGCCGACGACGTGGAGGCCGTCGCCGAGGGCGCGCTGCTCGGCGCGTACGCCTTCATCGCGTACCAGGGCGGCGAGAACAACGGCAAGAAGGGCGACAACGGCCCGAAGCTGCCGCTCGCCGAGGTCACGCTCGTCGGCGCCAAGCCGCGCGACAAGGCCCACAAGGCCGCCGCGGACCGCGCGATCGCGCTGGCCGAAGAGGTCAACCGCGCCCGTGATCTGGTCAACACACCGCCGAACGATCTGACTCCCGAGGCCTTCGCCGCCGTGGCCACCGCCGCGGGCAAGGAGAACGGCATCAAGGTCCAGGTCCTCGACGAGAAGGCGCTCGCCAAGGGCGGCTACGGCGGCATCCTCGGCGTCGGCCAGGGCTCGGTCAATCCGCCCAGGCTGGTACGGCTCGCGTACACGCACCCCAAGGCGGAGAAGACGCTCGCCCTCGTCGGCAAGGGCATCACCTACGACTCGGGCGGCATCTCGCTCAAGCCGGCGGGCCACAACGAGACCATGAAGTGCGACATGAGCGGCGCCGCCGCGGTGTTCGCCACCGTCATCGCCGCCGCCCGGCTCGGCCTCCCCGTCAATGTCACCGGCTGGCTGGCGCTCGCGGAGAACATGCCGTCCGGCTCGGCAACCCGTCCCGGCGATGTCCTGCGCATGTACAGCGGCAAAACCGTCGAGGTCCTCAACACCGACGCCGAGGGCAGGCTCGTCCTCGCCGACGCGCTCACCCGGGCCTCCGAGGAGAAGCCGGACGCGATCGTCGACGTGGCGACGCTGACCGGCGCGATGGTGCTGGCGCTGGGCAACCGTACGTTCGGGATCATGGCGAACGACGACGCGTTCCGCACCACCATCCACAAGCTGGCCGAGCAGGCCGGCGAGGCGTCCTGGCCGATGCCGCTCCCGGCCGATCTGCGCAAGGGCATGGACTCCCCAACCGCCGACATCGCGAACATTGGCGAGCGGATGGGCGGCGGGCTGGTCGCCGGGCTCTTCCTGAAGGAGTTCGTCGGCGAGGGCATCACCTGGGCCCACCTGGACATCGCGGGCCCGGCCTTCCACGAGGGCGCGCCGTACGGCTACACGCCGAAGGGTGGCACCGGCTCGGCAATCCGTACGCTCGTAAAGCTGGCTGAGTCTTTTTAAGGGCTCGGTTCGCCTCCGGGCGCTCGCTGTGTCCATCAGCGGCCTCCGGCCGCGGGCACTGCCGACGGTCGACCGTGCTCGGGTCCCTCCGCCCGCGCGGCGGAGCCGCATATCGAGCACAGCCTCTCTTTCGACAGCGGCGCGCCCTTCGGCTCACTCGCCGGCGGCCGTGCGCAGCCCGGGCGTCTTGTGGCCGCTGGAATACGTGTACCGGCCCTGGGTGTTTTCCACCCGGGGCCGGAAGGCGTACGTGGCGGTAACCGCTCAGTGATTCTCGTTACCCATCTCACACCACGGCCCGGCGTCCCGCCTTGCCCGAACAAGTGCGAAGATGGGTTCTCGGCAGGACAGGGCCCCCACCACAGGGCCGAAGAAAAGCGGCCGAACACCAGCCGCCGCCCGGTCATGGAGACCGCGCCCGGCGCACATGCATGGAGGACGTGACGTGGCGAACGACGCCAGCACCGTTTTCGACCTAGTGATCCTCGGCGGCGGTAGCGGCGGTTACGCCGCGGCGCTGCGCGGAGCGCAGCTCGGCCTGGACGTGGCCCTGATCGAGAAGAACAAGCTCGGTGGTACCTGCCTGCACAACGGCTGCATTCCCACCAAGGCCCTGCTGCACGCCGGCGAGATCGCCGACCAGGCGCGCGAGGCCGACCAGTTCGGTGTCAGGACCACCTTCGAGGGCATCGACATCGAGGGTGTGCACAAGTACAAGGACGAGGTCGTCTCGGGCCTCTACAAGGGCCTTCAGGGTCTGGTCGCCTCCCGCAAGGTCACCTATGTCGAGGGTGAGGGCCGGCTCTCCTCGCCGACCTCCGTCGATGTCAACGGCCGGCGGGTCCAGGGCCGCCATGTGCTCCTCGCGACCGGCTCCGTGCCGAAGTCGCTGCCGGGCCTGGTGATCGACGGCGAGCGGATCATCTCCTCCGACCACGCGCTGAAGCTGAACCGCGTCCCGCAGTCCGCGATCATCCTCGGCGGCGGTGTGATCGGCGTGGAGTTCGCCTCGGCGTGGAAGTCCTTCGGCACCGACGTGACCGTGGTCGAGGGTCTGAAGCATCTCGTGCCGGTCGAGGACGAGAACAGCTCGAAGCTTCTGGAGCGCGCGTTCCGCAAGCGCGGTATCAAGTTCAACCTCGGCACGTTCTTCGAGAAGGCCGAGTACACGCAGGACGGCGTCCGCGTCACGCTGGCCGACGGCAAGGCCTTCGAGGCGGAGGTGCTGCTCGTCGCGATCGGCCGCGGTCCGGTCTCGCAGGGCCTCGGGTACGAGGAGCAGGGCGTCGCGATGGACCGCGGCTATGTCCTCGTCGACGAGTACATGCGGACGAACGTCGAGACGATCTCGGCCGTCGGTGACCTGGTCCCGACGCTCCAGCTCGCCCATGTCGGCTTCGCCGAGGGCATCCTGGTGGCCGAGCGGCTGGCCGGTCTCAAGACCGTGCCGATCGACTACGACGGTGTGCCCCGGGTGACGTACTGCCACCCCGAGGTCGCCTCCGTCGGTATCACCGAGGCCAGGGCCAAGGAGATCTACGGCGCGGACAAGGTCGTCGCTCTCAAGTACAACCTCGCGGGCAACGGTAAGAGCAAGATCCTCAAGACCGCGGGCGAGATCAAGCTCGTCCAGGTCAAGGACGGCTCCGTGGTCGGCGTCCACATGGTCGGTGACCGTATGGGCGAGCAGGTCGGCGAAGCTCAGCTCATCTACAACTGGGAGGCTCTGCCTGCCGAGGTCGCGCAGCTCATCCACGCGCACCCGACCCAGAACGAGGCGCTCGGCGAGGCCCATCTCGCCCTGGCCGGCAAGCCTCTCCACTCCCACGACTGATTCAGTCCGGGCGCTGACGACCACTACCGCACATTCGTTAGGAGCAACTGAAACCATGGCGGTTTCCGTAACCCTGCCGGCGCTCGGCGAGAGCGTCACCGAGGGCACTGTCACCCGCTGGCTGAAGGCCGAGGGCGAGCGCGTCGAGGCCGACGAGCCGCTGCTGGAGGTCTCCACCGACAAGGTCGACACCGAGATCCCGGCCCCGGCCGGCGGTGTGCTGGCGTCCATCAAGGTCGCCGAGGACGAGACCGTGGAGGTCGGTGCCGAGCTGGCCATCATCGACGACGGTACGGGCGCGCCGGCCGCCGCTCCGGCTCCCGCCGCCGAGCCGGTCGTCCAGCCCGCGCCCGCTCCGGCCCCGGTCCCCGCTCCGGTGGCCGCGGCTCCCGTGGCTCCGGCTCCGGCCGCCCAGCCCGCTCCCGTGCCCGCCGCCGCTCCGGCCGGTGGCGCCTCCGGCACCGATGTCGTGCTGCCCGCGCTCGGCGAGAGCGTCACCGAGGGCACCGTCACGCGCTGGCTGAAGGAGGTCGGCGAGCCGGTCGAGGCCGACGAGCCGCTGCTGGAGGTCTCCACGGACAAGGTGGACACCGAGATTCCCGCGCCGGCCTCCGGTGTGCTGCTGGAGATCGTGGTCGCCGAGGACGAGACCGCCGAGGTCGGCGCCAAGCTCGCCGTGATCGGTGCTCCGGGTGACGCTCCGGCCGCGCCCGCGGCTCCTGCCGCTCCGGCGCCCGCGCCTGCCGTCGCCGCGCCCGCGCCCGCTCCGGTCGCCGCACCGGCGCCGGCTCCGGCTCCCGTACCGGCCCCCGCGCCGGTCGCTCCCGCCGCACCGGCTGCTCCGGCACCGGCACCGGCACCGGCGCCCGTGCCGGTCCAGGCCGCTCCGGTCGCCGCTCCTCCGGCCCCGGCTCCGGCCCCGGTGGCTCCCGCGCCCGTGGCACCCGCTCCGGCCGCTCCCGTCGCTCCGGCCGCGCCCTCCGTGAGTCCCACGGCCGCCGAGGACGAGGGCGCGTATGTCACGCCGCTGGTCCGCAAGCTCGCCGCCGAGAACGGTGTCGACCTGGCCTCGGTCAAGGGCACCGGCGTCGGCGGCCGTATCCGTAAGCAGGATGTCGTCGCCGCCGCGGAGGCCGCCAAGGCCGCCGCGCGCGCCGCCGCCGAGGCCAAGGCCGTCCCGGCCGCGGCTCCCGCCGCCGCGCCCAGGGCGCCGAAGCTGGAGGCGTCGCCGCTGCGCGGCCAGACCGTCAAGATGACCCGGATGCGCAAGGTCATCGGCGACAACATGATGAAGGCGCTGCACACGCAGGCCCAGCTCACCTCCGTGGTCGAGGTGGACATCACCAAGCTGATGCGGCTGCGGGCCCAGGCGAAGGAGTCGTTCGCCGCCCGCGAGGGCGTCAAGCTCTCCCCGATGCCGTTCTTCGTCAAGGCGGCGGCCCAGGCGCTGAAGGCCCACCCGGTCATCAACGCCCGGATCAACGACGACGAGGGCACGATCACCTACTTCGACACCGAGAACATCGGTATCGCGGTGGACTCCGAGAAGGGCCTGATGACTCCGGTCATCAAGGGCGCGGGCGATCTGAACATCGCCGGTATCTCCAAGAAGACCGCGGAGCTGGCGGCGGCCGTCCGGGCCAGCAAGATCACTCCGGACGATCTGGCCGGCGGGACCTTCACCATCAGCAACACCGGTTCGCGCGGTGCGCTGTTCGACACGATCATCGTGCCGCCGAACCAGGCCGCCATCCTGGGCATCGGCGCCACCGTCCGGCGTCCCGTGGTCATCAACCACCCGGACCTCGGCGAGACGATCGCGGTGCGCGACATGACGTATGTCGCCCTCTCCTACGACCACCGTCTGGTGGACGGCGCCGACGCCGCCCGCTATCTGACGGCGGTCAAGGCGATCCTCGAAGCCGGCGAGTTCGAGGTCGAGCTCGGTCTGTAGGGCCCACGGACAGCCCGTACCCGGCGAGCCGAAGGGGCGCGCCGGTGCCGAAAGGGAGAGCGCGCGGAGGTTCGTGAGGTACGAACGAATCGAGCACGGTCGACCGTGGGCACCGGCATGAAGCGCCCCGGAGGCGAGCCGGGCCATCACATCGACATTCCCGCCCCCGCCCGGATTCGCTCCGGGCGGGGGCGTCGTCGTACGGGCCCTACCGGGGCCTTGCCGCCGCCGTAGGAGTCATGCCGCCGTATTGTCTACACATCGACCGCTGCCACCGAGGAGCGCTTCATGGCCCAGCCCGTCGTCCACTCGCTGCGGGAACAGATCCGCGAGCACATCGTGGACGGAATCGTCAGCGGTCGCTGGAAGCCGGGCGAGCGGATCGTGGAGCGGCGGATCGCGACGGAGTTGCAGGTCAGCCAGACACCGGTACGCGAGGCGCTGCGCGAGCTGGAGAGTCTGCGGCTGATCGAGTCGGCTCCCAACAAGGGCGTACGGGTACGGAATCTGACCGCGGCCGACCTTGAGGAGAGCTATCCGGTACGGGCGGGCCTGGAGCAGATCGCCGCAGAGCTCGCGGCCGGGCGACTCGCCGTGGACTGCTCCGCGCTGGAGCCGCATGTGACGGCGCTGTACGAGGCGGACCGCAACGCGGACGGTACGGCGCAGGTGCGGCACACCGTGGCCTTCCACCGGGAGCTGGTGCGGGCGGCCGGGAACAGCGTGCTGCTGCACACCTGGGAAGGGCTCGGTATCGAGGTGTTCACGGCCCTGTCGATCCGCTGGCTCGGGACCGTACAGCAGTCGTATGCCGAGGAGCACCAGGAACTCGTCGAGGCGTTCCGCCGACGTGATCCGCGGATCGGCACACTGGTGAAGGACCATGTGCTCGGATGTGCGCCGCGCGCCTGATTCACAGCTCGCGCCCGATTCACGGCTTCCGTCATGATTTGCCACCCGTCACTCGGTGCCCCCTCATACGGCACGGAATGCCAATTTCTTCCTGTCGAGAAGTTTTGCCCTTCAACCCTTTGATCGATCATCGATCAGCGACTTACAGTCAGAGCGGGCTGCACCCAGCCCGCTCGCCCTGTCCTGCCAGACAAGGCACTTCTCCACCCCCCTCCTGTCCGGAAGGCGGCGACCATGACCGACCCCGTAGGCAAACTCCCGAGCGAGCTGGACCAGCTCCCGGACCGTGATGCCGAGGAGACCGCCGAGTGGGCGGCCTCGCTCGACGCCGTGACCGAGCACGCCGGCCCGCACCGTGCCGCGTATCTGATGCGGCGTACTCTCCAGCACGCGGGAACGGCCGGGGTCCCTGTGCCGGCGCTGCTGGAGACCGACTATGTGAACACCATCCCGACCGCCGCCGAGCCCGCCTACGACGGCGACGAGGCGATGGAGGCCCGGATCACCGCCTGGAACCGCTGGAACGCGGCGGCGATGGTCACCCGTGGCGCCCGGCTCGGCGTCGGCGGCCATATCGCCACCTTCGCCTCGGCGGCCTGGCTCTACGAGACGGGCTTCAACCACTTCTTCCGCGGCAAGGAGTCCCAGGAGTCTCCCGGCTCGGGCGACCAGCTCTACATCCAGGGCCATGCCTCGCCCGGTATCTACGCCCGCGCCTTCCTCGACGGCCGGCTGACCGAGGCCGATCTGGACAACTTCCGCCAGGAGGCGGGCGGCAAGGGCCTGCCCTCGTATCCGCATCCGCGGCGGCTGCCCTGGCTCTGGGAGTTCCCCACCGTCTCCATGGGCCTCGGCCCGCTCTCGGCGATCTACCAGGCGCGCTTCAACCGCTATCTGGCCAACCGCGGGATCAAGGACACCTCCGCCTCGCACGTCTGGGCCTTCCTCGGCGACGGCGAGATGGACGAGCCCGAGTCGACGGCGGCACTCGCCCTCGCCTCCCGTGAGCAGCTCGACAATCTGACCTTCGTCATCAACTGCAATCTCCAGCGTCTCGACGGCCCGGTCCGCGCCAACTTCAAGATCGTGCAGGAGCTGGAGGCCCAGTTCCGCGGCGCCGGCTGGAATGTCATCAAGTCGCTGTGGGGCTCGGCCTGGGACGAGCTGTTCGCGCTGGACACCACGGGCGCGCTGGTACGCCGGCTGCGCCAGGTGCCGGACGCGCAGTTCCAGACGTACGCGACCCGCGATGTCGCCTATATCCGTGAGCACTTCTTCGGTGTCGACCCGGCCCTGATCGAGATGGCGCGGCTGCTGCCCGACGCCAAGATCGCCGAATGCTTCTTCACCTCGCGCGGCGGCCACGAGGCCCGCAAGGTGTACGCGGCCTACCGCGCGGCGGTGGCGCACAAGGGCGCTCCGACCGTGATCCTGGCGCAGACGGTGAAGGGCTACACGCTCGGCCCGGGCTTCGAGTCGCGCAACGCCAACCACCAGATGAAGAAGCTCTCCGGCGAGCAGTTCCGCGCCATGCGCGATCTGCTGGAGCTGCCGATCCCGGACGCGAAGCTGGCCGAGAGCCTGATGCCGTACGGCCACCCGGGCGCCGGTTCGCCCGAGGTGCGCTATCTCCAGGAGCGCCGCGCGGAGCTGGGCGGTCCCGCACCGGCCCGGCGCGTGCATCCTGTCGTCCTGCCGGAGCCGTCCGACAAGCCGTTCCAGACGGTCTACAAGGGCTCGGGCAAGCAGTCGGTGGCGACCACCATGGCGTTCGTCCGGCTGATGAAGGACCTGATGCGGGACAAGGAGACCGGCAAGCGCTGGGTTCCCATCGTCCCGGACGAGGCCCGTACGTTCGGTATGGAGGCGCTGTTCCCGTCGGCCGGCATCTACTCGCCGCTGGGCCAGACGTACGATCCGGTCGACCGTGACCAGATCATGTACTACAAGGAGGCCAAGGACGGCCAGATCCTCAACGAGGGGATCACCGAGGCCGGTTCGATGGCCGACTTCATCGCCGCGGCGACGTCGTACGCGACGCACGGCGAGCCGATGATCCCGTTCTACATCTTCTACTCGATGTTCGGCTGGCAGCGTACGGGCGACCAGATGTGGCAGCTCGCCGACCAGCTCGGCAAGGGCTTCATCGTCGGCGCCACGGCGGGCCGTACGACTCTGACGGGCGAGGGCCTCCAGCACGCGGACGGCCACTCGCATCTGATCGCGTCCACCAACCCGGCCTCGCTCAACTACGACCCGGCGTTCGCGTACGAGCTGGCCGTGATCGTCAAGGACGGTCTGCGGCGGATGTACGGTCCCGACGCCGAGAACGTCTTCTACTATCTGACGGTCTACAACGAGCCGATGCCGCAGCCCGCGATGCCGGAAGGCGTCGAGGAGGGCATCGTCAAGGGCCTGTACCGCTTCAGGGAGGGCGCTCCGGCGGCGGCCGACGCGCCGCGTACCCAGCTGCTGGCGTCCGGTACGGCGATCCACTGGGCCCTGGAGGCGCAGGAGCTGCTCGCCGCCGACTGGGGAGTCACGGCCGATGTCTGGTCCGCGACGTCCTGGGGCGAGCTGCGCAGGGACGCGATGGAGGCCGACGAGGCGCTGCTGCGCGGTGAGGAGCGGGTGCCGTATGTGACGCGCGCGCTCTCCGGCGCGCCGGGGCCCGTGCTGGCCGTCAGTGACTGGATGCGGCAGGTGCCCGACCAGATCAGCCAGTGGGTGGAGCAGGACTACACCTCGCTCGGTACGGACGGCTTCGGTCTCTCCGACACCCGTGAGGCGGCCCGTCGCCACTTCGGCGTCGACGCCCGGTCGATCGTGGTCGCGGCGCTGGCGCAGCTGGCCCGCCGTGGCGAGGTCAAGCCGGAGCGGGTGGTCGAGGCGCGCGAGCGCTACGGCCTCTGACCCGGAAGGCCATTCGGCCGACAACCCCGGACGCGACGCCCCTCCCGTTCACAGGATCCGGGAGGGGCGCCGTCCGTAAGGCCCGCACTCAGCGCGCGAACCGGGGCAGCCACTTGACCTGGTAGTCGGGATGCCCCGCGTGCTCCGCGGCCAACTGCCGTACGACAAAGCCCAGCCCGACGGCCCGCCCGGAGGCGAAGTCGTGCGCCGGACGGTCGATGTCGAGCGCCGCCACCTCCGTGTACTCGTCCAGCAGCACCCTGCTGGTCTCGACACGGCGGAGCGTGTACGCCGGGTCCTGGCGCGCGATGTGCTGGTCGTAACCGCGCGTCCGCACGGCGAAGGCGATCCCGCCGGTACGGTCGTGGACCTCGCCGGGCAGCTCCGGCGGACACCGCCAGCTCTCTCCGCCGGCCTCTCTCGCGATCCGCTCCTCCTCATGGAGGCGTGCCCGGACAAAGGCCACCAGGTCGGCGTTGTGGTCAGTCATCAGGTTCCGGTCCTTTGCCGTCTCGCTCTCGCACCCGGGCCGGAGCAGTTCACCGCCCGTGCGTGATCCATGGTGATCTATACGGGATCTGCTCCTGTTTGCGCCACTTATCATGGAATCAGGCCACGCCAATTGGCCAACCGCTTCCACGAGTGGCCGAACTGCCCGGCATCATGGAGTCATGCGCGCTGCCCGGCTGATCAAGATGGTGCTCCTCCTCCAGTCCAGACCGTCCATGACCGCTGCCGAGCTGGCCCGGGAGCTGGAGGTCTCCGAGCGGACCATCACGCGTGACGCCCAGGCGCTCTCCGAGGCGGGCGTGCCGGTCTACGCGGACCGTGGCAGGAGCGGCGGTTACCGGCTGATCGGCGGCTACCGTACCCGGCTGACCGGTCTCGCGCGCGGTGAGGCCGAGGCGCTGTTCCTCTCCGGAGTGCCGGGCGCGCTGCGGGAGATGGGACTGGACGACATCTCGTCGGCGGCCCGGCTGAAGGTGTCGGCGGCGCTGCTGCCCTCGCTGCGGGACGCCTCGGACTCGGCGGCGCAGCGCTTCCATCTCGACGCGCCCGGCTGGTACCACGAGCCTCAGACACCCGGACTGCTGCCCGCCATCGCCGAGGCGGTGTGGGACGACCGGCTGCTCGACGCCCGTTACCGGCGCCGGGACACCGAGGTGGAGCGGGAGCTGGCGCCGTACGGTCTCGTGCTCAAGGCCGGGATCTGGTATCTCTGCGCCGGTACGGAAGGGACGGTCCGGGTCTACAGGATCGACCGGTTCACCGCCGTGGAGCCCAGGAAGGAACGTTTCGTCAGGGATGAGTGCTTCGATCTGCCCACCTTCTGGGAGGAGCAGTCGGCGGAGTTCGCGCGCTCCCTGCTGGCCGCCCGGATCGTCGTACGGCTCTCGGCGGACGGCGCCCGCAGGCTGCCGTACATCGTGGACCGCGCCGCCGCCCATGAGGCGATCGCGGCCGCGGAACCGCCGGACGGCGACGGGCTGTTGACGCTCACGCTGCCGGTGGAGTCGGAGGAGGTCGCGTTCTCCCAGCTGCTGACGCTCGGCCCGGACGCGGAGATCCTGGAACCGGCCGCCCTGCGAAGCCGCTTCGCGGAGGCGGCGGAACGGATGCGCGCGCTGTACGGCTGAGAGCGACGGCCTCGCGTCGGTCCACGCCTCATGGGTCCATGCCTCATTGGTCCGCGCCTCATTGGTCCGCGTCGTGCGCGTACATGGCCGGCATTGGCCGGACACCATTGGCCGGGCATTGGCGGAGCCAAGGAGTCCGCGTCCGGCAACTCACCTCCATTGGCAGGCTGTTGTAGAGTTCGGCTGTGTCTGGAGACAGCGCCTTGACCGACGGACAACAGCGTCCACGGGATGTGGTCGCGGACGCGCTGCGCCATCACATCTCCGAGGGAGAGCTGCGCGTCGGCGAGCGGATCCCCACACAGGCCGAACTGAGCGAGCAGTACGGAGTCCCGCGCGGCGCCGTCCGCCGGGCCCTGGAGATCCTGGAACACGAAGGCCTGATCAAACGTGCCCAGCAGGGCACACCGGCGACGGTCGCCAGGACCACTCCCGTCGCCGCGCCCGCCGATCCCGCGCCCGGGTCCCGTCCGTCCGACGTGCAGCACGGGCCCGCCGGGAGCGACGTACCAGAGCCACGGCGCCATCCGCCGCGGCCGGCCGGAGTGTTCCTCGGTGAGCGCGTCGCCCAGTGCTTCCGGCGCCGCCAGGTGACCATCGACGCGTACTGCCTCAACGGCGAGACCTTGGCCTCCGCGCTCGCGGGCCCGCTCGTCACGCTCGGCACCGCGGGCGTACGGAACCCGGAGCGGATCACCGTACGGATCCTGCTGCCGAACGCCGACGATCCGCTGGCGCTCCCCCAGGTCGTCGGAGAGCCCGCGAACACCCGGCCGCGCGAGCGGCTCCGCGAGACCACCGGCCATATCTACGGCTCGCTGCGCCACTCGCTGCGGATGCTCAAGGTCCGCGGCCTGGTGCCCGAGGTCTCCGTCGAGGCGAGGAAGGTCTCGATCAGCCCGACGCAGAAGGTCTACATCCTCAACGGCGAGGAGGTGCTCGTCGGCCATTACCAGGTCCAGTCACGCCGGGTGGACCTCGACCGGGACGACCCGATCGAGATCTACGACATGCTCGGTGTGGAGGGCATGCTCTTCCGGCACACGGCGGTCGGCGACGACCATGTCACCGCGGCCTATGTGGACCAGACCCAGCAGTGGTTCGACTCGCTGTGGAACACGATCGCCGTGCCCTGGGACTCGTGACGGGACTCCTGACGGAGCTCCCGGCAAGGCTCCTGACGGACGGCGGCCGTCGCGCCTGTGCCGCGTGCGCTCAGCCTGAGGCGACGAGCAGCAGGATCAGCAGCACCGAGGCCGCGCAGAGCAGATTGACGGTCAGCGCCTCGTCGGCGCGGGCCGCCCGGATCAGCAGGGCGCAGACCAGCACTCCCAGCGTCCCCCGGTGTCCCAGGACCGCCGCCAACTGGGCTCCCGGGCCGAGCAGTTCCACCAGCCATTCCATACGTGTCAGTGCCCCCATGGCATCTCCTCCGATTCCGCTTCTGCGTGCGTGAACGGGACACCCTGCGGTTGGCACCCCGTTGGCAAAGAAATGCTGCGGAGAGAAGGCCAATGGTCGGGTATCGGTTCTCCTCCTCATACCCATCGGTAATGGCGGCCATTGACGGGCAGCACGGCCGGCCTGCCCGGCCGACCGGTCACTTCACAGGCCAGCGCAGTGAGTTGACCGGCAGTTGCAGGTATCTGTCGTCCGCTGAACGGGAGTTGTAGCCTCGGCCTTGTGATGCCCACCGAGCGGGGAGGAGGCGACGATCTCCCCCAGTACCGCTCCATCGCGGACGATCTGCGCAACCAGATCCTGGAGGGCCGGCTGCCCGCGGGCCAGACTCTGCCCAAGCAGCATCAGCTCCAGCGGCGCTACGGCGTGGGCCGCGGCACCATCCAGAGCGCCCAGCAGATGCTGCGCGACGAGGGACTCCTGGAGGAGGGCGCGCCCGGCCGGGCCGCCCGCGTTGCCAATCGGACGACCAACCTCCAGCCATTGGCCCACCACATCACCCGTGCCTTCGCCGCCCGGCATGTCACTCTCGATGTCTGGTCACTGACCACGGAGCAGCTCAGCAAGGCGGTGCAGAACGAGGTCGAGGCCATCAGGGAGGGCCGCCGACGCGCGCCGGAGTCGATCACCGTACGAGTACTCCTGCCGGACCTGGTGACCGATCATCCCTATCCGCGCCATGTCGACGATCCGGCCGACCGCAGGCCGCTGCTCCGGCTGCGGCATGTGATCCGTACCTACGCCGGCGCGCTGGAGCACTCGCTGACTCTGCTGGCGGAACGCGGGCTGGTCGAGCAGGTCTCGGTGGCCATCCGCGGGCTGCCGACGATCCCGGGCGAGAAGCGTTATCTGATCAACGGTACGGAGATGCTGACCGGCTACTACTCGCTGGAGCGCGGCCAGATGCAGAACAATCCGGACGGCGCCTCGCTCGACGTCCTGGAACTGCGCAGCGACGATCTGTTCGCGTCCTCGCTGACCGCGGAAGGGACGAGCGCGCTGGAGCGGGCCCGGTTCGAGCAGGTCGTGCGCTGGTTCGAGTCGCGCTGGGACCAGGTCGCGCGACCGCTGCCCCTGGCCGACGAGCCGGGCTCCTCGATCCGCTGATGAGCTGATGAGCTGCGTTCCCAGATCCGCCGATGAGCCGGGTTCTCAAGAAACGCCGGTGATTTGGGCGGCTCCGCGTGCGCGGCCCTCCGCCAAGCACGATGCTTGACCCGTGATGGACGAGACGGAGTTCTGGGAGATCATCGACAGCACCCGCGAGGCCGCCGAGGGAGACCCGGAGGACCACGCGGATCTGCTGGTCGAGCGGCTGCTGACGCTCGATCCCGACTCCGTGCTCGACTTCGCGCGCCACTTCGAGTCCCGCTACAACCGCGCCTACCACTGGGATCTGTGGGGCGCCGCCGCCGTGCTGCTGGACGGCGCCAGCGACGACGCCTTCGACTACTTCCGCTGCTGGCTCATCGGTCAGGGCCGCGAGATCTTCGAGGGCGCGGTGCACGAGCCCGACAGCCTCGCGGAGCTCCTGGACGAGTTCGACGAGGACCTCGACGGCGACGGCGAGGAGCTGGGCTACGCGGCGGACGAGGCGTACGAACAGCTCACCGGAGTGGTGGCGCCCGATCTGGGGATCCCGCCGCAGACCGCGGAGCCGCAGGGCACACCGCTGGACTTCGAGGACGACACGGCGCTGGCGGAGCGGTTCCCACGGCTCTGGGAGCGCTTCGGGGAGCGGCCGGGCCAGGAGCCGAGGGAGGCAGAAGCAGAAGACGTGGAGGAAGTAGAGGACGTGGAGGAAGTGGAAGAAGTGCAGGAGGAGCGGGAGGAGCAGGAAGGCCGGACCGGCCGGACGGGCCGGTAGACCGGCGGCGGTCCGCTCCGGTGACGGTCCGCTCTGTCAGGGCGTCCGTCTGCTCCATCGGCGGCTACTCCGTCTGCTCCGTCAGCAAGAGCGCCATGAACACATCGTCGATGTACTGCCCGTCCCGGTAGAACTCGCCCGGCAGTATTCCCTCGACGGCATAGCCCTCCGACTCGTACAGGCTCCGCGCCGCGGTGTTGTGTCCCAGTACCCGCAGCGTGAGCCGCCGTGCGCCCTGGTTGCGCGCGTGCAGCGCCGCCGCGCGCAGCAGGGCGCGCGCCACACCACGGCCGCGCGCCCACTCGTACACCGCGAGGCCCTGTATCTGCCGTACATGCACGTGAGTGGCGAGCTGCGTGGGCCGCGCCACCCGGATGTATCCGGCGATCCGGTCCTCCGCGCCCTCGATCCCGACCTCGGCGACGAGATAGTCCTCGGGCAGATGTCCGGAGTCGAAGAAAGGAGTGAAGGGAGGCCGCGGTTCCGGTGTCACGGCGTGCATCGGTGACCAGGTCACACGGGACAGTTCGGCCAGGGCCTCGTCGTCCTGGAGGGCGGCCGGACGGATCTGTGGTGCGGACACGGCGCGTCGTACGGACATGGCGCCAACTGTGCCATGGGGCCGCACGGGGCAGGATGGAGCCCATGAGGATCGCGGTCACCGGCTCCACCGGGCTCATCGGTACGGCACTTGTACGCTCCCTGCGCGCCGACGGCCATCAGGTCGTACGCCTGGTGCGCCGCCCGTCGCGGACGGGCGACGAGGTGGAGTGGGATCCGTTGCGGCAGTACGTCGACGTGCGCGGTCTGCACGGCTGCGAGGCCGTCGTCCATCTGGCGGGAGCCGGCATCGCCGACCGCCGCTGGACCGAGGCGTACCGCAAGGAGATCCGGGACAGCCGGGTCCTCGGCACGGCCGCCGTCGCGGAGGCCGTCGCCACGCTGGACGAGCGGCCACGGGTGCTGGTGTGCGGCTCCGCCATCGGCTTCTACGGCGACACCGGCGACCGCGCGGTCGCCGAGGACGCACCGCCGGGAGACGGTTTTCTGCCGTCGCTCTGTGTGGAGTGGGAGGAGGCCGCCCGGGCCGCCGAGGAGGCGGGCGTACGGACGGTGCTCGCCAGGACCGGACTGGTGGTCTCCCGCGCGGGCGGCGCCTGGGGACGGCTGTTCCCGATCTTCCGCGCGGGCCTGGGCGGGCGGCTCGGCGGCGGGAACCAGTACTGGAGTTTTATCGCCCTGCACGACGAGGTCGCGGCACTGCGCCATCTCATCGACACGGAGACGCTGGAGGGACCGGTGAATCTCACCGCGCCGCAGCCGGTCACCAACCGTGAGGTCACGGCGGCGATGGGACGCGTACTGCGCCGGCCGACGCCGTTCCCGGTCCCGTCAGTGGCGCTGCGGGCGGTGCTCGGCGAGCTGTCGCAGGATGTGCTGGGCAGCCAACGGGTGCTCCCGGCACGTCTGTTGGAGTCGGGCTTCACCTTCGCGTTCCCGACCATTGACGAGGCGATCCGCGCGGCGTAGGCGCACGGCCCGGACGAGCGGGTCCTCGGCCCTGTCCGGCCGATCTTCGTGGGCCCGGAACGCCCGGCACGGCACCTCGCCGCGTTGTCGGAGTTGCCCGAGTACATCCAGTACACGGGCAA
>NZ_JBHWGS010000005.1:0-468527 GCF_042732975.1 Streptomyces sp. NPDC059743 | reverse complement strand
CCGCAGTGGCGGTCCGTCCGGCGCCGGACCTGGTTTGACCCCCTGCACAGGCGGCCCGTACTCTAAACCTTCGGCGTGTTCCAATGCGCGCCCACTCCTGAGCACTCACCTCCCGGCTTCCGGGGGAGGCCGCTCGTCCTGTCAGGATCGTCATGGGCCCCGGCCCGTGCGGGCGGCTGGCATCAGGAGTTCCGTTCCGAGCGAGAGTGAGATCCGCGTGTACGCCATCGTGCGCAGCGGTGGCCGCCAGCACAAGGTTGCTGTCGGTGACATCGTTGAGGTTGACAAGATTTCCACCGCCAAGGTCGGCGACACAGTGGAGCTCAGGACCCTGCTCGTGGTCGACGGCGATGCCGTGACCAGCGACCCGTGGGTGCTGGACGGCATCAAGGTCACGGCCGAGGTCGTGGACCACCACAAGGGCGCGAAGATCGACATCCTTCGCTACAAGAACAAGACCGGCTACCGCCGTCGCCAGGGTCACCGTCAGCAGTACACGGCGATCAAGGTCACCGGTATCCCCGCGGCTGCGAAGTAAGGGACTGAGGAGACATGGCACACAAGAAGGGCGCATCGTCCACTCGGAACGGGCGCGACTCGAATGCTCAGCGGCTCGGCGTGAAGCGCTTCGGCGGTCAGGTCGTCAACGCCGGTGAGATCCTCGTCCGCCAGCGCGGCACGCACTTCCACCCGGGCTCCGGCGTCGGCCGTGGCGGCGACGACACGCTGTTCGCGCTGAACGCCGGTGCGGTGCAGTTCGGCACCAGCCGTGGCCGTAACGTCGTGAACATCGTTCCGGTCGCCGAGTAGTCAGGCACCCGTAGAGCGGTTTTCTCGCGAGGGCGGACCTCACTTCCCGGCCGGGAAGCGGGTCCGCCTTTCGCGTGTTCCACCGAAGACATTTCCGTACGTACTGGAGGCAATCCCATGACCACCTTCGTGGACCGCGTCGAGCTGCATGTCGCCGCGGGTAGCGGAGGCCACGGCTGCGCCTCCGTACACCGTGAGAAGTTCAAGCCGCTGGGCGGTCCCGACGGCGGCAACGGCGGCCGTGGCGGCGATGTCATCCTCGTCGTCGACCAGTCCGTGACGACCTTGCTCGACTATCACCACTCGCCGCACCGCAAGGCCACCAACGGCAAGCCGGGCGAGGGCGGAAACCGCTCGGGCAAGGACGGACAGGACCTGGTCCTGCCGGTGCCCGACGGCACGGTCGTCCTGGACAAGCACGGCACCGTACTCGCCGATCTGGTCGGACAGGGCACCACGTATGTCGCCGCCGAGGGCGGCCGTGGCGGTCTCGGCAACGCCGCGCTGGCCTCGGCCCGCCGCAAGGCACCGGGCTTCGCACTGCTCGGCGTGCCGGGCCAGGCCGGTGATGTCGTGCTGGAGCTGAAGACGGTCGCGGATGTGGCGCTGGTGGGCTATCCGAGCGCTGGCAAGTCCTCGCTGATCTCCGTGCTCTCGGCGGCCAAGCCGAAGATCGCGGACTATCCGTTCACCACGCTGGTGCCCAATCTGGGTGTGGTCACGGCCGGTTCGACCGTCTACACCATCGCGGACGTGCCCGGACTGATCCCGGGCGCCAGCCAGGGCCGTGGTCTGGGGCTGGAGTTCCTGCGCCATGTCGAGCGCTGCTCGGTGCTCGTGCATGTGCTGGACACGGCCACGCTGGAGTCCGACCGCGATCCGCTCACCGACCTCGATGTCATCGAGGAGGAGCTGAAGCAGTACGGCGGTCTGGGCGACCGGCCCCGGGTCGTCGTCCTCAACAAGATCGACATCCCGGACGGCCAGGATCTCGCCGAGATGATCAGGCCCGATCTCGAACGGCGCGGCTACCGTGTCTTCGAGGCGTCGGCCGTGGCCCGTACCGGGCTCAAGGAACTGTCGTTCGCGCTCGCCGAGGTGGTCGCCAAGGCCCGTGCCGACCGGCCGAAGGAGGAAGCGACGCGGATCGTCATCCGTCCGAAGGCCGTCGACGACACCGGCTTCACCGTCACCCTGGAGGACGACGGGATCTACCGGGTGCGCGGCGAGAAGCCCGAACGCTGGGTGCGCCAGACCGACTTCAGCAACGACGAGGCCGTCGGCTATCTCGCGGACCGGCTCAGCCGCCTCGGTGTCGAGGACGCGTTGATGAAGGCCGGTGCGCGCACGGGTGACGGTGTGGCCATCGGCGGCGAGGACGACGCGGTCGTCTTCGACTGGGAGCCCACGATGATGGCGGGCGCGGAGATGCTCGGCCGCCGTGGTGAGGACCACCGGCTGGAGGCGCCGCGCCCGGCCGCGCAGCGGCGCAGGGACCGGGACGCCGAGCGGGACGACGCGCAGAAGGAGTACGACGCGTTCGAGCCCTTCTAGGACGAACCGGCAGTCGGCCGTACAGGCAGGAACCGGCACTGGCCGTACAGGCCACGGGGCGGTCATGGCGTTTTCGCCGTGGCCGCCCCTTTCGTGTGGTTTCCCTCACGCCCGCCTTCCGGCGCGGGTTCGCGGGTGTACTAGTGTTCCCAGGTGAATCAGGGGTTGCGTACCGATGTCGCAGGGCTGTGGTCCACCTTGCAAGAGGATTGCCGCGGGTGGGACCATCGCCTCATCCTCTGAGCCCGCAAGGTAGGTCAGTTCTGTGTCTCCAACTTCCGCGCCGCCCGCGAAGCCCCGTACCACCGCAGTCGTCCTGGCGGGCGGCACCGGTCAGCGTGTGGGTCTGTCGATCCCGAAGCAGTTGCTGAAGATCGCGGGGAAGGCGGTCATCGAGCACACACTGTCGGTCTTCGAGCGGAGCGACTCGATCGACGAGGTGATCGTGCTGATGGCCCCGGGCTATGTGCCCGATGTGGAGAAGATCGTTGCGAAGGCCGGACTGGCCAAGGTCAGCAGGATCATCGAGGGCGGCGCGACCCGGAACGAGACCACCGAGCGCGCCATCGCGGCCCTGGGCGAGGGCCTGGCGGCGGGCGAGGACCGCAATGTGCTCTTCCATGACGCCGTGCGCCCGCTGCTGTCCCAGCATGTGATCAAGGACTGTGTGGACGCGCTGGAGCGCTACCAGGCCGTGGATGTGGCGATCCCGTCCGCGGACACGATCATCGTGACCCGTACGCACGGCGAGGACGGCGAGTTCATCACGGACGTGCCCGACCGGTCCCGGCTGCGGCGCGGCCAGACGCCGCAGGCGTTCAAGCTCTCCACCATCCGCAGGGCGTACGAGATCGCCGCCGGCGATCCCAACTTCCAGGCGACCGACGACTGTTCGGTGGTGCTGAGGTATCTGCCGGATGTGCCGATCCATGTCGTGGCGGGCGACGAGTTCAATATGAAGGTGACGCAGCCGGTCGATGTCTTCATCGCCGACAAGCTCTTCCAGCTCGCCTCCTCCGCCGCTCCTCAGCAGTCCTCCGACGACTCCTACCGCGAGCTGCTCGCCGGTAGGACGCTGGTCGTCTTCGGCGGCTCGTACGGTATCGGCGCGGACATCGCCCAGCTCGCCGAGAGCTTCGGCGCCACGGTGTACGCGCTCGGACGCTCCACGACCGGTACGCATGTCGAGAACCCGGAGCATGTCGACGACGCGCTCTCGCGCGCCTACGGCGAGACCGGCCGTATCGATTACGTGATCAACACCGCGGGCGTGCTGCGTATCGGCAAGCTGGCCGAGACGGACAACACCACCATTCAGGAAGCGCTGAACGTCAACTATCTCGCGCCGGTGCAGATCGCCCGCGCCTCGTACAAATACCTGGCCGAGACCAAGGGCCAGCTGCTGCTCTACACCTCCAGCAGTTACACGCGAGGCCGCGCCGAATACAGCCTGTACTCCTCCACGAAGGCGGCCATGGTGAATCTCACCCAGGCCCTCTCCGACGAATGGGCGGGCGACGGAATCCGGGTCAATTGTGTGAATCCGGAGCGCACGGCCACACCGATGCGCACCAAGGCGTTCGGCCAGGAGCCCGAAGGCTCGCTGCTGTCCTCCGAGGCGGTCGCCAGGACCTCCCTCGATGTGCTGCTCTCCGAGCTGACCGGCCATGTCATCGACGTACGCCAGCAGGACCCGACGCGTGGCGCCTCCGAGGCCTCCGACTTCGAGCAGGCACTCGCCGCCGTACTGGACCGTCAGGAAGATGTGTAATAATTCCTGACAATCTCTGATACGGGCCTCTGTGGTCGCCGACGTGCGAATCACGGAGGCCCGAGTTCGTCAGATCCCTTCTTCACAATTCCCTTGCAAGGTCAACAGCAGGCACGGTCTGGAGCAGGTTTTCCGTGATTTCGACAGCCATTCGCTTGGCCCGGGTGGGCAGCGGATCAGAGCTGGCAGCCGCACTACTTCTGGGAATCGCATTCCCGTGCGTCATGCTCGCCGCGATAATTCCGCATCTCTGGCTCTTCGCGGTGTCGGCCGCGGTGACCTATCTCGCGGACACTTTCCTGCATCAGCGCGGCAGCTATCTGGTGAACCGGCTGGCCAAGGTCCGCGCGGGTCTGTCGATCCGCTTTCTGATCCGGCAGATGCTGCTGGTGCTGCTGGTCGCGCGCTCCGGGCTCGGCCAGGACCGGATCTTCTATGTGACCGTGGTCGCGGTGCTGGTGTTCTACGGGCTCCAGGCACCGCACGGCGCGATCGTCACCCTGCTCAGGCTGCGCCGCAGACTGCCCGTGGTCACCCGCAACATCGACCTCGGCGCCATCCGGATCCCGGACGCGCCGCCGCCGTGGCTGCTCAACCGCTCCGCCGAGAAGATGCTCCATCTGGATGTCTTCGCCATGGTGGGAGTGCTGCTCGCCCTGGAGACCCGGGAGAACCTCTACGGCTACGCGGGCCTCGGCCTCTCGGTGCTCCTCGCCGTCGGCTATGTCGTGGCCCTGCTGCCGTATCTGCGCCCGAGCCGGCTCGTACCGTCCGCCGAGAAGGTGCTGAAGGCGGTGGACGGCTGGCTGGCCGACTACAAGCCGACCGTGATGCTCTACTTCTCCGGCTCCAAGGAGTCCGCGTACCAGGTCAACATGTGGCTGGAGACGATGGACCAGCTCGAAGGACGGCCGCTGATCGTCCTGCGTGAGCGGGTGATAGCGCAGCAGCTCGGCCCGACGGCCGTACCGGTGCTCTGTGTGCCCGGCGGTGTCCATCTGATGAATCTGGATCTGTCGACCGTACGGGTCGCGCTCTACGCGGCCAACGTCGGCAAGAACATCCATATGCTGCGCGTCCCGACCATGCGGCATGTCTTCATCGGGCACGGCGACAGCGACAAGCTCGCCAGTGTCAATCCGTTCAGCAAGGCGTACGACGAGGTGTGGACCGCGGGCCGGGCCGGGCGCGACCGCTACGCGCTGGCCGATGTCGGAGTGCGCGACGAGGACATCGTGGAGGTGGGCCGTCCGCAGCTCGCCCCGATCGAGCCGGCGAGCGGCTCCGGCTCCACGCGCAATCCGATCCCGACGGTGCTCTACGCGCCCACCTGGGAGGGCTGGGACGACAGCCCGGGCAACACCTCACTGCTGCTGGCCGGCGAGAACATCGTCAAGCGGCTGCTGTCGGCGCAGCGGCCGGTCAGGGTGCTCTACAAGCCGCATCCCTTCACCGGTACGCGCAGCGCCAAAGCGAAGGCCGTGCACGAGCGGATCGTCGCGCTGGTGGAGAAGGCCGCCGCCGAGCGCGCCACCGATGCCCGCTGGGCCGGGCGGAGCACGGAGCCCGGCACCGAGCGGAGTACGGCACGGGCCGAGCTGGCCCGGATCGAGGCACGGCTGAGCGAGCTGTCCGGAGTGGCGGACGCGAGCCGGGACGAGGCGGAGGAGTCGCGTGACGCCAAGGCCGATCCGGCGCGGCAGGCGGAGCTGACCCGGCTGCGGGACGAGTGGAACACCGCGTACTGGCGCTCCTTCGGCTGGTGGGAGCACCGTGTCATCGCCGGCGCCGAGCCACGGCTGTACGACTGCTTCAACGAGTCGGACGCGATGGTCTCGGACATCTCCAGTGTGGTGTCGGACTTCATCGCCAGCGGCAAGCCGTACGCGGTCACCGACTCGGCGGGCCTCGGCGCGGAGGAGTTCAAGCGGCAGAACACCGCCGTACGGGCCGCCGTGATCCTCTCCAACAGCGCCAAGGAACTGGACCAGTTGCTCGACGCGGTGACCGATCCGGCCGCCGACCGGCTGGCGGCGGACCGCCGTGAGCTGAAGCGGTATCTGCTGGGTCCCGACGAGCCGTCCTCGATCGAGCAGTTCAACGCGGCGGCGCGCGCGCTGGCGGCGAAGGCCCAGGCGCGCAACGTCGGTGTGGAACAGCGGCTGGCAGGGCCCGAGGAGGCCGCCGCGGCGCCGGACGACTCCGCTCCCGAGAGCAACGATCTGGACTCGCCGGTACGGGGCTGAGTCCACGGCCGGTTTTTCAGCGGCGGTTAGGCCGTGTCTGACAAATAGCGTCGTCCGCCCGCAGGGCGGGGCCCACGGCGTCTGGTGCGTGCGATCGCAAGGCGGAGGGTCATCCTCGTACTGGACGTACTTGGATGATCCCGACAACGCGGCGAGCGTGCGTGCCAGGCGTCGTGAGCCAGACGGGATTTGTCAGACACGGCCTAGAGTGGTCAGGCCCGGCAGGGCGTCTTCGGACGCGCTGCCGGGCCTTTTCCGTAAGGGAGTTGAGTGTCGCTCCGGCGCGGCGAACGCCAACTGTGATGCGCATCACGGATACTGGAGATCGTGACAAGACAACCAACATCCGATGCCGATTGTCTTGATTTTCGATGAACGAAAAGCAAGTTCCTGATGTAAGCGTGATCGTCGGGGCGTATGAGGCGATGCCTTATCTGATCCGCTGCCTGGAATCGGTGGAGGCCCAGACGTTAGGCGCCGACCGGATCGAGATCGTTGCCATCGACGACGGTTCGACCGACGGCACGGGCGAGTATCTGGAGAAATTCGCGGCGTGCACCGACATCCCGACCAGAGTGGTGCGACAGGCCAATTCGGGCGGTCCCAGCGGGCCGCGCAATGTCGGTCTGGGACTGGCCAGAGGGCGCTATGTGTTCTTCCTCGACGCCGACGACTACTTCGGCGAGGAAGCGCTGGAGCGCATGGTGACCATGGCGGACCGCGCCGGTACAGATGTGGTGCTCGGCAAGATCGTGGGCGTGAACCGAGGCGCTCCTGGCTCGATGTGGACCCGTACGGCCGACCGCGTGGACATCTACAGCTCACAGGTGATCTTCACACTGAGCGCACAGAAGCTCTTCCGGCGCGAGCTGCTCGAACGGCTCGGGCTGCGCTTCGACGAGACGCTCAAGACCGGCGAGGATGCCCTCTTCACGATGGAGGCGTATATCCGGGGCAAGGGCGTCTCGGTGATCTCCGACTACATCTGTTACTACCTCGTCGGCCGCGACGACGGCAAGCATGTGACCAAGACCGGCGGTTACGCGCTGCGGTTCGAGGCCACGGGCGCCCTCATGGCGCTCATCGCCGAACTGGTGCCGACGGGCCCCAAGCGCGACCGAATGATGGTCAGACCTTTTACGGTCGGGCTGATCCAGCAGTTCGCCCACGGGCTCATGAAGCAGCCGGAGGAGATCCAGCGCCACAAGATGGAGCTGGCCGCGCCGCTGATGGCCCGCTACTGGACTCCCGCGGTGGCCAGACGTATCAAGGTCGGCGAGCGGCTGCGGCTGGAGTGTGTCGCCCTGGGGCGGCTCGATCTGCTCCGGGACATGCTCGACTTCATCAAGGCCGAGACCAGGCCGGAGGTGGTCCGTAAGGGCCGCGCCGGTACGCCGTATCTCGCCTTCCCGCACTTCGGTGACCACTCGACCGGCCTCAAGGACGTCTCGTACGAGGTCACCGTGCCCGACTGGGTGGGCAGACCGGGCCTGGAGCGTATCGAGGCGCCCAGGGCCGCGCGCCGGCGCAAGTCGCTGCTGATCCGGGTGGCACGGCGGATGCGTACGCGCGTACGCACCCGGTGGACGCGTTACGCGCTGCCGTCGTCCTGAGGGCGCCGGTACCCGCCCGTACACGCGCCGGCACACGCCCGTACACATCTGCGTGCGCCCGCACACACGGCTGAATCGGGGCGCACGCTCAAGCGCCATTCCAGGCCTGAACTATCCGGTCAAGGTGTCCAGAGACGGGCCGTGCCGGAAATCGTAGGTAAAATCACGCTGTCGGGCGACGCCCGGACAGCATCGGACATCTTCAGCAATCGGACATCTTCAGCATGGGATAGGGATCGTGAAGGCTCTCGTACTGTCCGGCGGGGCGGGCACCCGTCTACGCCCCATCACCCACACCTCCGCGAAACAGCTCGTACCCGTGGCGAACAAGCCGGTGCTCTTCTACGGCCTGGAGGCCATCGCCGAGGCGGGCATCACCGAGGTCGGCGTCATCGTCGGCGACACCGCGGCGGAGATCCGCGAGGCGGTCGGCGACGGCTCCCAGTTCGGGATAAAGGTCACCTATCTCCAGCAGGACGCGCCGCTCGGGCTGGCGCACGCCGTCCTCATCGCCCGTGACTTCCTCGGCGACGACGACTTCGTGATGTACCTCGGTGACAACTTCATCGTCGGCGGTATCAGCGGACTGGTCGACGGCTTCCGCCGGGAGCGGCCCGACGCGCAGATCCTGCTCACCAAGGTGCCCAACCCGACCTCCTTCGGTGTGGCCGAACTCGACGCCGAGGGCCGGGTGGTGGCCCTGGAGGAGAAGCCGAAGGAACCCAAGAGCGACCTCGCGCTCGTCGGTGTCTATCTGTTCACTCCGGCCGTCCATGAGGCCGTGCGCTCCATCGAGCCCTCCTGGCGCGGTGAGCTGGAGATCACCCATGCCATCCAGTGGCTGATCGACCAGGACCGCGACGTCCGCTCCACGACCATCTCCGGGTACTGGAAGGACACCGGCAATGTCGCCGACATGCTGGAGGTCAACCGCTCGGTGCTGGAGACCGTCGAGCCGTGCCGCGACGGATCCGTGGACGAGGCGACGGAGATCATAGGGCGGGTCAGGATCGAGGAGGGCGCGCGCGTCACCCGCAGCCGGATCGTGGGTCCCGCGATCATCGGCGCGGGCACGGTGATCAGCGACGCCTATATCGGTCCCTTCACCTCGGTCTCCGAGGGCTGCCGGATCGAGGACAGCGAGATCGAGTACTCCATCGTTCTGCGAGGCTCCTCCCTCACCGGTGTACGCCGGGTGGAGGCGTCGCTGATCGGCCGCGATGTCGAGATCACCCCCGCTCCCCGCAATCCGTCCGCCCACCGACTCGTCCTCGGCGACCACAGCAAGGTGCAGATCTCTTCATGACCCACAGGATTCTTGTGACCGGCGGTGCCGGTTTCATCGGCTCGCACTATGTCCGTACGGTCCTCGGGCCCCAGGGCCCCGGCGATGTCGAGCTGACGGTGCTCGACAAGCTCACCTATGCGGGCAACCCGGCCAATCTCGATCCGGTCCGCGACCATTCCGGATTCGCCTTCGTCCAGGGCGACATCTGCGACGCCGAGCTGGTCGCCAAGCTGATGGCCGAGCATGACCAGGTGGTGCACTTCGCCGCCGAGTCGCATGTGGACCGCTCCATCGACGGCGGCGCCGAGTTCGTCCGTACGAATGTGGTCGGCACCCACACCCTGATCGACGCCGCGCACCGCGCCGGTGTGAAGACCTTCGTGCATATCTCCACCGACGAGGTCTACGGCTCCATCGAAGAGGGCTCCTGGCCGGAGACCCATCCGCTGGAGCCCAACTCGCCCTACTCCTCGGCCAAGGCGTCCAGCGATCTGATCGCTCTGTCGTACCACCGCACGCATGGCCTCGATGTGCGGGTGACGCGCTGCTCCAACAACTACGGGCACCACCACTTCCCGGAGAAGGTCATCCCGCTCTTCATCACCAATCTGCTGGACGGCAAGAAGGTCCCGCTGTACGGCGACGGCGGCAATGTCCGCGACTGGCTGCACATCGATGATCATGTCCAGGGCATCGAGCTGGTCCGTACGAAGGGCCGGGCCGGGCAGGTCTACAACATCGGCGGCGGCACGGAGCTCTCCAACAAGGAGCTGACCGGGCTGCTGCTGGAGGCCTGCGGAGCCGACTGGGACACCAGCGTCGAGTACGTCACCGACCGCAAGGGCCACGACCGCCGCTACAGCGTCGACTGCGCCAAGATCCGTACGGAGCTGGGATACGCGCCTCGCAAGGACTTCGCCACGGGCCTCGCGGAGACCGTGGCGTGGTACCGCGACAACCGAGCCTGGTGGGAGCCGCTGAAGGGACGTGCGGCGCTGTGAGCGGCTGGCTCGTCACCGGCGCCGGCGGGATGCTGGGCCGGGATCTGCTGGCACGGCTCGCCGCGGCGGGAGAGCGCGCGGCCGGTCTGGACCGTAGCGCGCTGGACATCACCGACGCCGGCGCGGTCCGTGCGGCGCTGGAGACCTACGCGCCGGCCGTGGTGGTCAACTGCGCGGCCTGGACGGCCGTGGACGACGCCGAGGCCAAGGAGGCCGAGGCGCTGGCGGTCAACGGCACCGGGCCCCGGGTCCTCGCCGAGGCCTGCGCCGCCTCGGGCGCCGTACTGATCCAGGTCTCCACGGACTATGTCTTCGCCGGTGACGGACAGACGCCGTACGGAGAGTACGACGCCACCGGCCCGCGCAGCGCCTATGGCCGCACCAAGCTGGCCGGCGAGCGCGCGGTGCTCGACACCCTGCCGGGGACCGGATATGTGGTCCGTACGGCCTGGCTGTACGGAGCGGGCGGCGGGAACTTCGTCCGCACGATGATCAAGCTGGAGTCCGTCAAGGACACCCTGGACGTGGTGGACGACCAGCGCGGCCAGCCGACCTGGACCGGCGATCTCGCGGAGCTGCTGGTACGGCTCGGCGCGGCGGCGCTCGAAGGAGTGGCCGAGCCGGGGGTCTATCACGGCACCAGCGGCGGCGAGACGACCTGGTTCGGCTTCACCCGGGAGATCTTCCGGCTGCTCGGAGCGGACCCGGAGCGGGTCCGTCCGACGACCAGCGAGGCCTTCGTACGGCCCGCGCCTCGGCCCGCGTACAGCGTGCTGGGACACGAGCGGTGGAAGCGGGCCGGGATCGAGCCGATCAGGGAGTGGCGGGCGGCCCTGGAAGAGGCGTTTCCCGCCTTGGTTGCGGTAGAGCGCCAATCGGGTGTTACTGGCCGGTAGATGTTTACGTGCAACCGCCGTTCCCACTAAGTTCACTGAGAATCAATCCCCAATTTTTGATTCTCAGTGAAGGGCCCCTTACGTGGATCGCCACGGCTTCCTGCGCCAACTGCACCGTGTGTACAAACCCCGCAACTATCTGGAAATCGGGGTCAATGACGGGCGCAGCCTGGCACTGTCCCGGGTTCCGTCGGTGGCTGTCGACCCGGCGTTCCGGGTTGTCACGGACATCAGCTGCGATGTCCATCTGGTCAAGGCCACCAGCGATGACTTCTTCGCCCGCAAGGATCCTCTGATCCATCTGCGCAACGGCCGCAATCCGTTCCGTGCGCTGGCCCGCCGGGACCCGGTCAATCTCCTCGGCGGCGACCCGAAGCTGGAGCTGTCGTTCATCGACGGCATGCACCTCTTCGAGTACGCGCTGCGCGACTTCATGAATGTGGAGAAGCACTCCCGCTGGTCCAGCGTGATCGTCCTGGACGACATGCTGCCGCGCGATGTGGACGAGGCGGCGCGCGACCGGCACACCAAGTTCTGGGCGGGCGACGTCTACAAGGTCGCCCAGGTGCTGCGGCGCTTCCGTCCCGATCTGCTGGTGGTCGATGTCGACACCGAGCCGACCGGAGTGGTGGCCATCTTCGGCGCGAATCCCGAGAGCACGGTACTGAAGGACAAGTACGACAAGATCATCGAGGAGTATGTCGTACCGGATCCGCAGAACGTGCCCGACGAGGTGCTGGTCCGCAAGAACGCGGTACGGCCCGAGTCGCTGCTCGGCGCCGGTTTCTGGACGGGCCTGTCGCGCGCCCGTAATCTGCGCCGTCCGCGGTCGGCGTTCGCGCCGCTGCGCAAGCAGATCGAGGCGATCAGCGGCTGAGGCCAAGCACATACGGCAGGGGCCCGAGCGATTCTGGATCGCTCGGGCCCCTGCCGTATCCGGCCGTATGTGGCCGTGTGCGCCCGCGTACGTGTCAGCCGCGGGCGGCCAGTTCGGCGTAGTACGCCCGGCACTCCTCGTACGACGGCAGCAGGCCCTGGGCCTCGGCCTCCGCGAGTGTCGGGGCCTCCGCGTCCTTGTCGGAGAGCAGCGGAGTGATGCCCGACGGCCACTCGATGCCGAGCTCCGGATCCAGCGGATTGATGCCGTGCTCGCGTCCCGGTGCATAGCCCTCGGAGCAGAGATAGACGACGGTCGCATCGTCCGTCAGCGCCATGAACGCATGGCCGAGCCCTTCGGCGAGATAGACCGCGTGATGGTCCACATCGTCCAGCCGTACGGCCTCCCACTGCCGGTACGTCGGAGAGCCCACCCGGATGTCCACGATGACGTCGAGCACCGCGCCGCGCACACACTTCACATACTTGGCCTGGCCGGGAGGCACATCGGCGAAGTGGATCCCGCGCAGCGTGCCGCGGCTGGACACCGAGCAGTTGGCCTGGGCGAGCTGGAGGGAATGGCCGGCCGACGCCGTGAGATCGGAGGCCTTGAACCACTCGTGGAAGCTGCCACGGCTGTCCGGGAAGACCTTCGGTTCCTGGATCCAGGCGCCTTCGACGGAGAGCTGCCGCATGTGATCACGTCCTTGTTCTTGTCGCACGGTGCCGCACGGTGTTCTTGTCGCACGGTGCGTGCTGTTCGGGGGAGACGGAGGGAGGCGCCGCGCCGGCGGGTCAGAAGCGGGCCGCGAGACGGCGTACCTTCTTGCGCGCAGAGGAGGGCAGCCGCCGTACGATCGGCCCGCCCGCCGAGCGCAGCAGCCGCCGCAGGGCCGCCCTGCGGCGCCGTACCGTGACCACCCGTACGAGTGCCGCGTCGACGACGGCCACCTCGCTGCGGTCGAGCCTGATCCGGCCGCCGGCGGCCACGGGCACCTCGCAGAGCGGCAGTTCGGCTCCCTTCGGACCGTCCAGCCGCGCCGACAGCCGCGCCGTGCCGACGGGCAGATCCGCCACACGCGCGGGCACGCCGAGATGTGCCCGGCCGTGGTCGGGACGCAGGGTGGCGGGCAGGGTACGGGTGGTGCCGTCCACGGCGGTCACGATCAGCTCGGCGGCCCGGGAGCCGGACTTGGTGCCGGTGAACACATCGAGCCGCAGCTCGGGCCGGCCGCTGCCGGGCATCCGCCGTACCGGCCGGTCCGCGAGATAGGCGGCGAGCTTCTTGGCGCGGCCCGCGACATCGAGAGTGAGATTGCCGTGCGGATCGGTGAAGTACGGAATGACCGGGCGCGCGGGCGAACCGAGCACCGCGGGCAGGCACTTGGCGTCCACATGCGGCGCGCGGTCGGCGCCGAGCCGGGCCTTCCGTACGAGCCCGAGGCCGCGCAGCGGCACCCAGATGTCCCAGAAGCCGCGGGAGACCCGGCCGCGTCCCTTGGCCGCCTCGCTGGTGACATGGCCCCGGCCGCGCAGCACGACCTCGTAGCTGTCGCCGTCCAGCTTCTCGACCTCGGCCGAGAAGTCGACGGGACACGGCCACTCGACGGCGGTCTCGCGGTTGCGCAGGGACAGTTCGCCCTTGAAGCCGTCCATGTCGCCGGTGATATCGAGGAGTTCACCGGCGGGCAGCAGCCCTTCGGTGATCTCCGGATGCAGGAAGTACCGGTTGTCGCGGCGGACCAGACGCAGCGGTTCCTTGTCCTCGCCATGGACCAGACGGCCCGTCAGCGAGAGCGCGATCCTGCCGTCGGACTCCCAGTCGAAGTCCTCAAGACGGGCGGCGCCCTTGACCGAGGAGGCGAAGCGGGCGACCTTCATCAGCCCTTCGCGGTCGTCGGCGCGCAGCAGGGTGGAGCGCAGCCGCGTCAGCGAGCCGAGCCCTTCGTGCACACCGTCGTTCATGAAGTCCTCGGCGAGCGGGCGGATGGCGTCGACCATCTCGTCCAGATACTCGGGAGTGAACGTGAGCACGCCCGGCTCGCTCAGCCTGCCGAGCATCTCGACGCGGTAGAAGCGGCGCAGCAACCGGTCCCGGAATTCACCCGGTTCGGTGTTGTCCATGACGACCTGGAGGACCTCACGGAGGTTGCCGTAGTAGCCGGACGGCACGAGCTTGGCCGATCCGGCGTTCTGGCCGTCGTCCCGCTTCGAGTAGTAGTAGCAGGTGTAATTCCCGAGGATCGACACGACCTTCGCCGGGAAATACGACTGCATCATGTAGAGCTGGTCCTCAAGGCGCCGCTTGCCCTCGGGATAGGCGATGCCGTTCTCGCGGAGGAACTCCGTACGGAACATCTTGTGCGGCGTGAGGCTGTCGTAGAGCGGTGCGTCGGTCAGATCGCACTTCTCGCGGTTCGTCCTGAACACTCCGTGCGGAACGCCGCGGAAATTCGACGCGACCTTGCCGATCACGATGTCGGAGCCGTTGCGGTGGCCCATCTCGTACAGCCTCCGCAGGGCGTCGGAGGCCAGGTGGTCGTCCTGGTCGAGGAACTGGACGTACTCGCCCTTCGCCTCGGACACACCGATGTTCCTGGGCTTTCCGGGCCAGCCGGAGTTAGGGATATGGATCACCCGGAGGTGAGGGTGTTCGTCCGCCAGTTTGTCCAGCCGGCCGGGAGTGTCGTCCGTTGAACCGTCGTCGACGAACAGCACCTCGAAATCGGCGGCCGGCAGTGTCTGGGCCAGCAGTGAATCGATGCACGGATCGATGTACTTACCCGGGTTGTAAACCGGAATGACGACGCTCACTTTTACTGGCATGTACTGGTGGCCCATCTCGTGTGTGATTGCCCGGCGTGCTACACGGGGGGAAGGGGCGCCGCCGTCGGCGAAGCGAGGGGAGCGCTGCCGAGAGCCAGCCTAACCTCGCTCGGAGCGCGAAGTTTCCCCACCGTTGTCACACCTGACAGACTGCTGTCACCCGCTTCCGGTTGTGCGGAGGCCTGGATTACGTCAAGGAAGCGGGTGCGCGGGCCCTCGTCCCACCCACTGAAAAGGCGTGCCGTCCCCGGGCGTGGCCCGCGTACGCTGACCGGTCGGGAGGCTCCCCGACCGTGGGCCTCCGACGGTGAGCGCGGCGGGCGCGGCGAAGAGCGCGGTGCGGTGCGGCGAAGAAGCGCAGTGAGAGCAGAGGCAGAGCACGTGGCAGCGGCACGGCAGGACGCGGCGGGACGACGGGACGCGGACGCGGCGGGGCAGCCGGAGCCGGTGGATCGCCCGGAGCGGGTGGACGAGCCTCATCGGGTTGACGGGCCTGACCGGGGCGACGGGCCTGAGCCGGCCGGGCGGGCCGAGGTGGTGGCGCAGGCCCGCAGAATCGTCGTCAAGGTCGGCTCCTCCTCGCTCACCACCGCATCCGGGGGACTCGACGCCGACCGTGTCGACGCCCTTGTCGATGTGCTCGCCCAGGTCAGAAGCGGCGGCGAGAAGGAGATCGTGCTGGTCTCCAGCGGTGCCATCGCCGCCGGACTCGCACCGCTCGGGCTGATCCGCCGTCCTCGGGACCTGGCCCGTCAGCAGGCCGCGGCCAGCGTCGGACAAGGGCTGCTGGTCGCCCGTTACACCGCGTCCTTCGCCCGGTACGGCGTACGCGTCGGACAGGTGCTCCTCACCACGGACGACACCAGCCGCCGGGCCCACTACCGCAACGCCTACCGCACGCTCGACCAGCTCCTCGGCATGGGCGCCGTGCCCGTCGTCAACGAGAACGACACGGTCGCCACGGACGAGATCCGGTTCGGCGACAACGACCGGCTGGCCGCCCTCGTCGCCCATCTCGTCCGGGCCGATCTGCTCGTCCTGCTCTCGGACGTCGACGGGCTGTACGACGGCGATCCCAGCAGGCCCGGCACCACCAGGATCGCCGAGGTGCGCGGTCCCGCCGATCTGGCGGGCGTCTCCCTCGGCAGCGCGGGCAAGGCGGGGCTCGGCACCGGCGGCATGGTCACCAAGGTCGAGGCCGCCGCGATCGCCACCGAGGCCGGTGTCCCGGTGGTGCTGACCTCGGCCAGCCACGCCGCCGACGGTCTCGCGGGCCGCGACACCGGTACGTACTTCCACCGCACGGGACGCCGCTCCGCGGGCCGGCTGCTCTGGCTCGCGCACGCCTCCACTCCGCAGGGCGCGCTCACACTGGACGACGGTGCCGTACGGGCAGTCGTCCAGCGGCGCACCTCGCTGCTGCCCGCCGGGATCGCCGCCGTGGAGGGCGAGTTCAGCGCCGGCGACCCGGTCGAGCTCCGGGACACCGAGGGCCGCGCCGTCGCCCGCGGGCTGGTCAACTTCGACGCGAAGGAGATCCCGCAGCTCCTCGGCCGCTCCACCCGGGAGCTCGCGCGCGAACTGGGTCCCGCCTATGAGCGCGAGGTCGTACACAGAGACGATCTGGTCATCCTGCGTCCCTGACCGCGCCCCTGAAACGGCTGAAACTCCTGCCTTTGAACAGGGACCTTTACCAAAACCGCCCCATGCCGCGCCCGGGACTGGTCAACTTTGTCTCAGGGGTATCAGGCGGGGAACAGCACGACGACGCAACAACAGGAGGCCGCTGGTGAGACGAGCGCGCCCGGGGGCGGTGCCCCGAGGGACCGGGGGCAGCGCCCATGCCCGCAGGGCCAAGGCGGAAGAACGGGCCCTGACCAGCGTCGAAGCGGGGGAAGACTTCGACGAGGAGCGACCGCGGGAGGCCGTATCGAGAACGGACGCGCGCCGGGAGGGCCGGGCGGTGTCGAAGCTGTGGCACATCACGCTGAGCGTCTCGGGCGCCGAAACTCCGCTGACGGAGGTCCGGCGTGGCTTGGAACAGCTTGCCCACGACCATCCGTTTCTGCTCACGAGCCGGTACGCGAACGACCACGCGGAGATCCGCTACTGGGAAGAGGCCAGAGATCTGCACGACGCCGCCGCGGTGGCCCTGCGGCTCTGGGGCGAGCACCGGTCGAGCGCGAAGCTGCCGCCGTGGGAGATCGTGGGCCTTGAGGTCATCGACCGCGAGACGTACCACCTGCGGATCGCGGAGGGATACGGTCCGCCTCCGGCGGCTCCGGTGGGCGTCCATCCCTTCTGACGCGCTTCTGACGCACTGATGCGATGTCCGACGCACTTATGTCGCCTCATGCGGCGGCTGCGTCGGCCTCATGCGTCGGCGCACATCCGATCATGTCTGATTACGCCTGATCACGACCGGTCACGTTCCTTCAGGTCCGTCCGTGCTCCGGGCACGGCCATACGTTCCGGCATCCGCCCGGAAGTGTCTCGGAGTACGGAATACGTGCGGAATGCCCGCAGGAGGCGCACTACCCTGCGGGCATGACCTCGCTCTCGCCGTACGACAACCTCTCCCCGGTCGCCAGGGCCGCCTACCGGTCCCGTGCCGCGGCCGGCGACCTCGCGCCGCTGCCGCGCGCGGCCAAGGACGACGCACTGCTGGCGATCGCGGACGCGCTGGAGGTCCGTACGCACGAGATCGTCACGGCCAACGCCGAGGACGTGGCCCGGGCCCGGGAGGCGGGCACGAGCGAGGCGGTCATCGACCGGCTCACCCTGACGCCGGAGCGGGTACGGGCCATCGCCGCGGACGTACGAGACGTGGCGGCGCTGCCCGATCCGGTCGGTGAGGTCGTCCGCGGTTCGACGCTGCCGAACGGCATCGATCTGCGCCAGGTGCGGGTGCCGCTCGGCGTGGTCGGGATCATCTACGAGGCACGTCCCAATGTCACCGTGGACGCCGCCGCCCTCTGTCTGAAGTCCGGCAACGCCGTACTGCTGCGCGGCTCGTCCTCGGCGCTCTCCTCCAACACCGCGCTCGTCCGGGTGCTGCGTGACGCCGTCGGCGGTGCCGGACTGCCCGCGGACGCCGTCCAGCTCGTACCGGGCGAGGGCCGGGAGTCCGTACAGGAACTGATGCGGGCGCGCGGACTGGTCGACGTGCTGATTCCGCGCGGTGGCGCCTCCCTGATCCGTACGGTCGTCGAGGGATCCAGCGTGCCCGTCATCGAGACCGGCACCGGCAACTGCCATGTGTATGTGGACGCGCAGACCGATCTCGACATGGCCGTCGAGATCCTGATCAACTCCAAGGCGCAGCGGCCCAGCGTCTGCAACGCGGCCGAGACGCTGCTGGTCCACCAGGACATCGCGGCGGCGTTCCTGCCGCGCGCGCTGGACGCGCTCGCCGACGCCGGAGTCACCGTCCACGCCGACGAGCGGGTGCTGGCGTACGCGGAGGGCTCGAAGGCGACGGTCGTGGCGGCCACCGCGGAGGACTGGGAGACCGAGTACCTCTCGTACGACATCGCCGCCGCCGTGGTGGACTCGCTGGACGCGGCCGTCGCCCATATCCGGCTCTGGTCGTCCGGCCATACGGAGGCGATCGTCACCACCTCGCAGGCGGCGGCCCGGCGATTCACCCAGTTGGTCGATTCCACGACGGTCGCCGTGAACGCGTCCACGCGGTTCACGGACGGCGGACAGTTCGGCTTCGGGGCCGAGATCGGGATCTCCACGCAGAAGCTGCACGCGCGCGGGCCGATGGGACTGCCGGAGCTGACGTCGACGAAGTACATCGTCACCGGTGACGGTCATGTCCGGTAGTTCCGGCGACCATGTCCGGTGGTCCCGGTGACGGTCATGTCCGGTGGCCGGGCGTGGGGTTCCGCTGAGCGGGCGCTGTGAACGAAGTCGGGAGAGTTCGGACTCCGCCTGCCCAAAACGACCGCCCAGGTCTACTCTGAAGAGGTGCCGGACGACGTGGGGGGCAGGCCGTTCCCGGACGGCTGGGAGCCCGACGACGACCGCGGAGGAGCGGACGAGGAGTTCGCCTCCGTGGTGTTCGACGAGGACTTCGTCCGGTCGGCCGCCGTCCATGAACCCTCCGCCGTGGAACGGCTGCTGGCCGCAGCGCAGGCGCGCGCGGAGGCCGAGGCGGCCCGGGCGAGGGCCGGTGGCGGACCGCCCGAGGACGAGCTCTACGAGGAGCTGTACGGCCGGGACGGCGCATACGGCCCCGAGTATCCCTACGACAGCGAGTACGACCCCGACGACCCGGACGCGGCTCTCGGCCCGTACGGACGCCATGGCGGCGCTCTGCGCCCGTACCGCGGCAGCGCCCGCTGGCACCGCCCGGTCGCCTGGCTGCTCGCGCTGCTGATGGGCATCGGGATGGTCGCGCTCGCGTTCACCGCCGTCTACCGCGGCGCCTCCAGCAGCCGTGACAGTCAGGTGCCGCAGCCCGCCACGACCGGGATCGACAAGCCGGGACCGGTCGGTCCCGCGGTCTCCGCGGTGCCCACGGGGCCGCCGCTCTCCGCGGCTCCGCGCTCGCCCTGAAGCCTGGGCAGACCTCGCGGTGGACCTGGCGCTCAAGCTTCCGCTCAAGTGCGCGCCGACCTCGCTCCGAACCTCGCGGAAATCCGGTCGAAAGTCCTTCCGGTTTCCAGGTTTTCACCTGAATGGCGGAACGGCGCCGTACCGGTACTTGACGGTTGTCCGAGCGTTTACGATCGCCCTCGCCGACCTACCCTGAAGGTATGGCAGGGCGCGGAGACCCACCCGAAGGGGGACCTGAGGGGCTCCCGGGCGGAGGTGACGACGAGTACGGGTCCGTCGACTTCGACGAATCGTTCATCCGCGCTGCCCGCCTCCGTGAGGCCTCCGCCAAGGAGCGGATGAAGGACCACGCCCACGCCGTACGGCGGGTCCCGCCGCCTCCGCCCAGGAGACGCCGACATCCGTGGTTCAGGAACGGTCCCAGACGGGTGCTGCTGCTCTTCCTGGTGATCGTGCTCGCCTTCGGTACGGCGGTGTATCTGGGCCTGCGCAATCCGTACCGTCCCCCGATCGGCGGCACCGCGGAGCAGTTGCGGATGGCGGTGGTCCCGCTGGCGCCGAGGGAGCCGGTGCCGGGCGGCAGTCCCGAGGATCTCTTCGAGCACAGCCCGGCGGCGCAGTTCCAGGAGGGCGCGGCCGGGATCGCGCTGCCTCCGGCCCGGGAGACCGGCGACTTCTCGGAGGGCCAGGTGATGGCCGCGCTGACCACCGTCAAGGACTATCTCGTGGCGTCCTCGATGGATCCGGACGTCCTCACGGGCCATACGGTGCGGCCTGTGAGGGTGCTGCTGGAACCCGACCAGTTCGACCAGTTCGACCGCAGCTTCGCCGCTCCGGCCGACGACGGCCGGCACGCTCCGGCCGGCTGGCTCGTACGGTTCGACCCGGCGAAGACGGCGACGGTCGGCGGTGTGCGTGCGCGCGGCACCCTGCGGTACGAGCAGAGCTCGACCGGGATGCTGGAGATCACCTCGGACCATGTCTTCGTGTACGCGCTGCGACCGGCCGCGTCCGCCGAGCGGCCGACCGATCAGCCCGTACGGGACGCGTCGCTGTTCACCGTCCGGCGCGAGATGCGCTTCCGGTTCGACGTGGAGGATCTGATCAAGCACCGTACGCAGGTGCTCAGCAGCGATGTCCTGGCGGGCCCGCAGGCCTGCTCTGCCGAGCCGCCGACGACGCTGCGGCCTCTGCTGGCCGGTGAGCGGGCGAAGCCGGACGATCCGGCCGGTACGGATCCGTACTCGACGGGCCCGGCCGATACGGCGCTGTGCGGCACGCTGGCCCGTACGGCCCAGCCCAGCCCAACGGCGCAGCCGCGCCGGACGGGCTGAAAATCAGCCCGTCCGGCGATTGAGGACAAACCGGCAGCCGGCCGGCTCCGGCGAAACTAGCTCTTGTCTCCTGGGCCCGCGCCCGTGCCCGGGTCAGAGTCGGTGCCGTCCGTGGCGCGGGAGGCGCCACCGCCGCCACCGCCCGTGAAGACGCCACGCAGCTTGCCGCCGAGGTCACCCGCGCCGCCCGCGATATCGCCCACCAGCTTCATCAGCGGGTCCTTGCTGCCACGGACCGTGTCCGCGTAATGCGCCGCGGAGTCGCGGAAGGAGTCCGTGACGGATGTGTCCTTGTCCTCCTCGCGGCGCGGATAGTGACCGTCCATGATCCGCTGGAAGTCACGGCTCTCCGCCCACTTCTTCAGCTCGGCGGCGCGCACGGTGGTGAAGGGATGCGAGCGCGGCAGCACGTTCAGGATCTTGAGCACGGAGTCACGCAGATCGCCGCCCGCCTCGTACTCCGCGGCCTGCTCCAGGAACGCGTCCACATTCATCTCATGCAGATGGTTGCCACCGGCGATCTTCATCAGACCGCGCATCGAGGCCCGTACATCCTGTCCGACCAGCAGACCGGCCCGGTCCGCCGACAGCTCCGACTTGCGGAACCACTCCCGCAGTGCCGTCACGATCGCCATGATCGCGACATTGCCCAGCGGGATCCAGGCGACCTTGAGCGCCAGATTCGTCAGGAACAGCAGTATCGTCCGGTAGACGGAGTGACCGGAGAGGGCATGGCCGACCTCATGGCCGACGACCGCCCGCATCTCCTCCTCGTCGAGCAGCTCCACCAGCCCGGTGGTGACCACGATGATCGGCTCGTCCAGGCCGATGCACATCGCGTTCGGCTTGGGATCCTGCGCCACATACATCGTCGGGACCTTCTCCAGGTCCAGGATGTAACAGGCGTCCCGCAGCATGGCGTGCAGATGCGCGAACTGCGCGTCGCTGACGCGTACGGAGTCCGAGAGGAAGAGGAGCCGCAGGCTCCGCTCCGGCAGCAGCGCGCTCATCGCCTTGAACACCGTGTCGAATCCGCTGAGCTTGCGCAGGGCGACCAGCGCCGAGCGGTCCGCGGGATGTTCATATGCCCGCGAGGAGATGCCGGGGAAGCGCTTGCGCTGCCTGCTCGGCACGTTCTTGTGGAGTGCGTCCCCGTGGTCGTCGCGGTTGCCGCCGTTGGAGCCGTTGCCTTGTTTGCCTTCGGATTCGGTCATGGATGTCCCCGCTTTCTCCGAGTCCAAGCTCGTCCCCCTGACGGCCCCAGACTAAATGCCTGGAGCTACCGTGTGGCGGGGGGCAGCGGCCGTGTGTTTCCCGGGGAAGGGCCCCGGGCGCCGACCGGAGAGACCGAGGAGCACACCCGACATGCCGGATACCGCCACACTGCTCGCCGCGGCAGCCGATCAGCAGGGACCGGGCGATACGCTCCGGATCGTGCTGGGCGCCTCCATGGTGGGAGCCGTCCTGCTGGCCTGGTTCCTGTTGCGCGGATACCGCGACAACGACCACAACGACTGAGTCGGCGTAAGGGTGCCCGAGGCCCCCGCATACGATGTGCGCGAAGTCTCCGCTCCGACACGATCGATAGGGCCTGTTGAAGATGAGCCTCACCGGCACCGCCGCCAACCTGGTCATGCTCGCCGAGGGCGCCGAACACGGCGGCAACCACGAAAGCCTCAACCCGTTCCTCATCGGCGGCGGCGCGCTGTTCGGGCTGCTTCTGCTGCTGTGGATCACCACTCGCTTCAACCGCGACCGCTGACCCCGGCCCGTAACCCGGTGCAAGTAGGCTCTGCACGCATGGGAGAGCAGCGAGCGTCCACCGGCGCCGGAACCGGACTCGTGACCGGTCCCGGGTCCGGCCCGGCCGTGAACCGCGGCAGGCGCCGGCTCGGCGTGATGGGCGGGACCTTCGATCCGATCCACCACGGACACCTGGTGGCGGCCAGTGAAGTGGCCGCCCTGTTCCATCTCGACGAGGTGGTGTTCGTGCCGACCGGGCAGCCGTGGCAGAAGACCCAGCGCGCGGTCTCGCCGGCCGAGGACCGCTATCTGATGACGGTCATCGCCACGGCGTCCAATCCGCAGTTCTCGGTCAGCCGCAGCGACATCGACCGCGGCGGCCCGACGTATACGATCGACACGCTGCGGGATCTTCGGTCTCTCCACGGCGACGCGGATCTCTTCTTCATCACCGGAGCCGACGCGCTCTCCCAGATTCTGAGTTGGCGGAATCACGAAGAGCTGTTCTCGCTCGCCCATTTCATCGGAGTCACACGGCCGGGCCATGATCTGTCGGCCGACGGACTGCCCAAGGGCGGGGTGTCCCTGGTGGAGATTCCGGCGCTGGCGATCTCGTCGACCGACTGCCGGGAGAGAGTCGCGAAGGGCGATCCGGTCTGGTATCTGGTGCCCGACGGTGTGGTGCGCTACATCGACAAACGGCAGTTGTACCGCGGCGCATGAGCGACTGAGCCACGGAGAGGGGCACCGGTGAACGACCAGCAGCAGCCGTACGATCCGTACGACCCGTATTACACGCAGCCCCAGCTCGTCGGATACGACGAGTACGGGCAGCCGGTGTACCAGCAGCCGCAACAGCACCAGCAACATCAGCAATCGCAGCAGCAGCAACCGCAGCATCCGCAACAGCAGGGGCAGCAGGGGCAGCACGGGCAGCAGGGATACGGATACGACCCGTACGCCCAGGCGCCTCACCAGTCCCAGCAGCCTCAACAGCCGCCGTCCCAGGGGCAGTACGACCCTTATGCCCAGCAACAGGGATACGGGTACGACGGATACGGCTACGACACCGGGCAGCAGCAGGCGTACGAGACGGGCCAACAGCCTCCCGTCGCGGTCGACACCACTCAGCAGTGGAACATCCCGCAGCAGCAGACGGCGCAGCCCTCCATGCCCGCGCAGCACGCCCAGCCCGCCGTGCCCGGGCAGCGGCGCCCTGAGACACAGGAGACGGAGGAAGAGCCGCAGGGGACGCAGGAGTCGCAGGACCGTGACTACCGGACCGAGCAGTTCTCCTTCATCGAGGAGCCCGACGAGGACTCCGAAGACGTCATCGACTGGCTCAAGTTCACCGAGAGCCGCTCCGAGCGGCGCGAGGAGGCCCGGCGCCGGGGCCGTAACCGAGTGGTGGCCCTGATCGTCGTACTCGCCCTGGCCGTCGCCGGCGGCGTCGGCTACCTCTGGTACGCGGGCAAGCTGCCCGGACTGTCCACGACGGAGAAGGCGCAGAGCACGGCCACGGGACCGCAGAAGCGCGATGTGATCGTGGTGCATCTGCACAACACCAAGCAGAAGGGCACATCCACGGCGCTGCTGGTCAACAACTCCACGACCGGCCGGGGCACGACGCTGCTGCTGCCCAACTCCCTCGCCGTCGCCAACGCCGACGGCGAGCCCACCACGCTCGGCAAGTCGGTCGACGAGGACGGTTCGGACGGCACCCGCGAGGCTATCGGGACGCTGCTCGGCACCGAGATCACCGGCACCTGGCGGCTGGACACTCCGTATCTGGACAATCTCGTCGAACTGGTCGGCACCATCGATCTGACCACCGACACCGAGGTGCCCGGCGCGAAGAAGGGCGAGGCGCCGGTGGTGAAGAAGGGCCAGAACCAGACGCTCAGCGGGCGGATGGCCGTCGCCTACGCGACCTACCGCGGGCCGGGCGAGCCGGAGTCGAAGCAGCTCCAGCGGTTCGGCCAGGTGCTCCAGGGCGTGCTGCGGAAGATGTCGGACGATCCGCAGGCCGCGACGATCACCGTGGAGACGCTGGCGCAGATCCTCGATCCGTCGCTTCCCGAGAAGGACCTGGGCGCCTCGCTCGCCAAGCTCGCCGAACACGCGAAGGTGGGCGACTACAGCACCAAGGTGCTGCCCGTCGAGACGGACGGCAGGCTCAGCGAGCAGACCGCCGACACCGTGGTCAAGGACATCCTGGGCGGCTCGGTCAGCGCTCCGGAGAAGGGCTCGGCCGTACGGGTCGGCGTGAAAAACGCGAGCGGAAACCAGGACGCGGCGGAGTCGGCCCGGATCTCGCTGGTCAACGGCGGCTATGGCTTCGTGGACGCGGGCACCGGTCTCGCGCAGACGTCCTCGCAGGTCAGCTATGGCGACGACGCGAACAAGCCGAAGGCGGTCGAGGTGGCCAAGACGCTGGGACTGCCGACGAGCGCGGTGCAGAAGGGCACGCCCGCTCCGAACGCCGATGTCTCGGTGGTCCTGGGCGAGGACTACAAGATCGACGTGGAGTAGGCGGAGCAGCAGGTCTACGGGCCGTGTGCGGGGAGCCTCGCACACGGCCCCGAGGGCCCTGGGCCGAGCGCGAGGGCGGGGCGCGAAGGCCTGGATCGGGCCGCGGACAATGGCTGTGCCGGGGGACGGTACGGCGTGAGATCCTGGATGTCTCCATGACCGTCGACGGAAGCCTGCTTGTGACCGCTACTGATCGTTCCATCCAGCTCGTCAAGGCCGCCGCCCAGGCGGCGGCCGACCGGCTCGCGCACGACATCATCGCCTACGACGTCAGCGATGTGCTGTCGATCACCGATGCCTTCGTGCTCGCCTCCGCACCCAACGACCGCCAGGTCAAGTCGATCGTCGACGAGATCGAGGAGCGGCTCCAGAAGGAGCTGGGCGCCAAGCCGGTGCGCCGCGAGGGCGACCGCGACGCCCGCTGGATCCTGCTCGACTACGTCGACATCGTCGTGCACGTCCAGCACAGCGAGGAGCGGGTCTTCTACGCCCTGGAGCGGCTCTGGAAGGACTGCCCCGAGCTGGAGCTGCCCGAGGACGCCGTCAAGACGCGCGGCAAGACTGCGGAGCACGCCGGAGTCGCCGGCGCGGCGGGAACGGGCCCGTCCGGATCGGGCTCGTCCGTCGAGACGGACGGTGAGCTGCGCTGAACGGCAGCAAAGGCGGCAGAGGCCGCCGTATCGTCCTGTGGCGGCATGGCCAGACCGCCTGGAATGTGGAGCGCCGCTTCCAGGGCTCCACGGACATCGGGCTGACCGCCACCGGCGTCTCCCAGGCCCAGCGGTCGGCCCGGCTGCTGGCCTCCCTGAAGCCGGACGCGATCATCTCGTCCGACCTCCAGCGGGCCGCCGCCACGGCCGCCGAGCTGTCCGCGATCACCCGGCTGGACGTCTCGTACGACGCCACTCTCCGCGAGACCTTCGCGGGCGCCTGGCAGGGCCTGACGCACGACGAGATCGTCGCCGGGTTCGGCGAGCAGTACGCGGCCTGGAAGCGCGGCGAGCCCGTCCGGCGCGGCGGCGGTGAGCTGGAGACCGAGGTCGCCGACCGGGCCGCGCCCGTGGTGCTCCACCACGCCGAGAAGCTGCCCGACGACGGCACGCTCGTGGTCGTCAGCCACGGCGGCACGATCCGCACCACGATCGGCCGGCTGCTGGGCCTGGAGGCACACCACTGGGAGGGCCTCGGCGGGCTCTCCAACTGCTGCTGGTCGGTCCTCGGCGAGGGCGCGCGCGGCTGGCGGCTGCTGGAGCACAACGCGGGAACTCTCCCCGAACCGGTCCTCGGCGACGACGACTGAACGGCTCCGGGCGGTGGCAGGGCCGGGATTTCACTTTCCGGCTGGTCGCAGGCTAAAGTTCTTCTTGTTCGCGGCGCGGAGCGCGGAGAACACGCGGGGCTATAGCTCAGTTGGTAGAGCGCCTGCATGGCATGCAGGAGGTCAGGAGTTCAATTCTCCTTAGCTCCACAATCCGGATCCCGTCCCCAGCTGGGGGGCGGGATTTCTGCTGTACGGACGCGTCTACGGCGGGTGCGGTGACGTCCCTGCTCCGGGGAGCTCTACGCGCCAGGACGCAGCGCCCGTAGCGTGGCCGTCCGCTGCCGGTTCTCCTCGTCCACCGGCGTGTAGACGACGATCCGGCACTCCGGCATCCCGTTGACCGACAGCGAGACCGAGGTCATCCGTATCTCGCCGACCGCCTCGTGCCGGAAGGTCTTCACCCGAGGTCCCGGCAGTATCACATCGCCGCTCTCCCACAGCTCGGCGAAGTGCGGGCTGGCCGCCGAGAGCCGGCGGACGAACGACTCCCAGCCGGGCTCGCCCACATGCCGTCCGTACGCGCCGCGCAGCGTCGCCACCATCACCGGCAGCTCCGTCTCGGGATAGACCAGCGGACATTTCTCCTCGGGCACGGTGAACAGGATCCACAGCGCGTTCGGACGTTCGTACTTCTGCATCATCGGGATGTCGAAGAGGTCGTCATAGCCGGCATTGGTCGCGAGGATGTCGTACCGCGCGTTGTACACCACCGCCGGAAGCGGATCGAGCGTGTCGACGATGCCTTGGATCTCCGGGCCGACACCGTCCGCGTCGGCCTGCGGATCCGGTTCGTGCGGCACCTCCGCGAGGTGGTAGAGATGCTCGCGCTCGGTCCGGTCGAGCCGCAGCGTGCGCGCCACCGCGTCCAGCACCTGCGCGGAGGCGTTGATCGGACGGCCCTGCTCCAGCCAGGTGTACCAGGTCACGCCCACGCCGGAGAGCTGCGCGACCTCCTCGCGGCGCAGTCCCGGCGTACGGCGGCGGAGTCCCGGCGGCATTCCGACATCGGCGGGCGTCACCCGCGCCCGGCGCCCGCGCAGAAAGACCGCCAGCTCGGATCTGCGCCGCCGGCCTGTTGCATCCCGTACCGTCATCGTTGTCACACCTCCATCGTCCGTTCCCGCACCGCCTCTTGCCAGGTGCTGTCAGTACCAGCATCAGTGGGCTCTCGTTACCCGTACTCGACCGCCCTCAGGCTCGGTGCCATGACGACCACCTCACCCGAGAACCCTCAACACACCCGCGGATCAAGTAAAGACGACGCCACTGACAATGCCGGGGGAACAGCCGCTGCCAGCACTGCTGTCGGCACCGCCGCCGACACCGGCACCGGCGTTCGCGGCCGGCCCGGTCTGCTGCTCGCCGTGGTGCTCGCGGCCCAGTTCATGGCGCTGCTCGATGTGTTCATCGTCAATGTGGCGGCGCCGACGATCCGTACCGAACTCGACGCCTCGGGCGCCGGACTCCAGCTCGTCATCGCGGGCTACACCATCGCGTACGCCGTCCTGCTGATCACCGGCGCCAGGCTGGGCGATCTGCTGGGCCACCGCCGGCTGTATCTGGGCGGGCTCGTGGTCTTCACCGTCGCCTCGCTCGCCTGTGGACTGGCCGCGGGCAGCGGCCAGTTGATCGCCTTCCGGCTGGTCCAGGGCGCGGGCGCGGCGCTGATGATCCCGCAGGTGCTCAGTCTGATCCAGCGCAACTTCGCCGGTGAGCGGCGGGTACGGGCGCTCGGCGCCTACGCGGCCGTGCTCGCCACCGGAGCCGCGGCGGGACAGGTGCTGGGCGGTGTGCTGGTCAGCGCCGATCTGTTCGGTGCGAGCTGGCGGCCGGTCTTCCTGGTGAACGTACCGATCGGGCTGGCGCTGCTGGTCCTGGGCGCCCGGGTGCTGCCGCGCGACCGGCGCGGTGAACCGGAGCGCGCCCGCGGTCTGGATCTGCCGGGGCTGGTGCTGCTGGCCGCGGCGGTCTCGCTCTTCACCGTGCCGCTGGTCCTCGGCCAGGAGGAGGACTGGCCGCGCTGGACATGGGTTTCCCTGGCCACCGCCGCTGTGCTCTTCGGCTGCTTCCTCGTGCTCGAAGCCCGGCTCGCCCGGCGCGGAGGCGCTCCGCTGATAGCGCCGAGAGTGCTCCGTATCCCGGGGATGGGCCTCGCGGCCCTGCGGATCCTGCTGGTGATGGCGGTCAACGCGGGCTTCCTGTTCAGCTTCACCCTCTATGTCCAGGGCGGTCTGGGCTACAGCGCGCTGCGCGCGGGACTGACCTTCGCGCCGATGGCCGTGGTCTTCGGCCTGGTCGGGCTGACCTGGCGGAACTGGCCCCGGAGGCTGCAACGGGCGCTGATTCCCGGCGGATTCCTGCTGACGGCCGTCTCCTGCGCCGCCGTGGGCTGGGTGCTGCGCGACATAGGCGACGGCGGATTCGCGATGTATGCCGCTTTCGTCGGTGTCGGTGCCGGTCTGGCGCTCGGGTTCAGTCCCGTACTGACGGGCGCGCTGGCGACCGTACGCCAGGAGGACGCGGCGGACGCGAGCGGACTGCTCGCCACCGTCACCCAGCTCGGCCAGCTCATCGGAGTCGCGACATTCGGGACGCTCTTCCTGAACCGGCTGGCGGTGCCGGGCTCCGACGCGCCGGGCGACGCGCTTCTGGTGTGTACGCTCGCGCTCGCCGGAGCCGCGCTCCTGGGCGCGGCGGCGGGTCCCGTCAACGCGATGAGGCGGGTCCCATCAGCACGGTGATGCGTCCCGCGATCCGACGACGTCCGGTATAAGCCCTTACCGGGAGGCTTTTTCCGGCTGCCCGCCAGGCTCCGGCGTGGCAGAATCGGACGACCGAAGGGGACGAAGGGCCGGACCGGAAGGGAGAGCCGTATTGTCCGCCAGCAGCATCGAGGAGCCCGATGATCTGCTTGTCCCGGCGGAGGCGCTCGTCGGCCTCAACTGTCCCTCGTGCGGTTCGTCCCAGGTGGCTCAAGTGCTCGGTGACAACGGCGGGATTTCCTACGTGTGTACGGCCTGCGGCCACTGTTGGAGCTGATTGATGGGTGCCCACAGGCGTAAATGCGACTGGTGCGGCAGTGGTACGCCCATCGTTCGCGACATGGATCCGCTCAACCCCGAGTTCCAGTACTGGTGCGAGGAGTGCGCGCGGGCGCTGATCATAAAAGGCGATCCCATCGAGACCTACCGGGAGCTGGAGGGCGAGCCGATCTACGGCCGTCTCCTGGACGAGCACTGCACGCTCAAGCGGTTCTACTCGTTCGCCACGGCCTGACCGTATCCCTTGGCTCCCTGGGCTTCCTGGGATCCCTGGGCTCTCCGGGCCCTGGCGGTGTCGCCGAGCAGCAGTCCGATCAGGGCCAGGGCCGTGAGCGGATAGAGCGCGCAGAGGGCCATCTGAAGGGCTCCCTGGGCCAGTTCGGGGCCGCCGGACGGGCGCGGTCCCCACCACAAGGCATACGAACAGAAGATCAGCCAGCCCGCCGCCGCCCACCTGGCTCCCACGCGCACCGCGACATACAGCGCCATCGGCACACACCAGACCCAGTGGTGCGACCAGGAGACCGGGCTGATCAGCAGCGCCGTTGCGGCACAGCCGGCCACCGCACCGACGCGCTCTTCGCGCAGCGCCGTCGCGACAGCCGCCGTGAGCCCTGTCACGGCCACCACGGCGGCGGCCACGGGCCACCAGAGCGCCGGATCGCCGGTGTGCGACAGCCGGGCCAGCACTCCGCGCAGCGATTGGTTGGCGGCGTCCTCAGCGAGGCCCGCGCGGCCGGTCTCGAAGAGGATTCCGGTCCAGAAGCGGAGCGAGTCCGCAGGGAGCACGACGGCGGCCAGGAGAGTCGCTCCGACGAAGACGGCGGTGGCTGTCGCGGCCTGGCGCAGCCACGGATTCCAGCCCGTCCGGCGTGCTCGTACCAGTCCGACGAGCAGCAGCAGGACGGCGAAGAGGGCCGGAGTGAGCTTGACGGCGGCGGCGAGACCGATGCCCGCGCCCGACCACCGGTGTCGGCGTCTTCCTTTCAGGAGGGCGGGACAACGGGCGGGCTCCCGGGTGAGATCCCACAGCACCGCCACCGCGAGCAGCAGATTGATCTGCCCGTAGCGCAGTGTCGTCCAGACCGGCTCGCACCAGACGGCGAACGCGGCCACCCACAGCGTCGCCACCCATAGCCGGGCCGCCTGCGGTGACGCCTTCTTGGGCAGCTTCTTGGACAGTGCCTCCTTAGGAGGACGCGTTTTTCCTTGAAGAGCGAGCTGTCCTTGAAGGGCGAGCTGGAGGGAGAGCCGTACGAACACGACGAGCAGCACCAGATTCCCGGCGGTCGTGAGCGTACGCAGCAGCGGCACGCCCGGCAGCGTGAGCGGCGTGAACAGCAGCGCGGCGAACGGCGGGTAGGTCATGGGGAGTCGGGCATGGGTGGCGCGCATCGCGTAGAGATCCAGCCCGTCGAGCACCGTACGGCCCTCGGCGCGGTAGACCAGCAGATCGATCATCGAGACTCCGGCCGCACGCTGCGCGGTCCAGAACGCTGCGAAGGAGACCAGACAGACGGCGGCGGCGATCAGAAGCGCGCGCCGAGGAGACGGTCTCCGGTCGCTGTTCCGGACAAGCTGCACAAGTACGGGAACGGTCACGAAAGGTGACAGTACCGGTCTAATCGGTGCAGAGCGGAAACGATTTGGTGATCGACCGGAAGGACCGTGTAATGTTGGCGCTGCCGCCGCCGGGGAGCCCGGAAGCGGTACACCGCAAGGGGCTATAGCTCAGTTGGTAGAGCGCCTGCATGGCATGCAGGAGGTCAGGAGTTCAATTCTCCTTAGCTCCACAGCAGATCGTCAGAGAAGAAGCGGGCCATCCGAATCCGGGTGGCCCGCTTCTCTGTTCTCAGTGCGTTCTGTGCGCTGTGTACGTGTGCGGGGCACAGGACGGACGAGGCCCGAGGGCCCCGCCCGTCCCGGTGCTCAACGCTCAACCACGGCGCTCAACCACGCCCGGGGCCCAGGGCCTTGCGGCCACCACCGGGCGGCAGCGCCGCGCGCGTGGCACTGCCACCCGGTGGCCGCGCGGGCGCCGGCTGCTCGATACGGAGCGCGAGCTCCGGGCATCTGCGTACCGCGCGCTGGGCCCGTCCCCGCAGATGCATGGGAACGGACGCGTCCGCGAGCGCCGGATAGCCGTCGGGGCCCAGTCTGATCAGCTCGGGGACGATATCGGCGCAGAGCCCGTGTCCCTGGCAGAGCGTCCAGTCCACGGCGAGCTTCTCACCGCTCGGAATGGATTCCTCGGCGTCCTGGTAGCCGGGACCGGGCAGCGGCAGCACACCGGTCGTCTCACGTCCGCAGCCACCGTCCAGCACATGCGCGGCGAGGTCGTCGGTGAACGCCGACAGCGTGGAGGCGAAGAAGCGCGCGGAGCCGTCGGGGTGCTTGCACGCGCCTCGGCCCTTGACCGCCTGGGTCACCGCGCGCAGCGCCTCCAGCGCGGCGGGACCGCCGCCGTTGATCACATCGGAGAGGCCGCCAGCCGCGGCGGGCAGACCGAGCTTGCAGGGACCGCACTGGCCGGCCGTCTCGGCCGCGAGCCAGTTGGCGACGCGGAGCGCCTCGCCCAGCGGACAGGTCTCGGGACCGATCGGCAGAATCGCGCCCGCGCCCAGCGCGCCGCCGAAGGACGCGAGGGACTCCTTGGAGACGACGGCCTCATGGGCGGCCACCGAGTCGATCCAGTTGCCGTGGTAGCCGCCGGTCAGCACGCCCTGCGGCAGCGGCGGCGCGCCGGCCATCTGAAGCACGTACCGCAGCGGCACACCCGTCGGCACCTCGACGACCATGGGCCGGGCCACCGCGCCCGAGATCGTGAGCATGACGGTGCCCGGCTCGGTGTCGAGCCCGGTGTGGCCGTAGCGGCGGGCGCCGATCCGGGCGCCGATGGCGAGCTGGGCGAAGGTCTCCGCGTTGGACAGCAGCGTCGGCAGTCCGCCGACACCGGACTCGGCGGCACGCTCACGGCGGCCCGGCGGCAGGGCGGGACCGCCGCCGATGGCGCGGATCACGGACGAGGCCTCGCCCGAGACCATGCGCTCCGGAGTACGGACCACCCGCGCGCGCAACTGCTGGCCGCGCCGGTCGGAGAGCCCGCGCTCGGCGAGCGCCGCGCGGATCGAGACCTCGGTGGAGTTACGGGTGACGGCGACGATCAGCGTGCGGGCGCCGAGCGCCTCGGCGGCCAACAGCGCGCCGTCGAGGATGAGATGCGGAGCACGGTTGATCAGCACCGTGTCCTTGCGGCAGGCGGGCTCGCCCTCACTGCCGTTGATCACGACGACGGGCCGTACACCGCGCCGGATCGCGGCCGTGGCCACCGCGCGCAGTTTCTTGGCGAACGGGAATCCGGCGCCGCCGCGGCCGGTCAGGGACATGTTCTCGGCGAGCTGCGCCAGCCGTTCCCCGGTCACCGGCTCCAGCGGGCCGTGGACCTTGAGATGCATGGGCAGATCGAGCCGCTCGACCAGGTCGAATCCCTGGGTGAGCTGGGGGAGCCCGACGACACGGACTTCGGGGACATCGGGGAGAGGGGTGTTCACGGTCGGTCTCCTGCGGGTGCGTGCCAGGGTTCCCCGGCCGGGGGCGGATAGAGGGGACCGGGCGAGGCCTCGGTCCCGTCCCGCGGCGCGGACGAGGGCACGGAGGGTGTGGGGGACGGGGCGGCGGAGGAGGACGGCGGCGGGGAGACCGTGCCCTCATAGGTGGGGACCGCGCCCGTGCCGTACGGAGGGAGGGAGCCGGTGTCATAGGTGGGAATCGAACCGGTGTCGTACGCGGGGAGAGGGCCCGTGCCGTACGTGGGAATCGCGCCCGTGTCATAGGCCGGGACGCCGCCGGTGTCGTATGCGGGAGCCGCGCCGCTGCCGTAGGCCGGGACGGAGCCCGTGTCGTACGCCGGGATCGAGCCCGTGTCGTACGTCGGGATCGAGCCCGTGTCGTACGGGGACGGCGCGTCGGGCCCGTAGAGCGGGGTGCCGGCGCCATTCGTGTCGTACGGGGACGACGTCGTGCCGCTCGTCGGGTACGAGGCGTTCGCGCCGGTGTCGTACGGGGAGGACGCGTTCGGGCCGTAGGTGGGGACCGCGCCGGTGTCGTACGGAGTCGACGCCGGCGGTGCGAAGGCCTCCGCCGGGCGTGGCGGCGACGGCGCGGGCCAGGAGCCGGGCCTGCCCGAGGGCTCGTCCGAGATGATCGGGAGTTCCTCGGTCAGCGGAACGCGTTCGGCGAGAGGTATCTCGCCGGTCGGTATGCGTGCGGTCGGCTCACCTCCTTGGGAGACCGCGCGATAGCCGGCGGAGAGGCCCGTACCGGACTCCGTCCGTGGAAACGACTCCGTGATGCCGGGGCTGGTGCCACTGGTGCTTGTGCTGGTGCTGAACGGATCCGACACGGGGTAGGGCTCCGCGCCCGATCGCGTCGCCTCGTACAGCGGCGGCGCCGGAGCGGCCAGCCGCGGTGGCGTACGCGGCCGGCCCAGCGCCGATCCGAGCGGCTGCGCCGAGACGGCGGGCTCACGCAGCGTCCGCTGCTGGTAGCCGGGCTGCGACGGGATGCCCGTCGCGCCGGGGAGCGGGTCCGACACGAGATCGCGACGGTTCTGCTCGGGCTCGGCGGGTGTCTCACGGACGCCGCCGGTCAGTGTGAGGATCCGGTCGGCGAGACGGCGCTTGAGCGGAGGCGGCAGCAGCCGTACCGACACGGCCGCGGCGACTCCGAGGAGGGCCAGACAGTACATCGTGACGACCCAGGTCGCGGCCGGACGGCCGGTGTAGAGCCCGTGCACGAGCGCGAAGCACCAGGCCGGATAGGCCACCATGTGCATCGCGCGCCAGCGTCCCGCGAACCGGCCGGGCACGGCGAAGGCGCTGCGCATCGCGCCCGTAGTGGCGGCCACGACCATCAGCAGCCCGGCGAGCGAGCCGAAGCCGATGAGACCGTTCGTACCGCTGACACCGAGGCCGAACGGCACCAGCGCGCCGAGCAGCGCCACATGCCCGAGGGCGACCTTGACGGTGACGTGCAGCAGCAGAAAACCGAGCGAGGCGATCGCCGTCGCCCGGTGGACGCCCTGGGCCAGCAGCCGGTCGCGCGGGGAGAGCAGCAGCCGGTCGGTGGCTATCAGACCCCAGGCGACGGCCCCGGTGAGGGACAGCAGGGACAGCACTCCGGTGGTGAAGTCGAGTGCGGCACGGAAGGCGTCGCCTCCCGCGACGGCGAGCAGTGGTACCAGTACCAGCGCGGCGACCGTGAGTCCGCCCTGCACCTGCCGGCTCATGCCGTGGTCCAGGGAGAGCGACGAGCTGAACTTGCGTTGAGGGTTCATGAGGGGGCAACTCCGAAGGGCTCGGGAAAGCGGTCCCGTTGCCGCATGCTAAGTGGAGCCATACCAGGCAGTACCCGGTTTCCAGGTTTAACCGGGGGAAGGTGAGTTACCCGACTCCCGGCGGCCCGGGAGATGCCCCGGAACGAGGCGATACGCGGGGTAACGGTTTCCGCCTCCGACCGTTCCACGATCGTTTCGTGCCTCTCCCGTGGCTCTCCCGTGCTTCTCATGTGCTCGTCCGGTGGTCTCTGTGCGGGCTGTCGGGGCCCTGCGGTACCCTGACGCCATGCGAGCCGTACGCCTTCTGCTTAGCGGGCCGCGCTGATCAGTCCCGACGGATGAGAAATCCGGTCGGAATCGGCGCGGCGTCCCCTCCTGTGTGAGGGGTCTTTTTCGTTCACCGGCCGGCGCAGCCACTCGCCGAGTGGCACGGCACGGCCGAACCCCGCCGGCAGAGACGATCGATGGAGCTTCAGAGGATCATGAGCGAGACGAATTCCGCTGCCGCCGAGCAGACAGCGCCGCACCGCTACACGGCCGCCATGGCCGCCGACATCGAGGCACGCTGGCAGGACTTCTGGGACGCCGAGGGCACGTACGAGGCGCCGAATCCCACGGGTGATCTGGCGGGCGATCCGGCGCTGGTGGCCGAGCCCAAGAAGTTCATCATGGACATGTTCCCCTACCCGTCCGGCACCGGACTGCACGTCGGGCATCCGCTGGGCTATATCGCCACCGATGTGTTCGCCCGCCACCAGCGCATGACCGGGCACAATGTGCTGCACACGCTGGGCTTCGACGCGTTCGGACTGCCCGCCGAGCAGCACGCGGTCGCCACCGGTACGCATCCCCGGGTGTCCACCGAGGCCGCCATGGACAATATGAAGGCGCAGCTCCGCCGGCTGGGTCTGGGACATGACAAGCGCCGGTCCGTGGCCACGATCGACCCGGACTACTACAAGTGGACCCAGTGGATCTTCGTACAGATCTTCAACTCCTGGTACGACAAGGACGCCGACAAGGCCCGTCCGATCGACACACTGGTGGCGCAGTTCGAGAGCGGGCAGCGCGCCACTCCCGACGGGCGCCCTTGGAGTGAGCTGAGCGCCGTCGAACGCGCCGACGTCCTGGGTGAGTACCGGCTGGCGTACGCCTCCGACGCGCCCGTCAACTGGTCTCCTGGGCTGGGCACCGTGCTGGCCAACGAGGAGGTCACCGCGGACGGCCGCTCCGAGCGCGGCAACTTCCCGGTGTTCAAGGCGAAGCTGCGCCAGTGGAACATGCGGATCACCGCGTACGCCGACCGGCTGCTGACCGATCTGGACGCGCTGGACTGGCCCGAGGCCATCAAGCTCCAGCAGCGCAACTGGATCGGCAGGAGCGAGGGCGCTCGCGTCGACTTCCCGGTCGGTGACGCGGGCGCGGTCACCGTCTTCACGACCCGTCAGGACACCCTGTTCGGCGCCACGTACATGGTGCTGGCGCCGGAGCACGACCTGGTCGAGAAGATCGTCCCGGCCGTCTGGCCCGAGGGCACGCACGACGTGTGGACGGGCGGACACGCGACTCCGGCCGACGCCGTCGGCGCGTACCGCAAGCAGGCCGCGTCGAAGTCCGATGTCGAGCGGCAGGCCGAGGCCAAGGACAAGACCGGTGTTTTCACCGGCGCGTACGCCACCAACCCGGTCAGCGGCGAGCAGGTACCCGTCTTCATCGCCGACTATGTGCTGATGGGATACGGCACGGGCGCGATCATGGCCGTACCGGCGCATGACAGCCGTGACTTCGCTTTCGCGCGCGCCTTCGAGCTCCCGATGCGCTGTGTGGTGGAGCCCTCCGACGGCCGCTCCACCGACCCGGCGGAGTGGGACGACGCGTTCGACTCGTACGACGCGCATGTCATCAACTCGACCGGTACGGACGTCTCCCTGGACGGTCTGACGGTGGCCGAGGCCAAGGCGAAGATCACCGAATGGCTGGCCGAGCGCGGTATCGGCGAGGGCACGGTCAACTTCCGGCTGCGCGACTGGCTGTTCAGCCGCCAGCGCTACTGGGGCGAGCCCTTCCCCATCGTCTACGACGAGGAGGGCACCGCGCACTCGCTGCCCGAGTCGATGCTGCCGCTGGAACTGCCCGAGGTCGACGACTACTCGCCACGGACGTTTGATCCGGACGACGCGGACACCCAGCCCGAGACACCGCTGTCGCGGAACGCGGAGTGGGTCGACGTCGAACTGGACCTGGGCCGGGGCGAGGGCGTCAAGCGCTACCGCCGCGAGACCAACACCATGCCGAACTGGGCCGGTTCGTGCTGGTACGAGCTGCGTTATCTGGATCCGCACAACAGCGAGAAGCTGGTCGATCCGGCCATCGAGCGGTACTGGATGGGCCCTCGCGAGGGACAGCCGCACGGCGGTGTCGATCTGTATGTGGGCGGCGCCGAGCACGCCGTACTGCATCTGCTGTACGCGCGCTTCTGGTCCAAGGTGCTGTACGACCTGGGGCACATCTCCTCGGTCGAGCCGTTCCACAAGCTGTACAACCAGGGCATGATCCAGGCCTTCGTCTACCGGGACAGCCGCGGGATCGCGGTGCCCGCCGCCGAGGTCGAGGAGCAGGACGGCGGATACTGGTACCAGGGCGAGAAGGTCAGCCGTGTTCTGGGCAAGATGGGCAAGTCCCTGAAGAACGCGGTCACTCCGGACGAGATCTTCGCCGAGTTCGGCGCGGACACGCTGCGGCTGTACGAGATGGCGATGGGCCCGCTGGATGTCTCGCGGCCGTGGGACACACGCGCGGTGGTCGGCCAGTACCGGCTGCTGCAACGGCTGTGGCGCAATGTGGTCGACGAGACGACGGGTGAGGTCACCGTCGTGGACGCCGAGCCCGACGAGGAGACGCTGCGCGCGCTGCACAAGGCGATCGACGGAGTCGCCCAGGACATGACGGCGCTGCGGTTCAACACCGCCATCGCCAAGATCACCGAGCTGAACAACCAGCTCACCAAGACAGGCCGTCCGGTGCCGCGCTCGGTCGCCGAGCGGCTGGTGCTGCTGATCGCGCCGCTGGCGCCGCATGTCGCCGAGGAGCTGTGGCACCGGCTGGGCCACTCCGACTCGGTCGTGTACCAGGACTTCCCGGTCGCGGACCCGGCGTATGTCGTGGACGAGGCCGTGACCTGCGTGGTGCAGATCAAGGGCAAGGTCAAGGCGCGGCTGGAGGTCTCGCCGTCGATCTCGGACGAGGAGCTGGAGGCGCTGGCGCTGGCCGATGAGGCGGTGGTCGCGGCGCTGGGCGGCGGTGGGATCCGCAAGGTGATCGTACGGGCGCCGAAGCTGGTGAACATCGTTCCGGCATAGGGGCGGGCGGTTCTCGTGTAGGGCGGGCGTTCGGCGGCTCCCGCGTATGGGCGGGCGGCGTGGGACAGGCAGGGCTTTCCCCTACGGGCAGGTTGGGGGTTCCTCAGGAACCCTCAACCTGCCTGTTCCGTTTACGGTGGAGAGAGCGTAAACGACAACGAAGGGGGCGCCCATGGAGGTCGTCATCGTGATCCTGGCGCTGCTCTTCGTCGCGTTCGTGTCACTCGGGGTGTATGTGAGCGTGAAGGCCGTCGGCGCGGCCAAGCGCGGCGTCGACCGTACGATCTCGAACGCGCGCCGCACGGTGGAGGACACCACGCTGCGCGCGAGAAGCCTCGGCCAGATAGGTGTGGCCGGGGAGCTGGCTCAGCTCCGGGTACGGCTGCGCACCTCGATGCGGGCGACGCAGGAAATACTCCAGGCCGGCGTGGCGGAGGACGCCTCGCTGTCGGAGTCGGTCGCGCTCTTCCAGCGACTCAGTGTGCATGGGCGTGAGCTGGACGAGGAACTGCGCCGGGTGGAGCGCGATCCGGACCGGGCGAGGGTGGCCGAACACCTTCAGGAGCTGCGTGAGCGTACGGAGCGGATCACACATTCGGCGGATTCGCTGCGCTGGGCGGCGCGGGACCGGGCGCGGAAGTTCGCGGAGGACGATCTGTCGTCGCTGAGCGCCCAGATCGATGTGGAGTCGGGGGCGCTGAGGCACTGGTCGGCGCCGGCGGCGGAGCAGCAACGGCAGGGCGAGTGGCCCGAGAGCGTCGAAAGGCCCGAGCGGTCCGAGCAGCATGTGGTGTGGCCGGAGCCCGGGAACGGGTCCGGGCCGACCACCGGGCCTGAGGCCGAGCCCCGGGCGACGGATGAAGGACAGGGACCGGGGCAGGGGCAGACGCAGGCCATCGAGCCGCCCGGAATCCGGCAGCGGATCGCCTACCCGTGGCAGAAGCGGACCGGGCAGGCGAGGCCCGAGACCACCAACTGACCGGAATCGGCCGGACACGGTCCGGGTCCTGGGCGGAATCGATCATTGGGACGGGCCCGGGCTGCCGACCGGGGGCGACGACGGGTAACCTCCCGCTCATGTCCCGCCATGTCGCTATCGTCACCGATTCCACGGCCTACTTGCCGCCACAGACGATGGCGCGGCACGGCATCACCGCGGTGCCGCTGACCGTCGTGCTCGGTGACCGTGCGCTGGAGGAGGGCACCGAGATCTCGGCCCGTTCGCTGGCTCTGGCGCTCCAGAAGCGGCGTTCCGTGACCACATCGCGGCCCAGTCCCGATGTCTTCGCCGCCGCGTACCGTGCCGCGGCGCAGGCAGGCGCGACCGGGATCGTCTCCCTGCATCTTTCGGCCGAATTCTCCGGAACGTACGACGCCGCCGTGCTCGCGGCGAAGGACGCGCCGGTGCCGGTGCGGGTGGTGGACACCGGGATGGTGGCGATGGCGCTCGGGTTCTGCGCGCTGGCCGCCGCCGAGGCCGCGGAAGGGAACGGGACGCTTGACGAGGCGGTGGCCGCCGCCGAGAAGCGGGCCGCGGGCACCTCCGCGTACTTCTATGTTGACACGCTGGACTATCTGCGCCGAGGCGGCCGTATCGGTGCCGCACAGGCGCTGTTGGGCTCGGCGCTCGCGGTGAAGCCGCTGCTGCAGTTGGACGGCGGACGTATCGAGATGCTGGAGAAGGTACGTACGGCCTCGAAGGCGATCGCGCGGCTGGAGGAGCTCGTCGCCGAGCGGGCCGGCACGAGCCGTGTGGACATCGCCGTACACCATCTCGCGGCGCCGGAGCGGGCTGCGACGCTGGCCGAGCGGTTGCGTGAGCGGGTGCCGGGACTGGTGGATCTGCATGTGAGCGAGGTGGGCGCGGTGATCGGGGCGCACACGGGGCCGGGGCTGCTGGGAGCGGTGATCTCGCCGCGCTGAGCGGGAGATTTCTGGGAGCCGGCCTTGGGGACCAACGGAACAGCCGTCAGCGCTAAGCACTTGATCATGGATGACGACGACCCCAGCGGTGATCGCTGGGGTCGTCGTCGCGTGGTGGGTCAGTGGCGTTCGTTGGAGAGGTCGACGGTGAGGTCCAAGCGGTGGAGTGGGGGGCCGGGTGGGTCGATGTCGTGCGGGGACAGAAAGTCGCCGATCCAGTTCAGGCCGATGAGGACGGCGTCGAGGTGCTCCGCCATCCACGAGCCGGCCGCGTGGAGGAGGTCGGATTCCTCGGAGCCGGTGAACGTGATGACTTGGACGTTGTTCTCACGGGTCTTGGCCTCGACGGGGCCGTGGTACGTCTTGTAGCCGTGGGGAGCCCGCGGGCGTCCGATCCGGGTGACGTTCTGCTCGTCGTCGCTCATACGTCTGCCTTTCCGTCGAGTACCTGCCGGGTGAGCCGTTCCATCAGCTCTGGGTCGGTGCCGCTGCCGGGACCGGTGATGCGGGCGCGCCCCGGCCGCCGGGGGCCGATGACCTGTGCTTCGTCGGAAGCGTCGGCCTCCTCGGCTTCGGCCAGGGCCCGGTAGAGCGAGGCGACCGAGGGGTGCTTGCCCACGTTCTTGCCGGTCTTGATGGTGAGCTTCTTCGCGATCTCCGGGACGGGGACGCCCTTGTCCTTCAGTGCGACGGCGAAGGTGAGCGAGTCGTCGTCGATGACCTTGAGTCGTCCGCCGTGGTTGCCCTTGCTCGCCGCGGTGACCTGGCCCTCCAGGGTCTTCTCCCGGATGTAGTTGCGGTCGAGCTGGGCGGCGACGGCGAGAACTGCGAAGAACATGGCGCCCATGCCGTTGGGGTCGTAGATGCCGGTGAGGGGGCCGGTGAGGAGTTCGAGCTGGACGCCGGCGGTCTGGAGCCGGGTGGACAGGGTCATCAGCTCGGCCGCGTTGCGCGCGAGGCGCTTGAGCTCGTGGACGGTGAGGATGACCTCCTGGTCGGGGGCGGCCTCCTTGATGTCGTACGCGAGCTTGAGCACTTCCTCCAGCTCGGGCCGCACCTTGACGCGGGTGCTGATCTTCTCGGAGAAGACGCGCTTGCACTGCGCGAGGGCGAGGGTATCGAGTTGGGACTGGAGTTCCTGCTGGGCGGTTGAGCACCGGGCGTTAGCTCTGCGGTTTGAGCGTGTCTCGTAGGAGTGAAGGGGTCAGGCGCGGCGGGCGGCCCAGACGGTGCGTTCGGTGCGTACCGTCAGGTCGTCGCGGCGCAGGATGCCGTGCGGGTTGGTGGTGTCGAGGAGCTGGTCGAGTGCGGTGAGGTCCTCGGGGGTGAGTTTGTCGGCGATGACGCCGCGGATGCGCTGCAGGACTCCGAGGGCGTAGCGGCCGATCGCCTCGCTGCGGTCGCCCTCGATGTTCACGGTGATGGTGCGTTCGTCTTCGACGGTGAAGCCGGCGGCGGTCAGCATCGGGCCCCAGTCGGCGCCGCGGTGGGGCATGTGTTCGGCTTGGCGGAGGTCGGCGGCGGCGTGGACGCGCTCTTCCAGGCCGGGCCGGTCCTCGGGGGCGTTCTCGGGCAGGAAGCGGGGGTGGCCGGCCAGTTCGACGACGGCGAACAGGCCGCCGGGTGCGAGCATGTCGTGGACGGTGCGCAGTGCGCGGTCGGGGTGGGCCATGTGGTGCATCGAGGCCGATGCCCATATCAGGTCCGGTGTGCCGAGGTCGGGCCAGGTGGCGGCGTCGAGGTCGGCCTGCACGGTGCGTACGCGTTCCTCGACGCCGCGGGCGCATGCCTTGGTGCGCAGGCGCTGAAGGTGTTCGGCGGACGTGTCGACGGCGGTGACATGCGTGTCGGGGAAGCGGTCGAGGAGGGCGAAGGTGCCCGCGCCCGTGCCGCAGCCGAGGTCCACGATGTGGCCGGGGGCGGTCTTCAGTGGCAGCGACGCGGTGATGGAGGCGGTGTGCTCGGCGAGGACCTCGGCGTCCAGGTCGAGGATCTCCGCCTGGCCGCTGGTGTCCTGCTCGTGGTGGTGGCCGTGCGATGCGCCGTGGTGGGGGGTGTGCGTGTGTGCTTGGTTCATGCTTTTCACCCTAGGTCCACTATGCGTCAGAGGCGTGCTGTCTCCCCATTTGCGCAAGACGATGGCCGTAGGTGCTGCCCGACGCGCAAAAGGGCGCCGCTGCGGAGGGTGTTGCACAGCTCGCGCCGTCATTCGGGAGGGCCTTGAGCGTCGCCGTCGTCGCGCTGGTGGCCGCGGCGGGCGTCGCGGTCGAAGAGGCCCAGGATCTCGCAGGGCCCGCCCTCGGCGCCGATCGCGTGCGGCATCATCGTGGGGAACTCGGCAGCCTGGTTGGTCTCGATGCGGAAGCGGCGCTGGCCGAGCATGAGGATCGCGGTGCCGGACAGCACGACGAGCCACTCGCGCCCCGGGTGGGCGCGCATGCGGGCGGGGTTGTCGGGCGGGGGGTCGGTCAGGCGCTGGCGCACCACGCTCATGCCGGGGTCGGCCTTCAGGTTCCAGCGCATCCGGCCGTGGGTGCTGTCGATCGTCGGGCTGGTGACGACGTCGTCGGTGGCGGTCTCCACGAGCTGGTCCAGGGTGGTGTCCAGGGCGCGGGCGAGGGTGACCAGCTGATCCAGTGCGAGGCGGCGCTGGCCGTTCTCGATGCGGCTCAGTGAGGACTGGCTGAGGTGGGCGCGGGTGGCCAGTTCCTCCAGTGACAGGCCCTGTGCCACCCGCAGCGCGCGGATGCGTTTGCGTACGAGGCTGTCCAGCTCTCCATTTTCTTGCGTCATGGGCAACATTGTATGCCTTGAATGCAATGCGGGGTTAGCGTCGTGTCCCAGATGGTCCGCACCCCCTGGGACCACGCACGACGAAAGCAGGAGGACATGGCTGTGACTGTGACGACTTCTCCGTACGCGAGCGACGCACTGCCCGGTGGGACCGTCGACGCAGTGGTGATCGGCGGGGGCGCCGCGGGGCTGACCGGCGCGTTGGTGCTGGCCCGCTCCCGCCGGTCGGTTGTCGTGATCGACGGCGGCTCCCCGCGCAACGCGCCGGCTGCGGCCATGCACGGCTTCATCGTGCTGGACGGTACCGAGCCGCGCGAGATCCTTCGGCAGGGCCAGGAGCAGGTGCGCCAGTACGGCGGGCGCATCGTCTTCGGCGAGGTGGCCTCTGCCGCCCCGGCCGCCTCGTCGGCCGACGGGGACTTGCGTTTCACCCTCACCCTTGCCGACGGCCGCAGCATCACCGCGCGCCGCCTGCTGGTGGCCACGGGTCTGCGGGACGTGCTGCCCGAGGTCCCCGGGCTCGCCGAGCACTGGGGAGACAGCGTGGTGCACTGCCCGTACTGCCACGGCTGGGAGGTCCGCGACCAGCCCATCGGCGTCCTCGCCACCGGCCCCGCCTCCGTCCACCACGCACTCCTGTTCCGCCAGCTGACCGAGGACCTGACCTACTTCACCCACGGCACTGCCCTGGATGAGGACACCCGCGCCCGCTTCGCCGCCCGCGGTATCCGCATCATCGACACCCCGGTGCAGGAGGTTGTCGACCACGAGGACGGCACCCTGGCCGGGCTGCGCCTGACCGGCGGCCAGGTCGTGGCCCGCCGCGTCCTCGCGGTCGCCACGCAGATGCATGCCCGCACCGAGGGCCTGGACGCGCTGAAGCTGCCGATGGAGGACCTGCCCGACCGCATGGGTCGCCGCTTCGCCTCCGGCATGGCCGGCACCACCGAGGTGCCGGGCGTGTGGGTGGCAGGCAACGCCACCGACCTCTCCGCCCAGGTCGGCGCCTCCGCCGCGGCCGGCGCCCTGGCCGGCTCCCACATCAACGCCGTGCTGGTCACTGCGGACACCGACGCCGCGCTCGCCGCCGCGCGGGGTGAGACGCCCGCCCCCTGACATCCCCCTGGGGCCCGGCCGGCTGGTCGACCGAACCCGCCCCGCGCCCACTGGGCCCCGCGCCCACCCCGTTCACCCGCCGACCGGCCCTGCCCGGCGTCGGCTCGGCATGCCCACTCTGTGAGGAATCCATGAGCACACCCCAGCCCCCACACGCCGCGCCGGCCAGTGGCGAAGGCGGCCCGGACGCGCGTCAGCTGCGGACGGTCCTGATCGCCGTCTCCCTCGCGCTGATGTCGGTCATCGCCTCGGTGTCCGGGCTGAACGTCGCGCAGACCCACATGGCCGTGGAGTTCGGGGCCTCGCAGAACACGGTCCTGTGGATCATCAACATCTACACCCTCGCCCTGGCCGCCCTGCTGCTGCCGCTCGGCGCCATCGGCGACCGCCTGGGCCGCAAGCCCACGCTCCTCGCCGGACTGGGCGTCTTCGGCGTCGCCACCGTCGTCTCGGCCCTGGCCCCCACGGCAGAGGTGATGATTGCCGCACGCGTCGCCAGCGGTATCGGCGCCGCGATGATCATGCCGATCACTCTCGCCGTCATCACCTCCACCTTCCCCGAGGAACAGCGAGGCAAGGCGATCGGCGTATGGACCGGCGTCGCCGGCGGCGGCGGCATCCTGGGCATGTTCCTCTCCGCCCTCCTCGTCGACGTCGCCTCCTGGCGCTGGCTGTTCGCTTTGCCGGTGGCCCTGATCCTCGCGGCCCTGGCCATGACGGCGAAGTCGGTTCCCAACTCCCGCGAGACCTCGGCCCACCGCTTCGACACCGCTGGCGCGCTGCTCTCCACCCTCGCCGTGACCGGCCTCATCTTCGTCCTGCAAGAAGGCTCCGAACGCGGCTGGACCGCCCCTGTCACTCTGATCAGCCTCGCCGTCGGTCTCCTCGCCGTCCTCGGCTTCGTGGCCTGGGAGCTGCACCGCCGCGACAGCGCACTGCTGGACGTGCGGCTGTTCCGCGAGCGCGGCCTGAGCGGCGGCTCGATCACGCTGCTGGTGGTCTTCGGTGTCCAGGCGGGCATCGGCGTGGTCATCTTCCCGTTCTTCCAGGCCGTGCTCGGCTGGTCCGGGCTGCTGTCCACGGCCGCCATGATGCCCATGGCCGTCATGATGATGGCCACCTCCGGGCTGGCCCCTAAGCTCGCCGCGTGCATCGGCTCCCGTACCACCATGGCGGCAGGCATCGCGCTGGCCGGACTCGGCCTCGCGCTCATGGCCCTGCTCGTCTCCGTCGAGGGCGGCTACCTGTCCATCCTGCCCGGACTGCTCGCCATGGGACTGGGCATGGGCCTGTCGATGACCCCGTCCACCACCGCCATCACCGCCTCCCTGCCACGCGCCAAGCAGGGCGTGGCCTCCGCCCTGAACGACGTCACCCGCGAGTTCGGCACCGCACTCGGAGTCGCTCTGCTCGGCGCGCTGCTGGCCAACGGCTACCGCGGCGCCATCGACAACCGGCTGCACGGCATCCCCCAAGGAGCGGCGGACACCGCCCGCGAAGGAGTCGCCAACGCAGTCGAAGCGGCCGGCAACGCCGGCCCGCACGCCCAGGACCTGCTCCACGCAGCCCAGCAGTCCTTCGTCGACGGCTGGCAGCAGTCCATGTGGGCAGGCACGGCCGTTATGGGCGCCCTGCTCGTCTACATCGTCTTCCGCGGCCCCAAGAACACAACACCCGCGGTCACCGACGAGGCAGAAACCGCCGAGGCCCTCGCCGCCCGCTGACCGCACAAGAGCCAGACGCACACCGGGCACACCGCTCCGTGTTCATCGCGTTCACCGGCGCACGATCGGCCGACCGGATCCCGGCCCGGCTGATCATGCGCCGATTTCGTGACCCGAGCCATGGCATGCAGCCACCAACGGCTCCCCGACGGCGGCGTCGACGTACCTGGTGGTCCAGAGCACCACGGCGTTCAAAACCAGACCCTGCGGGTGGCCGGCTCCCTGGTCACCAACCAGGTGAGGGCCTATGACCTGCTGCGGATGTTCGGCCGTGAGGGCCACCCGACCCCCCTTGTTGCGGGCGATGGCCTCCAGCGGCCCGTACCCGCCCGCCGTCTCGGCGCCGGGCATCGCTGCCTTCCAGAACCGCTGGTCCTGAAGGTCCTTGAAGCGCGGGGAGAAGCGGTAGCCGAGCATCTTGAACATGCCGAACACCATGTCGGAGTAGGAAGCGTTGTCGGTGGCGACCATCTCCGGCCTCACCCCGCCGTCCAGGTTCAGCAGCGCGTCCAGGATGAACAGGGAGTCGCGCGGGAGGGTGCGGCGTTGATGGTCCGCGTGGGGACGACGAAGCGCAGGCCGTCGACGGAGGCGAGCAGTCCCTTGCCCCAGAACTGCACGATCGGCACCCGGGCCTGGGCCTCGATCAGGGCGGCGTTCGCCGCAGCGATGGTGTCGCTACGCAGGTAGTACTGGTCGACGTGGACCAGCCGGGAGCGGGTCAGTGCCTCGTAGCCCGGGTTGATGACCGGCGTCATGCCGATGTTGCACGCCTCCGAGACCAGCAGCGCGACCATCGACGTCGTCAGGTCCTTCATGCGGGTCTTGCCGTCGCCCAGGTGCACGAAGGCGTCCAGGAACCCGGTCCAGCCGTGCACCTCGAACAAAAGGTCCGGCAGGTCGATCTTCGGGAGCATCTTCTCGACGCGCTCGCGCAGCCACTTCAGCGACTTCGGCTCACCGAGCGCGTGGAGCTTCTCCACGTTCAGCTTCGCCCGCCCGTTGGGCTGCACTTCGATGCTGATCTTCGCGTCCGGGCCGGCCTCCTCCAGCCGCTCAGCCATCTGCTTCCACGTCGCGTCCAGCACGTCGACCAGTTCCCGAAGGTGCCGCTCCGCGTCCTCGTCCAGGCTCAGGCCCGCCAGGACGTCCTCGCGCACCGCCTCCCACCCCTTGCCCGCCAGCAGGCGGGCGCGCGGGTCGGACCAGCGGTGCGAGGGCGAGGCGAAGATGTCGCGGCGCCTGAGGGCGCCGAAGAGCTGTTCCAGCACGCACACCACGTACGCGTCGCGGTCCACCGCCCCCTGCGGCAGGTCCGCGTTCGTGTACACCGCCTTGCGTCAGTGCGCCGGCACCAGCTTCTCGTCGACCTCACGCGGCAGCAGCGGCTTCTCGCCCACCTTCCTCCGCGACAGCGCCGGGAGCCGCTGCACCCCGGTGAGAATCCGCCTGCCGGCGGGTGCAGCGTCCAGCGCCTTCGACTCACCCAGCAAGGACAGGAACGGCTTGACGGTGTTGTAGCGCAGCGACAGCGCGCTCCGCAGCGCGGTCTCTGCCGTGTTGTCGTCCTCCGGCACCAGGCTCACCACCGTGACCGCCGCGCTGGACAGCGCGGCCCGCGGCGCGACCTCCTCCAGCGCCGCCCACAGCGCGGCCACATCCACATCGCAGCCGGTCTGCTCGATGAGCTCCAGCTCTTCGATGAACACCGCCGCCGCCCTCGCCACCAGCCGCGATGCCTTTTCCAACTGCGGCAGCGTCGACAGGCGCTCCTTGTCTGTGGACCGCTTCGCAGCGCTCATCAACCGGGTGGCCATCAGGATCTCGAACAGGTCCAGCGCGTCGCCGATCGCTTTCGCCTCCAGGTGGCGCATCACTGCGGTGAGCGCATCACCGCGGTGAGCATCGCCGTGCGCTTGGGCTCCGAGGCCCGCTCCAGCTTCGCAGCCTTGGTACCCAGCCCGTACCGGGCCGGCGCGGACAGCCGGTTCGGCGGGATCTTGTCCAGCTTCACCCGCCCCAGCTGGAATGCGGCGATGTCCTCGACCCGCTGCAACGCGCCCTTCATCGCCGTGCCCGTGGTCCGCGTCGGCGGCCGGCGCATCCGCTCCAGCTCTGAATACCGCTTGCCCTCCGGCGTCTTCAGCGTGGCCACCAGAGCCCCGGGCAGCGCCGCGTCCGCCCGCCGGACCTCCTTGGCGACCGTGGCGTGCAGCCGTTCCTCCGCGATCCTGCGGACCTCGGCGACCTCCCGGGCCAGCACGCTCACCCCGGCAGCAGCACTCGGTTGCGGCGCAGCCGGCCTACCGAATGATCGAACAGGGTCTTCGGCCCCTCGGCGTGCGCCGTCCATGCCCGTCCGTGCAGGAACGACCGGAACTTCCGGCCCTGAGCGTGGTCCTAGTACCGTTCCAGCTCAGGTCTCGTCGGCTCATCCGCGAACGATCCGAACGCGGTGGCCTGCTCATCAGTCAAGAATTCCACGGGCATATCGCGGACGTAACCAGCCGCGGCGAGCAACCGTGGATTTTCCGCTGAACACCCCCGACGAGCCGATCATGTGTGCTAAACGACCAAGATCAAGTGCTTAGCGCTAATAGCTGTTCCGTTGGTCCCCAAGGCCGGGAGCGCCGGGCCACTCGTAGCTGTGCGGGCCACTCGTACGGGTGGCCGAGTTTTCCACAATGGGCTTGTTGTCCACGGGAATTCGGGCTGCTGAGCGAGGTCGGGCGGGAGTGCCTACCGTTCTGTGGCATGACTATCCGAACACGCTCCGTAACCAGCGGGCCCGGTCGTGCCCCGGGCTCCGATGTCCGTGCCCGTCATCCGCGCCGCCGTGCGGATGCCCTCTTCGCCGGTCCGCCGGTCGTGGCGGCGGCGGATCCACCGCCCGTGCTCCTTACGGGCGGTGACGGCGAAGGCGGGCATGCGGGGGCCGGCAGGCGTGAGCGGGTGGGGCTCGCGCTGCGTGAGCGGCTGCCGATGTGGCTCCAGCTCCGATGCGGCCTTGAGCCGAGGACGCTCGCGGCGCTCGCCGTTGTTCTGGTCGTGGCCGCGCTGCTCGCCGCTCAGCACTTCTGGGCCGGGCGCCCGCGCTCCGTCCGGGCGCCGGAGACGGTCGGTGCGGCCGGGGCCGTGATCCCGTCGATGGCGCCCGGGGCGTCGGCCTCGGCGGAGACGAGCCGTGTCGTCGTGGATGTGGGAGGCGAGGTACGGAAGCCGGGAGTGCTGCGGCTGCCGACCGGATCGCGGGTCGCGGACGCGCTGCGCGCGGCCGGTGGCGTCAAGCCCGGCGCGGACATCACCGGGCTCAACCGGGCGCGGGTGCTGATGGACGGTGAACAGGTGGTGGTGGGCGGTCCGGCCCCACCTGGGGCTGAAGGCGGCGGAGTTGGCGCGGTCGGCGGCCTGGGCGCCGGCGGTGGCATGGGCGGAGTTGGCGGTGGCACGGGGCCGGTGAGTCTCAACTCCGCCACGGTGGAGCAACTCGACACGCTGCCCGGGGTTGGGCCCGTACTCGCGCGGCACATCATCGACTACCGCACCGAGCATGGAGGGTTCCGGTCCATCGAGGAACTCCGCGAGGTCAATGGGATCGGCGCGCGCAGGTTCGCGGACCTTCAGCCGCTCGTACGGCCATGACACGCCGCGCGGTTCATCCGACGGCCGGTTACGGTACCGGCGATCGTCACAGCACCGGCGATCGCGCGGGCTCGGCGGAGCCGCGCCAGGAGGGCCCGGCCGATCTGCGGCTGGTTCCGCTCGCGGTGGCGGCCTGGGCCGCGGCGGCCCTGGCGGTGGGCGCCCCAGGGCTGTGGACCGCTGTCGGCGTGCTGGTGTGTCTGTCGGCGGCGGGGCTGTTGCTGGTGCGGTTCCAGTTCCGGTCCCGGTTCCGAACCTCCCGGCCCGGTGCGGGGCAGGGACGGTGGCTGGGTGGTGTCGCCGTCGCGGGAGCGCTGCTGTGCGCGGCGGCGGGTGCGGTGTCCGCCGGGCTGCACACTGCGGATCCGCACCGAGGGCCGGTGCCGGGCCTTGCCGAGCGGTATGCCCGGGTCACCGCGGAGTTGACGGTCACCTCCGATCCCCGGCCCACGCGCCCGAGAGTCCTCGGGGACCGGATGTCCGGCGGCGGGTTCGTCCTGGACGCGGATCTCACCCGGCTGACGGGACCCGACGGCCGGATCACCGTGGGCAGGACACCCGTTCTGGTGCTCTCCGGACCTGGCGAGCACGCCGGCCGATGGCAGCGGCTGCTGCCCTCCGCCCGGCTGCGGGTGACCGGGCGGCTCTCGCCGCCGCTGCACACGGACGATCCCTACGCAGCGGCCCTGCGGGTGGAAGGGAAGGGACCGCCGCACCTGATCGGGCAGCCGACGCGTGTCCAGCGCATGGCCGGTGACCTGCGCGCAGGACTGCGCGAGGCGACCGAAGGGCTCGAACCCGATGCCCGCGCCCTGCTCCCGGGACTGGTCGTCGGCGACACCTCACGTGTGCCGCCCGAACTGCACGACGCGTTCAAGGCGACCGATCTCACGCATCTGCTCTCCGTCTCCGGAAGCAATCTGACCGTGGTGCTCGCTCTGCTGATCGGGCCACCGGGGCTGGCCATAAGAGCCGAGCGGCGCGGGCTCGCGCCACGGCTGAGGATCTCGCTGCGGTGGACCGCGCTGTTCGGCGGCGCGCTCACGCTCGGCTTTGTGGTCGTCTGCCGACCGGAGCCCAGTGTGCTGAGGGCCGCCGCCTGTGGGCTGATCACTCTTCTCGCCATCGGCACGGGCCGTCGTAGGACGCTCATTCCGGCGCTGGCCGCGGCCGTCCTGCTGCTGGTGCTGTACGACCCATGGCTGGCACGCAGTTATGGCTTTCTCCTCTCCGTACTGGCCACCGGCGCGCTGCTCACCATCGCGCCTCGGTGGAGCGACGCGCTGCGGCGGCGCGGAGTGCCGGACCGGGTGGCCGAGGCGCTCGCGGCGGCCGGTGCGGCGCAGGCCGTGTGCGCGCCCGTGGTGGCCGTGTTCGCGGCCAAGGTCAGCCTGGTGGCGATCCCGTGCAATCTCCTCGCCGAGGTGGCGGTGGCTCCGGCGACGGTGCTCGGCTTCGCCGCCCTGGCCATGGCGCCGCTCGCGATGCCCGTGGCGGAGGCGCTGGCCCGGTGTGCCGGCTGGCCCGCGGGCTGGATCGCGTCCGTCGCCCGCGGTGGCGCGGCGCTGCCCGGTGCGGGGATCACCTGGCCGGGCGGCTGGTGGGGCGCGCTGCTGCTTGTCGCGCTGACGGTCGTGGTCCTGTTCGCCGTGCGACGCATCCCGCGCCACCCGTGGACGGCCGCCGTGTGCGCCGTGTTCCTGCTGCTCGCCGTCGTACGACCGCCGTCGGTCACCCGGCTTGTCACCGGCTGGCCGCCGCCGGGCTGGACGTTCGCGATGTGTGACGTCGGGCAGGGTGACACCGTCGTGCTCGCGGCGGGCAAGGGTACGGCCGTGGTCGTGGACGCCGGTCCCGATCCCGGGCCGCCCGACCGCTGTCTGCGGGAACTCGGCGTCACACGCGTTCCGCTGTTGCTGCTCACCCATTTCCACGCAGACCATGTCGGCGGGCTGACCGGCGTACTGCGAGGCAGGGCGGTCGGCGCGATCCAGACGACGGCCTCCGAAGAGCCGCCGGAGCAGGCCGCGTTCGTACGGAGAACCGCTGCCGCAGCGGGAGTGCCCGTCGTTCGCGCCGGGCCGGGGGAGCAGCGGCGGATCGGGCCGCTCACCTGGCGGGTGCTGTGGCCGAGAGCCGGTTCGGCTCTGACCGTCGACGAGCCGAACGACTCCAGCGTCACTCTGTTCGTACGGATCGCCCATGGGCCCACGCTGCTGCTTCTCGGCGATCTCGAACCGCCCGCCCAGCAAGGGCTGTTGAGCGATCATCCGGCGCTGGCTCCGGTGGATGTGCTCAAAGTGGCCCACCACGGCTCGCCGTTCCAGGATCCGAGGCTGCTCCGCACGGTCCGGCCCAGGCTCGCGCTGATCTCCGCCGGGCGGGACAACCCGTACGGCCATCCCGCACCGCGCACGGTCGAGGCGCTGCGCGCCGGAGGAGCGGCGGTACTGCGTACCGACACGGACGGTTCGATCGCGGTAGTGGGTAGGGGGCCCACCCTGAGAGCCGTGCCTCGGGAAGGCCCGAGTGATCCCATGCGCGCTCGGGCGGAAGACCTACGACAAGTGACGCATGGTCCGCAGCCGGCCGCCGCATCACACTGGGCTCATGGACATTTCGCGGCTCACCGATGCCTATCTGCACCGGATCGGTGCCACCCGCCCGAGGCACGCCGATGCCGCCGCGCTGCGCGAGCTGCAAGCGCGGCACCTTCTGTCCGTGCCGTTCGAGAATCTCTCGATCCATCTCGGCGAGGACATCGTCCTCGAAGAAGAGGCGCTCGTAAGGAAGGTGGCGGAGAGACACCGAGGCGGCTTCTGCTACGAACTCAACGGTGCTTTCTCCGCGTTGCTGCGCGGTCTTGGCTTCCCGGTCGTTCTCCTCCAGGCCAGGGTCCTGGGCCCGGAAGGGACGGTGGGCATTCCCTACGACCACCTCGCGCTCCTGGTCGAGACCGAGGAGGCGGGCATCGCTCGCCGTTGGCTCACCGATGTCGGCTTCGGCGACCACAGTCTGTACCCACTCGATCTGGACGAGCGCGGCGATCAGAAGGATCCGGCCGGGACGTTCCGGATCGTCGAGACGGCCGAGGGCGATCTGGAGGTTCTGCGGGACGGCACGGCGCAGTACCGCGTCGGGACGCGCCCTGGTGTGCTTGCCGACTTCAGGGCCGGAGCCTGGTATCACCGCACGTCACCGGACTCGCACTTCACCGGCTCGCTCGTGTGCTCGCGGCGGACCGAGGAAGGCCGTGTCACGCTCAGCGGCGACCGGCTCATCACCACCGCGCACGGCGGGCGTCAGGAGCGGCTGTTGGAGGGAGAGAAAGAGATTCTGGCCGCTTACCGTGACCATTTCGGGCTGCGATTCGACCGGGTCCCGGAGGTTCGGCAACCTTCTGTCGGTGGTGTGTAGTAGCCGAGTTCGCTGCCTGTCCGTACGTTTGCCTCGAACGGCGCATGAGTGGTCGAATGCCTATTCGTCAAGGGTCGCCGCCCAGACAAGGCTGTCCGGCCGTGCGCGGCCCCGCAGAGCCCGATCGCACAGGGGTACGTACACACCATGATCACGCGCCTTATCGGCCGACGGACGGCCGCTCAGCAGAGAAATCACGCACTCTCCGGGCTGTCGGTGCCACCCGGTGCCGGTCTGCTGAGCTGCCGTGTCCTCGACCCGGTCAACGAGCCCGTCGTACGCGGCGAGTTCACGGTGAGTGACAGCAGCGGCCGTAAGATCGTGAGCGGTGAGACGGATCCCTTCGGCACGATCGTGGCGATGGTTCCGTTCGGGGAGTACCGGCTGGCCATCTCGGCCGACAGCTTCACGCCGTACCGGGGCAATGTGTATGTCACCGACGGAGGAGACTCCGGCAGCCTCGGCGACATCACGCTCCAGATAGCGCCTTCGCTGCCGCTGCCCGCGCCCGGGGAGTGGGAGATCGAACCGGCGCATTCCCGGATCGGTTTTATCGCCCGGCACATCGGACTCGCGCGGGTGCACGGCCGGTTCGACAACTTCGCCGGCGCGATCAGGATCGGCGACACGATGGACCAGTCCGCGATGCATGTCGTCATCGGCGCCGCGTCGATCGACACCAGTGTCCAGATGCGCGACGACCATCTGCGCTCCGCCGACTTCCTCGATGTGGCCAACTACCCGACGCTGGAGTTCTACAGCGACCGCATCACGCACCGAGGCGGCAACAACTGGGCGATCACCGGCGCGCTCACGCTCCATGGCGTCACACGTACGATCACGCTCGAAGCCCAGTACCTCGGTATCGGCAACGGTATGGAGGGCGAGACCCGCGCGGCCGTCCGCGCCACCACCGAGCTGCACCGCGAGGACTACACCGTCAACTGGCAGTCCATGCTGGCGCGTGGCATCGCGGTCGTCGGCTCCAGCATCAAGATCGAGATGGATATCCAGATCGTCCCCAAGAGCTGAGCACACCCATCCCGGGCAGCCGAGCACCCGCTCCCGGCGGCCGAGACCGGCTGGAAGAATACGGCCGTGAGCGATGTGAGACATGTGCTGGTGCTGCCCGACCGCGATGCCGCCGAGGAGGTGGCGGAGGCGCTCGGCGAGCGGTTCGGAGTGACCGAGGAACCGCAGTTGGTACGGGACGCCCTGGCCGGCGAGGACGACGCCGAGGACGCCCAGTGGCTGGTGGTCGTGGAGGACCCGGAGGCACGGATGGACGGCGCGGCGCTGGACGCGTTCGTGGCGGACTGGGACGGCTGGCGGGAAGCCGCGTACTGACGGGCGTGTGCTGACGGGCGTGTACGGACAGACGTACCGGCACTGACCCGCGCACCGACGCCGTGCGGGCGTCGGCTGTCAGTGGTGCGTGCGATGCTGGACCGCGATGGCCACCAGAAAGTCTTCCCCCGACGACCTCCTCGCCCCCCTCACCCTGGCCGTGGGCCAGGAGGATCTGCTGCTCGACCGCGCCGTACAGCAGGTGGTGGCGGCGGCCCGCGCCGCCGATGCCGACACGGATGTCCGCGACCTCACCTCCGACCAGCTCCAGCCCGGCACTCTCGCCGAGCTGACCAGCCCTTCGCTCTTCGCCGAGCGCAAGGTCGTCATCGTGCGGAACGCGCACGATCTCTCCGCCGACACGATCAAGGACGTCAAGTCCTATCTCGACGCTCCCGCCGAGGAGATCACGCTCGTCCTGCTGCACGCGGGAGCGGCCAAGGGCAAGGCGTTGCTGGACGCGGCGCGCAAGGCGGGCGCCCGGGAGGTCGCCTGTCCCAAGACGACCAAGCCCGCCGAGCGGCTCACCTTCGTACGTTCCGAGTTCCGCGCGCTGGGCCGCTCGGCCACTCCGGAGGCCTGCCAGGCGCTGGTCGACTCGATCGGCAGCGATCTGCGCGAGCTGGCGAGCGCCGTTTCCCAGCTCACCGCCGATGTCGAGGGCACGATCGACGAGGCGGTCGTCGGCCGCTACTACACGGGCCGCGCCGAGGCCTCCAGCTTCACCGTCGCCGACCGCGCGGTGGAGGGCAGGGCGGCCGACGCCCTGGAAGCGCTGCGCTGGTCGCTGTCGACGGGAGTGGCTCCCGTACTGATCACCAGCGCGCTCTCCCAGGGAGTACGGGCGATCGGCAAGCTGTCGTCCGCGCGCGGCGGCAGGCCCGCGGATCTCGCCCGTGAGCTGGGAATGCCACCGTGGAAGATCGACCGGGTGCGCCAGCAGATGCGCGGCTGGACTCCGGACGGAGTGGCGACGGCGCTACGGGCCGTCGCCGAGGCCGACGCGGGTGTCAAGGGCGGCGGTGACGATCCGGAGTACGCGCTGGAGAAGGCGGTCGTCGCGATCGCCCGCGCCGCGCGCTCCGGCCGCGGAAACTGACCACCGCCGGCCGGGCCCCTCGTACACCGGCCGGGCCCCCTCGTACAGCGGCCGGGCCCCCTCGTACAGCGGGCCCACTTGTACACACGCACACGACGAAGGCCCCGGCGCCGTCCTGGGGAAGGGCGGCGCCGGGGCCCGGCGTCTTGAGACTGGACTCGCACCCGCGTGGCGAACGCAGTCGCGTACGAGTCCGGGAGTGCCGGTTCAGGAGCGGTAGAGAGGGCCCGCTGAGTCCCTTCCGGCGGTCAAATCAAGTGGAGCGGAACGGCTCAGCCCTGAAGGGAAGCGACCTTGGAGGCCAGCGCCGACTTCTTGTTGGCGGCGGCGTTCTTGTGGATGACGCCCTTCGAGACAGCCTTGTCGAGCTTGCGGGAGGCCTCACGAGCGGCCACGGAGGCCTTCTCGACGTCGCCCGCGGCAGCGGCCTCACGGGCCTTGCGGATCGCGGTCTTGAGCGACGACTTGACAGCCTTGTTGCGCAGGCGTGCCTTCTCGTTGGTCTTGTTCCGCTTGATCTGGGACTTGATGTTCGCCACGTTTAATACAGCCTTTTCAGCTTTGATGAATCACTAACTGAACCCGTCCCGCGCCGAGACGGCACGAGACACAGCTCACCACGCTACCAGCCGCCCTCCGACCCGCCCAAACCGGGCGCAGTCCCGCACCCATGGGACGATGGAGGCTACGTATCGATCCGAGTCGACCCGAGACGAGACGCCGCGCGTCTCAAGAATCAGGACCCTGCGTGCCCGCGACCCCTACCCACGTGCCAGAGCCGAGTCGTACCGACCCGGCGCTGCTCCGCAACTTCTGCATCATCGCGCACATCGACCACGGCAAGTCGACGCTCGCCGACCGGATGCTCCAGTTGACCGGAGTCGTCGATTCGCGGCAGATGCGTGCTCAGTACCTCGACCGTATGGACATCGAGCGCGAGCGCGGTATCACGATCAAGTCCCAGGCGGTCCGCCTGCCCTGGGCCCCCAACACGGGTGAGGACCAGGGAAAGACCCATATCCTCAACATGATCGACACGCCGGGCCATGTGGACTTCACCTACGAGGTGTCCCGTTCGCTCGCGGCCTGCGAGGGCACGGTCCTCCTGGTGGACGCCGCCCAGGGCATCGAGGCGCAGACTCTCGCCAACCTCTATCTGGCGATGGAGAACGACCTCACCATCGTCCCGGTGCTGAACAAGATCGACCTGCCGGCCGCCCAGCCGGAGAAGTTCTCCGAGGAGCTGGCCAATCTCATCGGCTGCCAGCCCGAGGACGTCCTCAAGGTGTCGGCGAAGACGGGCATCGGCGTCGACGTCCTGCTCGACCGCGTGGTGGCGGACGTCCCGGCGCCGGTCGGTGTCGCGGACGCGCCGGCCCGCGCGATGATCTTCGACTCCGTCTATGACTCCTACCGCGGAGTCGTGACCTACGTACGAGTCATCGACGGCCAGCTCAACAAGCGCGAGCGGATCCGGATGATGTCCACCGGCGCCACGCACGAGCTGCTGGAGATCGGTACGAACTCGCCGGAGATGCTTCCGGCGGACGGTCTCGGCGTCGGCGAGGTCGGCTATCTGATCACGGGTGTGAAGGACGTACGCCAGTCCAAGGTCGGTGACACGATCACCACCCTGAACAAAGGCGCGACCGAGGCGCTGGGCGGCTATAAGGACCCCAAGCCGATGGTGTTCTCCGGCCTCTATCCACTCGACGGCTCGGACTATCCCGAACTGCGCGACGCCCTCGACAAGCTCCAGCTCAACGACGCGGCGCTGGTCTACGAGCCGGAGACCTCCGCGGCTCTCGGATTCGGCTTCCGTGTCGGCTTCCTCGGACTGCTGCATCTCGATGTGATCCGTGAGCGGCTGGAGCGCGAGTTCGGCCTCGATCTGATCGCCACCGCTCCCAACGTCGTCTACCGCGTGCTGATGGAGGACGGCAAGGAGCACATCGTCACCAATCCGAGCGAATTTCCCGAGGGAAAGATCGACTCGGTGCACGAACCGGTCGTACGGGCCACGATCCTCGCTCCGAGCGAGTTCATCGGCTCGATCATGGAGCTCTGCCAGACGCGGCGCGGCACGCTGCTCGGCATGGACTATCTCTCCGAGGACCGCGTAGAGATCCGCTACACGCTGCCGCTCGCCGAGATCGTCTTCGACTTCTTCGACCAGCTCAAGTCGAAGACCCGGGGCTATGCCTCGCTCGACTACGAGCCCACCGGCGAGCAGACGGCCCAGCTCGTCAAGGTCGACATCCTGCTGCACGGCGACAAGGTCGACGCCTTCTCGGCCATCACCCACCGGGACCAGGCCTACGCGTACGGCGTGCGGCTCGTGGCCAAGCTGCGCGAGCTGATCCCGCGCCAGGCCTTCGAGGTGCCCATCCAGGCCGCCATCGGCTCCCGGGTGATCGCCCGGGAGACCATCCGCGCCATCCGCAAGGACGTCCTCGCCAAGTGCTACGGCGGTGACATCTCCCGTAAGCGGAAGCTGCTGGAGAAGCAGAAGGAGGGCAAGAAGCGGATGAAGATGGTCGGCAGCGTGGAGGTGCCGCAGGAGGCCTTCATCGCGGTGCTGTCCAGCGACGAGTCCGGCGGAGGCAAGGGCAAGAAGTAGCCGCGCCCGTCCCTTGCGGACGGACCCCTTGCGGACGGACGCGGACGGATGCGGTGCGCGACGGGCCCGCACGCTGTGGCGTGCGGGTCCGTCGTCGTTGACCGTGTTGTGTACGGACGTAGAGGCGGTGGGCGTACGGGCGTACAGGGTGCGCTCGGGCGGGTTCGTTTTGAAGCAGCGCCTTGCTGCCCCTTACGTACCGGCGAGGCGGCCTCTAGTCTGATCACTGATCCCTTAGTTACTCGCCAGTTAGTTACCCGTCAGTCACACCCAGTCGGTCGGATCAGTCACGCAGCGCTGCGCGCGGGCCCGGAGGATGTCGTGAGCGACACACAGAACTTGATCGAGAACCGGCCGCCGTCCGTGGCGGCCCTCTTCATTGAGCGCGTGACGGCCACGCCGGACGCGGAGGCCTACCGCCATCCCGTCCCCCGTACCACGGGCCAGGGCCCCGACGAGTGGCGCTCGCTGAGCTGGGCCCAGGCGGCGGAACGGGTGTACGCGGTGGCCGCAGGCCTGATCGCGCTGGGCGTTCAGCCGGAGGAGCGGATCGCGCTCGCCTCCGCCACCCGCGTCGAGTGGATCCTCGCCGACCTCGGTGTGATGTGCGCGGGCGCCGCGACCACCACGATCTATCCGTCGACCAACGCCGAGGAGTCCGCGTACATCCTCGCCGACTCCGGGAGCCGCGTTCTGATCGCGGAGGACGCCGCCCAGCTCGCCAAGGCCCGCGCGCGGCGCGAAGAGCTGCCGCAGCTCGGCCATGTGGTCGTGATCGACGCGGCCGACGCGCTGCCCGCCGAGGGCGACCCGGAGGGCTGGGTGCTCTCGCTGGCCGATCTGGAGGCGCGCGGCACGGAGTATCTGGTCACGCACCCGGAAGCGGTCAAGGAGCGGGTCGGCGCCATCACGTCCACCCAGCTCGCCACCCTGATCTACACCTCGGGCACCACCGGCCGGCCCAAGGGCGTACGGCTGGCCCACGACAGCTGGTCGTACATGGCCAAGGCCACCGCGGGCACCGGTCTGATCACCAAGGACGATGTGCAGTATCTGTGGCTGCCGCTCGCCCATGTCTTCGGCAAGGTGCTGACGTCCGGGCAGATCGAGGTCGGACATGTCACCGCCGTGGACGGGCGCGTCGACAAGATCATCGAGAATCTGCCGGTGGTCCAGCCGACTTATATGGCGGCCGTACCGCGCATCTTCGAGAAGGTCTACAACGGCGTGGCGGCCAAGGCGCGGGCCGGCGGTCCCGCCAAGTACAAGATCTTCCAGTGGGCGGCCGGGATCGCCCGGGAGTACGCCAAGGTCTCCCAGGACAACTTCCGCCGTACGGGCACGGCGTCCGTGCCGTTCGCCCTCGGCGCCAAGCACAAGGTCGCCGACGCGCTCGTCTACGCCAAGCTGCGCGAGGCGTTCGGCGGGCGGCTGCGGGCCGCGGTCTCCGGCTCCGCCGCGCTCGCGCCCGAGATCGGCTATTTCTTCTCCGGCGCCGGGATCCACATCCTGGAGGGATACGGACTGACGGAGTCCAGCGCGGCCAGCTTCGTCAATCCGGGCGAGGCGTACCGTACGGGCACGGTCGGCAAGCCGCTGCCCGGTACGGAGGTACGGATCGCCGACGACGGCGAGATCCTGCTGCGCGGCCCGGGGATCATGGCCGGATACCACGGGCTGCCCGAGAAGACCGCGGAGGTGCTGGAGCCGGACGGCTGGTTCCACACCGGTGACATCGGCGAGCTGTCCCCGGACGGCTATCTGCGGATCACCGACCGCAAGAAGGACCTGATCAAGACGTCGGGCGGCAAGTACATCGCGCCGGCCGAGGTCGAGGGCCGGTTCAAGGCGGTGTGCCCGTTCGTCTCCAACGTCCTGGTGCACGGCGCGGACCGCAACTTCTGTACGGCGCTGATCGCGCTCGACGAGCCGACGATCCTCGGCTGGGCGGCCGAGCACGGACTGGCCGGCAGGACGTACACCGAGGTGGTCGCCTCTCCGCAGGTACAGCAGCTCATCGACGGCTATGTGAAGCGCGTCAACGCCGGGCTCCAGCGCTGGCAGACCATCAAGAAGTTCCGGCTGCTGCCGCGCGATCTGGATATCGAGCACGGTGAGCTGACACCGAGCCTCAAGCTCAAGAGGCCGGTGGTGGAGCGGGAGTACAAGGCTCTGATCGAGGAGATGTACGAAGGGTCCCGGGAGGCCTGAGCGCACGGGCCCGCGCCCCGAGCCGTACTGGTGCGCCCGAACGGGCCGGCGTGCGCGCCCGAGCGGAGGCGGCGCGAGGCCGCGAGCTGTGCGTGCGCCTGTGCGCGCCCGCGTGGACCCGAGCCGGGTGGCGCGGCGCGCGAGCGGCCCCCGAGCAGCGCCTGGCTCAGGCCCCCGAGCGGCCCGCGCGCCCGCGGGCTACTGGGCCCGCTCGCGGCGCAGTTCGCCCAAGGTGTCGCCTATGCGCGCGAGCTGCTGTCCCAGCGCCGCCAGATCGTTCGGCGCGCCGCGCCGTAACTCCTCCTCGATCGACGACAGCCGACCCGCGATCTCCCCGAGATGCTCCTGCTCACGCGCCAGCATCCGCTCCAACTGCTGGTTCTTCCGGTGCAGATCGAGGAAGACACCGACCTTGGCCCGTAACACCCACGGGTCGAACGGCTTGGTCAGAAAGTCCGCCGCGCCCGTGGCGTACCCGCGGAACGCGTAACCACTGTCGGACTCGGGCCCGTTCAGAAAGATGATCGGGACGTCCTTGGCGTGGTCCAGCCGCTTGATCCGCGCAGCCGTCTCGAAACCGTCCATGCCCGGCATCCGGACATCCAGCAGGACCAGCGCGAACGGCTGCCGCAGCAGTTCCTCCATCGCCTCCTCGCCCGAACGGGCCCGTACGAGTGTCACGTCCAGGGAGCCGAGGACCGCTTCCAGCGCGACGAGGTTGTCCTCCATGTCGTCCACGAGAAGGATGGTCGCGCGTTCCACGGCGGCTGTTGACCTGCTCATCCGGCTCTCCTTGTCGGCCCTCGGCCCTCGCCTGTCGGCCAGCGGGGCAAGACTGCTCTGTCCGGCGCGGTTTCGCACGTCGTTACCCGGGGTTTGGCCGCCGTGTTGTCAACCCGTGTCCTCAGCCATACCGTCCTTCTCCCAGCACGCCGCCGGACCTCGGCTGTTCACCAACTCCAGGCAAATATCCGCCCACTTCGATGACTCGGCGCATATGGACGCGCTCCGTCTGTCACTCTGTCGGGATCGTAAGTGGCACAACACCAGAACGGGATCAGGAGCCGCAGTGGGGCCCATTCCGATTCCGCGCGAGTCGCTGCACCGTTCGGCACCCGAGGTGCCGTTACGACAGGACGCGCGGTCGACGTCACGTACCAGCCTGCCCGGGAACCCGCTCGCGCCGTCCGCCGCGCGCCGGTTCGTACGCGCGACGCTGGCCGACTGGACCAGCCAGGGAAAGCTGGCCACCTGCACCTTCTGCCGAGGCGACGGCGGGTGTGCGCCAGGGCGGCACAGCACCGATCTGCTCGCGGACGACGCGGTGGTCATCGTCAGCGAACTGGTCACCAACGCGGTCGTGCACGCCGGGACCACCGTCGAACTGCTCTGCCGCCACGAGACGGCGGCCGAGGATCCTTCGGGGACGGGAGAGGAGCCGGCCGCCCTGGTTCTGGAAATATCCGATCACCATCCCGCGCGCGCCATCCAGAGCGACGCCCGGGGCCAGGCGCCGTCCGGCACTCCGGAGTACGGCCGCGGGCTGCAACTCGTCGCCTCCCTCGCCGAACGCTGGGGCATCACCTACCGTCCCGGGCTCAAGACCGTCTGGGCCCGGCTGCCGCTCGAAGGACGAGAGGCAGGGCCCGGCCAGCCGGCCGAACCCGCGCTGCGCCGGGGACTGCGCGCCGCGGAGATCCTCGCGCCCTCGTCGCGGCGCTCCGTACGGGACGATCCCGACTGGATCGGCCGTGGCGCGCTCTCCTTTCTCGCCGAGGCCTCGGAACTGCTCGCGGGCCAGCTCGACGAGGATCTGATCGCGGCGCTCGCCGGGCAGTTGCTGGTGCCGCGGCTCGCGGACTGGTGCGCGGTGTGGCTGGATGCCGAGAGCGCACAGGCGGGCACGGCGCCACGGCTCGCCCGCGTGTGGCACGCCGACGAGTCCAGGACCGGCGAACTGCGCGCGGTCCTGGAGAAGGACCCGCCACGGCTGCCGGACCTGCCGAGAGGCGGCCCGGTGCGCGTGCCGTGGCCGGGCGGCTGGGGCGTGGAGGACAGCGAGGCATCCGGTGCGGGTGGTACGGACGGTACGGATACGTCTGAGGCGGGGCCGGAGAACGAGACGGGAGCGGGTCCGGGCGCGGAGTCGGAGGCCGGAGCTGAGCGCGGGGCCGAAGTTGGAGCGGACGGTGGGCCGGGGGAGGGCTCGGCGCTCGCCTGCCGGCTTGTCGCCAACGGGCGTGCACTCGGCACCCTGATGCTCGGCCGGCCCGGCAGGACCGGCGTCCCCGACGATGTCACCGCCCTGGTCGAGGACTTCGCGCGACGCGTCGCCCTCGCCATCGGCGCGGCCCGCCGCTACACCCGCCAGGTCACCATCAGCCGTGTTCTGCAACGCGGCCTGCTGCCCAGCCAGGTCGCGCGGATACCCGGTGTCGCCAGTTCCCTGGTGTACGAGCCGAGTGACGAAGGTCTCGCGGGCGGCGACTTCTACGACGTCTTCCCGTGCCCGCCGGGCGACCGCTGGTGCTTCATGCTCGGCGATGTCCAGGGCAGCGGTCCCGAGGCGGCCGTCGTCACCGGACTCGCCCGCCCGTGGCTGCGGCTGCTGGCCCGCGAGGGCTACCGCGTCGGCGCCGTCCTCGACCGGCTCAACCGGCTGCTCCTGGACGACGCCACGGAGGCGGCGGAATCGGCGTCCCTGATGGTCGCGGCGGCAGCCGCGGCCGGTCCTCCGCTCGGCAGGCCCGGCGCCGTCCCCGGGACGGCCGAGAGCGGCCAGCCGCGCTTCCTGTCGCTGCTGTACGGAGAGCTGATGCCGCTGCCGGGCGAGGGCGGCGGCGTACGGTGCACGCTCGCGAGCGCCGGTCATCCGCTGCCGCTGCTCCTGCGGCCCGACGGGACGGTACGGCCGGCCGCGGAGCCGCAGCTGCTGCTCGGGGTCTTCGAGAACGTCGCGTACGAGAGCCGTACGTTCCACCTGGAGCCCGGCGACACGCTGCTCTGTGTCACCGACGGTGTGACGGAGCGGCGCTCGGGAGCGCGGATGTTCGACGACGGCGACGGGCTGGCGCGGGCGCTGGCGGAGTGCGTGGGGCTGTCGGCACAGGGCGTCGCGGACCGGATACGGCGGGCGGTGCACGATTTCGGTGACACACCGCCGGGCGACGATCTGGCGCTGCTGGTGCTTCAAGCGGAATGACTGTTCCAGGCGGAGGGGGCCCAGGAGGAGTGACCACTCCAGGCGCAGTGACACGGACAACCCGTCCGGTACGGGACACTGGGGGGTATGCCTTCCGCACTGCCCGACGGTGATCCCATGCCCGAGACCGGAGCGCTGCCCCCGCACGCGCTGACGGGCGCGGCGGACCGGCCGCTCGGCTTCTATCTGCACGTTCCGTACTGCGCGAGCCGCTGCGGCTACTGCGACTTCAACACGTACACGGCGACCGAGCTGCGCGGCTCGGGAGGTGTGCTGGCGTCCCGCGACAACTACGCCGAGACGCTCGTCGACGAGATACGGCTCGCCAGGAAGGTGCTGGGCGACGATCCGAGGCAGGTCCGTACGGTGTTCGTCGGCGGCGGTACGCCCACGCTGCTCGCGGCCGGAGATCTCGTACGGATGCTCGGCGCGATCCGGGACGAGTTCGGGCTCGCGGACGGAGCCGAGATCACCACGGAGGCGAATCCGGAATCGGTCGGTCCGGCGTATCTGGCGGCGCTGCGGGAGGGCGGCTTCAACCGGATCTCCTTCGGGATGCAGAGCGCGAAGCAGCACGTACTGAAGGTCCTGGACCGTACGCACACGCCCGGACGGCCCGAGGAGTGCGTCGCGGAGGCCCGTGCGGCCGGGTTCGAGCATGTGAACCTCGATCTGATCTACGGGACGCCCGGGGAGAGCGACGACGACTGGCGCGAGTCGTTGGCGGCGGCGGTGGGCGCCGGACCCGACCATGTGTCGGCGTACGCGCTGATCGTGGAGGAGGGCACGGGACTGGCGCGGCGGATCCGGCGCGGCGAGGTCCCGATGACGGACGACGACGAGCACGCGGACCGGTATCTGATCGCGGACGCGGTGCTGGCGGAGGCGGGCTTCTCCTGGTATGAGGTGTCGAACTGGGCCACCTCGGAGGCGGCCCGCTGTCTGCACAACGAGCTGTACTGGCGCGGTGCGGACTGGTGGGGCGCGGGCCCGGGCGCCCACAGCCATATGGGCGGCGTGCGCTGGTGGAACGTCAAGCACCCGGGCGCGTACGCGGCGGCGCTGGCGGAGGGCCGCTCGCCCGGCGCGGGCCGGGAGATCCTCTCGGCGGAGGACCGCCGGGTGGAACGCGTCCTGCTCGAACTGCGCCTGTCCTCCGGCTGCGAACTCTCCCTCCTGCGCCCGGACGGCCTGACCGCCTCCCGCCGAGCCCTGACCGACGGCCTCCTGGAGCCGGGCCCGTACGAGAAGGGCCGAGCGGTCCTGACGCTACGGGGCCGCCTACTGGCGGACGCGGTGGTGAGGGACTTGGTGGACTGACCACTCGCGGATGGATCGCTCCCGGATTGATCACTCGCCGGAGTGAATCCGAGACGGTTCGGGGCAGTTCTGCCTACGCTGTCCCTAGGCTGCCGCTGACAGAAAAGCGGCGGATTGCGGAGGTTCACGGAGATGACCGCTGTGGATGAGCGACCCATCACTCGCGCCACTCGCGCCGCGAAGACCTTTGAGGACCTGGAGGTTCCCGAAGGTTACAAAGCGGAACTCCTCAGGGGGGACATCGTGATGATGGCGGGGCCCGACCGGGTCCACAATGCGATCGTGGAGCTCGTGCAGGACCAGATTCCACGCAAGAACTGGCGCCGCATGCAGACTCAGGACATCGCCATCCCCGGTGAGGAGAGCGAGCCGCAGCCCGACCTCGTCATTCTCGAACGGGTCGCCAAGATCGGTCCTGGACGGCTCATCCCCGCCGCTGATATCACCATGCTGCTGGAAGTGGTCTCCAAGACCAGCGTCGACCGCGACTACGGCGAGAAGCGTTCCATGTACGCGGCGGGCAGGGTGCCCGCCTACCTGATCATCGACCCGACGGAGCAGCAGTGCGTGCTGCTCACCGAGCCGGTCGGCAGCGGCGAGGCCGCTGATTACCGGGTGGAGCGAACCACCAAGTTCGGCGATCCTGTGCCCCTGGATCTGCTCGGTGTCGAGCTCGACACCTCGGAGTTCGAGACGCTTCCCCCGGTCAAGCGTCACCGCCGACCGTGACGAAGTCGATCAGTTCCTCCACCCGGCCCAGCAGTGCCGGTTCCAGGTCCCGGTAGGTCCGGACCCGGGACAGGATTTGCTGCCACGCCGCTCCCGTGTTCTCCGGCCAGCCCAGTGCGCGGCAGACGCCCGTCTTCCAGTCCTCGCCTCTCGGGACCGAGGGCCATCCCGGGATGCCCACCGACGACGGCTTCACCGCCTCCCAGACGTCGATGTACGGGTGACCCACCACCAGGACGTCGGGGCCGGTCACCGCCGCCGCGATACGGGACTCCTTCGAGCCCGGTACCAGATGGTCGACCAGGACGCCCAGCCTCGCGTCCGGTGCCGGGCCGAACTCGGCGACGACGGCCGGGAGATCGTCGATACCGCCCAGATACTCGACGACCACGCCCTCGACGCGCAGATCGTCGCCCCACACCTTCTCCACCAGCTCCGCGTCGTGCCGGCCCTCGACGTAGATACGGCCGGCCCGCGCCACCCGCGCACGGGCCCCGGGCACGGCCACCGAGCCGGAGGCCGTACGGGTCGGGCGCGCCGGGCCCGCCGCCGTCGGACGCACCAGCGTGACCATCCGCCCGTCGAGCAGAAATCCGCCCGGAACCAGCGGAAACACCCGGTGCTTGCCGAACCGGTCCTCCAGCGTCACCGTCGGGCCCTCCGCGGTCTTCTCGCAGCGGACCACCGCACCGCAGAAGCCCGTCGACACCTCCTCGACCACCAGATCCGGATCCGGCTCCGCCGGAACCTCGGGCGCGGGCGTGGACTTCTTCCACGGAGGCGTCAGATCGGGGCTGTAGCTACGCATTCGCAAGACGATAGGCGGCACGGGCCGGTACGGCTACGACACCCCGAACCGTGCCGCCAGCGCGTCGCGTTGCGCTCGTACGAACGCTGCGTCCACCACCGCGCCATGGCCCGGTACATACACCGCGTCCTCGCCTCCCAGCGCCAGCAGCCGGTCCAGGGCGGCCGGCCAGCGCGCCGGGATCGCGTCCGGGCCCGCCTGCGGCTCACCGGACTCCTCCACCAGATCGCCGCAGAAAACCACGGAGCGAGCCACGGAGCGAGCGACCGAGGCGCGTTCTGACGCGCCCACCGAAGCGCCCACCGCACTGCCCGTCGAAGCGCCCACCGAAGCCTCCGCCACCAGCACCGCCAGATCGTGCGCCGTATGACCTGGACCGGCATTCACCAGCACCGCCCGCCGGTCGCCGCCCAGCTCCAAGGTGAACAGTCCCGACACCTCGTGCCGAGGCGGCACCAGCGCCTCCACCGCCCGCGCCGTCTCCTCCGCGTCCGCCCCGAGGCGTACGGCCTCCTCGTACAGGCCCGACGGCCCCGGCCCCGGCCCTGGCCCGCGCGCCGCCAGCAGCCGCGCCATGCCCACCGCTCCGTACACCTCCACCTCCGCCTCCGGAAACGCCGCAGTCCCCAGCACATGGTCGAAGTGCGGATGGCTGAGTGCGATATGCGTCACGTGCCGGCCGCCGCCCAGCAGCGCCCGCACCTCCGCGCCGAGTTCGGCGCCCTCACGGACCGTCGAGCCCGTGTCGTACAGCAGGACGGCGTCCACGCCGACGACCAGTCCGGCCGTCGCGTCCCACCGCGGCAGCCGTCGCCGTCCCACTCCCGCTCCCAGCCGCTCCCAGCCGTGTTCTTCCCAACAGAGGTCCATACCAGGACGCTACGGGACGCTACGGAAACGGCGCCTTCGCCGACGGGCCTGATCGGGCGGTACCGTGTTCGGCCGCCCTTGCTCCGGGCGTACCCCACGGCCGTACACTTACGGGGGGAGTGCTGGCACTCCTTGTGAGTGAGTGCCAAAGCGAGTGCCGACGAGTGCTTGGAAGAGTGCCGAACAGGCCAAGAAGTGAGTACCGGGCCGGGAACGACGACCAGAGCTGGAGGTGTGCGCCATGCTCAGCGAACGCAGACTCGAGGTGCTGCGCGCCATCGTCCAGGACTATGTCGGCACCGAGGAGCCCGTCGGCTCCAAGGCGCTCACCGAGCGCCACAAGCTCGGTGTCTCACCGGCGACCGTCCGCAATGACATGGCGGTGCTGGAGGACGAGGGCTTCATCGCCCAGCCGCACACCAGCGCGGGACGCATCCCGACCGACAAGGGCTACCGGCTCTTCGTCGACAAGCTGGCCGGTGTCAAACCGCTCTCCTCGCCGGAGCGCCGGGCCATCCAGAACTTCCTGGACGGCGCCGTCGATCTGGACGATGTCGTGGGCCGTACGGTACGGCTGCTGGCGCAGCTCACCCGGCAGGTCGCCGTCGTCCAGTATCCCTCGCTGACGCGCTCGACGGTGCGGCACGTGGAGCTGCTGGCGCTCGCGCCCGCCCGGCTGATGCTCGTCCTGATCACGGACACGGGACGGGTCGAGCAGCGTATGGTCGACGCTCCCTCGCCCTTCGGCGAGACCTCGCTCGCGGATCTCCGCGCCCGGCTCAACAGCCGGATCGTCGGGCGCCGCTTCGCGGATGTCCCGCAGCTCGTGCAGGACCTGCCCGACTCGTTCGAGCAGGAGGACCGCGGCGTGGTGTCCACCGTGCTCGCGACCCTGCTCGAAACCCTGGTCGAGGAGACCGAGGAGCGGCTGATGATCGGCGGTACGGCCAACATCACCCGCTTCGGACACGACTTCCCTCTGACCATCCGGCCGGTGCTGGAGGCGCTGGAGGAGCATGTGGTGCTCCTCAAGCTGCTCGGCGAGGCCAAGGATCCCGGTATGACCGTACGTATCGGGCACGAGAACGCCCATGAGGGACTCAACTCCACGTCCGTCGTCGCGGTCGGCTACGGTTCGGGCGACGAGGCAGTCGCCAAACTCGGCGTGGTCGGACCGACCCGCATGGACTACCCCGGAACGATGGGAGCGGTACGCGCAGTGGCACGTTACGTCGGACAGATCCTGGCGGAGTCGTAAGTGGCCACGGACTACTACGCCGTACTAGGCGTACGCCGCGACGCATCTCAGGATGAGATCAAGAAGGCATTCCGGCGGCTCGCGCGCGAGCTGCATCCGGATGTCAATCCCGATCCCAAGACGCAGGAGCGCTTCAAGGAGATCAACGCCGCGTACGAGGTGCTGTCGGACCCGCAGAAGAAACAGGTCTACGACCTCGGCGGCGATCCTCTCTCGGCGAACGGCGGCGGTGGCCCCGGCGGCTTCGGAGCCGGTGGTTTCGGCAACTTCTCCGACATCATGGACGCGTTCTTCGGTACGGCGTCGCAGCGCGGCCCGCGGTCGCGGACACGGCGCGGCCAGGACGCGATGATCCGGCTGGAGATCGACCTCAACGAGGCGGCCTTCGGTACGACGAAGGACATCCAGGTCGACACGGCCGTGGTCTGTACGACCTGTTCCGGCGAGGGCGCGGCGCCCGGCACCTCGGCGCAGACCTGTGACATGTGCCGTGGCCGTGGCGAGGTCTCGCAGGTCACCCGGTCCTTCCTGGGCCAGGTCATGACCTCGCGGCCGTGCCCGCAGTGCCAGGGCTTCGGTACGGTCGTGCCGACGCCGTGTCCCGAGTGCGCGGGCGATGGACGTATCCGTTCGCGCCGTACGCTCACGGTCAAGATCCCGGCCGGTGTCGACAACGGCACCCGTATCCAGCTCGCGGGCGAGGGCGAGGTCGGGCCGGGCGGCGGTCCCGCCGGTGATCTGTATGTCGAGATCCATGAGCTGGCGCACGCGGTGTTCCAGCGGCGCGGCGACGATCTGCACTGCACGGTCACCATCCCGATGACGGCGGCGGCGCTGGGCACGAAGTGTCCGCTGGAGACGCTGGACGGGCTGGAGGAGATCGACGTACGGCCGGGCACGCAGTCGGGCCAGTCGATCCCGCTGCACGGGCGCGGTATCACGCATCTGCGCGGTGGCGGCCGAGGCGATCTGATCGTGCATGTCGAGGTGATGACTCCGTCGAAGCTGGACCCGGAGCAGGAGCGGCTGCTGCGCGAACTGGCGCAGCTCCGCGGCGAGGAACGCCCTACGGGCCAGTTCCAGCCGGGCCAGCAGGGTCTGTTCTCCAGGTTGAAGGATGCGTTCAACGGTCGGTAGGCGGGTGTCGGCCGGGGGTCCGGGGGTGGTCCCCCGGGTGGGCACTGTCAGCCGGGGCAGCAGGGTCTGTTCTCGCGGTTGAAGGATGCGTTCAACGGTCGGTAGGCGGGTGTCGGCCGGGGGTCCGGGGGTGGTCCCCCGGGTGGGCACTGCCAACGGTCGGTGGTGAACCGCCCGCGCGGCCGAAGGCCATGGGTCGGCGTCCAGGGATTTCTCTGGACGTCGGCCTTTTTGCGCGGCCTTTCAATGGCACATGCCAGTCACGACACCGATTCGGAGCTGTCACGGAGGGCATGGCACCATGCCTCCATGTCCTCCGCACTGACCGATCTCTGCCGGTATCCGATCGTGCAGGCCCCCATGGCGGGTGGGGCCTCCTGCCCCCAACTCGCCGCGGCGGTCTCCGAGGCGGGCGGTCTCGGTTTCCTCGCCGCCGGGTACAAGACGGCGGACGGTATGTACGAAGAGGTCAAACAGCTGCGCGGGCTGACCGGTCAGCCCTTCGGGATCAATCTCTTCATGCCGCAGCAGCAGAGCGCCGACCGCGCGACCGTCGAGGTCTACCGCAATCAGCTCGCCGGTGAGGCGACCTGGTACGAGACACCGCTCGGCGATCCCGACGCCGGACGGGACGACGGTTACGAGGCCAAGCTCGCGATCCTGCTCGACGACCCGGTGCCGGTCGTCTCCTTCACCTTCGGCTGCCCGAGCAGATCCACGTTTGACGCCCTGGCCCACGCCGGAACGTACACCGTGGTCACGGTGACCACGCCCGAGGAGGCGGCGACCGCGCAGTGGTCGGGCGCCGACGCCGTCTGCGTCCAGGGCATCGAGGCCGGCGGACACCAGGGCACGCACCGCGACGATCCGGCCATCGACGGCGTCGGTGTCGGCATCGGGCTGCTCTCGCTGATCGCCCAGGTCAAGGAGGCCGTACAGCTTCCGATCATCGCCGCCGGCGGGCTGATGCGCGGCGGTCAGATCGCGGCGGCGCTCGCGGCCGGCGCGGACGCGGCACAGCTCGGTACGGCGTTTCTCGTGTGCCCGGAGTCCGGTGCGAACGTGCTGCACAAACAGGCCATGACCAATCCGCTGTTCGTACGGACCGAGCTGACGCGGGCGTTCTCCGGCCGGCCCGCCCGTGGTCTGGTCAACCGCTTCATGCGTGAGCACGGCCCGTACGCTCCGGCCGCCTATCCGGAGGTGCACCATCTCACCTCCGGACTGCGCAAGGCCGCGGCCCGGGTGGGCGATCCGCAGGGCATGGCGCTCTGGGCGGGACAGGGCCACCGGATGGCCCGCGAGCTGCCCGCCGGCCAGCTTGTCGAGGTGCTGGAGGCCGAACTCGAAGCGACCAGGGCCTCATTGACATCCGGCCTGGGCAACGGCCAGGGCAGTGGGCAGGGCAACGGCGTGGGCACCGCCTCGTGACCGCTCCGGTTTTCGTCGTCCAGGACGGCGTGCTGCGCGTGGGTACGGTCACGCTCGACGGCTCCGAAGGGCGCCACGCCGTCTCCGTAAGGAGGCTGCGCGTCGGTGAGGAAATCGTACTGACGGACGGCGCGGGCACCGGCGCGTACGGGACGGTCGCCGCCGTCGAGGGCAAGGACCGGCTGGATGTGACGGTCACGGAGGTACGGACCGAGCCGGAGCCCTCGCCCGGGATCACGGTCGTCCAGGCACTGCCCAAGGGCGACCGCGGAGAGCTGGCCGTCGAGACGATGACCGAGACCGGTGTCGACACGGTCGTGCCGTGGCAGGCCGCGCGCTGTATCACCCAGTGGAAGGGCGAGCGAGGCGCCAGAGCGCTGGCCAAGTGGCGGGCCACGGCGCGCGAGGCGGGCAAGCAGTCGCGCAGGCTCCGCTTTCCCGAGGTCACCGGTCTCATGACTGACAAGCAGATCGCCGCGCTGCTCGCGGACGCGGACTTCGCCGCCGTCCTGCACGAGGAGGGCAGCGAACCGCTGGCCACCGCGCCGCTGCCCGGCGATGGCCGGATTGTGCTGGTCGTGGGGCCCGAAGGAGGTGTGTCCCCGGAGGAGTTGGCGGCGTTCGCAGCGGCGGGCGCGAAGCCGTACCGGCTGGGCCGTACCGTACTGCGCACCTCCACCGCCGGGACGGCGGCCACGGCGCTGCTGCTCGGCCGCACGGGCCGCTGGTCCTGATACGTACGGAGGCTTGGGACGTACGGTCCCGGACCCGGGCCCGTACGGCGAAACCGGCCGCTCAACGCCGCCCGCCGCAGCTCAACGCCGTTCAACCATCGCGGCCCGTACTCGCCACCCGCTGGACAACGGCCCACCGCCGCTTCGTAGGCTGGCGGTATGTCCGACGAGTCTCCGCTGATCCGGAGCCTGCGCGCCGCTGTGGCCGCGGCTCCCGACGATGTGCCGCTACGGCTCCATCTCGCCGAGCTGCTGCTCGCCGCGGGCCACTCGGACCAGGCGGTCACCGAGGCGGCCGTGGCGCTTCAGCACGCGCCGGGCGACGCCGACGCGCGGGCGTTGATGATGCGCGCGATGGGTGTACCGACAGCGCCGGCGGACCCCGTATCCCCAGCGGCGCCCACGGAGGCGGACCTTCCGTCTCAACCGCCGTCCGAGCCGGGCGGATTCGACTGGACGGCGGCCGAGCGGGAGATCGAGGACGCCGTCCCGCCGCGCTTCGTCACCTCCGAGAGGGCCATGGACTCCCTGGCGCCGGCCACCGAGGCTCCGATCGCCGCCGACGGTGGCGGTGACGCAGGCTCCGTCTCCGCCTGGGACATCGACGCGCCCGGCTCCGTGAGCCTGGCCGATGTCGGCGGGATGCACGAGGTCAAGGACCGTCTCGAAGCCGCCTTTCTCGCTCCCATGCGCAATCCCGAACTGCGCAGGCTGTTCGGCAAGAGCCTGCGCGGCGGGCTGCTTCTCTACGGTCCTCCCGGCTGCGGGAAGACGTTCATCGCGCGGGCCGTCGCGGGCGAACTGGGCGCGGGATTCCTGTCCGTGTCGGTCAATGACGTACTGGACATGTGGATCGGCAACTCCGAGCGCAATATGCACGAGGTGTTCGAGACCGCCCGCCGTCAGGCGCCCTGTGTGGTGTTCCTGGACGAGCTGGACGCGCTGGGCGCCAAGCGGAGCCGTACGCACCACAGCGGGATGCGCAACACCGTGAACCAGCTCCTCACCGAACTCGACGGTGTGGACGCCGTCAACGAGGGCGTGTTCGTGCTCGCCGCCACCAATGTGCCCTGGGACGTGGACATCGCGCTGCGCAGGCCGGGACGGCTCGACCGCACGCTGCTCGTCCTGCCGCCCGACGCGCCCGCCCGTGAGGCGATCCTCAGATACCACCTGCGTGATCGGCCCATCGAATCCGTGGACCTGGGCAGGCTGGTGAAGGCCACCGAGGACTTCTCCGGCGCCGATCTCGCCCATCTGTGCGACTCGGCGGCGGAGAGCGCGCTGCTCGACTCGGCCCGTACGGGCACGGTCCGCATGATCAATATGACGGACCTGCTGGCGGCGGCCAAGGACGTACGGCCGTCCACGGAGCCTTGGTTCGCGGCGGCGCGCAATGTCGCCATGTTCGCCAACGACGGCGGTATGTACGACGATCTCCTCGCCTATCTGAAGAAGAAGCGAAAGCTGTGAGCGCGGGCCGTCCCGGCGCCCGCTGCCTCAGCACCGGCTGTCCTGGCGCCCGCTGCCTCAGTACCGGCCGTCCCGGCTTCGGCCGTGCCGCCACCGGCCGTATCCGGTGAGCGAGGCGCTGACGCGGGCCGACGCGCTCCATGAGATGGGCCGTTACGAGCAGGCCGCCGCCACCGTGTCCGCCCATCTCGCCGGGCACCCGGGCGACGCGCGCGCCTGGGTCCTGCTCGCCCGCTGCACCCATGCGCTCGGCGACCCTACCGAGGCGCTGGTCGCGGTGGACGAGGCGCTGCGCGCCGATCCGCGCCAGCTCTCCGGCTGGATCGTGCGCGCCGAACTGCTCACCGGCGCGGGCCGGTACGCGGAGGCCGAGGCGGCGGCCCGTGAGTCGATCCGGCTCGCGCCGTTCTTCTGGGGCGCGTACCAGGCGCTCGCCTGGGTCCTGGACCGCTCCGGCGACCGCTCCCGCCGCCAGGAGGCGTACGCCGTCGCGCGGCAGGCCGCCGAGCTCGCTCCGGAGCACGACGCCGCGCACTTCCTTGTCGGAGTCACCGCCCACCGGCTGCGTGACTTCCGTACCGCCGAACTCGCCTACCGCACCGCGCTGCGCCTCAATCCGCAGAGCAGCGAGGCGCACAACAACCTGGCGATGCTGAGCATGGGACACAGGTGGCGGCGGCGCGGCGCGTGGAGCGCGGCGGCGGAGGGCTTCGCCACGGCCGCAGCCCTCGACACGGCGGACCGGGACGCCCGGTTCAATCTGGAGTCCATGGCCTGGGGTGTGGCGGCGGGCGCCCGCTGGATCGCGCTGGCCGGGCTCGTCGTCTCCGTCCTCGGCACGGCAGGCCCGCGCACCGGTGACGACGGGACCGGCGCCCTGGCGGCCCAACTGACCGCCGCCCTCGTGCTCGTGGCCCTCTGGGCGGGATGGGCGCTGTGGATACGGCGGCGGGTGCCCGCGCGGCTGCGCCGGCCGATGCTGCTGCTGGCCCGCCGCTGTCCGCCCGTGGTGGCGATGGCCGTGTCCGTCGGAGTGCTGGGGCTGCACTCGGCGGTCGTGGTGGCCCTGCCCGGAGCGGGCGCGGGCCTCGTCGGCGGACTGGGCGTGCCCTTGTTCTGGGGGATGCTTCTCACGTACTGGCTCAGCAGGGCGGCTCTCAACAGACGGCGGCCCGCGGACGGATAGCATGCGTCCGTAGCGAACGGATCACCGGCGGCGTCGAGGAGGGCCCGGATCATGGCCGGAGAACCACAGGCCGACTGCCTGTTCTGCAAGATCGTCTCGGGGGAGGTGCCGGCCACCGTCGTCCGGGAGACGGAGACCACCGTCGCCTTCCGTGACATCAATCCGCAGGCCCCGACCCATGTCCTGGTCATCCCACGGGTGCACTACCCGGACGCGGGCAGCCTCGCCACGGCCGAGCCGGGCATCGCCGCCGATGTGCTGCGCGAGGCGGCGGCGGTCGCCGTCGAGGACAAGACCGACGGCAGCGGCTACCGGATCGTCTTCAACACGGGCGCGGGCGCCGGTCAGACCGTCTTCCACGCCCATGCCCATGTGCTGGGCGGCCGTGGCTTCAACTGGCCTCCCGGGTAGGCGTCTTGTCCGTACGGGAACTGGTGGTGCTGGGCACCGCCAGCCAGGTGCCCACCCGCCACCGCAACCACAACGGCTATCTGCTGCGCTGGGACGGCGAGGGCCTGCTCTTCGATCCGGGCGAGGGCACCCAGCGCCAGATGCTGCGCGCCGGCGTCGCCGCGCACGACATCGACCGGATCTGTGTCACGCATTTCCACGGTGATCACTCGCTCGGTCTGGCCGGAGTCATCCAGCGGATCAATCTCGACCAGGTGCCGCATCCGGTCACCGCGCACTATCCGGCGAGCGGACAGCGTTTCTTCGAGCGGCTGCGGTACGCGACGGCCTACCGCGAGACCGTCCCGCTGACCGAGGCGCCGGTCACCGCTGACGGAGTGCTCGCGCGGACGCCCGCGTACACGCTGGAGGCGCACCGGCTCTCCCATCCCGTTGAGTCGTACGGTTATCGGCTGATCGAGCCCGACGGGCGGCGGATGCTTCCGGCGCTGCTGGCCGAGCACGGTATCGCGGGCCCCGATGTGGGCCGTCTCCAGCGCGAGGGCTCGCTGAACGGTGTGACTCTGGACGAGGTCAGCGAGACGCGCAGAGGCCAGCGGTTCGCCTTCGTCATGGACACCCGGCTCTGCCCGGGCGTGCGCACGCTGGCCGAGGGATGTGATCTGCTGGTCATCGAGTCGACGTTCCTCGACGAGGACGAGCGGCTGGCGAGCGAGCACGGCCATCTCACGGCGGGCCAGGCGGGCCGGGCGGCGCACGAGGCCGGCGTACGGCATCTCGTACTGACGCACTTCTCGCAGCGCTACGGCGATCCCGACGAGTTCGAGCGGCAGGCACGGGCGGCCGGTTTCGACGGTGAACTGACCGTCGCCGCCGATCTGGTGCGGGTGCCGCTGCCGAAGCGCTCCGGCTGAGATCAGGCCGGGCCGAGATCAGGTGGGGGCGGGTCGCGTTCCGGTCGAATCCCTATGGAATCCCGATCAGAATTCGATCAAGTTCCGACTGAATGCGATATGACGGCGAGCTGAAGCGAACACAGCCTCCACGGGGATCCCGAGCGTCCGCCCCGGCGCCGAGGATCGGGCAGACTGTCCGGATCCGCACGCGATCGGGAGCCCGCCGTGATCACATCCAATGGAGACCCGCTGGAACACACCGCGGAACACGCCGCACACGCCGATGCCGACGCGCATGTCGATCCGCTCGGCGCGCTGCGTGCCCCGGACGATCCGGACTGCGATGTCTATCTGACGGGCACGGTCTTCCTCGACATCATCTTCACCGGCCTGGACAGCGCGCCCGTACGCGGTACGGAGTCCTGGGCGCGCGGCATGGGATCGAGCCCCGGCGGGATCGCCAACATGGCCACCGCGCTCGCCCGGCTCGGACTGCACACCTCGCTCGCGGCGGCCTTCGGCGACGACCACTACGGCGAGTACTGCTGGGACGCGCTGGAGCAGGGCGAGGGCATCGATCTGTCCCGCTCCCGCACCGTCCCCGGCTGGCACTCGCCCGTCACGGTCTCCATGGCGTACGAGGGCGAGCGGACGATGGTCTCGCACGGCCACGAGGCCCCGCCGCCCGAAGGCGCCCTCCCGGAGTGCCCGCCGCGCGCCCGCGCCGCCGTCGCCGCGCTCACTCCGGGCCGCCGCGACGAGTGGATCGCCCGCGCCGTCCGCCACGGCGCGCGGATCTTCGCCGATGTCGGCTGGGACGAGTCGGGCCGCTGGGATCTCGCGGGACTGGCCGATCTGGAGCACTGCGAGGCCTTCCTGCCCAACGCCGAGGAGGCCATGCGTTACACCCGTACCGACTGTCCCAAGGCAGCCGCGCGGCTGCTCGCCGAGCGGGTGCCGGTCGCCGTCGTCACGCTGGGCGCGGAGGGCGCGTACGCCGTGGACGGCGCCACCGGCGAGACCGCCGAGGTCCCGGCCATCGCGGTGGAGGCCCTGGATCCGACGGGCGCGGGCGATGTCTTCGTGGCGGGCTATGTCACCGGTACGCTCGCCGACTGGCCGCTCGCGGACCGGCTGGCCTTCGCCGGGCTGACCGCCGCGCTCTCGGTCCAGGAGTTCGGCGGCTCGCTCTCCGCGCCCGGCTGGTCGGAGGTCGCGGCCTGGTGGCAGTACGTACAGGCCTGCTCGGACCAGGATCCGGCGGCGCTGCGGCGCTATGCGTTCCTGGAGGAGCTGCTGCCCGCGCCGAGCAGGCCGTGGCCGCTGCGCAGGGCCGTACCGACCATCGGTTTCGGCCGCTCGGGCTGAGTCCGGGCCGGTGCGGACGCCCGCTGTGGACGCCCGCCGTCCCGGCTCGTACCGCGAGCTCGCCCCGGTACGTATCGCAAGGTTCAGGAACGGCACGGGTAAAAGCCCTGGGGCTTGTCAGTGCGGGGCCGTACGCTGGTACCTCAGAGGTTGTCGAGCAGCGAGAACCCTGCAACGGGAGGTATGCGCAGGCCACAGCGCCGGCCCATGACTCAGACACCTACAGCCCGGACCCCCGCGGAGGGGCAGGCACGTACTCACTTCACCGTCCCCGCCAATCACCCCATGGTGACGGTCCTGGGCTCAGGGGATTCCCTGCTCCGTGTGATCGAGAAGGCGTTCCCGGCCGCGGACATCCATGTCCGGGGCAACAAGATCAGCGCGAGCGGCAGCGCGGCGGATGTCGCGCTCGTCCAGCGCCTGTTCGACGAGATGATGCTGGTGCTCCGCACCGGTCAGCCGATGACGGAGGACGCAGTGGAACGTTCCATCGCCATGCTCAGGGCGAGCGAGAACGGCGGTGCGGACGGCCCCGAGACCCCCGCCGAGGTACTCACCCAGAACATCCTGTCCAGCCGGGGCCGGACCATCCGCCCCAAGACCCTGAACCAGAAGCGGTATGTCGACGCGATCGACCAGCACACGATCGTCTTCGGCATCGGTCCCGCCGGTACGGGCAAGACGTATCTCGCCATGGCCAAGGCGGTCCAGGCCCTCCAGGCCAAGCAGGTCAACCGGATCATCCTGACCAGGCCCGCCGTCGAGGCGGGTGAGCGGCTCGGCTTCCTGCCCGGGACGCTCTACGAGAAGATCGACCCGTATCTGCGCCCGCTCTACGACGCACTGCACGACATGCTCGATCCCGACTCGATCCCGCGGCTGATGGCGGCGGGCACGATCGAGGTCGCGCCGCTGGCGTACATGCGGGGCCGCACGCTCAACGACGCGTTCATCATTCTCGACGAGGCCCAGAACACCAGCCCCGAGCAGATGAAGATGTTCCTCACGAGGCTCGGCTTCGAATCGAAGATAGTCATCACCGGTGACATCACCCAGGTCGACCTTCCCGGCGGCACGAAGAGCGGTCTGCGCCAGGTCCAGGACATCCTGGAAGGCGTGGACGATGTGCACTTCTCCCGTCTCACCTCGAAGGATGTCGTACGGCACAAGCTCGTCGGCCGTATCGTCGACGCGTACGAGCTGTACGACAGCCGCAACGACGGCCGAAACGGGAAGTAGAACAAGAGCGCACCATGTCGATCGACGTCAACAACGAGTCAGGCACCGAGGTCGACGAGCAGGCGATCCTCGATGTCGCCCGCTACGCGCTCACCCGGATGCGTATCCACCCGCTCTCCGAGCTGTCGGTGATCGTGGTGGACGAGGCGGCCATAGAGCAGCTCCATATCCAGTGGATGGATCTGCCGGGGCCGACGGATGTCATGTCCTTCCCGATGGACGAGCTGCGTCCGCCGGTCAAGGACGACGAGGAGCCTCCGCAGGGGCTCCTCGGTGACATCGTCCTCTGTCCGGAGGTGGCGAAGAAGCAGGGCGAGGAAGCACCGACGCGGCACACCATGGACGAGGAGCTCCAGCTCCTCACCGTCCACGGTGTGCTGCATCTCCTCGGTTACGACCATGAAGTGCCGGACGAGAAGGCCGAGATGTTCGGTCTCCAGGCGGCGATCGTCGACGGCTGGCGATCCGAACAGGGGCTCACGGGTCCGTCCCCCGCGCCGACCGTCTCGTGACCGCGCAACTGATCGTCGGAGCGGTCGCCCTGGTCGTCGTCGCCTGGCTGGCGGCGTCGGCCGAGGCGGGCCTCGCCCGTGTCTCCAGCTTCCGGGCGGCCGAGGCCGTCCGCTCCGGGCGGCGCGGCGCGGCCAAGCTGGAGCAGATCGCCGCCGATCCGACGCGCTATCTGAATGTGGCCCTGCTGGTCCGGGTCGCCTGTGAGATGGCGGCCGGAGTGCTGGTGACGTATGTCTGTCTCAACGAGTTCGAGGAGACCTGGTCGGCGCTGGTCGTCGCGATCGGCGTGATGGTTCTCGTCTCGTATGTCGCGGTGGGCGTCTCGCCGCGCACCATCGGCCGTCAGCATCCGCTGAACACGGCGACGGCCTCGGCGTATGTGCTGCTGCCGCTCGCGAGGATCATGGGCCCGATCCCACAGCTGCTGATCCTCCTCGGCAATGCCCTCACGCCGGGCAAGGGCTTCCGCAAGGGACCGTTCGCCAGCGAGGCCGAGCTGCGGGCCCTGGTCGATCTCGCCGAGCAGGAGTCCCTCATCGAGGACGACGAGCGCCGGATGGTCCACTCCGTCTTCGAGCTGGGCGACACCCTCGTACGGGAAGTCATGGTCCCGCGCACGGACCTGGTCTGTATCGAGCGCTACAAGACGATCCGGCAGGCGCTGACGCTGGCCTTGCGCTCCGGCTTCTCCCGGATCCCGGTGACCGGCGAGAACGAGGACGACATAGTCGGCATCGTCTATCTCAAGGACCTGGTCAGAAAGACCCATATCAACCGGGACTCCGAGAGCGATCTGGTCTCCACGGCGATGCGGCCCGCCGCCTTCGTCCCGGACACCAAGAACGCCGGTGATCTGCTCCGCGAGATGCAGCAGGAGCGCAGCCATGTCGCGGTCGTCATCGACGAGTACGGCGGCACGGCCGGCATCGTCACGATCGAGGACATCCTGGAGGAGATCGTCGGCGAGATCACCGACGAGTACGACCGCGAGCTGCCGCCGGTCGAGGAGATCGGCGACGGCTCCTACCGGGTCACGGCCCGGCTCGACATCGGTGATCTCGGCGAGCTGTTCGGGCTCGACGAGTACGACGACGAGGATGTGGAGACGGTCGGCGGACTGCTGGCGAAGGCGCTGGGCCGCGTCCCGATCGCCGGAGCGAGCGCCAAGGTCGAGCTGCCCGACGGGCGCAGTCTGCGGCTGACGGCGGAGTCCCCGGCCGGCCGCCGCAACAAGATCGTCACGGTCCTGGTGGAGCCGGTGCGCAAGGAGGAGCCCGCCGCGTGACACCGGAGGACGTATGACACCGGAGGCCGCCGCGTGACACCGGAAGAGCTGCGAGCCTGGTGCCTGGCGCTGAACGGGACGTCCGAGGACGTCCCGTTCCCACGCAGTCCCGGGCTGACCGTCTTCCGGGTCGGCGGCAAGATCTTCGCGCTCTGCTCGCTGGAGGAGGAGCCGCTGAAGGTCGCCCTCAAGTGCGATCCGGAGGAGGCGATCCGGCTCCGCGAGGCGCATACCGCGATCGTGCCCGGCTGGCATCTCAACAAGCGCCACTGGAACACGGTGACGGTCGGAGAGCTGCCCGCGCGGATGGTGCGGGAGCTGATCGAGGACTCGTACGACCTGGTGGTGGCCGGTCTGCCGAGGGCGGAGCGGCTGCGGCTCGACCGGCCCTGAGAGCCCTGAGCGCGGTCAGAGGTCAGGGCTGTGACGTCCGCTGTCAGGGCCGTCGGGGCCGTCAGGGCTGTCGGGTCCGGAGGCCGACCGCCACCAGCAGCGCTGCCGTAACCACGATCGCCGCGTCCACGGCCAGGACGAGCCGTACTCCGTCGTACAGCACGGCCTGAGCCGCCGCGACCGCACCCAGCAGCGGGATACCGACGGTGATACCGACCTGCTGAGTCGTGGTCACCAGGCCCGTCGCGAGCCCTTGCTCCTTGTCGGGGACGCCCGAGGTCACGGTCAGTCCGTACGAGATGACCGCGACGAGATGGCACATGCTCGCCAGCGAGACACCGACGGTCGCCAGCACGACGCCCGAGCCGCTGCCCAGGCCCAGCAGCGCCGCGGTGAACAGCCCTTGGCCGAGCAGGGACACGGCCAGAGCGCGGCGGGCACCGAAGCGGCCGATCAGCCGGACGGCCAGCGAGCCCGCGACCACCGACAGCACGCCCTGGAGCCCGAAGACCAGACCGGTCTCGAAGGCGGACAGCCCGAGCGAGTCCTGGAGATAGAGAGTCAGGACGAACACGACCGTGCTCATCATCGAGAAGGTGACCAGACCGCCCAGATTGCCGAAGGCCACGGTGCGCCGGCGCAGCATGGGCAGGGAGACCAGCGGCGCCGCGCTGCGCGCCTCGACCAGGACGAAGGCCACCAGCAGTGCGATGCCCGCGATCAGTGTGACCAGCACATCCGCGCCGCCGAAACCGTGGTCGGCGGCGGTCGACAGGGCGTAGATCACGGCCAGCAGCCCGCCCGTCACGGTCACCGCGCCCGGGATGTCGAGCCGTGGCCGGTCGGTGGTACGGGACTCGGGCAGCAGACCGGGCGCCAGTGCGAGTACGACGAGCGCGGCGACGGCCAGCAGTCCCATGGTGGAGCGCCAGCCCAGCGTGTCGGTCAGTACGCCGCCCAGCACCATGCCGATGGTGAAGCCGAGCGAGAGAAGCGTGCCGCTGATGCCCAGTGCCCGGTCGCGCTGCGGCCCTTCCGGGAAGGTGGTGGTCAGCAGCGACATCCCGGTCGGGACGATCACGGCGGCGCCCAGCCCTTGGAGCGCGCGCCCGGCCAGGAAGACCGCCGGGCTCCAGGCCAGGGTGGCCAGCAGCGAGGCCGCGCCGAAGACGGCGAGACCGGTGAGGAACAGTCTGCGGCGGCCGTAGAGATCGGCGATCCGGCCGAAGAGCAGCAGAAATCCGCCGGACGGCAACGCGAAGGCGGTGACCGCCCATTGCAGCGCGGACCGGCTCATCCCGAGATCGGCGCCGAGGACGGGCAGGGCCACATTCAGTACGGAGAAGTCGAGCGCCACCATGAACTGGGCGGCGCACAGCACCAGGAGGATCAGCTTGGCCCGGCCGGTGAGCCGCGCGGGAGCGGACCCGGAGCCGGACTCGGGTCCGGAGCTTGGGTCCGGGGCTGCGGCTGGGGCTGGGGCTGGATCGTGAGCCTGGCCGGGCGGGCCGGTGGTGGTGGAGCCGGTGGTGGAGGTCTCGAATGCCATGCCCGACAGCCTCGGTCGGCAGGAATAGCCGTGGGGAGCGGGAACTTATCCTGTTGGCGGCACCACCACGCGGGCCGACAGAGGCAGTTCGGCGGGGCAGTTCGGCAGGGGGTTCCAGATGGCCATGCGCACCGGGCAGACGGCGGGGCAGACCGGAAAGGCGCACCGCCTCGGCGAACTGCGCGAGTTCCTGATGAGCAGACGCGCCCGGGTCAGCCCGGCCGACGCGGGCCTGCCGGACGGCGGCGCCCGGCGCCGTACACCGGGACTGCGGCGCGAGGAGGTGGCCGTCCTCGCGGGCGTCGGCGTCTCCTGGTACCAGTGGCTGGAGCAGGGCCGGGACATCACCGTCTCGCCACAGGTGCTGGACTCGGTGGCGCGGGTGCTCAGACTCAGCGGCGCCGAGCGCCGCCATCTGTATGTGCTGGCCGGGCTCAATCCGCCTCAGCCCGAGGTGGATCCGGCGGCGCTCGGTATGTGCACCGGGCTGCAGCGGCTGATCGACGCCTGGATGCCGTATCCCGCGCACATCATGGACGGCTACTGGAACGTGATCATGTACAACGACGCGGCCTCGGTGGTCCACGGTCTGAGGCCCGGGTTCTCCCGGAACTGTCTGATCAATTTCTTTACCGATCCGATCTACCGCACACGGATCACGCACTGGGAGGAGATCGCGCCGCGGATCGTCGCCCAGTTCCGCGCCGCCTGTTCGGAGTGCCCGGACGACGAGGGATTCCAGGCGGTGGTGCGGGAGGCGAAGGAGCGCAGCGACGAGTTCGCCCGGCTGTGGGAGCAGCGGGACATCGCGTCGGCCGGACAGGTGCGCGAGGAGCTGGTGAACCCGCTGGTCGGCACACTGCTGTTGGAGGCCACCCAGCTCAGAGTGCCGGCCAGGCCCGATCTGGTGATCATGCTGCACACTCCGCTGCCGGAGGCGGACACGGCGGCGAAGCTGGAGTGGCTGGCGTCACCGGAGGGCCGGCGCGGCTCGCTGTACCCGGTCGCGGGCTGATGGCTGACGGCAGGTGGCGGGTCGCGGGCTGATGGCGAGGCGCTTCCAGGTCTCCCCGTTGGCGGAGGCGCCGAACCCGCTGCCTATGCTCGGCATATGACTGAGAGCACCGATCCCGGCACCGGCCTCGGCCCCGAGGACCGCAAGATCATCACTCTGGCCCGGAGCGCCCGCGCCCGTAACGGCGTACCGGAGGGCGCGGCCGTACGGGACGAGACCGGGCGTACGTATGTCGCCGGCACCGTGGAACTGGCCTCCCTCAAGCTCAGCGCGCTGCGCACCGCGGTCGCGATGGCCGTGGCCAGCGGTGCGAACTCACTGGAGGCGGCGGCCGTGGTCACCGACGCGGAGACGGCGTCCGACGAGGACCTCGCGGCCGTGCGCGATCTGGGCGGCGCGGGGACCCCGGTCCTGGTGGCGGGCCCCGACGGCACGCTGCGGGTGACCGTCGAGGCGGGCTGACCCGCGTGCGGCGGTCCGGCCGGCGACAGTCCGTCCGCGGCCGTCGGGGACGCCTCGATGGTGACCGTCATGGCCGATCTGGTCGGCGCAGCGTGAACGATCGGGGAGAATGGGCGCCATGAGCGCTCGTACCTCCTCTCCCGAGACAGCCGAAGTCCCCCACCGGGCGGGCTTCGCCTGCTTCGTCGGCCGCCCCAACGCGGGCAAGTCCACCCTCACGAACGCTCTCGTCGGTCAGAAGGTGGCCATCACCTCGAACCGGCCGCAGACCACCCGGCACACCGTCCGTGGCATCGTGCACCGTCCCGAGGCCCAGCTCATCCTGGTCGACACCCCGGGCCTCCACAAGCCGCGCACCCTGCTCGGCGAGCGCCTGAACGATGTTGTACGGACGACCTGGGCCGAGGTCGATGTGATCGGTTTCTGTCTGCCCGCGGACCAGAAGCTCGGCCCCGGCGACCGGTTCATCGCCAAGGAACTGGCGGCCATCAAGAAGACGCCGAAGGTCGCCGTCGTCACCAAGACGGACCTAGTCGACTCCAAGACGCTCGCCGAGCAGCTGATCGCGATCGATCAGCTCGGCAAGGAAATCGGTCTGGAGTGGGCGGAGATCGTCCCGGTCTCGGCCGTCGGCGACAAGCAGGTCGGTCTGCTGGCGGACCTGCTGGTCCCGCTCCTCCCGGAGAGCCCTCCGCTCTACCCGGAGGGCGATCTCACCGACGAGCCCGAGCAGGTCATGGTGGCCGAGCTGATCCGCGAGGCGGCGCTGGAAGGCGTACGGGACGAACTCCCGCACTCGATCGCGGTCGTGGTCGAGGAGATGCTCCCGCGCGAGGACCGCCCTGCGGACAAGCCGCTCCTGGACATCCACGCGAACGTCTATATCGAGCGCCCCAGCCAGAAGGGCATCATCATCGGCCCCAAGGGCAAGCGCCTCAAAGAGGTCGGCACCAAGTCCCGCAAACACATCGAGGCCCTGCTCGGCACCCCGGTCTTCCTCGACCTCCACGTAAAGGTCGCCAAGGACTGGCAACGCGACCCGAAGCAACTCCGCAAACTGGGCTTCTGAGCCGGCCGCCCGCGGACCGGGCTGCCGGAGCGCCGCTCGGTCACCGGCTCGACTTCGATCCGCGAGAGCACCCAGTTCAGCCGGGCCATGTTCGTACCCGCATGTGCTCGTGCGGCTGGAGCCATCCGTACAGCCGGGCATCTGCCTCGGCCCTTTCCACATCGCTGAAGGCTCCGTGCTCCTCCTCGTAGCGACGCATTTCCTCCCCGAGCAGTTCGTTGCGGATCTTGCGTGCCAACGCCTCCGCCGCGTACCCGGAGAGGTCGTCGGTGAAGCCCCGTGCCGCTTCCACCAGCTCCTCCGGGAGCGTGACGGAGATTTTCTTGGTAGCCATGCGGTCGCCATTCTGTGATACGGCCCGGCCCGTTCAGGCGCCTTCCTTGAGGACGCGGGAGATCAGGGTGCGCTGGGAATCGGAGAGGTGGGGGTCGGCGCAGTGGAATTCTTGGTCGTCCACCGTGATCCGGTAGCTGAAGCCGTCGGGGACCACCGGGGATCCGGGGTCCTGGGTGGCGTCTGTCATGGCCTGTTCGGCGAGGTGCTGCCAGGTGGGGGCGTCGGCGTCGGGCAGGTGTGAGGTGTCGACCTCGGCCCTGCGCTCGATGCCCGCGAAACCGCCCGTACGACGTACTTCGATACGCATGGCTCCTGTCTAGTGCCTGGAGGGCGGGCGCGGTAGCCGACGCTCCCGGCTCACTCCGTTGTGGGTACGCCGACCTGGGACCAGGCCTTGACCACCGCCTCGTGCTCCGCGCCGTCCCCGAAGCGGGACCGCGCCGCCGCGACGGTCAGCCGGGCGAAGTCCGCGAAGTCCGCGTCGGCCGCCAGCTCGCCGCCGGTCAGCACGTCGAACCAGATCCGGCCCGCCCGCTCCCACGCCTTTCCGCCCAGCCGCTCGGCGAGCAGATAGAACGCGTGGTTGGGGATGCCGGAGTTGATGTGCACTCCGCCGTTGTCCTGGTTCGTCCGTACGTAGTCGTCCATGACGGCCGGCTGCGGGTCCTTGCCGAGCACATCGTCGTCGTACGCCGTGCCCGGCGCTTTCATGGAGCGCAGCGCGACACCGGTGACGCGCGGCGCGAGCAGGCCCTGACCGATCAGCCAGTCGGCCTGATCGGCGGTCTGGTCCAGGGTGAACTGCTTGACCAGCGAGCCGAGGACGTCCGACATGGACTCGTTCAGCGCGCCCGACTGCCCGTAGTAGTCGAGATTGGCCGTGTACTGCGTGACTCCGTGGGCCAGCTCATGGCCGATCACATCGACCGGGATCGTGAAGTCGAGGAAGATCTCGCCGTCACCGTCGCCGAAGACCATCTGCTCGCCGTCCCAGAAGGCGTTCGCGTACTCCCGGTCGTAGTGGACGCTGGCGGTCAGCGGCAGTCCCGCGCCGTCCAGGGAATCACGGCCGTACGCCGTCAGCAGCAGCTCGAAGGTGGCGCCGAGCCCGCTGTACGCGCGATTGACGGTGGCGTCCCTGCCGGGCTCGCTGCCCTCGCCGCGGACCTTCGTGCCCGGCAGGACCGTGCCGTGCCGGCAGTCATGGACGGCGCGGTCCGGCTTTCCCGTCGGCCCGGCGGTCGGCCCGTCGGCCCGCGACGGCACGGCGCCGCGGGCCGCCGTCAGCCGGCGCCGGGTGCGATGGGAGGAGTCGGCCTCCAGGGTGCGGCGGGCGGGCCCGTGGATGGCCGGATCGTCCGCCCACGCGAGCTTGTCCAGCACATGCGGCGGCACGATGGTGCAGAAAACGGGAGTGATGGCGTCCATGAAGGCAATGTGGCACTCCGTCACGGAGATTGCACCCATTGCGACCAAGGTTGCTGAAATGGAGTGATCTACGGACGCCCGGGGAATACCTTCGTGGATCGAGGAGAGGGCGGTTCCGGTTCCGCATTCTGATACGGACCGGCGCGAACCGCGCGGCTCGGCTAGGCTCCCTCGCATCATGCGTTTCGGGCTGCTTCTCCTTAGCTGCCGCGGCGAGGGCCTGTAGTCGTAGGCCGACCCCCTCCCCGCGGAGTCTGGCGTTGCGGTGATCGCGCCCCGTCGGCCGTCCCAGTGGACACACGAGGAGCCCTGCGCAATGTCCGAATCTTCCGTCGCCTCCGTCGGCAGCCCGACGCCCGTCACCAACGCGACGCACACCCAGCGCCCGTCCGGGATGCCCATCCACAAGTACGGCCGGTACGAGGCCGTGGACATCCCCGACCGCACCTGGCCCGACAACCGGATCACCGTCGCCCCCCGCTGGCTCTCCACCGATCTGCGCGACGGCAACCAGGCGCTGATCGATCCCATGTCACCGGCCCGCAAGCGCGAGATGTTCGATCTGCTGGTGCGGATGGGTTACAAGGAGATCGAGGTCGGCTTCCCGTCCTCGGGAGAGACCGACTTCGCCTTCGTACGGTCGATCATCGAAGAGGGCGCGATCCCGGAGGACGTGACGATCTCCGTCCTGACACAGGCGCGCGAGGAGCTGATCGAGCGTACGGTCGAGTCGCTGCGCGGCGCCCACCGTGCGACCGTCCATCTCTACAACGCCACCGCTCCCACCTTCCGCCGCGTCGTCTTCCGCGGCACGAAGGAGCAGGTCAAGCAGATCGCCGTGGACGGCACCCGGCTGGTGATGGAGTACGCGGAGAAGATCCTGGGCCCTGAGACCACCTTCGGCTACCAGTACAGCCCGGAGATCTTCACCGACACCGAGCTGGATTTCGCCCTGGAGGTCTGCGAGGGCGTCATGGATGTCTGGCAGCCCGAGGCCGGCCGGGAGATCATTCTCAATCTGCCTGCCACTGTGGAGCGTTCGACGCCGTCGACGCACGCGGACCGTTTCGAGTGGATGTCGCGGCATCTGTCGCGCCGTGAGTCTGTCTGTCTCTCGGTGCATCCGCACAACGACCGGGGCACAGCTGTCGCCGCCGCCGAGCTGGCGCTGATGGCCGGCGCGGACCGGGTCGAGGGCTGTCTGTTCGGCCAGGGTGAGCGCACCGGCAATGTCGATCTGGTGACGCTGGGCATGAACCTCTTCTCGCAGGGCGTCGACCCGCAGATCGACTTCTCGCAAATTGACGAGATCCGCCGGACCAGCGAGTACTGCAACCAGATGGAGATCCATCCGCGCCATCCGTATGTGGGCGATCTGGTCTACACCGCCTTCTCCGGCTCCCACCAGGACGCCATCAAGAAGGGCTTCGACGCGCGTGAGGCCGACGCCGCCGCGCGGGGCGCCTCGGTTGACGAGATCGAGTGGGCCGTGCCGTATCTGCCGATCGACCCGAAGGACGTGGGCCGCTCCTACGAGGCGGTCATCCGGGTCAACTCGCAGTCCGGCAAGGGCGGTATCGCCTACGTCCTGAAGAACGAGCACAAGCTGGACCTGCCGCGCCGGATGCAGATCGAGTTCTCCCGCATCATTCAGGCCAAGACCGACGCCGAGGGCGGCGAGGTCACACCCGGCCAGATCTGGTCCGTCTTCCAGGACGAGTACCTGCCCAACCCGGACAACGCCTGGGGCCGGATCCAGCTCCGCTCGGGCCAGAGTACGACCGGCACGGACGGCCGCGACACACTGACGGTCCAGGCCGTCGTGGACGGTACGGAGACGGTGCTCACCGGCACCGGCAACGGTCCCATCTCGGCGTTCTTCGAGGCCCTGGCCGCCGTCGGCGTGGACGCCAGGCTCCTGGACTACCAGGAACACACGATGAGCGAGGGCGCGAGCGCGCAGGCCGCCTCGTACATCGAGTGCGCGATCGACGGAAAGGTGCTCTGGGGCATCGGGATCGACGCGAACACCACCCGGGCGTCACTCAAGGCGGTCATCTCCGCCGTCAACCGCGCGACCCGTTGACGGCGCCGGCAGAGTGCTCATGAGCCACTGATCCAAGCGCTCACCTGGGCGTTTACGAGCCCCGTCCACCGTTCGCGGTGGGCGGGGTTCAGCCATGTCGTGGCGATCTCACGCCGCGGTACTGACGGGGCCCGGGCGATGTGGCTAACATCACTCAACGCGGCAATGTTGCCGGAGCGTTACGGAGGTGCGCGACGTGCTGCCAGCTCAGGGATCAAGCGGCCGAAAAGTGCGCATCTGCGGCATTCGTACGTCCTGGAACACCGTTGGTGACGGCGAGTTCTTCTGTCCCGACTGCGGAGGCGACCGCAACTACCGCCGTCGCACCGGCCGTCGCAGGTTCACCGTCCTCGGCGTTCCTCTGCTCGCGCGCGGAGTCGCCGGCCCGGTGATCGAATGCGCGGCCTGCCACGCCCACTTCGGCACGGACATCCTCGACCATCCCACCACCATCCGCTTCTCCGCGATGCTCCGTGACGCCGTGCACACCGTCGCGCTCGCCGTCCTCGCGGCCGGCGGGATCTCCTCCCGTACGGTCAGGGAGACCGCGGTCCACACCGTCCGCGCGGCCGGATTCGAGGACTGCACGGAGGACCGGCTCACCGATCTGGTGGAGGCGCTCGCCGCCGACACCGGCCGGTTCGTCGTGGACCCGGATCTGGATCCGGGCCCGTGCGGCGCGGCGCTCGCCATCGAACTGCACGAGGCGCTGGAGCCGCTGGCGCCGCATCTCGCCCCGGCGGGCCGGGAGTCGATCGTGCTCCAGGGCGCCAGGATCGCCGTGGCGGACGGACCGTACAGCCCGGCGGAGCGCGAGGTGCTCAGCATCGTCGGCGGCGCGCTGCTGCTGTGCTCGGACGACACGGAGAGACTGCTGCTGGCGGCATCGGGAACGCCCTCCTGAGCGCGGTCCGAGCGCCTCCTCAAGCGCCTGCTGAGCCGCCGTCTGCGGCATATGGCGGGCGGGCCCGTCCATGCCCGTGCACGGGCGGCTCGGCGGCCCGTGCGTATGCGGGAGAATGACGCCATGAGTCTGTTCCGGGACGACGGCGTCGTGCTGCGCACCCAGAAGCTCGGTGAGGCCGACCGCATCATCACGCTTCTGACCCGCGGCCACGGCCGTGTCCGCGCCGTCGCCCGGGGCGTGCGGCGGACGAAGTCCAAGTTCGGGGCGCGGCTGGAGCCGTTCTCCCATGTCGATGTGCAGTTCTTCGCGCGCGGCAGTGAGCTCATCGGCCGCGGTCTGCCGCTGTGCACCCAGAGCGAGACCATCGCTCCGTACGGTGGCGGCATCGTCACCGACTACGCCCGCTACACCGCGGGGACGGCGATGCTGGAGACCGCCGAGCGCTTCACCGACCACGAGGGCGAGCCGGCCGTCCAGCAGTATCTGCTCCTGGTCGGCGGGCTGCGTACGCTCGCCCGTGGTGAGCACGCACCTCATCTCATCCTGGACGCCTTTCTGTTGCGCTCCCTCGCGGTCAACGGATACGCGCCGAGCTTCGACGACTGCGCCAAGTGCGGACTGCACGGGCCCAATCGTTTCTTCTCCGTGGCGGCGGGCGGCGTCATCTGCGGCGACTGCCGGGTGCCCGGCAGCGTCGTACCCTCTGCTGAGGCCGTCGGACTGCTGAGCGCGCTGCTGACCGGCGACTGGGAGACGGCTGACGCGTGCGAGGCGCGACATGTCAGGGAGGGCAGCGGGCTGGTGTCCGCCTATCTGCACTGGCACCTGGAGCGCGGTCTGCGCTCGCTCAGATACGTAGAGAAGAACTGATACGTAGCACTGATACGTAGCGAAGATTTGGGAGACGAGAGCGCATGGCACGACGCGGATTCCTGGGACGTTCCCGCCGCGAGTACAAGACGCCCGAGCCGCACCCTTCGGGCGCGCGGCCACCGAAGATCCCCGCCGAGCTGGTGCCGCAGCATGTGGCGTGTGTGATGGACGGGAACGGCCGCTGGGCCAAGGAGCGCGGGCTGCCGCGCACCGAGGGCCACAAGGTCGGCGAGGGCGTCGTCCTCGATGTGCTCAAGGGCTGTCTGGAGATGGGCGTCAAGAACCTCTCCCTGTACGCCTTCTCCACCGAGAACTGGAAGCGCACGCCCGACGAGGTGCGCTTCCTCATGAACTTCAACCGCGATGTCATCCGGCGCCGCCGGGACGAGATGGACGAGCTGGGCATCCGGATCCGCTGGGTCGGCCGGATGCCCAAGATGTGGAAGTCGGTCGTCCAGGAGCTCCAGGTCGCGCAGGAGCAGACCAAGGACAACGACGCCATGACGCTCTACTTCTGCGTCAATTACGGCGGGCGCGCGGAGATCGCGGACGCGGCGCAGGCGCTCGCGGCGGATGTGGCGTCGGGCAAGCTCGATCCGGCCAAGGTGAATGAGAAGACGTTCGCGAAGTATCTCTACTACCCGGACATGCCGGACGTGGATCTCTTCCTGCGGCCCAGCGGTGAGCAGCGCACATCCAACTATCTGATCTGGCAGAGCAGTTACGCGGAGATGGTCTTCCAGGACGTGCTGTGGCCGGACTTCGACCGCAGGGATCTGTGGCGGGCCTGTCTTGAATTCGCCTCCAGGGACCGGCGCTTCGGCGGCGCGATGCCCAATCCGGACCAGCCGGAGATGGAGGAGTTTCCGCAGGGCTGAGCCGTCCGGCGCTCTTTCCCCGGGTGCCGTCTCCTCGGTTGCCGGGCCGGCTTCCCGCCCGCCCGGCACCGACACCCGGCTCTCGACCGGACACGCGGTGGTAGTTCCGCTAGTTCCGCGCCGCCTGGCCCGCGCACTCCGCGCATTCGGCGCAGGTGCCGAAGATCTCCACCGTGTGCGCCACGCTCACATAGCCGTGCTGCGCCGCGATCGTCTCGGCCCACTGCTCCACCGCGGGTCCCTCGACCTCGACGGCCTTTCCGCAGACCCGGCAGACGAGATGGTGGTGGTGGTCGCCGGTCGAGCAGCGGCGGTAGACGGACTCGCCGTCGTTCGTCCGCAGCACATCGACCTCGCCGGCGTCGGCGAGGGACTGGAGCGTGCGGTACACCGTGGTCAGTCCGACCGAGTCACCACGGTGCTTGAGCATGTCGTGGAGCTCCTGCGCGCTGCGGAACTCGTCGACCTCGTCGAGCGCCGCCGCCACCGCGGCACGCTGGCGGGTCGATCGGCCGCGCACGGGGGCCGCACTCGATCCACCGCTGGGCGCAGTCGTCACAGGTGCCTCCTTGCCTCTGCCCGAATCCACCGGGCACTGCCCGCTTCCCTCGGGCCATTCTGCCAGTTCGTGACCGGCTCGCGGTCAGACTGTGAGATCGTCCGTGGGCGTTCGGCCGGCCGAACCGTCCTGAGCGGGCGTTACGCCGGGTATGCCCGCGGTCACGGCCTGCCCTGCCGCCTCGGCGTTCCGCAGCGCTCCGGCCCGCCGTCTCGCCAACGGCGTGGCGAGGACCGTCAGCACCACGAAGACGCCGATCGCCAGCAGCACGATCGTCGCGCCCGGCGGTACGTCCTGGTAGTACGAGGTGACCGTACCGGCGAGCGTCACCGCCGTGCCGATCACCACCGAGAGCACGAAGGTGACCGCGAACGACCGGGTGATCTGCTGGGCCGCCGCCACCGGCACCACCATCAGCGCGCTGACCAGCAGCAGTCCGACCACCCGCATGGCGACGGTGACCGTCACCGCGGCCGTGACCGCGATCAGCAGATTCAGCGCACGCACCGGCAGTCCGGTGACCCGGGCGAACTCCTCGTCCTGGCTGACCGCGAAGAGCTGGCGCCGCAGCCCTACCGTCACCAGCACCACAAAGGCGGCGAGCAGCGAGATCGCGGTCACGTCCGACGGTGAGACCGTCGACAGCGAACCGAAGAGATACGAACTGAGATTGGCGTTCGAGCCGTTCGGCGCGAGATTGATCAGCAGGACACCGCCGGCCATCCCGCCGTAGAAGAGCATCGCCAGCGCGATATCGCCGCGGGTGCGGCCGTACGCCCTGATCAGCTCCATCGTGATGGCACCGGCCACCGAGACCAGCGTCGCGATCCACACCGGGCTGAGGGAGAGCAGAAAGCCCAGACCGACGCCGGTCATGGCGACATGGCCGATGCCGTCGCCCATCAGCGCCTGGCGGCGCTGCACAAGATAGATACCGACGGCGGGCGCGGTGATACCGACCAGCACGGCCGCGATCAGCGCGCGCTGCATGAACGCGGTCTGGAGGAATTCCATGGTCAGGTCAGCAGTCCTGTACGGAGCGGCTCGCCGGCCGCGTGGGGATGGACATGATCGTGGCCGGGCAGGGCGTGCTGGCCGAGGGCCTGTGGCGGCGGCCCGTCGTGGGTCACACAGCCGTCGCGCAGCACCACCGCGCGGTCGATCAGCGGCTCCAGCGGGCCCAGTTCATGGAGGACGAGCAGTACGGTCGTACCGGCGGCCACCTGTTCGCGCAGCGTCGCCGCGAGGATGTCCTGGCTGGCCAGATCGACGCCCGCCATCGGCTCGTCCATGATCAGCAGCTCGGGCCCGGCGGCGAGCGCCCTGGCTATCAGTACACGCTGGTGCTGGCCGCCGGAGAGCGCGTCCACGGAGTCCTTGGCGCGGTCGGCGAGTCCGACCAGCTCGATGGCCTCCTGGACGGCCGCGCGGTCGGCCTTGGAGGGCCGGCGGAACTTCGTACGGGAGAGCCGGCCGGAGGAGACGACCTCGTGGACGGTCGCGGGCACTCCGCTCGCCGCGGTGGTGCGCTGCGGTACGTAACCGACGCGCGCCCAGTCGCGGAAGCGGCGCAGCGGTGTCGAGAAGAGCGATATCTCGCCGCCGGTGAGCGGGACCTGGCCGATCACGGAACGTACGGCGGTGGACTTGCCGGAACCGTTGGCGCCGAGCAGGGCGACGACCTCACCGCGGTGCACGGTGAGGTCGATACCGCGCAGCACGGTGCGGGAGCCGAGCGTGGCGGTGGCACCGCGGACGGAGAGGACCGGCGCGAGCCGCTGAGCAGCGGGTCCTCCGTCCGCGGTGGCTGTGGCCCCGGCTGTCTCCGGAGCACGCCGGGGGCCGGGCATCGAGAGGCGGTCCTCGGGGCTACCGGTCCCGGCGGGACGGGTGCCCGTGCCGGTGGGCGCCGTCGCGGCCTCAGGTGCTCGCGCGGTCTCCGGCGCTCGTGCCTCTCGTGCCTGTTCGCCGCTCTCCGTGGTCGCCATGTGCCGCGCCTCCGTTGCTGCCGTCGGCCGGTTCATTTCGCGCCGAGTGCCTTTTGCAGCGCGGCGAGGTTGGCCTGCATGACCTCGATGTAGTCATCGCCCTTGGACCGGTCCGTAATTCCTTCCAGCGGGTCCAGGACGTCCGTCTTCAGTCCCGAGTCCGCCGCGATGGTCTTGGCGGTCCTGTCGCTGGCGAGCGTCTCGAAGAATACGGTGCTGACCTTGTCCTGCTTCGCGATGGTCTCCAGTTCCTTGATCCTGGCCGGGCTGGGCTCTGCCTCCGGGTCGATACCGGCGATCGCCTCCTGCTCCAGGCCGTAGCGCTCGGCGAGATAGCCGAAGGCGGCGTGGGTGGTGATGAAGGTCTTGGTGGAGGTGTCCGTGAGGCCCTGCTTGAACGCGGTGTCCAGCGCGCCGAGCTTGCCGACCAGCGCGTCCGTGTTCTTCCGGTACGCGTCCGCGTTGTCCGGGTCGGCCTTCTCCAGGGCGGCGCCGACGCCCTTGGCGACCTCGGCGTACTTCACCGGGTCGAGCCAGATGTGCGGATCGTTGCCGTCCGGAGTACCCTCCTCGGCCGCGTGCTCGTCGGCGCTGTGCTCGTCGCCGCCGTGGACGTGGCCGACCTCGGTGCCGTGCTTCTCCAGCGCGGTCAGGGAGGCCGCGTCGACGATCTGTTCCACTCCGGACTGGTCGATGGCCTTGTCCACGGCGGGCTGGATACCCTTGAGATAGAGAATGACGTCCGATTCGCCGAGCTCGGCGGTCTGCCGGGGCTTCAGCTCAAGATCGTGCGGCTCGACGCCCGGCTTGGTGAGGGTGGTGACCGAGACATGATCACCGCCGATCTGCTGGGCCAGGAATTCCATCGGGTAGAACGACGCCGTGACCGCGAGCTTGTCACCGCTCTTCTGGTCGGCGGCGTCGGAGGAGGAGCAGGCGGACAGCGCCACCAGACCGAGCGTGACAGCTCCGGCGAGGGTGGCGGTGGGTATCAGGCGTCGTGCGTTCATGACAGTCATTTTCAACAAAACTGGAAACGATTGTCAACAAGCGGCGGGTATGTCTCTTCCCGCGCACCGATTTGATCGAAGGGGTGCGCCCGCCGCTAATCTGAAGCATTCGCGTTCGTCGTCGTCGTAATGAAGAGAGCACCGTGGCCGCCGACAAGATCGACACCATCGTCAACCTGAGCAAGCGCCGTGGCTTCGTCTACCCGTCCAGTGAGATCTACGGTGGGCAGAAAGCCGCCTGGGACTACGGGCCGCTCGGAGTCGAGCTGAAGGAGAACATCAAGCGCCAGTGGTGGCGCTACATGGTCACCTCGCGCGAGGACGTTGTCGGTATCGACTCATCGGTGATCCTGGCCACGGAGGTCTGGGAGGCGTCCGGTCACGTCGCGACCTTCACCGATCCGCTCACCGAGTGCACCTCCTGCCACAAGCGGTTCCGCGCGGACCATCTTGAAGAGGCGTACGAGGAGAAGCACGGCAAGGCCCCCGCGAATGGCCTCGCCGACCTCAACTGTCCCAACTGTGGCAACAAGGGCACCTTCACCGAGCCCAAGCAGTTCTCCGGTCTGCTCACCACCCACCTCGGCCCCACGCAGGACACCGGCTCGATCGCCTACCTCCGGCCCGAGACCGCGCAGGGCATTTTCACCAACTTCGCCCAGGTCCAGCAGACTTCGCGCAAGAAGCCGCCGTTCGGTATCGCGCAGATGGGCAAGTCGTTCCGGAACGAGATCACTCCGGGCAACTTCATCTTCCGCACGCGTGAGTTCGAGCAGATGGAGATGGAGTTCTTCGTCAAGCCGGGCGAGGACGAGCAGTGGCAGGAGTACTGGATGGAGCAGCGCTGGAACTGGTACCGCGACCTGGGTCTCCGTGAGGAGAACATGCGCTGGTTCGAGCACCCGAAGGAGAAGCTCTCCCACTACTCCAAGCGCACCGCCGACATCGAGTACCGCTTCTCGTTCGGCGGCAGCGAGTGGGGCGAGCTGGAGGGCGTCGCCAACCGCACCGACTACGACCTCAACGCGCACTCCAAGGCGTCCGGTCACGACCTGGTGTACTTCGACCAGGAGGCCGGCGAGCGTTGGACTCCGTATGTGATCGAGCCGGCCGCCGGTGTCGGCCGCGCGATGCTCGCCTTCCTCCTCGACGCGTACAACGAGGACGAGGCGCCCAACGCCAAGGGCGTGCTGGAGAAGCGCACCGTGATGCGGCTCGACCCGCGCCTCGCGCCGGTCAAGGTGGCCGTGCTGCCGCTCTCCCGCAACGCGCAGCTCTCGCCGAAGGCCAAGGGCCTCGCCGAGGACCTGCGGCGCAACTGGAACATCGAGTTCGACGACGCGGGCGCCATCGGCCGTCGCTACCGCCGTCAGGACGAGATCGGCACGCCGTTCTGTGTGACCGTCGACTTCGACACCCTCGACGACAACGCGGTGACCGTGCGCGAGCGCGACACGATGAAGCAGGAGCGTGTCTCGCTGGACCAGATCCAGAGCTATCTCGGCGGCCGGCTGATGGGCTGCTGACCGACCGCTGATCGCGGCCGGTGACCGCCCGACGGTCACGGTCGTGGCTCGAAGCCCCCGGTTCCACCACGGAACCGGGGGCTTCGTTGCACACTGGGCCCACGCGTCAACAGGAGGCACGGATGCCGTCCACGACCACCAGCAAGGTCAGCAGATGGGATCAGCACGGACGTGAACATGTCGTACGCGTCCAGAAGGCGGGTGTACAGCGGTCGTTGATCTGTGACACCTGCGGCTGGCACAAGAACGCGCAGTTCCTGCCGTGGCTGAAGGCACAGGAACATCTCACCGAGGCCCACCAGGCGACGGTGGACCCGGCCGGCGGCTGACGAGCGGGAGCCGCGGCTCCAAGGCGGCCTGCGGCGGCGTGGATACGCTCGTCGCGCGCCGCCCCGCTCAGGGCCGCAGGCCGCGCAATACCAGATCGCAGACGGCGCTGAACTCGTCGTCGATCGTGGGCTTCCGCCACTCCGGAGCGTACGCGGGATCGTGGAAGCGGGCCGTGGCGGCGAAGACCGCGCCCGCCGTCGTGGCCGGGTCCGCCGCGACGAACTCGCCCGCCCGCACGCCCTCTTCGACGATCCGGGTGAGCTGACGCGTCAGCTCGGTGAGATGCGCGTCGACCACACCACTGCTCTCGTCGATGAGCACCGAGAAGGTCGCGAACAGCTCGGGATCGTCGCCCGCCTTGTGGCGCTTGGTGTCGAAGAGCGTCAGCAGCCAGTCCCGCAGCTTCTCCGGCCCGGGCTCGGACACCCGCTCCGCGTCCGGACCGTCCTGCGCCTCGGCCTTGGCTTCCGGCTCCGTCCTCGGCCCGGCTCCCGGCTCAGCGCCAGGCTTCCGCGCTCCCTCCGTGATCCGCGCCAGCGCCACTTCCGTACGGCTCAGCCAGCGCGCGGTGACGGCCTCGCGCAGCGCCGCCTTCGTACGGAAGTGCCGGTAGACACTGCCATGGCTGACACCGAGCACCCGGGCCACATCGAGGACCGTGGCCTTCGCCGGACCGTAACGACGCAGCACCTCCTCGGTGGCTTCGAGGATCCGCTCGGCGGTCAGGCTCTCGGTGGCCATGGGTGTCCGACCTTTCGTGGCCCGTACGGCGGGAGGCTCATACGGCGGGACGCGACAGATGACATTACCTGTCAGGTCCGACAACCCGACGGGTGAGCCGTCACGGCCGGCACCGACCGTGGGCGGTCATCGCTCGCTGTCGAGATGTGCCATCTGGGCGGTCGGATAGCGGTCGCCCGCGGCGGCGTCGGCCGGCACCGCGCGCTCGATGGCGGCGAGATCCTCCGCGCCCAGCGTGAGTCCGACGGCGCCCAGGGCCTCGGTCAGCCGGTCCCGGCGGCGCGCGCCGACGAGCGGCACGATGTCCTCACCACGGGAGAGCACCCAGGCGATGGCGATCTGGGCGACGGTGACGCCCTTCTGCTCGGCGATCTTCCGCAGGGATTCCACCAGCCCGAGGTTGTGTTCGAGATTGTCGCCCTGAAAGCGCGGGCTCACCGCACGGAAGTCGGTCGGGCCCAGCGCCCGGTCGCGGGTGAAGTGGCCGCTGATCAGCCCGCGCGAGAGCACGCCGTACGCCGTCACACCGATGCCCAGCTCACGGACGGTGGGCAGGATCTCGGCCTCGATACCGCGCGAGATCAGTGAATACTCGATCTGGAGATCGCAGATCGGGGCCGTGGAGGCCGCGCGGCGGATGGTCCCGCTGCCGGCCTCGGAGAGACCGATATGGCGGACATGGCCCGCCTGCACCAGCTCGGAGATGGCGCCGACGGTCTCCTCGATCGGGACGGCGGGATCGATCCTGGCGATCCGGTAGATGTCGATGTGGTCGGTGCCGAGGCGCCGCAGGGAGTACGCGGCGAAGTTCTTCACGGCCGCCGGACGGCCGTCATAGCCGCTCCAGCCGCCGTCCGGGTCGCGCAGGGCGCCGAACTTGACGCTGATCAGGGCCCGTTCACGCGCGGCGGCCGGAGCGGTGCTCAGCGCCTCGTTGATCAACAGCTCGTTGTGGCCCATTCCGTAGAAGTCGCCTGTGTCGAGCAGTGTGATGCCCGCATCCAGGGCGGCGTGGATGGTGGCGATCGACTCGGCGCGGTCGCCTTCGCCGTACATCCCGGACATGCCCATGCAGCCGAGACCGATGGCGGCGGTCAGCGGGCCGGTGGTGCCGAGGCGGCGGGTGGGAAGGGCGTGACTGGCGGCCATGGCGGGTTCCTCCATGCGGATCGTGGTGGATCGGGGATCGGGGTGGATCGGAGTGACATCGACAACCATGGCATGACGGATGACAGATTTCAATTTCTGTCATCCGCTATGGCTGATGCTCGCCAAAATTGCGTTACGTCCCGGTCCCGGCCGGTGGTAGCGTCACTGGCATGTTCTTCCAGATCTACGAGTGAGAGCGCGGCGGTCACGGCCCGCCCTCCACCGACGAATCCGCAGATCACTTCTCATCACTTCGGGAGAACCCCGTGGCAAAGAGCCGCAACAACCTTCTCGGCGTGGGCGGACAGCGCAAGAAGCTGTCCCGCGCCGACCAGCAGGGCAATGGCCCCGCGCGTAACGCCGACCGCAAGGCCGCCGCCGACCAGAAGGCGGAGCTGCTGCGCAAGATGCGCGAGCGCGCCGCCGGACAGGGCGAAGGCGAGGGCGCAGAGGACACCGCGCCGGCCCCGGAGACGGCCGAGGGATCGACCGCGCAGGGATCCGCCGCGCAGGACTGACGCACAGCACTGACGCAGAGATGGGTGACGGGCCTGGACCACCTCGGTCCGGGCCCGTCGGCGTGCTGGGCGTGCGCGGTGCACCGATCGGCCTGTACGGCATGTGCCCTGAGCCGGCGTCAGCCCACCGAGCGTGGCAGCCGCAGACTGAGCAGTCCCGTCAGGACGACCAGTCCGAGCTGTGCCAGCAGAGTGATCACCAGAGCGTCCCGCATCCCCATCGCGGCGGTCAGCGAGAGAAAGAGCGAGCCCAGCGTCGCCACGCCGAGCGCCAGCGCGGACTGCTGGCCGGTGACCATGACTCCGCTGCCCACTCCGGCCCGCTCCGACGGGATGTCGGAGAGCACGATCCGGATGATGACCGGCAGTTGGAGGCCCTGGCCGAGACCGGCCAGCGCGACGCCGGGCAGCAGTTCCGTTACGCCGACCGAGGGCCAGCGGCTCCAGAGGGCGAGCACCAGCAGGGCGACACCGACCGTCTGGGACACCGCGCCCGCCGTCACCACCAGGCTGCCGTAGCGCCGTACCAGCCGAGGTCCGGCCAGTGAGGCGGCGAAGAACGCCACCGCCATCGGCACCAGCGCGATGCCCGCCGTGACCGCTCCCATGCCGAGGCCCTGCTGAAGCGCGATCGCGATCACGAACATGAAGCCGCCGAAGCCGATCGAGAACGGCAGCAGCAGTGTCAGTCCGCGGCGGAGCGTGACCAGTGCGAGCAGACTCGGCGGTACGAGCGGCGTCCTGCCCTGCCGGTCGGCCCGGCGTTCCACGCGGACGAAGGCGTACGCGGCGACCGGGAACGCGGCGAGCGAGATCCATGTCCAGACCGGCCAGCCGGCCGCCCGGCCCTCCGTGAGCGGCGCCAGCAGCGTCACCAGCGAGACGGCCAGCAGAATCGTTCCCGGTGTGTCGATGGGCGCGGGCCGCTGCGAGCGGGTCTCCGGCACGGAACGGAACGCCAGGACCAGACCGAGCAGCGCGACCGGCACATTCACCAGGAAGATCGCGCGCCAGCCGCTGCCGGCGATATTCGCGGAGACCAGTACGCCGCCGAGAATCTGGCCCGTCACCATCGCGAGGCCGGCGGTGGCGCCGTACAGACTGACCGCCTTGGCGCGGCGCTGTCCGCTGGTCGCGGCATGGATCGTGGCCAGTACCTGCGGCAGCATCAGCGCGGCGGCGGCGCCCTGGGCGACCCGGGCGCCGACCAGCGTCCAGGCGTTGGGCGCGATACCGCAGATGAGCGAGGTGAGGCCGAAGGCGGCCATACCGGCGAGGAAGAGCCTGCGCCGGCCGAACATGTCGCCGAGCCGGCCGCCGAGCACGAGCAGTACGGCGTACGAGAGCCCGTATCCGGCCACCACCAGTTCGAGAAGGGCGGGACCGGCGGCCAGATCGTGGTCGATGGTCGGCAGGGCGACATTGACGATGAAGAAGTCGATCAGTGGAAGTGACGCACCGAGCAGCACGGTGAAGAGACCCAGCGTGCCCAGCACCGAACCATGGTCATGGACGACGGGAGATCCGCCGGAGGCCCCGTCCGGAGCGGCCACGCCGGTGGACGGGACCGCAACCGGGGCCGTTGCCGCGTTCGGGGTGTTTTTCGCGGAAGCTGTACTCACGGTTACCACAATCGCGCGGCACTCACCCTGGTACCAGAGTGTCTTTATCCTGGTAGATGAACTACCCGGCACAGGCCGAGAGGTCCGCCGAGGTCCGCCGAGATGCTCAGGGCGACACGGAACCGGACATTCCGTACACTGATGATCACAGCCAGTGACATGGATGGGCGTCGATGAGCGGCTTGGGAGTGCGGCATGAAAGCAAGCAAGGGTGACCGCCTGGTGATGCACGGCAGGGTGGTCGGCAAGCACGACCGCGTCGTGGAGATCGTGGAGGTACTGGGACCGAACGGGACACCGCCCTTCAAGGTGCGCGGTGAGGACGGCCATGAGTCGATCGTCTCGCCGGGCCCCGACTCGGCGGTGGAGTCGCGCGGAAAGCGCAAGTGAAGCGACGTACGCGAGTGAAGCAACGCCATTGAGGCAAGGAGCACATGCGGTGCGTGCCTTCCGCGCGCACCGCTCGTCATGTGCTCAGCCTGGTATTCGTCACGCTCATCCTGGTACTCACACCACCTGGCAATGGTCTGGGACATACGGCACGCTGGGAGGATGACCACGGCTGTACAGGAAACGGACATCCGCCGCCATGAGCTGGCCGCCTTTCTGCGCAGCCGCCGCGAGCGCATCATGCCCGAGCAGGTGGGCCTCGCCCGCGGGAGCCGGCGCCGTACGCCCGGACTGCGGCGGGAGGAGGTCGCCCAGCTCTCCGCTGTCGGTGTCACCTGGTACACCTGGCTGGAGCAGGCCCGTCCCATCCAGGTCTCCGTGCAGGTGCTCGAAGCGCTCGCCCGCGCGCTGCTGCTCGACCGCAGCGAGCGCGCGCATCTCTTCGCGCTCGCGGGCGCCGTCGATCCCGCTCCCGGGACGCCCTGCCCGACCGTCACGCCCGCGCTCCGGCGGATGCTGGAGCGCCTTGAGCCCTATCCGGCGTGCGTGCAGAACGGGCGGTACGACATCCTCGCGTACAACCGCACCTATGGGCATCTGATGTGCGATCTGGACGCACTGGCGCCCGAGGACCGCAATTGCATGTGGCTGGCCTTCACCAATGAAGAATGGCGCTCCGCGCTCGGCAATCGCGACGAGACGATCCGGGTGATGGCGGCCAAGTTCCGTGCCGCCATGGCCGAGCATCTCGCGGAGCCCGCGTGGAAGACGCTGCTCGGACGGCTGCGGTCCGCCTCCTCGGAGTTCCGGGAGATCTGGGAGCGGCACGAAGTGGTCGCCGTCGGCGACAAGACCAAGAGGTTCGTCAACGCCCGGGTGGGACAGCTCAATCTGGAGCACACCAACCTCTGGCTCGGACCGTCCTCAGGGCCCCGGCTGGTCAGCTATGTCCCGGTGGACGACGAGTCCAGGGCCCGGCTCGAACGGCTTCACGACTTGATGCCCGCGGCGGTCTGAGCACTGGCCGGCTCCAGCCGTTCCGCCGTGTGCCGCGCCGTTCCGCGGGCCCATGCGCCGCTGGTGAGCGCGCCGACGAGCAGGACGCACAGACCGCAGACGGTGATGATCCACCAGGCCGGCCGGCTCGCGTCCGTAAAGCTCGCCGCGTACGTCGCGGAGGAGGCGGCGCCGGCCACTCCGCCCGCCAGCACCGCGCCGATCACCGCGACACCGAGCGTCCCGCCGATCTGACGGCTGGTGGAGGCGACCGCGGCGGCGACGCCCGCCTGGGAGCGCGGCATCCCGGAGACGGCGGTATTGGTGATCGGCGCGTTCACCATGCCGAAGCCCAGACCGAACAGGACATAGCCGGTGAACAGCAGCCCGTTCGTCGCCTCCGCGTCGCTCGTGGCGAACAGGAGGCCGCTCGCCGTCATCGCGGTCCCGGCGACCAGCAGCGAGAGCCGAGGGCCACGGCTGCCGACGAGCCGTCCAGACAGCGGCGCGCAGAGGAAGGTCAAGGTCGCCATCGGGAGCATGTAGAGCCCGGCGTGCAGCGCGGACAGTCCTCGTACGTTCTGGAGATAGAGCGTGTTGAGGAAGAGGAAGCCGCTCAGCGCGGCGAAGGCGCAGACGGCGATCACGGTCGCTCCGCTGAAGGGCGCGCTGCGGAAGAACCGCAGATCGATCAGCGGCTCCGCGCGTCTCGGCTCGTACAGCATCAGCCCGATCAGGGAGAGGGCCGAGACGGCGGCGAACGACAGGATCAGCGGTGAGGTCAGCCCGGCCACGGGCGCCTCGATGATCGCGTAGGTCAGGGAGCCGAGTACGCCGATGACCAGAAGCTGGCCCACGGGATCGGGGCGGCGCGGCTTCGGAGCACGGGACTCCGGGACATAGCGCCAGGTCAGCAGGAGCGCGGCGAGGCCGATCGGGAGATTGATCCAGAAGATCGACCGCCAGCCGACCGAGTCCACCAGCAGCCCGCCGACCAGCGGTCCCGCCGCCATGGAGACACCGACGACGGCGCCCCAGGCACCGATGGCGCGGGCGCGCTCGCGTGGTTCGGTGAAGGTGTTGGTGATGATCGACATCGCGACCGGATTGAGCATCGAGCCGCCGACGGCCTGCACCATACGGAAGGCGACCAGCGATTCGAGGTTCGGCGCGAGGGAGCAGAGCAGCGAGCCGAGCGTGAAGAGGACGAGCCCGATCTTGAAGACGCGGCGGCGGCCTATTCGGTCGGCCGTGGAGCCCGAGAGCATCAGGAGCGAGGCGAGAACGAGCGTGTACGCGTCGATCGTCCACTGGAGCCCGGAGACGGAGGCGTGCAGCTCACGCTGGATGGAGGGCAGGGCGACATTGAGGACGGTGTTGTCCAGGCTGACGAGCAGCAGACTCATACAGCAGATGGCGAGGACAAGGAGGCGCCGCCGGTGGCTCAGCTCGGGCATACGTCGATAGTACGGCTAACTAATGACCTCAGTCATACGTGGCGCGTCATGCGGGACAATGGCCGGATGACCGCTTCACTCGCCGCGCTCGCCGCCTCTCCTCTCGCCATCGGGCCGCACACCGTGTGTCCGCCGGTGGTGCTCGCGCCCATGGCCGGGATCACGAACGCGCCGTTCCGGACGCTGTGCCGTGAATTCAGCGGAGGCAAAGGGCTGTTCGTGAGCGAGATGATCACCACACGGGCGCTGGTCGAGCGCAACGAGAAGACCATGCAGCTCATCCGCTTCGACGCGACCGAGACTCCGCGCTCGATCCAGCTCTACGGAGTGGATCCGGTGACCGTCGGCAAAGCGGTCCGGATGATCGTGGACGAGGATCTGGCCGATCACGTCGATCTCAACTTCGGCTGCCCGGTGCCCAAGGTGACACGGAAGGGCGGAGGTTCGGCCCTTCCGTACAAGCGCCCGCTGCTGCGCGCGATCCTGCATGAGGCGGTGTCCAACGCCGGAGAGCTGCCCGTGACGATGAAGATGCGCAAGGGCATCGACGACGATCACCTCACCTATCTGGACGCCGGGCGGATTGCGGTCGAGGAGGGCGTCACGGCGATCGCGCTGCACGGCAGGACGGCCGCGCAGCACTACGGCGGTACGGCGGACTGGGACGCGATCGCGCGGCTCAAGGAGCATGTCCCGGAGATCCCGGTGCTCGGCAACGGAGACATCTGGTCGGCGCGGGACGCGCTGCGGATGATGCGCGAGACCGGCTGCGACGGAGTCGTCGTAGGACGCGGCTGTCTGGGCCGGCCCTGGCTCTTCGGCGATCTGGTCGCGGCCTTCGAGGGTACGGATCCCGAGGCCGGCGGCCGTGAAGTCACCTTGGCACGCCCGGCGCTGCGGGAGGTCGCGGCGGTCATGCGGCGCCATGCGGAGCTGCTGGGGGAGTGGCTCGGGGACGAGGCGCGTGGCGTGATCGACTTCCGTAAGCATGTGGCCTGGTATCTGAAGGGCTTCTCGGTCGGCTCGCAGCTCCGCAGGGAACTGGCGGTCACCTCGTCCCTCGCCGAGCTGGACGCGCTGCTGTCGGGTCTCGATCTCGACCAGCCGTGGCCCGACGGCGCGGACGGGCCGCGTGGCCGTACGTCCGGCAACAACCGGGTCGTCCTGCCGGACGGCTGGCTGAAGGACCCGTACGACTGCGCGGGCGTCGGCGCGGAGGCCGAGCTGGACACCTCGGGCGGCTGAGTACGCTCGCGCGGGACGCCTGCTCGAACGGTTACGCCGGGCGCGGCGGCTGCGGAGTGACGTCCGGGCCCGCTTGGCGCTCCAGCGGCGCCGCCGCCGCGGAGTTGCTCACACTGAAGGCCACGCTGCCCGCGCGGTAGCGGTCGTCCGTCCACTCGATCGGCCGGCCCGCGGCCGTGTACGTGAGATGGCGCTGGCGCAGCAGCGGGCTGCCCCGGCGGACCCGCAGCAGCCGCGCGTCCTCGCTGCCCGCCGCGACGGCGTCGATCAGATGCTCGCCGTAGTGGGCGACGATGTCCGCGTTCTCCGCGATGCTGTTCATGATCGACACGACATCCTCGGGCAGCGCGCGCACGACCGGCGCGACCCAGTCCGTGTACGCGGTCCGCTCGACCATCACCGGCTCGCCGTCGAGCCGGCGCAGCCGTACGACGTACAGCACCTCGCTGCCCGGCGCGACTCCGAGGCGCGCGGTCTCCTCGGCGGTGGCGGGCCGTGCCGTACGGCTGAGAATACGGCTGGAGACCTCGGAGCCCATCGCCTGCGCCCACTGCGCGAAGCTGTTGAGCTGCTGGAAGCTGTGCCGGCGCTCCTGGCGCAGTACGACACGCCGCGCTCCCTGCCGGGAGCCGATCAGCCCGTCCGAGGCGAGCAGCCCCACCGCCTGCCGTACCGTGCCGCGCGAGACCGACCAGCGGGCCGCGAGATCGCTCTCCGAGGGCAGCCGGGCGCCGACCGGATACTCGCCGCCCAGGATCGACTGCCGCAGCGCCTCCGCGATCTCCAGATACCGCGAACTGCCCACGCCTGCCCCCATCGATGACACGGATGACACAACTGTTGAATAACGAACTGTGCACAGGTGCGCCTACCTGCCGCGGACCTGTCTCTCACTCTAACCGCACGTCCTACCAGGTGTCCGGACCCCGAGATGCCCTGTTGAGCGTCAATTCTTCCTGAAATACTCCCTGAAAAGCTGTGCCGACCAGCTAGTTGTAAGGGCTGGTCTTCCTCGGGCCGTGCTGTCGCCGCCATCATTCGTTCACTCCCGAGTCATCTGGACCGGGCGAACTGATGCCAGCTTGTATGAACAAGTGACACCCTCTCTTCGCTCCGGGAGACACCGCGTGACCCGAATCCGCGTCCGCGCCAACGGCCGGCTGGCAGCCGCCCTGGCGCTCAGCACCGCCGCGCTCACCGTGCTCACCGCCTGTGGTGCGGCACCCGAGGAATCCGCCAAGACCGCCGACTCCGCCGCCGCCGCCTCCGCCGCCGACTTCGGCGGACTGAAGGACCTGGTCGCCGCCGCCGAGAAGGAGGGCGAGCTGAACGCGATCGCCCTTCCGCCGGACTGGGCGAACTACGGCGAGGTCATCAAGGCGTTCGAGGCCAAGTACAAGATCAAGGTCAACAGCGAGAACCCGGACGGTTCCAGCTCCGACGAGATCGCCGCCGTCAAGTCCCGCAAGGGCCAGGACCGCGCTCCCGACGTCCTCGACCTCGGTATCGCCTTCGCCCGCAGCGGCGCGGCCGAGAACCTCTTCGCGCCGTACAAGGTCGAGGCCTGGGACAAGATCCCCGACGCCCAGAAGGAGAAGGACGGCCGCTGGTTCAACGACTACGGCGGCTATGTCTCCATCGGCTGCGACGCCTCCCGTATCAAGACCTGCCCGGAGACCTTCGCCGATCTCCTCAAGCCCGAGTACAAGGGCAAGGTGGCGCTCAACGGCAATCCCACCAAGTCCGGTTCGGCCTTCGGCGGTGTCTACGCGGCTGCCCTCGCCAACAAGGGCTCCTTCGGCGACATCCAGCCCGGTATCGACTTCTTCGGCAAGCTGAAGAAGAACGGCAACTTCATTCCCGTCGAGTCCACCCCGGCCACGGTCGAGAAGGGCGAGACGCCCATCTCCATCGACTGGGACTACCTCAACGCCAGCTACGCCGACCAGTTCAAGGGCAAGGGCGTGGACTGGAAGGTCGCCATCCCGAGCGACGGCGTCTACGCGCAGTACTACTCGCAGGCCATCAACAAGGACGCGCCGCACCCGGCCGCCGCCCGACTGTGGATGGAGTTCCTCTACAGCGCCGAGGGCCAGAACCTCTGGCTGAAGGGCTACGCGCGTCCCGTGCTGCTGCCCGCCATGACCACGGACGGCACGGCCGACAAGACCTTCGTCGCCAAGCTCCCGCAGGTCGAGGGCACGCCGACCTTCCCCGAGTCCGCCGAGCTGGACAAGGCCAACGCCACCCTCGCCGAGAACTGGGACAAGGCCGTCTCCTGATGACCGCCCCCACCCCGACCGTCTCCACCCCGCCCGTGGCGGGCGCCGCCGACGGCAGTCGCCGTCGGCGGCGGGCGCCGCGCGTCTGGCTCGGCGCCCTCCCGCTGCTCGTCTTCGCCGGACTCTGCTTCGGACTGCCGGTCGGCGCCCTGCTGTACGGAGCCGTCACCCGGGACGATCCGGCCACCGGCGCCACCGCCCTGACCGGCGAGCACCTACAGCGCTCGCTCCAGGGCCCGTATCTCACCTCGATCATCGGCAGTGTCGAACTCTCCGCGCTGACCGCCGTGATCGGCACCGTGCTCGGGATGCTGATCGCCCAGGCCGTCGTCACCTCGCGCGGCACCGCGCTGCGCAACGGAGTGCTCACCGCCTCCGGAGTGCTCGCCAACTTCGGCGGTATCCCGCTCGCGTTCGCGTTCGTCGCCACCCTCGGTATCTCCGGTGTGGTCACCCAGCTCGGCCATCTCGACAGCCTCGGCTGGAATCTGTACTCCTTCACCGGACTGACCATCATCTATCTCTACTTCCTGGTGCCGCTGATGGTGCTGGTCAGCGTGCCCGCGCTGGACGGTCTGCGCCCGCAGTGGCGGGAGGCCGCGCAGAACGCCGGAGCCACCTCCTGGCAGTTCTGGCGCCATGTCGGACTGCCGGTCCTCGCGCCCTCGCTGCTCGGCGGATTCGTGTTGCTCTTCGGCAGCGCCTTCGCCGCGCACGCCACCGCCGCCGCGCTGGTCGGCGGCTCGGTCCCGCTGGTCACCCTGAAGATCGCGGACGCGCTCTCCGGCAACGTACTGGTCGGTCAGGAGAATGTGGCGCTCGCGCTGAGCCTCGACATGATCGTGATCGCCGGCCTGGTCATGGCGGTCTATCTGCCCCTCCAGCGACGGAGCACCCGATGGCTGCACTGACTCCCACCGCCACCCCGGCAGCGCCCGCGCCCGCCGCTCCTCGGAAGGCACGGGACGGCGGGGCCGCGCGCGCCCGCCGCCGTCCCCGTGTCTGGCGCGGCGCCGTGCTCTTCCTGGCCGGGCTCTACTTTCTCGTACCGCTCCTGTCCTCGTTCGTCTTCACGGTGCGCATTCCCGGGCAGGGCCTCACCTTCGACGCCTACACCGGGATCCTCTCCGCCGAGGGCTTCACCCAGAGCCTGCTGCTCTCGCTCGGGCTCGCCGCGGCCACCATCGTCCTCGCGCTGGTGCTCACCGTGCCCGCACTGGTGGCCGTACGGCTCGGCGCGCCGAAGCTCGCGCCGCTCGTCGAGATCGTCTGCATGCTGCCGCTGGTGGTGCCGCCGATCGCGCTGGTCACCGGAGTCACCACGGTGCTGCGCTGGGGACCGGACCATCTCTCCCGTACACCGCTCTATCAAACGTTCCTCGCGGTGCAGAACGAGTCGTTCCCGGTAGTGCTGGTACTCGCCTATACGGTGCTGGCCCTGCCGTTCGTCTACCGCTCGCTGGACGCCGGGCTGCGCGCCATCGACGTACCGACGTTGGTGGAGGCGGCGCGCAACTGCGGCGCGAGCAGGCCGTATGTGATCCTGCGCGTCATCCTGCCCAACCTCCGCTCCTCGCTGGCCGGTGCCTCCTTCCTCACGCTGGCGCTGGTCCTGGGCGAGTTCACCATCGCCTCGCTGCTCGGCTTCCGGCCCTTCGCGGTGTGGATCGTCACCGTCTCGGGCGCGGAGGCCCGGATGTCGGTGGCCGTGTCCCTGCTCAGCCTGCTGATCACCTGGGCGCTGCTGCTGGTCCTCTCCCGGGCGGGAACGCGTGCCTCCTCGGCCGCCGCTCCGGCTCCCTCAACGGCCTCTTCCACGGCCATGGCTCCGGCATCCACCGCCGCCTCTTCCGTCTCCGGCAAGGAGTAGACCTTCATGTCATCCACCTCCACAGCGACCGCGGAGCGGCCGGAGCAGGCCACGGCCGCCGGCGCCCTGGTCGAATTCCGCGGTCTGCGCCGGGCCTTCGGCGCCACCGTCGCCCTCGACGGCCTGGATCTGACGGCCAGGCCGGGCGAACTGCTCGCCCTGCTCGGCCCGTCGGGCTGCGGCAAGACCACGGCGCTGCGGGTCCTCGCCGGCTTCGAGCAGCCGGACGCGGGCGAGGTGCTGGTGGACGGCGAGGACATCACCCGGGTGCCGGCCAACCGCCGCGACGCCGGCATGGTCTTCCAGTCGTACAGCCTCTTCCCGCACCTCAACGCCCGCGACAACGTGGCCTTCGGGCTGCGCGTACGGAAGGTGTCAGCCGCCGAGCGGCGCGCCCGCGCCGCCGAACTCCTCGATCTGGTCGGACTGCCCCAGCACGGCGACCGCTTCCCGCACCAGATGTCCGGCGGCCAGCAGCAGCGTGTCGCGCTGGCCCGCGCGCTGGCGCTGCGCCCGCGCGTCCTGCTGCTCGACGAGCCGCTCTCGGCGCTCGACGCGAAGGTACGGCTCACGCTGCGCGAGGAGATCCGCCGGCTCCAGCTCTCGCTGGGCATCACCACCATTTTCGTCACCCATGACCAGGAGGAGGCGCTCTCCATGGCCGACCGGGTGGCGGTGCTCAACGCGGGCAGACTGGAACAGTGCGCGCCGCCCGCCGAGCTGTACGAGCGGCCCGCCACGCCGTTCGTCGCGGAGTTCGTCGGCGCGATGAACCGGCTGCCCGGCCGGCTCACCGACGGCGGACTGGTCGAGGTCGCGGGCGCCGAGCTGCCCGTGGACGGCGAGATTCCGGCGGAGCGCGAGGTGGAGGTGCTGATACGGCCCGAGAACATCCTCGCCACCGCCGATCCGGCCGGTACGGCCACGGTCGTCTCCGCGTCCTTCTTCGGCTCGGTCACGCGTGTGCTGCTCGATCTGCCCGGCGGCGGCTCGGTCAAGTCCGACGTGCCGTCGCGGGACGCCGGCGCGCTGACGCCGGGCGTGCGCGCGACGGTCGCGCCGGCGCGGCGCCCGGTGCTCGTGGTGCCGGCCGCGGGCAAGGGCGCGTGAGTACGCCGGAGGTGAGTACGGACAAGGTGAGTACGCCCAAGGTGCCCGTGGATACGCCGGAGGTGCCCGTGGGTACGCCGGAGACGGTGCTGCCCGAGGCGGTGCTCTTCGACATGGACGGCACGCTCGTGGACACCGAGGTGCTGTGGTGGGAGACGGCCGACGAGGTCGCGGCAGGTCTCGGCCACCGGCTCACCGACGCGGACGCGCCGGAGGTCGTCGGCCGGGCGGTCGCCGACACCGCCGCTCATCTGATCAAGGTCAGCGGCGGCGGCTGCGCCGAGACGGTCGCCGCCGAGCTGGCCGGGTCCTTCTTCCGGCGGGTGGAGGCGGGAGTTCCGCTGCGGCCCGGCGCCCGTCGGCTGCTGGCCGAACTGGAGCGCGCCGAGGTGCCGTTCGCCCTGGTGAGCGCGTCACCGCGGGTCGTGGTGGACTCGGTGGTCGCGGGCTCGCTGGCCGGTGTCGGCTTTGCCTTCACGCTCTCCGCCGACGACACCGTACGGACCAAGCCGTATCCCGATCCCTATCGCGCGGCGGCCGAACGGCTGGGCGTCGGGCCCGGAGCGTGTGTCGCGGTGGAGGACTCGCCGGACGGCAGCGCCTCCGCGCAGGCGGCTGGCTGCGCGGTGCTGGTGGTGCCCTCACTGCTGCCGGTGGAGCCCGCGGCCGGACGGTACTTCGCGGGCAGCCTGGAGGAGGTCGATCTCGGCGTGCTGAGCGGCTGTGCTCCCGGGCGCGGACAACGCCTGTAGCAACGCCCGTAACGGGCCTGTTAACAGCACCGGGAGACCGTCCGGATCCTGGAATCACGGAGCCTGTCAAAGCGTGATTCTCGCCACGTTTGATCGGTGCTTGGCTCATATGAGCTCGATATGAATGGCTGCATTTCTGAAAGGGATGGCGCGGTGCGCCATCCCTTTCGCGTTCATCTTCTGAACTCAGACGTCGATGTCTCTGCTCACATGAGCATGTCGCGTCATGGGCGGGTCATGCCCGCTTCGAGGGATGAAGACGCGGGACAGGGCCACCCGGCCCCGGGCCACTTTCGATCTGGTGGCGGACGGGTGGTTAAGGCCGTATGACAGGCAAGTGGACGTACCCAGGCACCTTCGATCTGGGTATGTTCCTCGCCGTCAGGGCAGCCACCGCGTCCTCGAGGAGTCGAGACCCGTGTCGGAAAACAATGATCCCCACTCAGCCTCAGCCGAGAAATTCGTCTATGACTTCACCGAGGGCAACAAGGATCTCAAGGACCTGCTCGGCGGCAAGGGCGCCAATCTCGCCGAGATGACCAACCTCGGGCTGCCTGTCCCGCCGGGCTTCACCATCACCACCGAGGCCTGCAACATCTACCTCGACAGCGGTACGGAACCGGCCTCCCTGCGCGAGGAGGTCAGCGCCCATCTCGACGCCCTCGAACGGAAGATGGCCAAGAAGCTCGGACAGCACGACGATCCGCTGCTCGTCTCCGTACGCTCCGGCGCCAAGTTCTCCATGCCCGGCATGATGGAGACCGTCCTGAACGTCGGCCTCTCCGACGCCTCCGTGGCCGGGCTCGCCGCCCAGGCCGGTGACGAACGCTTCGCGTGGGACTCGTACCGCAGGCTCATCCAGATGTTCGGCAGGACCGTGCTCGGTGTCGACGGCGCGCTCTTCGAGGAGGCGCTGGAGGAGGCCAAGCAGGCCAAGGGCGCCGCGACCGATGTGGATCTGGCGGTCGATGACCTCAGGAAACTGGTCAAGCGGTTCAAGAAGATCGTCTCCCGGGAGGCGGGCCGCGACTTCCCGCAGGATCCGCGCGAGCAGATGGATCTCGCGATCCGCGCGGTCTTCGAGTCCTGGAACACCGACCGCGCCAGGCTCTACCGCCGCCAGGAACGCATTCCCGGCGATCTCGGCACGGCCGTCAGCGTCTGCTCCATGGTCTTCGGCAATCTCGGCCCCGACTCCGGCACGGGCGTCGCCTTCACCCGCGACCCGGCCAGCGGCCAGCAGGGCGTGTACGGCGACTACCTCCAGAACGCCCAGGGCGAGGACGTCGTCGCGGGCATCCGCAACACCGTGGCGCTCGCCGAACTGGAGGCCATCGACAAGAAGTCGTACGACCAGCTCATGAGCATCATGGAGACGCTGGAGACGCACTACCGCGATCTGTGCGACATCGAGTTCACCATCGAGCGCGGCCAGTTGTGGATGCTCCAGACCCGTGTCGGCAAGCGCACCGCCGGCGCCGCCTTCCGGATCGCCACCCAGCTCGTCGACCAGGGACTGATCGGTGAGGCCGAGGCGCTCCAGCGCGTCAACGGCGCCCAGCTCGCCCAGCTCATGTTCCCGCGCTTCGACGAGGACGCCAAGCGCGAGCTGCTCGGACGCGGGATCGCCGCGTCGCCGGGCGCGGCCGTCGGCAAGGCGGTCTTCGACTCGTACACCGCCATCAAATGGTCCAGGTCCGGCGAGAAGGTCATCCTCATCCGCCGTGAGACCAATCCCGACGACCTGGACGGCATGATCGCCGCCGAGGGCATCCTGACCTCGCGCGGCGGCAAGACCTCGCACGCCGCCGTCGTCGCCCGTGGCATGGGCAAGACCTGTGTCTGCGGCGCCGAGGAGCTGGAGGTGGACACCAAGGCCCGCCGGATGACGGTGAACGGGACCATTGTCGAGGAGGGCGATGTCGTCTCGATCGACGGCTCGACCGGCAAGGTCTACCGCGGCGAAGTGCCCGTCGTACCGTCGCCCGTGGTCGAGTACTTCGAGGGCCGGATGCACGCGGGCGCCGACGACGCCGACGAACTGGTCGAGGCCGTCCACCGGATGATGGCGTACGCGGACCGCCGCCGCAGGCTGCGGGTGCGCGCCAACGCCGACAACGTCGAGGACGCGCTGCGCGCCCGGCGCTTCGGCGCCCAGGGCATCGGGCTGTGCCGCACGGAGCACATGTTCCTCGGCGAGCGCCGCGAGATGGTCGAGAAGCTGATCCTCGCCGACACGGACGACGAGCGCGAAGCGGCGCTCGCCGCGCTGCTGCCGCTCCAGAAGAAGGACTTCATCGAGCTGTTCGAGGCGATGGACGGGCTGCCCGTGACGGTCCGGCTGCTCGATCCGCCGCTGCACGAGTTCCTTCCCGACATCACCGAACTGTCGGTACGGGTCGCGCTCGCCGAGGCCCGCAAGGACCACAACGAGAACGATCTGCGCCTCCTCCAGGCCGTGCACAAGCTCCATGAGCAGAACCCGATGCTGGGTCTGCGCGGCGTACGGCTCGGTCTGGTCATCCCGGGGCTCTTCGCCATGCAGGTACGGGCCATCGCGGAGGCCGCCGCCGAGCGCAAGAACGCCAAGGGCGATCCACGGGCCGAGATCATGATTCCGCTCGTCGGTACGGTCCAGGAGCTGGAGATCGTCCGCGACGAGGCACAGCAGGTCATCGCAGAGGTGGAGGCCGCCACCGGTGTCGAACTCACGCTGGCGCTCGGCACGATGATCGAGCTGCCGCGCGCCGCGCTGACGGCAGGTCAGATCGCTGAGGCCGCGGAGTTTTTCTCCTTCGGTACGAACGATCTCACCCAGACCGTCTGGGGCTTCTCCCGCGACGATGTGGAGGCGAGCTTCTTCACGGCGTATCTGGAGAAGGGCATCTTCGGCGTCTCGCCGTTCGAGACGATCGACCGGGACGGTGTGGGCGCGCTCGTACGGAGCGCGGTGGAGGCGGGCCGTGCCACGCGGCCGGGGCTGAAGCTCGGCGTCTGCGGTGAGCACGGCGGCGATCCGGAGTCGGTGCACTTCTTCCACGAGGTGGGCCTGGACTATGTGTCCTGCTCGCCGTTCCGTATCCCGGTGGCGCGGCTGGAGGCGGGCCGCGCGGCGGCGTCGTCGGCGGGCAGCGACTCGCGATAGGCCGCCGGCACGGGCACACGGCGGTTCTGCCGCCGCCGTGTCCGTCCGTCGCCGCTGCCGTACGAAGACCCCGGAGCCGGCCGCCGGTTCATCCCGACCCTCACCGACCCGGCGGGCGGCTCCGGAACACGATGAAGGGGCGGGTGCCCGTGCGGAGGCGCCCGTCCCTTCGTCGATTCTCCGCCTCATTCACCGGGCACATGTTTTCTTCAAGCACATTGAGCAACGCGTTACGGGCGGCTCCCGCGGCGCGGTGGAGCACGGCCGGTGGATCCCCACCCACCGACCGCGCTCCCTTTCCGAGAGCCGGACATGGAGCCGCAACCCCGACCGACCGCCGCCGGGCGGGCAAAGCCCCCCACGGCCTTCGCCGCGCCTATTCGGCCGTCCGGGTTTCATGCCCGACGCGGTACAGCTTTTCGGCTGGGACGTGGTGGCCGCGATGCGTTTCAACTGTGGCTGAAACACCGTGGTAACCGGCTGTGATGGCATGCATACTCGGTGTCGGGGAGATCGTGGATGCAAACAGGTGGGGATTCGATGCTGCGTATTCATTTCACCGGGAAGGACCTCGGCGGGGTCCGGATGGCCGCCGGTCCCGATCCGCTCTGGGAAACGATTCTCAGTTTTCATCGAATAAGGGATCGGCGAGGCCCTCTTGTCTTCGGGGAATGGCGCAAGGAAACACGGACCAGGTTGAAAGGTGAAACAGTACCGATCTCCGCGCTGGTGCCACGGCGTGGCTATTTCCCGGATTTCCTGACGCCCATTGAAGGGCGGGCCGGCTTTGAGACGGGCCTCGACGCACTGCGCGCCACACCGCCCGAACGGGTCCGCGCCGAGCTCGCCCTGCTCGCGGTCGGGCGGGCCGGGACCGGTCACCACGGCGCCGGCCACCTCGGAGCCGGTCACCACGGAGCCGGTCAGGAGGGCGGTTACGAGCCCGGGGCCGGCCGGCTCGGGGCGCTTGTCGACGCGCTGCGCACGTACCACCGGGCCGCGATCGAGCCGTACTGGCCGCATATCCGGGCCAGGACCGAGGCGGACCGCGCGCTGCGCGGCCGGGCCCTGCTCGACGGCGGCGCCGACGAACTCCTCGGCACACTGCCACCGATGCTGCGCTGGCGCTCACCGGTGCTGGAGGCCGACTATCCGGTCGACCGCGAACTGCGCCTGGACGGACGGGGGCTGCTCCTCCAGCCGTCCTTCTTCTGCCGTGGCACACCCGTCGTCCACCGGGACCCGACGCTGCCGCCCGTGCTGGTCTATCCCGTGACCCACTCCGACGCGCCGGCCGTCACGGAGCGCCCGGGGCCCTCGCTCGGCCGGCTCGTCGGCCACACCCGCTCGGCGGTCCTGCGGGCCATCGAACACGGCTCCACGACCAGCGAACTGGCCCGCAGGACAGGCGTGTCACTCGCCTCCGCGAGCCAGCACGCGTGCGTACTGCGCGAGGCGGGGCTCGTGGTCACGCTGCGCCATGGCAACGCCGTACTGCACACCCTCACACCACTGGGCGCCGCCCTGCTGAAAGGCGGCGCCACCGCGGACGGGCGTTACGTACGGAACGACGGGCGCTCCGTACGGAACAGCGACGGGCGTTACGCGCGGAACGGCCCGGTCACCTCGTAGGTGATACCGGCCGACGAACTGCCGCTGGTGCCACGCTGGCTGGAGAAGTAGAGCCGCTTGCCGTCGGGCGAGAAGGCCGGTCCGGTGATCTCGGAGCCGGACTGGCCGCCGATGCGCAGGAACGGCGCCACGACATCGTTCGGCGTGATGATGCAGATCTCCATGTTCCCGCCGTCCTCGGCGACGAAGAGATCGCCGGACGAGGAGCCGGTCACATTGTCGACGCCGGTCAGCGGCGCCGTACCGGACACCAGCGAGTCGTCGTAGGCCAGCTCGATGGTCCCGGCGGCCACGTTGTACTGCCAGACGCGATTGTCGCCCTTGGTCGTGAACCAGCAGGTGTCGTCCGCGTAGTAGCAGCCCTCGCCGCCGTTGAAGCGCTTGGCGCCCGAGACCTGGTTACGAGTGGCCGTGGCGCCGGTGGGATCGGGCACGGTCTTCCAGGTCACCGGGCCGCTGGTGGCCGTGCCCGCGACGAGTACCTCAAGACGGCCCGACGACAGATCGCCCCAGATGGTCGGGGTGAAGCGGTAGAAGCAGCCGTCGGTGGTGTCCTCGGTCAGATAGATCGTCTGGCGGACCGGGTCGGCCGCGGCGGCCTCGTGCTTGAAACGGCCCATGGCATCGCGCCGTACCGCCGCCTTCGCGCCCCACGGGTCGGTCTCGTACACATAGCCGCGGTCCACCTCCTCGCAGGAGAGCCAGGTGTTCCACGGCGTCTTGCCGCCCGCGCAGTTCTGCCGGGTGCCGGAGAGGATCCGGTACGCGCCGGTGATCGCGCCGGTGGCGGAGAAACGGACCGCGCTCGCGCCGCCCGACGGATCGATCTCCGAGTTGGAGACATAGATCCAGCCGGTGCCGTCGGCGTAGCAGGCGCCGCCGTCGGGTGCGTTGTGCCAGGTGTACGACGTGCCCGTGACCGGCTGCCCGGAACGGGCGATCACCCGGCTGGTGAAACCGGCGGGCAGACGGATGTTGTTGGCGTCCGCCGCGCCGAGTGCTCCATAGGGGCCCGCGCCCGGCTGGGCGGGCGCGGCGATGGCCGCTCCGCGCCACAACGTGCCGCCGAGTGCGGCGGCAGAGGTGCCGATGACCGCTCCGCGCAGGAAACTGCGACGTTCCACTGGTCGCTCCATGGGGGTGTGGTGACCGTCCCGAGGCGCCGGACGGCGCCACGGGGTCGCACGCCGCAGGAGCCTAGGGGCCGCGCATGGCCGGTGGTTGAACGGGCGGTGAGGCGAAGCCGAGCCGTAGGGCGCCGGCCTGTCCGTGCGTGGTGAGGCGTACGGCGTTGATCTGCCCCGGTCCGGCGGCAGGGACACGTGCGATACCCGGATGTGCGAACTCGTGCCACGTCCGTTGACGAACACCACCTCCGCCTCTACGTTCCGAACAGCGCTCTCGAAACTTTCTGTGAACTTTCCGAAATCACATGAGAGAGGGACGATCGTGAGAAAACCTCGTATCTTATCCGGAGTCGTGGCAGCCGTCTCGGCCCTGACCGCGGCGACCGTTGCCCTGGTCGGACTCGCCGCTCCGGCGCACGCCGCCGATCCCGTCCTGCGGGACCTCGCCGCGGCGAAGGGCATCTACTACGGCACCGCCGTCACGTCCTCGAAGCTCAGCGGTACGTACGGAGCCGTCACCGGCGCCCAGTTCGACTCCATCACTCCCGCCAACGAGATGAAGTGGGGCACGGTCGAGCCGAACCGCGGCAGCTTCAACTGGGCCGGCGCCGACCGGGTGGTGGACTTCGCGGAGGCCAACGGGCAGCAGGTACGCGGGCATACGCTCGTCTGGCACAGCCAGATGCCCAACTGGCTGGCCAACGGCTCCTTCAGCAACACCGAGCTGCGCACGATCATGACCGACCATGTCACCACCGAGGTCACCCGCTACAAGGGCCGGATCGACCACTGGGACGTCGTCAACGAGCCGCTCAACGAAGACGGCACCATGAGAGGCAGCAAGTTCTACAACCAGCTCGGCGAGTCGTACATCGCCGACGCCTTCCGTGCCGCGCGCGCCGCCGATCCCGCCGCCAAGCTGTACATCAACGACTACAACACCGACGGCACGGGCCCCAAGAGCAACGGGATGTACTCCCTGGTCCAGCGGCTCAAGGCACAGGGCGTACCGATCGACGGCGTCGGCTTCCAGGGCCATCTCATCCTCGGCCAGGTACCGGCCACGCTCCAGGCCAATCTCCAGCGCTTCGCCGACCTCGGTGTGGAGGTGGCCATCACCGAACTCGACATCCGGATGACGCTGCCCGCCACCGACGCCAAACTGGCTCAGCAGAAGACCGAGTTCAAGGCCGTCACCAATGCCTGCCTCGCCGTGGCGCGCTGCGAGGGCGTCACCGTCTGGGGCTTCACCGACTCCGACTCCTGGATCCCGGACGTCTTCCCGGGCGAGGGCGCGGCCACTCCGTACGACGCCGGCTTCCAGCCCAAACCGGCGTACTACGGGATCGCGGAGGCGCTCGGCTGGACCGGTGACGGTGGCGGCGGCGATCCCACACCCACCACCGGGTGCGCCGTGACCTATGCCGTCCAGAGCCAGTGGAACACCGGCTTCACCGCCAATGTGACGGTCAGGAACACCGGTACCTCGCCGGTCAACGGCTGGACCTTGCGCTGGACATGGCCCTCGGGTCAGAGCGTGACCCAAGCCTGGAACGCCACCGTCACCCAGTCCGGCGCGCAGGCCACCGCCGTCAACGCCGCCCACAACGCGGCCATCGCGCCCGGCGGCTCGGCCACCTTCGGGTTCAACGGCGCTTGGAGCGGCGGCAATACCGCGCCGGGCGCCTTCACTCTGAACGGGGCCGCCTGCGCGGTCGCTCTGTCGTAGCGGCTGGTCTTAGCGGCTTGTCTTAAAGCGGCTAGTCGTAGCGGTTTGTCTTGGCGAGGCAGAGGGCGCGGGCATGGGCGGTAACGCCGGTATATAGGGTCGCGGTCGTGCCCGACATACCGCTGACCACGCTCGTTCTGCTCTGCCTCGCCGCCGCGGCGGCCGGCTGGATCGATGCCGTGGTGGGCGGTGGCGGGCTGCTGCTTCTGCCCGCGATGCTGCTCGGCCTGCCGCACACTCCCGCCGCGCACATCCTCGGCACCAACAAGGCGGTCGCCATCGTCGGTACCTCGGGCGCGGCGGTGACCTATCTGCGGAAGGCTCCGGTCGATGTCAGGACGGCGGTACGGATCGGCCTCGCGGCCCTCGCCGGCTCGATGACCGGAGCCTTCTTCGCGGCCGGGATCAGCAGTGAGGTGCTCCGGCCGGTGATCATGGTGGTGCTGCTGGGAGTGGCGGCCTTTGTGATGCTGCGGCCGTCCTTCGGCCGGGCGCGGCCGGGCGGTCCCGTCACCCGGGCGCGTACGGTCATGGCGATCGTGCTGGTCGGCGGTGGCATCGGCTTCTACGACGGGCTGTTCGGACCTGGCACAGGAACGTTTCTTGTGCTGGCCCTCACCGCCGTACTCCACCTCGATCTGGTGACGGCCTCCGCCACCGCGAAGATCGTGAACGTCTGTACCAACGCCGGCGCGCTCGCCATGTTCGCCCACCAGGGCACGGTGATGTGGCGGCTTGCGGCGCTGATGGCGGTGTTCAATCTGGTGGGCGGCATGTTCGGTGCGCGGACGGCGCTCAAGAAGGGCAGCGAATTCGTGCGCGGAGTGCTGCTGGTGGTGGTGTTCTCGCTGGTCGCGAAGCTCGCGTTCGACCAGTGGACCGCGTGAGTCCGGGGCGCGTGACCCGTGGGCGCGGGCGCGCGTGGGGCTATTTCACGCCGGTGAGATGGGCGTACGCCACGACATTGCCCTTGTAGCCGGTCTTCTTCGAGAAGCCGCCGCCGCAGGTGATCACCCGTAGCTCCGGCCGGTCGGTCGATCCGTAGACCTTGCGCTCGGGGAAGTCGGCGTTCTCGTACACCTCAAGGGCGTCGACGGAGAAGACGGCGGTACGGCCGTCCGCGCGGGCCACTTCTATGCGCTGGCCCTTTCTGAGGGTGCCCAGCTTGTAGAAGACGGCGGGCCCGCGCGCGTTGTCCACATGGCCGGCGATGATCGCGGAGCCCTTGGCGCCCGGTGACGGGCCGTCCTTGTACCAGCCCGCGACATTGCGGACTCCGGTCGGCGGTACGTCCAGGCTGCCGTCGCGGTCCAGTCCGAGCCCCAGGAGCGGCGTGTCCACCTTTATCGCGGGGATGCGCAGTGCGACCGGAGCGGCGGACGACATCGGGGCGGCGGCCGGTGCTACACGGTGCCCGGAGCCGGAGCCGGAGCCGGAGCCGGAGCCGGAGCCAGTGCCGGTGCCGGTGCCGTCGAAGGCCTCCGAGGCGGGCGGTGTGGGCGGAGTGACCTGCTTGGAGCCGTTTCCCATCAGCCAGACACCGATACAGATGGTTATGGCTATCGTCCAGCCCGAGCCGCCACGGTGCCTGTTGCAGTAATGGCCGTAGCCCTGCTGGTGGTTGTAGCCGTATCTGCTGTCGTAGTTGTAGTCGTAGTCGCAGTCGTCCTTGCAGCGGCGACGGCCGCTGCGGTAGAAGCTCATGAATCCAGTCCTCCGGATGAACGGTTCCCCGGGTACGGGATACGTACCAGGGAGCCTGGATGGGGTTCCCCGCCCCGGCCAGCGGTGGGCGTGACCAAGGCGTGACCAGGGCGGGGACGGGAGGCGGAACCGGTGCGGGGCCGTGGAGACCGGCCCCGTCAGCGTTCCTGCGCGCCGCTCGCCCGGCGGCGCAGGCGCAAGGTCCCGCCGACGGCGGCAGCGGCCACGACGGCCGCTCCCACCGCGATCTGGGTGGTGTCGGGACCGACGCTGCCGCCGATCCCCGATCTGACAGGGCCGCGCGGCTCGCGGTCGCGCTCCACGAAGAATTCCCGGGTGATGTGCCTGCCGTCCTCGCATCGCACACCGACGCGGTACGGACCTCGTCCGATCTCGTGCGGCACCCGGAACCGGCCGACCAGAGTCTCCTGGTCCGCCTCTTGGTCCTCGGCGCGGCCCACCGCGCGCTCCAGCCGGAACTCGCCGGCGCCGGCCGACCGCGCCTCGCCCTTGGCGGGGCCCTCGCGGCAGACGGTGGTGCTGACGGAGACGAGGGAGCCGGGACGCACGACCTTCGGTGAGAGTTCCAGCCGGTTGTCGTCGTCCGCGGCTATGGCGGTGGTGGTGGTTATGGCGGCGGCCGAGGTGGTGGTCGAGGTGGTGGTGTCCGCGGTGCCGGTGGCCGCTGCCGCGGTGGTCGCGGCGCACAGGGAGGTCAGACCTGCCGAGACGGCTGCCAGCGCGGTACCGGTCAGTAGGCGGGCAGTGGGACGCATGGTGATCCTCCGGGGCAGCGCGGTAGTCGTCACCTCTGAGATAAGGCGCCCGTCGGGTCGTACGCCTGCTGATGTCCGATCAGATTCGCGGGCCGTGCCCGGCGCGGCCCGCTTGCCGGTCCGTGTCTTCGCAGGTCACGGCTGCTGACGTGCCGTCACTCCGATGAGTTGCCCGGTACGCGCCGAACGGGTGACGAAGACGTGCGCCCGCCGTGCCCGCCGTGCCCGTCACCGCTCAGATGCGGTCCCACTCCACGCCCTCGTACAGCTCTGTCACCGTCTTCAGCAGCGCCGCGTCGCCCGGGAAGACCGTCCCGTCGATTCCGGCCACCGGCGCGACTCCGTGCGAATTGGTGAGGAAGGCGGCGCGGAACCGGGGAAGGTCCGCCAGAGTGATCCGGCGCCGGACCGACGGGAGGCCGGCGGCCGGGAGGCGTGGTTCCAGCAGGGCCATGGTGATGCCGGTGAGCAGCGGAGCATCCGGCCAGACGATGGAACTGCCGTCCCAGAAGCCGATGTTGGCGACGGCGCTCTCCGCCACCAGTCCGCCGGGACCGGTGAGCAGCGCGTCGTCGAAACCGGCGCGCTCGGCGAGCCGGCCGTAGTGGATCTGGGCGAAGCCTCCGAGATGCTTGATGTGCGGAACCGGGCGCTGGTACGGGACGGACATCAGCTTTTTCGCCCTGCCGTCCAGGGCCGCCGGAGGCCGTACCGTCACCATCAGAGTCGTGCTGCCGCCTGTGCCGGCGCCGATACGCGGGCGAGTGCCGGTGCTGTTCGCGGCGTCCGGCCCGTTCTGCCAGTGGACATAGACCCGGGCCGAGGCGTCACGTACACCTTCGAGCGCGTGCCGGAGCGCCGTCCGTACGCGCTCACCGTCCAGGCCCATGCCGAACAGTTCACGGGTCGCGCCGTCGAGCCGGGCGAGATGGAGGTCCATCCCGCGTGCCCGGCCGTCCCTGATCTGCATGGCGGTGAAGTGTCCGTATGTGTCCAGCGCGCGGAGACGCAGATCGGCCTCGGTCGCGGGCCGGCCGTCGACCTCGATCAGCAGATGCGGTGCGGTAGTCGTCATGGTCATCACGGTACGACGCGGTGCCGCGCGGCTCGGGCGAGGGCAGCTTGACCTGAACCAAGGTTGAGGTACGAGCCTGTTCCCATGGACACCACCACGGACGTCATGACGCCGGAAACCACGGCTCCATCCGGTCCCGCACCTCTGAAGCTGGCCGTCATCCTGGGCAGCAATCGCGAGGGCCGCTTCGGCCCGGTCGTCTCCCGCTGGTTTCTCGCCCGCGCCGCCGAGCGCCCGGACTTCACCACCGGACTGATCGATTTGGCGGAGACGGATCTGCCGACGGCGCTCTCCTTCCACCCGGGCCCTGCCGTCAAGGGCGAACTCGGCAAGGTCACCGCGCGACTGGCCGCCGCCGACGCATTCGTCGTGATCACTCCGGAGTACAACCACTCCTTTCCCGCCGCTCTCAAATCGCTGATCGACTGGCACTACGGCGAATGGCAGGCCAAACCGGTCGGCTTTGTCTCGTACGGCGGAATCTCCGGTGGACTGCGCGCGGTCGAGCAGTTGCGCCAGGTCTTCGCCGAGCTCCACGCCGTCACGGTCCGGGACACGGTCTCCTTCCACCACGCGGGCGCGCACTTCGACGACGAGGGCCGGCACAAGGACCCGGCCCAGTGCGACGCGGCGGCCAAGGCGATGCTCGACCAGCTCGCCTGGTGGGGCCTGGCCCTGCGCGATGCCAAGTCCGCCCGCCCGTACGCCGCTTGAGGAGAAGCGGGCAGGGCGACAGGGCGGTGGTGCGGTGGAGATGCCTAGGGTGCTGTACTACCGCCTGGTACGCGGCACACGTCCGGGCTTCGTACCTCGCCCGACTCCGGACCGTCCCGAAGGAGCCCGTCACGTGTCCAATGCCGAGTATCTGACCGTGCTGACCACGATCGACGGCGCGGCCAGGGCCGAGGAGATCGCCCGTGGAGCGATCGAGGCCCGGCTTGCCGCGTGCGCGCAGATCTCCGCGTCGGTCGCCTCCGTCTACCGTTGGAAGGGCGAGGTCGAGACCGCCGAGGAGTGGCAGATCCTCTTCAAGACCACCGGCTCCCGTTATGACGCCCTGGAGGCCTATCTCAAGGACGTCCACGACTACGACACACCGGAGATCATCGCCACACCGGTGGTGCGCGGCAGCGCGGAGTATCTGACCTGGATCACCGAGGAGACCGACGCGCCATGAGAGCGGTGGTCGATACGGCAGCCGCCGAGGCGGCGGGCGAGCTGCCGTTCTTCGTCTACGGCACGCTGCGGCCGGGCGAGCCCAACTATGACCTGTGCCTGCGAGACCGCACGGCCCACGAGGAACCGGCTCGCCTGGAGGGGGCCCTGCTCTACGACGGCCCGGGCTATCCGTATGTGATCGAGGACCGGGGCACGGTCCTGGGCGACCTCATCACGGCGAAGCCCGGGCAGTACGGCGAACTGCTCGCCGTACTGGACGAGTTGGAGGAGTACGTCGCGCCCGGTGACCCGGCCAATGTGTATGAACGGGTCGCCCGCGATGTCCTGTCGGCCGGTGGCACCACGGTCAGCGCCTGGGTGTACTTCGCGGCGCCTCGCGTGGCCCATGAACTACGGGCGCGAGGTCAAGTGATCGCGGGTGGCGACTGGCTGACTCATGTCAGCCCATACATACGTGCTCCCTACTCACCCGCGGCCCCAGCGTCGGCGTCGTCCGTTCCACGCGTACCGCACGCACCTTGAACTCCGGCACCCAGAAGGCCTGCCCCGGCCTTCTGGGCGTCAGCGGGCGTGGCCTGCCGCGAGCGCCTCGGTCACTCCCGTTTCGGTCGGGCCGAGGAACATGGGATCCGGTCGCAGCAGGGCCTCGGCCGCCGCCTTGCCCGAGGCGAACACCTCCCGTATGCCGCCGTAGTACCAGGTCGCGTCACGCCGCTCGGTGACGCCGACTCCGTACGACTCGACACCCGCCGCCCGGCACAGCGCCACCGCGCGCCGGACATGGAAGCCCTGTGTCACCAGCACCGCCCGCTCGACGCCGAATATCTTTCTGGCCCGCACGCACGAGTCCCAGCTGTCGAACCCGGCGTAGTCGCTGACTATTCGGTCGTCCGGCACACCTCGCCCGATGAGATAGGTCCGCATCGCGCCCGGCTCGTCGTACTCCACCCGGCTGTTGTCGCCGGTGACCAGCACGACCTTCACCTTGCCCGTGCTGTACAGCTCCGCCGCCGCGTCGAGGCGGTGCGCGAGATACGGTGTCGGCCGGCCGGACCGCAGCCCGGCTCCGAAGACCATGGCGACATCCCCGGCCGGGACATCGGCGACCGTACGGATACGGCTGTCCGCGACCGCGTGCATCCAGGTCACGGGCATCAGCGCCAGCACACATCCGAGCATGACCGTCTGCACCGCACGCCGCTGCCCGCGCCGGGTGCGCGGCCACCATGGCCGACGCAGCAGCCGCGGCAGCCGTGCCGGCCACGGCAGCCTCGGCACGCGCAGCCTCGGCACGCGCAGCCTCGGCACGCGCAGGCGTGACAGCTTCGGCAGTGGCATCGTTCCCCCTGACTGGATCGCGGGCTGGACCGCGCTCTTCACTCTCTATGACTTATGACGATCGGCGACGCCGATCAGTTCGCGGCGGACATGTCCGGCGTCCAGGCCGCCAGCAGCAACGACTCGGCCGCCGCCGACGCGTACACCGCCGTGGCCAGCCACGCCAGGGCGAAGCCTCCGGGATCGGCGGGCAGCAGCCGTCCGAGGACATCGTGCCGCCGGTCCGCCGCCGCCTCCGCCAGGGCCTGGAGCCGCTCCGCGCCCGCGGTGAGGCCCACGGTCCGCAGCCGACGCGGCAGTTCGCCGTCCGCCGATACGGCGGTCACCGCACGGCCTCCCGCGACCGCGCGGTCCACGGCCCTGCGCAGCAGATCCAGCTCGACCGGAAGCGCGGGCGGCGCCGAGGCCACCGGCACGACGGACGGCGCCGCTTCGGCCGATGCCGTCCCTGTCGCCGGACCCGCTGGGTCAGCCGGACCTGCTGCCGGTACCGGTACGGCCGGTATGTGCGAGCGGTGGAGCCGCCGCAGTCCCAGATCCGCCCTTACGCGTTCCCCGTCATGGCCCGTCCAGGACGCGGCGAGCACCTGCACACGGTCCGGCCGGTCCGGTACGACCCGGGCGATCAGCCGCAGCGCCAGGCCGGATCGGCCCGCGAGCAGCCGGAGGTTCTCCGCGTATGGCAGTTCCGGCCGCTCGTCCGGCGCCGACAGCCGGAGCGTGGGACCGCCGGTCACGACAAAGCCCGCGCCGGTGCACATACCGTCGAGGAAGAGCAGATCGCCGCCCGCCGCGCGGGCGTCGGCCGGCTCGGCCAACCAGTGCAGTGCCGCCGCCAGTTGCCCGACCGGTGGCCGCTCCCAGAGGGCGGCGAGCGGCGCTTCGTACCAGCCCGCACCGGTGGCCCGTACGGAACGGACCTGCCCGCCGCCGCCGATCCTGCCGTCCGGTGAGACGGTCGGCGACGTGAGGATCACTCCGCCGCCGTCGCCCAACTCCCGCAGCGGAAGCGCGCAACCGCCCGGCACCGGCGTACCCGACGCCTGAAGCGCGCGCGCAGGTCCGCCGGGAGCGACGTCCGAGACCGTACGGAGCGCGCCGTCGGGCGCCAGGGCGTACACGGTGGCGCCCGCGTATCCGGAAGCGGTCACCACCGGCTCGGTGAACAGTCCGTACAGCCGGAGCGGTCCCTCCGGCCGGTAGCTTCTGCGCGCGGGGGAGAGGGCCTCGGCCGGTCGGCGCACCAGATCCAGCAGCTCGGCCAGCTCCGTGGAGAGCGTGGACAGCCGGAACGCCGGGTCGTCGGAGCGGGCCTCGGCGAGCAGCCGCGCGATCCTGACGGCGGTGGCGGCCGGCCGGTGCAGCCCGGCCAGCCGCGCCGAGTGCGCTGCGTGCAGCAGCTCGGCGCGGTGCACGGCACTGGAACCGGCGATGCCCGCGACAAGAACGGCCGTCACGGCATCACGCAGGGCGTCGAGCGCGGTGGACTGGGCAGGAGTGAGGGCGACTTCGCCGACGACCGGAGGCACACCGGCTTCGGTTCCGTCTCTGGATTCTCCCTCCCGTTCGTCCCGCTCCTCGCTCTCTTCCGCCGCCGCATCCACATCCTCCGCCGCTTCCTCCACCGCCAGAGGCGCGCTCGACAGCACGGCCGCGCGGTGCAGACAGGCCGGGGCCAGCAGACAACTGCATACGGCGTGATCGTCGGCGGCCACGATCCCGGCCGTGACCTTCAGCGTCACCGCCGTGTCGTCCGCGATCCGTACCAGCACACCGTCCGGATGCGGCTCCACCGGCCATCCGGCGGCCTTCGCCACCGCTCCGTCCACGCGTTTGCGCAGCCGCGCGGGCAGCAGATCGAGCGCGGCGGCGGCCACCGCGGCGGTCACCGGCGGCAGTACCGCCATGGCATCGGTCATCGGTGCGCACCTCCTACGCGTTCGCCGACCCAGCGGGCCAGCTCCAAGGGACTCAGCGCCGCGACCGGCATCCCAGCCGCCACCAACTGGCCCGCCACGCCCGCCGAATAGCGCGGCCGTCCCTCGTCGTCCAGCGAGGCGCAGCCCAGGACATGGCAGCCCGCGTCGACCAGCGCCCGTACCTCCGAGAGCAAGGGCGAGACCGGGCCGCCCTCCTCGAAGTCGCTGATCAGCACGACCAGCGTGCGGGACGGTACGGTCACCAGCTCACGGGCGTGGCGCAGCCCGCGCGCGATATTCGTACCGCCGCCGACCCGGACCTCCAGCAGCAGGCTCAGCGGATCGTCCACCTGGTCGGTGAGGTCCAGCACCTCGGTGGAGAACGCCACGAAGTGCGTGCTCACCGCCGGGACACCGGCCAGCACGGAGGCGGTGAGCGCGGCCCAGATCGTCGAGGCCTCCATCGAGCCCGACACATCCACGACCAGGACCAGCCGCCAGTCGGCCGCCTTGCGGGCGCGTGTACGGAAGACCGGCCGCTCGGGCAGGACCGTCACCGCTCCCGTGTCCGGATCCCGTCGGGCCGTCGCCAGATTGGCGCGCAGCGTACGGGCGAGATCCAGCGGACCGCCGGGACGGCGGGTGGGACGTGGATGGGAGAGCCCGGTGAGCGCGGGCCGCATCCGGTTGGCGAGCGCCTCGGTCAACTCGGCGACCAGCCGCGCCACCAGTGGCCGCAGCCGGGCGAGCTGCTGCTCGGGAAGACCGCCGGCGTACGACAGGACCGTACGCAGCAGCTCCACGGACGGCCGTGCCGAGGCCGGGTCCAGCTCCAGGGCCGCGTCGAGCCGGCCCGCGTCGGCGGCAGCCGCGAGGACTTCCTCGCGCACACCGGGCCCGAACAGCGCGGACAGCTCCTCCGACCAGGCCCGGACATCGGGATACGACGGCCCGTCCCCGCCCTGGGACCCGCCTCCGTCCCGCTCCTCGCCCTGTGAGCCCTCGCCGCGTCCGTATCCGTACAGCTCGTCCAGCGCCCCGGCCAGCCGGGCCGCCTGTCCGCTCAGCCCACGCCCTCGCCCGAGGAGCAGCCGCCACCGCTCGCCGGGACTGAGCGCCAGATCCGCCGGCCGCGCGACGCCTTCGGCCGCGCTGACGCCGGTGCCGGTGGCTGCGTGTGCTTCGGTGCCGCTGTCGGTCTCCGAAGCCGAAGCCGAAGCCGAAGCCGAAGCCGGAGCAGGTGTCGGTGTCGGTGTCGGTGTCGACCGCGTGTCCCGTACCGGAGCCAGTCCCCGTGCCGCCAGGGCCTCCCGGCCCGCCAGGTCCGCCGAGGCCAGCAGGGCCAGGGCCACCGGGTCCGACAGGGCGGCGGGCAGCGCGCCCGTGGCGAGGCCCGTGCGGTCCTCGACGGTGGCGAGCAGACGGGATCTGGCGGCGGGCGACAGGGTGTCGAAGCCCGCGCGCAGAGCGGGCAGGCGGTCCAGGAAAGCGCGGTCCGGGAGAGCCTCGACACGCTCCAGCAGCGGATCCAGCGCGGCGCCCGTCTCCAGCAGCGGGCCCGCCGCGAGCAGCACGCCGCTCAGAAAACCGGCCAGATCGGTGCGGAGCGCGGGCGTTGTCGCGCTGTCCACGCGGGATGCCAGCCGAGTGCCGAACCCGGCCGCGTCCCGCTGCCCGAGCAGCACTCGGGCCGCGCCCGCCGCGCCTCGGATCAGCGCCGTTCCCTCCGCGTCCAGCCGGGCCAGCGCGGCATCGAGCCGCAGACCGCCGCCGAGCGCCGAGGAGGCCCGGTCCGCCAGCGAGACCAGCGCCCGCGCGTCCGCGGGATCGGTGGAGCCCGCGAGCCCGTCCAGCGCCCGGATCCCGGCCGCGGCCAGCTCCTCGTACGCCGAAGCGAGCGCGGCCCGCTCCCACTCCCGAGGCAGCCCCGGCAGATGTCCCGAGCCGATCCGGTCCAACAGCGCGAGACCGGAGAGCAGTTCGGGCAGTGTGCCGGACGTGGGCAGCAGTCCGGCGGTCTCCGCCAGCCGTTCGGCGGCGAGCTCGGGCAGCCCGCAGCGCGCCGACTCCTCAAGGCCCGCGAGCGCCTCGGCGGCCGTGGGACCGCCCGCCCGGCGCTCTGCCGTCCACCTGCGGCGCAGCACGCCGGCCGCCGCCTGATCGAGTGTCACTCCGTGGACGCCCGCCACATCGAGCATCGCCGCCGTCGACGGTGACCAGGCCACGGCCCAGCGCGTGGTCAGTGCGGCGGCGTCGCCCACGCCCGCCACTTCGGTCTCCTCGCCGTACGGGACACGGCAGACCGCGAGCCTGCGCAGACACAGCTCCCGGCGCCGGTCCAGCTCGCCGCGGTGCGCGTCGAGGCGCAGCTCCCGGCGCTCGGGAGCGGCCGGCGTGGGCAGCGACAGCGTGCCGAGCTGCGCCTCGACGGCCGGGCCGAGGCCGGAGCGAGGCGTCCCGGGCGCGAGCCGTCCCTGCCGCGTTCCGACCAGGACCTTCTCCATCGCGGCGGCCACGATCCGCCCCCGCCCGAACAACTGCCCTTGCGTGAGCACGGTCTGCGCCGCCTCCGCCAGCTCTCCACGCCCGGCCGCGGGCAGTCCGCGCAGCGCGGCCAGATCCCTGGCGACCCGTACGACCTCACGGGCGTCGGCCGGTCCGCTCGGGTGCCCGGCGTCCCGTACTCCGGCGCAGATCCGGACGGCGGTCGCCGTCAGCAGATCGTCCAGCAGCGCGGGATCGCCCGCGGCGCGATGCACTCCGCGCTGCCACTCCGGATCCTTGATCCCTGCCGGATAGCCCGACCGCTCGTCCAACAGCGCGTACGAGTACGGCACGAGCGAGGTCACCACACCACGCCCGCCTTGGCCCGCACCGCCCGCAGAACGGCCCGCGCCTCCGCTACCCGAAGCCTCGCCCGGCCCGCCGGCCCCGGCCCCCGCCTTGTCCGGCAGCAGGGCCTGCGCGTGGAATGCGCCGATCACCGCCGCTGTGCGGCGGCCCTGGTGCTCGGCCAGCCTGCGCCGCATGTTCGCCTCGCGGCGCAGATCGTACGGATCGACCGGTCCCGAGTCGGCCCGTAGCGCCCAGCCGACCAGCAGCGCGGCCCGCCGCAGCGCCTCCGCTCCGGAACCGGGCGCCACCGCCTCGACCAGCCGGTCCCACAGATCGTCCCCGGGCCGCCCGCCGGCCCGCGCCCGCAGCGCGGCGGAGAGCGTCCCTTGCACCACGACGTCCCGCTCGCCGGCCGCCACCGCCACCGCCGCGTCCGGCTCCCGAGTCTCCTCCGGTGCCTCGTCCCTCGCCGCCAGCGGCAGATCGAACGGAATCACCTCCACACCGGCATCCCGCGCCCAGCGGATCGCCGCCAGCTCCGGCGAGAACTCCGCGAACGGCAGGAACACCAGCCCGCCCGACCCGTCGCCCCGGCTGCCCGCCAGAGCGACCGGCGGCACCGTCGCCGGGTCCGCCAGATACGGCAGCCAGGACGCGAACTCCTCCGGCAACTCGACGAACAGCACCTCCGGCGCCGCCTCCGCCAGCATCGCCGGTACGGCCGCGGCCAGCGCCGGCGAGTGGTGCCGCACCCCGATCAGATACGGCTCCCGGCATCCCGCGAGCCCGGCCAGCGCGTCCGGGACGGCCCCGTCGCCCGGCCGACCGGCCCCATCGCCCCGTCGGCCCGTCTCGCCGCCCGCCCGGCCGGTCCCGTCGTCCCGCTCAGCCCAGCTCATGGCGCAGCTCCCACAGCGTCCGCCACAGCGGAGCGCCCGCCTCCGCCCGGCGCCGTACCGGACCGTCCCAATAGCCCAGCAGCCGTGCGTGGTCCGCCGGATCGTCCTTGCGCACCGTGCCGAGCAGATGGCCGGGCAGCGTACGGACGACATCCCGGCCGTCGCCGAGATACGCCGCGCCGAGCCCCATCGACGTGGCCACATGAACGGCCTCCGCCGTGGACATCACCGTGGAGGGACGCTCGATCTCCCAGCCCTCCGCGCTGCGGCCCGTCCGTAGATCCCGGAACGCGGTGACCAGCGCTTCGAGCACCGTGTCGTCCACCGAGAACGTGGCCCCGCCGCGCACCAGCGCCGCCGTCGCCTGGCTGCGTACCAGCGCCGTCTCCGCGTCGAGGTCGTCGATCGGGCCGACCGTCTCGAAGTTGAACCGCCGCTTCAGGGCGGCGGACATCTCGGAGACGCCCTTGTCCCTGAGGTTGGCGGTGGCGATCAGAGTGAAGCCGGGCACCGCGTGCACCGTGCCGTCCCCGTCCTCCCCGCCCGCCAGCTCGGGCACGGACATCCGGCGCTCCGACAGGAGCGAGACCAGTGAGTCCTGCACCTCGGGCAGACAGCGGGTCACCTCCTCGATCCGGGCGACCGCGCCGCGCGTCATGGCCGTGAGGACCGGGGAGGGCACCAGGGCCTCCCGGCTCGGTCCCTTGGCGAGCAGCATCGCGTAGTTCCAGCCGTAGCGGAGCTGGTCCTCCGTGGTGCCCGCGGTGCCCTGCACGGTGAGTGTGCTGGTGCCGCACACCGCGGCCGACAGCAGTTCGGAGAGCATCGACTTGGCGGTGCCCGGCTCACCGACGAGCAGCAGCCCGCGCTCACCCGCGAGCGTCACCACACACCGCTCCACCAGGGCGCGGTCACCCACGAACTTCCGTGAGATCACGAGCTGTCCGCCGTCCGGCGCCCGCAGCGGCTCACCGTCCGTGCCGCAGACGAACAGCACCACCGCACGAGGCGTCAGCCGCCAGCTCGGCGGCCTGGGGCCGTTGTCGTACGACTCCAGAAACGCCAGCTCCGTCGCGTAACGGTCCTCCGGCAGCTCAAGCTGCCGCCCCGGCCGCGCCTGCGCCGCCTCCGCCGCTTCCTGCGACAACGAGTCCGCGCTCGTGCCCATGCCCATCCCCATTTCCGGCCCACTCCTCGTCGTCATCTCCGTCCTCCTCGGACGCTACGGCCCTGGAACTCCTCGAACCCCGGTGCGTCACCCTCGGCGACCCGCCGCCACGCGGCTTCGAACTGCGCGGGCACCGGGCGGTCCGGCACCACGAAGCCCGGCCGGTCCCAGGGCATCAGCGCCGTCTTCCAGTTCTCCGACGGCAGCCGAGGCGTCTGCTGCTCCAGCCAGCCGCCGGGCAGGAAGAGCGTCCGGCCCGCCCGCGCGCGCTTGGCCTCCACCACCAGATCGGTGGCGGCCAGTTCGGCCCGCGCCTTCTTCAGCCGGGCCGGCTTCCAGCCCGTCCACGCGGCCTGCTGACGGTCGGTCGGATCGGGCAGCGCGAGCAGCATCAGATACAGCGCCGCCGAGTCCTCCGAGAGCCCGAACCGCTCCGCCGCCTCGCCCACCAGCTCCGGCACGCTGTGCAGCGGATTCTGCTGTGCTCCCGGCGGGCCGTCCGCCGTGACCAGCTCCATGAACTCCTCGCTCAGCACCGCCCGCAGCGCCTCCAGCGAAGGAGCCGGGCCCGCCGTCGCCACCAGCAGCTTCAGATCCGGATGGTCGGGACCGCCCTCACCTGTCTCGCCCTCGCCTGTCCCGTCCTGACTCGCCCCGCCCGCGCCCGTAGCGCCGGCCACCGGCAGCAGGGCCGCCGGCCGTACCCAGACCGAGTCCCAGTCCCGTCCGTACCGTGTCGGTGTCAGCACCAGCGCCGACGACAGCTCGGTGATCTCCTTCTCGCCGCCGCCGCGCTTGGGCGCCAGTCCGAAGGCCTCACGCAGCCGCGGTGACACGGCGTCATATGCGGAGTCCCGGCTGACGCCCAGATCGAGCAGCAGCCCGGGATCGGCCAGCCGCTCCCGCAGCCTCCGCACCGTCTCCGGCAGGACGGCCCGCAGCGGATCGCCGTACGGCAGCCGGTACGCGAGCCAGCGCAGCGCGCCGACCGTGTCGTTGAGCCTGGACCCGGTCAGCGCCAGACCCGGATCCGCCGTCTCCAGCTCGCCGTCGACCAACCGCTGCTCGGTACGGCCCATGAGCCAGGGCTGACACTCGGGATTGAGCGCGTCATCCACGGCGGTGCCGCCGCCCATCTCGGCCACCATCGGACGGATGAGCGAGGCCGGAGTGGGCCGTCGCCTGCCGCGTACCGCTGTCCACGCGCCCACCAGCGGTTCCACCGCGAAGCCCGTGGTCCACAGATCCGCCACCCGCGCCGGCTCACCGGGCAGCAGCAGGGCGGTGAACGCCCGCCGCTCCTCGATGCTCAGCGCCATCAGCGTGGCCACTCCCACCTGCGTCTCGGCCTTCTTCGCGCCCAGCGGCTCCAGATACTCCGGGGACACCGTGCCATGGGCGTGATAGCCGGTCAGCCCGGGCGAACCGAGCTGGAACAGGGCGCCCGCCACCGGAGTGATTCCGACCTGTTCCGCGAAGTCCACCGCCTGCTCCGGGCGGTACGGCAGCGGCCCGCGCTCCCGCACCAGCTCCAGCAGCCGCCGCACCGCAGGCGCCCGCACCGGGTCGTCCGCCGCGCCCAGCACCTCGGACTCGACAACAGTGCAGCCGTCCCAGCCGCCGAAGGCCCCGGCCGGGTCGTACTCGACGCAGTGCCAGTACGCCTCCTTCTCCTCGTACTGCAGCCTGCCGAGGATCAGCAACCGCCGGTCTCCCGCGTGCCGTACCTCTCCGGCGCGCTTGTCCTCGGACTCTCCGGCGATCTTCAGCTCCACCGCCCGCAGCCGCCCGCGCGGATCGATCAGGAGCGCGTCACCGCCGCTCTCCACGGCCAGCGCCGAGTTGAGGAACTCCACAAGGGCGGCCCGGTGTTCGTCGGAGACGGCGGGCGAGGCGGCGCGCACCGCGAGCGCAGCCATCCCGGCTCCGCACAATGTCACCCATCCTTCGCTGAGGTCCTTGAGGGCCACCCGGCCCGGGACCGCGTCCGGCGCCAGCACCTCGGGCAGCAGCCGGATCTGTTCGATGATCGTTGCGCTGCCCTGCGCCAGCGGATGGTAGGAGTACCGGTACGTCGGCCGGGTGAAGCCGTCGCACGCCTTCTGCAGGATCCCGTCCTGTGCGTGCTTGACCTCCGGCTCCCGCGGTCCGTCGGCGCCCTGCCGCCCGCGCGCGGCCTGCTCGGCGAACGTGTCGATCCGCTTGCCGTGGCGTGCCGCCTCGGCGACCACTCCGGCCACGCCCGCCACCAGTCCCGGATGGGTGATCTCCGGCAGGATCCGGCGCACGGCTGCCTTCGCCTTCGTCCCTTCGGCGACGGCGGCCAGCAGCTCCCGGGCCTTCGTCTCGGTCACCGCGCGCAGCGCCGCCGAACCTCGCTCGTCCCGTGGCCGCAGCGCGTGCCAGTGGGCCAGCGGCGCCACGAGCGGCGTGCCCGCCGCGTACGCGCCGCCACGATCGCCCTCCTCCACCTCGGCGAGCTGGATGCCCTCGGCGTCGTACAGCGTGACCGAGGCCGAGAAGCCACGTGTCTCCCGCGGATGCAGCACGGCGCCGCCCGGCAGCCGCAGCGGCGGTACGGGAAGGCCGTTGTTGAGGTGTTCGAGGCTCGCGCGCGGCGGCACCGGCACGGCGGGACTGCGGCTGCCGTCCACCGAACAGGCCGTGAGCGTCCGCTCCTTGGGGTCGTACGTCACCCACCAGCCGAGCAGCCCGTCCTTCGTGCCGAACGGCGAGGACTCCAGACCGGGCTGTACAGGAAGCAGCCGGCAGGCCCGCTCCAGCAGCCTCACGCCACCGCCGGCCGGCGCCGAGTCCAGGGCCGAGTCGAAGAAGGCGGGCACCGAGACCCGGCCCCTGCGGGCCGACTCCGGGTCGTACTCCCACCACTGGTTCTCGTGCAGCACCCAGACGGAGATACCGTCGGAGGCCACTTGGCGGCGCTCTCCGGCGAACGACGTATCTCCCGCGTATACCGGCCGGCCGCCGTAGCAGCGACCGCCGTCGGACAGTTCGAGCGAGGGCACCTGGGAGTCGGTCCAGTGGTCGTGCAGCTCGCCCGTCGGCTTGAACACCTCGCTCGGACGGCCCGACCACAGGGCCCGCCGGTCGTCCCCGAGTCCGTTGGCGATCAGCCACTGGCCGCCGACATAACGGACCGTGATCGTGTCCCAGGTCTGGACCGACTTCGCGGGCAAGGGCAGCGTGCGCTGGTCGACCACGGCCGACGGCTCGACCGCCGCGACCTGGGTGTCGACCCGGACGAGCAGGGCCGGCCAGGCGTCCCTGACGCGGTACCACCTGTCGCTCTGGTAGCCGTAACGCTGTCCCGAACCTCGCGGGCTGACCTTTCCGAGCCCGGGCAGCGCCTCCTCCAGTGCGGGCCAGCCCAGCTCGTCCAGGATGCCCGCCCGCAGTGTCCTCGCCAGGGCCGGAGCGGGCGAGACCGCCGTGATCCGCGCCACCGCCTCGGGCGCGGTGGCCAGCACGGACGGCGAGGAGAACCGGGACAGCCGCGTCAACAGGCCGTGCAGCTCGGGCAGTCCGAAGGGCCGCGCCAGATCGTCGGCCCGATCGTCCAGCCAGCCCACGAGCGCACCGCGCAGCGCGGGATGAGCGGCGATCCCGCGGAGCCGCTCCGTGGCGTCGCCCTGGTCGGCGAGCCGCTCCACACCTGTACGGATGAGCCGGGTGAACCGGGGATCGGAGGTCAGCGCCACGAGATCCCGGCGTCCCTCCTGTTCGTCGCCGAGCCAGTCGTCCAGATCCAGATTCCAGGCATCCTCCGGAGGACCGTCGACCGGCACGCCCCAGGCCAGACAGGCGTCCAGCAGATCCAGGTCGGCCGTGACACGCCGGCCGCGGCCTCCGAGCAGCCGTACCGGTGTGCCGTCGGCCACCAGCCGCTCGACCAGCCGCTCCACCAGGGCCAGTTCGGCGGGCAGCCGCTTGGAGCTGCGCCAGCCGCGCTGCCGGTGCCTGGCCCATGAGGACAGCCACTCGGCGGCCGGGACCGTACCGTCCACCAGCAGGTCGATCGCTCCGCACTGGTCCAGCAGAGCGAGCCAGGAGGCGTCGAACTCCTCATGACTGTCACCGCCCGTGGCCGGCAGCAGCGCCAGCAGCCGCTCCCGCACCGCGCGGTCCTCGGCCGCGACCGCCCGCAGAGCGGGCAGCGCCGACTTCCAGAAGCTCACCGCCGCGCGGTTCATCGGGCCGGTGTGGATGATCTCCGCGAGCAGCGCCCGCTCCTCGGCCGCCGCGTCCAGACCCGCGCCCTTCGCGAGGCGCCGCAGATCCTCCAGCATGCCCGCGTACGGAGCGAGTCCGGCCGCGCAGCGCTCCAGCGAGACCGCCTTGAACTGGCCGTACGCCTCCTCGGCCGACAGCCGGTCCGTCAGCCCCTTGGCGTGCTCGCGCAGGGCCTTGCCGGACAGCGCGCCCGCGCCGGCGAACTCCAGGAAGACCTCCCGCAGCCGCTCCTCGTCCACCGCGAGCGCGTGCCGCTGCTCGGCCGCCCGCGCCTTGCCGAAGAACACGGACGCCTGCTGACGGGACTCGACCGCCAGGAAGAGCCGCGCCACCTGTTCGTAGAAGGTGGGCAGGAAGTGAGGTACGGAACGGTCCAGCCGCTCGCCGATCTCGTCGAAGCCCTCCTTCGCCAGGCCCGGTTTGGTGGCGACCTGCCGGGCGAGCCGCTCCATCTCCTTGACCACGGCGAGCGCGTGATGGCCGTTGTCCGGATCGTGTACGAGCGCCCAGGCGGGAAAGCCGAGCGACTGCCGCTTGACCCGGCCGACCTCGACCGCCTCGGCCGCGCCGAATCCCAGATACTCCAGGGCGAGATCTTCCGCCGCGCCGATCGCGCCGGGCACCAGCCGGACCACGGCGCGCTCGTCCAGCGCGGGATGCCCGTACGCGCGTGCCGTCAGCGTGTCGCCCTCGGCGCCGCCGAGCGGCAGCACCGCCCCGGCCTCCAGCAGATCCTTCTCTTGCGCCTGCCCGTCCTGTGCCTGTCCGTCCCGTGCCTGCCCGTTGCCTGTCTGCGCGTCCCCTGTCCTTGTGTCAGACAGCGTCCCGCCCGCCAGTCGCCCGTTCACAGCGCCCCCTCCTCGTCGTTCTCGACCACACGGCCCGCGTACACCAGCGCGGCCATCCGCTCGCCCTCCGACCAGGCGACCGGCCCCACTTCGGCGGGCGGCAGCCGCCGCCCGGCCGCGTCACGCCACTCCAGCGAACCGGTCAGCGTCTCGCCGTCCGGATAGTCGTCACCCACCCAGTACGCCGCCTCCAGCTGCCGGCCGCCCTCCACCAGCGGGCACACCGCATAGCCGCCGCGCACCCGGTAGCCGAGCGAGACCGCGCGAGTCGTGGCGTGCCGGAGCTGTGCGAACTTCCCATTGGCGTACGCACGCCAGCCCTGCGCGGACGTGCCCTCGGGAGCGTCCTCGGCCGGCTCCGGCCGCCGCCACACCTCGCGGAAAAGCTGCTCGGCGCCCTGCTCCACGCCCAGCTCCGCGGCGAACTCCCGTAGCTCCGCCAGATCTTCGAGCAGCACCGGATGCGGAATCAGCACCGTGCCGACCTCGGCCGGATCCAGCCGCACCGAGTCACCGTCCAGATCGACGATCCCCAGCCCGCGCACCGGATCCGCGTCCCGCAGAAATCCGGCGCGCGCGGTGTCCGCCGAACCGTCCGCGGCCACCGGCGCCACCACCAGATCCCGCAGCACCGACCGCCAGGCGGGATCCGGCCACACCCGCGCCAGCAGCGCCACCGGAACCGGCAGCGAACGCACCAGCCAGGTGTCCACCTGCTCCCGGCACTCCCGCTCGTGCCGCTCCAGCCACTCGGCCAACTGCCGCAGCCGTACCACCTCGGTGTCGTCCTTGAGCTTCGACGGCACCTGTTTCAATGTGCGGCCCGCGGCGTTGCGACACAGCACCCGCGTGCCGTCCAGCGCGACGGCATACCCGCCCGACGTTTCGATCCAGCCCATGGCAGGACCCCTCCCCGACCTTCCGGTTCCGAACGGGCATCACAGTAGGAGACCGGTCTGACAACGCCCCCGCACGGCCTGTGAGCCTGTGGAAAACCTCCGTACCGGCTCCCGGGACACCCGCCCGCCGCTCCGCGGACCACCGCACGCCACCCACTCCGGTTACCTTCGGTGCATGGCAGGCATTACGGGCACGACCCCGCCGCACTTCGCCACACCGACGGACGGCTACGACGACGCGGCCACCGAGCGCTGGGCTCCCGAGCCCGACAAGCGGCCGGGCCGCACCGCGTTCCAGCGCGACCGGGCACGCGTGCTGCACTCGGCCGCGCTGCGCCGCCTGGCGGGAAAGACCCAGGTGGTGACGCCCGGATCACGCAGCCAGGAGTGGGACGCCAGCCCTCGTACGCGCCTGACGCACTCGCTGGAGTGCGCCCAGGTGGGCCGCGAGCTGGGCGCCGCGCTCGGCTGCGACCCGGATCTCGTCGAGGCGGCCTGTCTCGCCCATGACATGGGCCACCCGCCGTTCGGCCACAACGGCGAGCAGGCGCTCAACGATTTCGCCGCGGACTGCGGCGGCTTCGAGGGCAACGCGCAGTCGCTCCGGCTGCTCACCCGTATCGAACCGAAACGGTTCGTCCGGTTCACGGAGACATCCGATCCGGTCAGTGTCGGTCTCAATCTGACCCGCGCCACCCTGGACGCCGCCACCAAATACCCATGGCCGCGCGGTGCCCATCCCATCCGGCCGGACTCGCTGAAGTTCGGGGTGTACGAGGACGATCTGCCCGTCTTCGGCTGGGCCCGCGAGGGCGCGCCGGCGGACCGTACCTGCTTCGAGGCGCAGGTCATGGACTGGTCCGACGATGTCGCGTACTCGGTCCATGACTTCGAGGACGGCCTGCACGCCGGCCATGTCGTTCCCGCCGCGCTCTCCTCGGGGACCGAGCGGCGCGGGATCTGGGCGGTGGCCATCGGCCGCTATGTGCCACGGGACACCGATCCGCGGGAACTGTCCGACGCGCTCGACCGGCTCATGGCGCAGGAGTGGTGGCCGCGCGGCTACGACGGCTCCGCCGTGGCGCAGTCCCGTCTCAAGGACGCCACCAGTCAGCTCATCGGCCGGTTCTGTCTGGCCGCCGAGGCCGCCACCCGCGAGGCGTACGGTACGGGCCCCCTCACCCGGTACGCCGCCGAACTGGTCGTTCCGCGCACCGCCCGGCTGGAGTGCGCGGTCCTCAAGGCCGTCGCCGACCGCTATGTCATGCAGCGCGCCGAACAGGAGGCGCTCCGCGCCGACCAGCGGATCGTCCTGGCGGAGCTGGCCGAGGCGCTCACGGCCCGTGCGCCGGAAGGGCTCGATCCGCAGTTCCGCGCGCTGTTCGACGCGGCTGCCGACGACCGGGCGCGCAAGCGCGTCCTTGTCGACCAGATCGCCTCCTTCACCGACGCGGCGGCCCGCACCCTGCACACGGAGCTCACCGGCCGCGCCTGACGGCGAGCTCGTACGCGCGTCATACGCCGGTCCCGCGCATCATGAATGGGTGACGCTCGTGGAAGCCCTCGTGGAAGCCGTGGATCAGCGACATGCGCACCTCATGCCTCACCGCTCCCGGTCCGCGCCTGTACGAAAGTAGCCGGATCACAGCAGTGATACATGCCCGTGGAGCGCTCCCTCTTTCGCCATCACGCTCCGTGCGGGACGCTCGCAGATGGCGGCAGCACGAAGAGGAGGCATCAAGTGGTCGACGCACATCAGACTTTTGTCATCGTCGGCGGTGGGCTGGCCGGGGCGAAAGCCGCGGAAACCCTTCGTTCGGAGGGTTTCACCGGCCGGGTGATCCTCATCGGCGACGAGCGCGACCACCCGTATGAACGTCCGCCTCTCTCCAAGGGCTATCTGACCGGCAAGGAGGAACGGGACAGCGTCTTCGTGCACGAGCCCGCCTGGTACGCCCGGGCCGAGGTCGAACTGCATCTCGGCCAGACCGTCACCTCCATCGACCGGAAGCTGCGGTGTGTGCATCTCGGCGACGGCACCTCCGTGCGGTACGACAAGCTGCTGCTGGCCACCGGTGCCGAACCGCGCCGCCTCGACATTCCCGGTACGGACCTGGCCGGTGTCCACCATCTGCGCCGGCTCGCCCACGCGGACCGGCTGCGCCAGACGCTGACCGCCCTCGGCCGTGACAACGGCCATCTCGTGATCGCGGGCGCGGGCTGGATCGGTCTGGAGGTCGCCTCGGCCGCCCGTGGCTACGGCGCCGAGGTCACCGTCGTCGAGACCGCGCCGACGCCGCTCCACCATGTCATCGGCCCCGAGCTGGGCCAGCTCTTCACCGAGCTGCACCAGGAGCACGGCGTACGGTTCCACTTCGGCGCCCGGCTCACCGAGATCATCGGCCAGGACGGCATGGTCCTGTCGGCCCGTACGGACGACGGCGAGGAGCATCCGGCCCACGATGTGCTCGCCGCGATCGGCGCCGCTCCGCGTACGGTCCTCGCCGAGGCCGCGGGGCTCGATCTCGGCGACCGCGCCCAGGGCGGCGGTATCGCCGTGGACTCCGCGCTGCGCACCTCCGACCCGGACATCTACGCGGCCGGTGATGTGGCCGCCTTCCCGCTCGCCTATCCGCGCACCGGCCTGGGCGCCGGTCTCAGCGCCGGTCTCAGCGCCGGTCCGGGCGCCGCTCCGTCCGCCCTCCGGGTGCGGGTGGAGCACTGGGCCAACGCCCTCAACGGAGGCCCGGCCGCCGCCCGCGCCATGCTCGGTCAGGACGTCACCTACGACCGCGTTCCGTACTTCTTCTCCGACCAGTACGACCTGGGCCTGGAGTACTCGGGATGGGCGCCGCCCGGCTCGTACGACCAGGTGGTGGTACGCGGCGATGCCGGAAAGAGGGAGTTCGTCGCCTTCTGGCTGAAGGACCGCAGAGTGCTCGCCGGGATGAACGTCAACGTCTGGGACGTCACCGAGGACATCCAGCGTCTGATCCGCTCCGGTGAACAGCAGGACCCCGACGCCCTCGCCGACCCGGGCGTCCCGCTCGGCTCTCTCGGAACCCTCGGCACCCACCAGGGCTGACAACCGGGACCACCCGCGGCCATCCACAGCCGGCCGGCCACCACTGTCCACAGCCCACTGTCCACAGCCGACGAACGGTGTCCGCCCGCCCCCGTAGTATTCACGCGTGGCAGGCAGGATCAACGATGACGACGTAAAGGCGGTGCGGGACGCCGTCCCGATCGACGCCGTCGTGTCCGAATACCTCCAGCTACGCAGCGCGGGCGGCGGAAATCTCAAGGGCCTGTGTCCCTTCCACGACGAGAAGTCCCCCTCCTTCCAGGTCAGTCCGAGCAAGGGTCTCTTCCACTGCTTCGGCTGCCAGGAGGGCGGGGACACCATCGCCTTCGTGATGAAGATCGACCATCTCTCCTTCTCCGAGACGGTCGAGCGGCTCGCCGCCCAGGCGGGCATCACCCTCCGGTACGAGGAGGGCGGCTACAACCCGGCGAGCCAGCGCGGCGAGCGCACGCGGCTGGTCGAGGCGCACAAGATCGCCGCGCGGTTCTACGCGGAGCAGCTCGGCGGCGCGGAGGCCGAGATCGGCCGTACGTTCCTCGCCGAGCGCGGCTTCGACCAGGCGGCGGCCGAGCATTTCGGCGTCGGCTACAGCCCTGCCGGCTGGGACCATCTCACCCGTTTTCTGCGCGGCCAGGGCTTCAGCGACAAGGAGCTGCTGCTCTCCGGACTCTCCCAGGACGGCCGCCGCGGCCCGATCGACCGGTTCCGCGGCCGGCTGATGTGGCCCATCCGGGACATCTCGGGCGAGGTGGTCGGCTTCGGTGCGCGCAAGCTGCGCGAGGACGACAACGGTCCGAAGTATCTGAACACGCCCGAGACCGCGATCTACAAGAAGTCCCAGGTGCTGTATGGCGTGGACCTGGCCAAGAAGGAGATCGCCAAGTCCAGCCGGGCCGTGGTGGTCGAGGGCTACACCGATGTGATGGCCTGTCATCTCGCCGGTGTCACCACCGCCATCGCCACCTGTGGCACGGCCTTCGGCGGCGACCACATCAAGATCCTCCGGCGGCTGCTGATGGACAACGGCAGCGCCCGGGTGATCTTCACCTTCGACGGCGACGCGGCCGGCCAGAAGGCTGCGCTGCGCGCCTTCGAGGACGACCAGAAGTTCGCCGCCGAGACCTATATCGCCATCGCGCCGGACAACATGGACCCGTGCGAGTTGCGGCTCGCCAAGGGCGACGAAGCCGTACAGGACCTGGTCGAACCGCGCACGCCGCTCTTCGAGTTCGCGATCCGCCAGATCGTCTCGCGCTACGACCTGGAGACCCCGGCGGGCCGCGCGGCGGCCCTGGACGAGGCCGCGCCGATCGTCGCCCGGATCAAGAACGGTGCCTCGCAGCACGAGGTCGCCGTCCAGCTCGCGGGCATCCTGGGCATCCTGGACACTCAGTTCGTCGTCAAGCGCGTCGGGCAGATGGCGCGCTGGGCGCGCGACCGCGGCGGCCGTGGACCGGCCGCGCCGCCCGGCTCCCGCGCCGCCGGCCGGCCGTACGAGAACCAGCCGTACGAGAGCGGGCCCCGGCAGGGCGCGGGCAGCCCCGGCCCGTCCGGAGCCGGCCCCGGCTCCTCGGGGCCCGCGCTCAATCTCCGCAGCCCGGCCCATCGCACCGAGCGTGAGCTGCTGAAGCTCGCCCTCCAGCGGCCCGAGCTGGTCTCACCGGCCTTCGACGCCTACGGCGAGGACGAGTTCACCGCGCCGCCGTACGCCGCCGTACGCCGTGCCATAGCCGAGGCGGGCGGCGCCGAGCAGGGCCTGCACTCCGCTCCGGAGTATCTGGCCCGGGTCCGCGAGGCCGCGCCGAACGACGCGGTGCGCGCCATGGTCACCGAGCTGGCCGTGGAGGTGTTCCACGGCAAGACGATCGACGAGACCTACGCGGGAGAGCAGCTCGTCCAGGTACGGCTGCGCGCCGTGGACCGCCGGGTCCGCGAGGTCACCGGCACACTGACCAGGCTCGGCACCCATGCCGCGCCGGACCATCTCGCCGCTGTGCAGAACGAGCTGTGGGTGCTCCAGCAGTACGGCCAGTCCCTCCGCAACCGCGGCGCCGACGCGCTCTGAGCCTCGCGTCGAACCCCACCCGGCGCGCCCTTCCTGCCTCCCTGGGTAACAGCCCGGTTACGTACGGGACGCAGAAAGTCGCCGCACGCCCCTCGTGACAGTCATGTGTCGTACCCCACACTGGGTTCGGTGCCTGAGTTCTACGGAGCGCGGCCGGCCTGCCGACGGTGGGCGCCTCACACCCCGCGGATCCGCTCATCGTGTACGGGACGGAGTACGGCCCGGCCGCCTCCGTCCCGCTGCCGTACGCCCCTGAACCGGCAGCGATCACCCTGGAGGTCGCCCCCCGTGCAGAACCGGACCCCGACTTCGACCCTGACCGTGCCCCCGAACGTGCCTACCGGCGAGTTCGCGGCGGCGGTCCCGTCCCAGAGCCGCGCCGTCCACCACCCGGAGACGGTGCCGGCAGCTGTGTCGACGGCCGTACCGGACCTGGCTCCGGAGCCCTTGGCCCTGACGGAGCCCTCGGCGCCGGCTCTGGAGCCCTTGACTGAGGATCCCGTGGAGGTGCCCTTCGTGCCCGAGCCACCGGCACGGCGGGGCAGCCGTGCCGACACGGGCGGGCCCTCCTCCGATCTCTTCCGCCAGTATCTGCGGGAGATCGGCCGTGTCCCGCTGCTCACCGCCGTCGAGGAGGTGGATCTCGCCCGCCGTGTCGAGGCCGGCCTCTTCGCCGAGGAGAAGCTGAGCGGTGCCACCGATCTGGACTCCCGGCTCGCGCTGGACCTCGACCGGCTGGTCGTGCTCGGCAGGATGGCCAAACGTCGGCTGATCGAGGCGAATCTGCGGCTCGTCGTCTCCGTGGCCAAGCGCTATGTCGGCCGCGGACTGACCATGCTCGATCTCGTCCAGGAAGGAAACCTGGGCCTGATCAGGGCGGTCGAGAAATTCGACTACGCCCGCGGCTACAAGTTCTCGACGTACGCGACCTGGTGGATCCGCCAGGCGATGTCCCGGGCGCTGGCCGACCAGGCCCGTACGATCCGGGTCCCGGTCCATGTGGTCGAGCTGATCAACCGTGTCGTGAGAGTCCAGCGCCGGCTGCTCCAGGAGCGCGGTTACGAGCCGACTCCCGAAGAGGTGGCCCAGCAGCTCGATCTCACCGCCGAGCGCGTCAGCGAGGTGCTGCGGCTCGCGCAGGAACCGGTCTCCCTGCATGCACCGGTGGGCGAGGAGGACGATGTCGCGCTCGGCGATCTGATAGAGGACGGCGACGCCGCGTCCCCGGTCGAGTCCGCGGCCTTCCTGCTGCTGCGCGAGCATCTGGAGGCCGTGCTCTCCACGCTCGGCGAGCGCGAACGCAAGGTGGTCCAGCTGCGGTACGGACTGGCCGACGGCCGGCCCCGGACGCTGGAGGAGATCGGCCGGATCTTCGGTGTGACGCGCGAGCGCATACGGCAGATCGAGTCCAAGACACTCGGCAAACTCCGCGATCACGCCTACGCCGACCAGCTCCGGGGCTATCTCGACTGAGACCGGCGCCGCGCCCGTACAGCCTGAGGGCAGTACACCCCAAGGCAATACGGACGCGGCGCCGCGCCGGACACGTAAACCGTCCCGGCCGTTCCCAGCCGGCCTCAGGCCCGCTCGCTCAGCCAGCCTCCACCGCCTCAGTCGACCTCCACCACCGCCTGCGCGAACTGCGCCGCGTACAGCCGTGCGTACGCGCCCTCCGCCGCCAGCAGCTCCTCGTGCGTGCCCTGTTCGACGATCGAGCCGCTCTCCATCACCAGAATCACATCCGCGTCCCGGATCGTGGAGAGCCGGTGCGCGATCACAAAGCTGGTACGGCCGTGTGCCAGCCGCGCCATCGCCTTCTGGATCAGCACTTCGGTACGGGTGTCCACCGAACTGGTCGCCTCGTCGAGCACCAGGATCACCGGATCCGAGAGGAACGCCCGCGCGATGGTGATCAGCTGCTTCTCACCGGCGCTGACTCCGGAGCCCTCGTCGTCGATCACCGTGTCGTAACCGTCCGGGAGCGTACGGACGAAACGGTCGGCGTGGGCCGCGCGCGCCGCCTCCTCGATCTCCTCCCGGGTGACCTCGCGCGACGCGCCGTACGCGATGTTCTCGGCGATCGTGCCGCCGAAGAGCCAGGTGTCCTGGAGGACCATGCCTATTTTGGCGCGCAGCTCCGCACGGGACATCCGGGAGATGTCCAGGCCGTCCAGCGAGATCTGGCCGCCGGTCACCTCGTAGAACCGCATCAGCAGATTCACCAGCGTGGTCTTGCCCGCGCCCGTGGGACCGACGATCGCGACCGTCTGTCCCGGCTCCACCGAGAGCGACAGATCCTCGATCAGCGGCTTCTCCGGCTCGTAGCGGAACGAGAGATGCTCGATCGTCACCTGTCCCCGCGACTTGCGCAGCCGCTCCACGGACGGCGCGTCGGGCTCCTGCTCCACCGCGTCCAGCAGTTCGAAGATCCGCTCGGCCGAGGCGACTCCGGACTGGAGCAGATTGGCCATCGACGCGACCTGCGTCAGCGGCATCGAGAACTGCCGTGAGTACTGGATGAACGCCTGCACATCGCCGATCGACAAGGTGCCCGAGGCCACCCGCAGTCCGCCGACGACCGCGATCAGCACATAGTTGATGTTGGAGATGAAGAGCATCAGCGGCTGCATGATCCCGCTGTTGAACTGCGCCTTGAAGCCGGCCTCGTAGAGCTGGTCGTTCTGCTCGCGGAACAGCTCGGCCGACTCGTCCGCCCGCCCGAAGACCTTCACCAGCGAGTGCCCGGTGTACATCTCCTCGATATGCGCGTTGAGCGTGCCGGTGACCTTCCACTGCTGGACGAACTGCGGCTGCGACCTCTTGCCGACCTTCGCCGCGACGAACACCGACAGCGGTACGGTCACCAGCGCGACCAGCGCCAGCAGCGGCGAGATCCAGAACATCATGACCAGCACACCGATGATGGTCAGCAGTGAGTTGATGAGCTGTCCCATCGACTGCTGCAAGGTCTGCGAGATGTTGTCGACATCGTTGGTGACCCGGCTGAGCACCTCGCCGCGCGGCTGCTTGTCGAAGTACGACAGCGGCAGCCGTGACAGCTTCGCCTGGACGTCCTCGCGCATCCGGTACACCGTGTTGTTGATGACCCGGATCGAGAGCCGTGTGGAGACCAGCATCAGCAGTCCGGCGGCCACATAGACCACCAGCACCACCAGCAGCACCTCGCCCACCGCGCCGAAGTCGATGCCGTGGCCCGGCGTGAAGTCCACTCCGGAGAGCAGATCGGCGAGCCCGTCGTCGCCCTTGGCCCGCAGTCCCTCGATGGTCTGCGCCTTGGAGACGCCCTCCTTGGTCTGCCGGCCGATGACTCCCGCGAAGATCAGGTCCGTGGCCCGTCCGAGGATCTTCGGTCCTATCACCGACAGTGCCACGCTCAGCACTCCGGCCGCGAGCATCCACCACAGCGTGGTCCGCTCCACGGCGAGCAGCCGCAGCAGCCGCTTGCCCGACTCCTTGAAGTCCGTGGACCGCTGGGTCGGTCCCGCCGCCATCATCATGCGTCCGCCTGGACCGCTCATCAGGCAGCCTCCGCCTCGGTCAGCTGGGAGAGCACGATCTCCCGGTATGTCTTGTTCTGTGCCATCAGCTCGTGATGGCGGCCCTCCCCGACGATCCGGCCCTCGTCCAGGACCACGATCCGGTCGGCGTCACGGATCGTGGAGACCCGCTGGGCGACGATCACGACGGTCGCCTCCGCGGTCTCCCGCGCCAGCGCCGCGCGCAGCGCCGCGTCCGTGGCGTAGTCCAGCGCCGAGAACGAGTCGTCGAAGAGATAGATCTCCGGCCGCTGCACCAGCGTGCGCGCGATCGCGAGCCGCTGCCGCTGGCCGCCGGAGACATTCGTACCGCCCTGCGCGATGGCCGCGTTCAGCCCGCCCTCCAGCGCGGCGACGAACTCCCGCGCCTGCGCCACCTCCAGCGCGTGCCACAGCTCCTCGTCGGTCGCGTCGGGCTTGCCGTAGCGCAGATTCGTCGCAACCGTCCCGGAGAAGAGATACGGCTTCTGCGGTACGAGGCTCACCGCCTTCGCCAGCAGCGCCGGTTCGAGCCGCCGTACGTCCTCGCCGTCCACGAGCACCTCACCGTCCGTCGCGTCGAACAGCCGCGGTACGAGCCCGAGCAGCGTCGACTTGCCGCTGCCCGTCGAGCCGATGACCGCGGTCATCTCACCGGGCCTGGCGACCAGGGACACATCCCGCAGTACGGGCTCCTCGGCGCCGGGAAAGCGGAACTCCGCGCTCCGGATCTCCAGATGCCCGTGCCTGCGCAGCTCCGTCACCGGGCTCTCCGGCGGTACGACGCTCGACCTGGTGTCCAGCACCTCCTCGATGCGCTCGGCGCACACCTCGGCGCGCGGCACCATCATGAACATGAAGGTGGCCATCATCACGGCCATCACGATCTGCATCAGATACGCGAGGAACGCGGTCAGCGCGCCGATCTCCATCCCGCCGCTGTCGATACGGTGCGCGCCGAACCAGACGACGGCGATCGACGACAGGTTCACCACCGTCATCACGGTCGGGAACATCAGCGCCATCAGCCGGCCGGTGGACAGCGCGACATCGGTCAGCTCGGTGTTGGCCTCCTTGAAACGGCCCTTCTCGTAGTCGTCCCTTACGAAGGCCCTGATCACGCGGTTGCCGGTGATCTGCTCGCGCAGCACCCGGTTCACGGTGTCGAGCCGCGTCTGCATCGTGCGGAAGAGCGGTCGCATCTTCCTGACGATGAGGCTGACGGAGATACCGAGCAGCGGTACGACGGCGAGCAGCACCGCGGAGAGCGGGATGTCCTGGCCGAGCGCCATGACGATGCCGCCGACACACATGATGGGCGCGGACACCATCAGCGTGAACGACATCAGGACCAGCATCTGTATCTGCTGGACGTCATTGGTGGTGCGGGTGATCAGCGAAGGCGCACCGAAGTGACCCACCTCACGCGCGGAGAAGCTCTGCACCCGCCCGAAGACGGCGGCCCGTACGTCCCGGCCGAGGGCCGAGGCGGTCCGCGCGCCGTAGTAGACGGCGCCGATGTTGCAGATGACCTGGACCACACTGGCGGCGATCATGATGCCGCCGAACTCCAGGATGTAGCCCGAATCTCCCTTCACCACACCGTTGTCGATGATGTCGGCGTTGAGGGTGGGCAGATAGAGGGTGGCGCACGTCTGGAGGAGCTGGAGCGCCACCAGCAGGGCTATGGGTCTCTTGTACGGGGCGAGATGGGCTCGCAGAAGTCGAATGAGCACGCGGGGTCTCTCGGAGTCGGCGGCGGGGCGGGGCCGGACAGGACCGGGATCGGGGTCAGGCCGGAGGTCAGACCCCATCTTGCGGTACGTCCCCCACGGAGCCCCACGGGTTTATGTCCAAGGACGAGTCAAGAACGACCTCACGCGCAGGCCGGCACGCCGACCCGCACACGGCCCCACCAGGACCGTTACCGGAAGCCGGCGCCACGCGCGTGCCTCGGGCTCCCAGGCTCCCGGACCGCAGGCTCCCGGACTCCCGGACCTCAGACTCCTGCGCCCCAGACTCCTGGGCTGCGGACTCCCGGGCCTCAGGCTCCCTGGCCGAAGGCGCCCGGGTGGATCTCCTCGCGCGTCGCCCGGTACTGCTGCCGTACCGCCGTGCCGACGGCCGCGTCTTCGCCCGGCTCGAAGATCTGCGCCGCCGCGCCCTGCCAGGCCGGCGGATTGTGCGGGCCGAGCGATCCGCGCGAGACGCCGAGCGCCCAGGCCGCCTGCCGCGCCGCGCCGCGCGCCGCGTAGTCCGCGGGCTGCGGTACGACGACCTGCGCGCCGAAGACCGCCGGAGCGAGGGCCTGGATGGCGGGCAGCGCGGCGGTGGCGCCCAGCAGGAACACCCGGCGCACCTCCACGCCGCGCCCGCGCAGCACGTCCATCGCGTCGGCGAGCGAGCAGAGCATTCCCTCGAACGCGGCCCGCGCGAGATGCTCCGGCTTCATCGACTCGCGGCGCAGCCCGGTCAGTGTGCCCGCCGTGTGTGGGAGCTGAGGCGTCCGCTCGCCCTCCAGATACGGCAGGAACACCAGCCCGGAGGAGCCCGGCGTGGACTTGAGCGCCAGCGCGGACAGCTCGGCCAGCCCCACGCTCCCCAGCAGCTCCGCCGTACCGCGCAGGGCCCTGACGGCGTTCAGCGTATGGACCACCGGCAGATGCATCCCGGTCGCGTCCGCGAAGGAGGTGATCATTCCGGCCGGATCGGCGAGCGCCTCGTGGTGTACGGCCATCACCGAGCCCGAGGCTCCCAGCGACACCACGGCGTCCCCGACGGCCACACCCAGCCCGAAGGCGGCGGCCATGGTCTCGCCGGTGCCCGCGGAGATCAGCAGCCCTTCGGGAGTGGTTCCGGCGGCGTCGGCGGGACCGAGCACCTCCGGCAGCGAGGCCTGATGCCCGAGCGCCAGCTCCACGAGATCGGGCCGGTACGAGCCCGTACGCGCCGACCAGTAGCCGGTCGCCGACGCCGCGCCCCGGTCGGTGGTGCTGCGCGCCGGCCGGCCGAGGAGCTGCCAGACCAGCCAGTCGTGCGGCTGGAGCACCAGCGCGGTGCGCTGCGCCGCCTCCGGCTCGGTCCGCGCCATCCAGCGCAGCTTGGCCACGAGCCGGCTCGACTGCGGTACGGATCCGACCGCCTCGGCCCAGGCCTGCCGCCCGCCCAGCGCGTCGACCAGATCCGCGGCGGCGACCTGCGCCCGCTTGTCGTTGCCGAGCAGCGCGGGCCGTACGAGATTGCCCTGCTGGTCCAGGGCCACCATGCCGTCCTGCTGGGCCGAGACACCGATGGCCTGGACGCCCTCCAGCAGACCGCCGGACGCGGCCTCGCCGAGGGAGAGCAGCCAGGCCTGAGGATCGATCTCGGTGGCCTTCGGATCGACCGGATGCGGTGCGTAGCCCTGCCGCAGCACGGCGCCCGTGTCCGCGTCGCAGACGAGGACACGTGTGAATCCGGACGAACTGTCCAACCCGGCGACTATTCCCATGACACCTGATTCTGCCGCACGCGCGGCGCGGCGGACGCGTCCGGGACGGCACGCGGGTGTATGGGGCGGACCGGTCAGGTATTGCTGGTACCCCAGTCATCCTGGCCGTTCTGACTGCGCTCCCGCAGCGAGCGCACCCGGTGGGCCACGGAGTCCGGCACCCGGTCGCCCACCACGGCGCTCACCGACTGATACGCCTTCTCCGCGACCTCGCGGCCGGTCTGCGCGGCCGACTCTGCGGCGTTGCGCACGGCCGGGTTCTGGGACACCTCGCGCACCGACTTCTTGAGCTGCTCGTAACGCTCGCGTCCGGCACGTGTGCCGAGCACATATCCGCAAGCCAGTCCCGCGATGAATGCGAGGCGGTACCGCATGGCTGCCACCCTTCCCTGATGTCCCGGTCCCCGGTGTCGGCGGCGGACCGTCGGTCTCTGCCCTCCGCCTACCCCGTGGGGGCCCGGGATCACCCGGCGTGAGCCGGGTCGATAGCGATTGGCGGAACACCCCCCTGCTTGCGCTAATGTATGTGTCGCGGCGAGCGCGCGCCGCCCGGGAGGACCCGGGCAGGTACGTTCGGTGCACATGCAGCAATCCCCTGTAGCTCAATTGGCAGAGCAGCCGGCTGTTAACCGGCAGGTTACTGGTTCGAGTCCAGTCGGGGGAGCGCGGTCCCCTGTAGCTCAATTGGCAGAGCATTCGGCTGTTAACCGGAGGGTTGCTGGTTCGAGTCCAGCCGGGGGAGCAGGAGAGCGAGAAGGGCCCCTCGGGGTCCTTTTTCGTCTGTTCTGCGCCAATCCCGCAACCGGGCGGTGTACGGCGAAGTCCTCAAGGTCAGGGCGATGCCGACCATCCGAGGCAGGAGATCGTATGAGCGGCTATGCTGCGGCAGACGGCGCGCACAAATGTGCGCGACGCGCCGTTAGGGGCGGTAGCTCAGCCGGTTAGAGCAGCGGACTCATAATCCGTCGGCCGTGGGTTCGAGTCCCACCCGCCCCACGCGGACGGACGTTCGAGGAAACGATCCGACCAGTATCCGAGCGCCCCAGCTGGTATCAGACCAGGATGGGGCGCTCCGTCGTCTGCCGGGTCCTGCGTGAGCGGTGCGTGAGCGACGGGGACTGACAGACGCTCACAGCGGGCGCGGGGAACGGGAGCTCGGGCATTCCTCGCGACCTCCTTGTCGACGTGGGAGAGCGGACCGATGTACGTGTCGGACGATAGCTGAATCGTTCCTTGCGGCGGCGTTTCCTTGATCGTATGGATGCCACCTCCACCCGCATGGATCAACTTGGCCGCCACCTGGCGCAGACCTCGGGGAAGCGTCCGGCGCACCGGGGCTGCGTTTGGCGGAAACCGATCGGTGGGTTCGGCGCGTCCCAGATTTCGCCTGCTTCGGAGAGGCTGTCAGAGCCCTCCACCACGCTGCCCAAGGGGACTGATCCGATGACGCGCACTCGTACTCGTACCCGCTCCGGTAGACGCACCGACAGACGCGCCCGCCCGCTGTCGGCGGTGGCGATGGCGCCACTGGCCCTGGTCGCGGTCCTCGCGCTCCAGGGATGCGACGCGATCCAGAACCAGGATCCGGACCCGACTCCGACCGCCAGTGATCTGCCGAGCCCGACCGTGCCGGTGGAGGAGCCTCCGCAGGAGCCCGCGGAGAGCCCGTCGGAGCCGTCGGCGAGTCCGGTGGCGGCCGGCGATCCCTGCGGGATCGTCTCGCAGGAGGAGGCCGAGACGCTGGCCGACTCGAAGCTCAATCCCGCCGCGCCCCTTGACGAGACCTGCACCTACACCGGGCTCGCGTCCGGTCCTTCGGCACAGGTGGAGGTCTATGTCGGCGACTCCGCGCGGAGCTATCTCGACGCCGAACGCGGCATCGGGCATGAGCTGAGCCCGCTCTCCGGAATCGGCGAGGAGGCGTATCTGGAGGACGGATCCGTCTTCTTCCGCACCTCCGAACAGTGGATCTCCATACGCCTCGTACGCTCGGTCCCGCCGACCGAGACCCGTAAGCCGCTCGAAGACCTGGCCCGCACGGTGGCCGCCCGTCTCTGATCCGGCCCGGCCCTACTGGCCCCGGCCGGGATGTGCGGTGGCCCGGCCGGGGTGGGTTGGGGCTCTACCTTTTGATGCTTGGAACTATGGGCCGTCCACATGGCCCGACCTTCATGAGGCGCTGACGATGTGCGCCATGGCATTGATGGACCGATCAGGTCGAGCCAATCGGAGGAGTTCCATGCGTGTGAGAACAGGTGTCACCGCGCTGGCGGCCATGCTGCTGGCGGTCACGGCGACCGGCGCCGCGGCGGCCCCCGTACCGGACTCGGAGGCCGGTGCGGCGCCGTCGCACTGTGCCGTACGTGACCGGGTCTCCGTACCGGGCGCGGAGTTCCAGACCGCGGCCTGTCTGCCGGATCTGACCTCCACGGCGCTCGCGGGCACGCAGTACACCGACTCCACGGACTGGTCGCCGCTCTTCGCGAAGGGCACCGAGAATCCCTCGGGCGTGCCCGGTGTCCAGATCGACGGCTACTTCCCCGACTCCTCGCGGCTGAACGCCACTCACGGCTGGAAGCACGACGCCCAGTTCGTGATCCGGCTGCCCGACCGCTGGAACGGCGGGCTCGTGGTGACCGGCGCGCCCGGCACGCGCAAGCAGTACTCGCTGGATCCGCTGATCTCCGACTGGGTGCTGGCGCAGGGCTATGCCTTCGCCTCCACCGACAAGGGCAACAGCGGGCCCGACTTCTACACCGACGGCACCAGGCCCGGTGACGCGGTCGTCGAATGGAACCGGCGCACCACCGAACTGACCAGGGCTGCCAAGAAGGCGGTCCAGCGCGCGTACGGACACGCCCCGCGCCGTACGTATATGACCGGCACCTCCAACGGCGGCTATCTGACCCGCTGGCAGTTGGAGAACCATCCCGAGCTGTACGACGGCGGAGTGGACTGGGAAGGCGTGCTCTGGACGGAGCGCGGACCCAATCTGCTCACCTATCTGCCCACGACGGTGGCATACGCGGCGGGCGGCGCGGGAGCGGACGACATGTACGCGGCCGGGTTCGCGCCGGGCAGTGAGTTCCTCTGGCCTTACCACCAGACCGCCTACTGGGGACTGACACAGAAGGTGTACCGGGCCGAGTTCGATCCGACGTACGACACCAACTGCCCGGGCGCCTCGGCCGGTTCCACGACGGCGGAGATTCTCGCGCCCTGCGCCTCGGACGCCGCGTACGACTACGCGGAACGGCCGCGCTCCGTCCACCGGGCCGTCGAGCGCGTCTCGCTGACCGGCCGGATCGGCAAGCCCATGATCACGCTCCAGGGCTCGCTGGACACGCTGCTGCCGATCGCCGCCGACTCGGACGTGTACACGCGCATGATCAAGGACCAGCACCGGGCCAAGCTGCACCGCTACTACACGATCGAGGGCGGTACGCATGTCGACGGCCTCTACGACAGCTATCCGGACCGGCTGCGTCCGATCCTGCCCTGCTACCGGAGCGCGTTCGAGGCGCTGACCCGATGGGTCGAGCGTGGCGCGCTGCCGCCGTCGAGCCGTACCGTACCCAAGCCCGCCTCCGGCGATGTGGTGAACTCCTGCGTACTGTGAGCCAGCCTGGGTCCTCGTAGGCCCGGTTTCCCTCCGAGCCATACCAGGAGCACCGTGTCCGCCCTTCTCTATGTCACCGATCTCGGCTACGAGGCCCAGGGACGCAGATACTGCGACGAGGACATCCGGCTCTCCTCGCGGCTGCGGCGGGACTTCGCCGTGGCGCTGTGCCACCCTCTCGACGCCGCACGGCTGATGGAGTCCTTCGACGCGGTCGTGGTGCGCAACAGCGGGCCCGTACTCCATTACCAGAAGGAGTACGACGCCTTCCGCGACCGGGCCCGCGCGGCCGGGATCCGGGTCTACAACCCGCTGACCGGCCGGGCGGACATGACCGGCAAGGGATATCTGGCGGAGCTGAGCGCCGCCGGATATCCGGTCATACCGACCGTCGACCGCGCCGAGGACCTCGGCCGGCTGCCGGCGGCCGGCACCTATGTGGTGAAGCCACGGCTGGGCGCGGACTCGATAGGGATGGAGTTCGTCCCGGCGGAGCGGCTGGCGGACCTCGTCTTCGGTGACGTTCTGGTGCAGCCGCGGATCCCGTTCCGCTACGAGGTCTCGTTCTACTTCATCGACCGGGACTTTCAGTACGCCCTGTACGCGCCCGATCCCGGGCGGCGCTGGGAGCTGGAGCCGTACGAGGCCGGCGCGGCGGATCTGGAGTTCGCGCGCCGGTTCATCGACTGGAACGGTCTTGAGCACGGGATACAGCGCGTGGACGCCTGCCGGGCGCCGGACGGAGAACTGCTGCTGGTCGAGCTGGAGGACCTCAATCCGTATCTGTCCCTGGAGCTGGTGGACTCCGGCACCCGGGAGGCGTTCGCCACGCGGCTGACGGCCTCGCTCCACGATCTGCTGCGCTGACGGGCGGCTCTTGCGCGCGCTCACCAAGCGGCCTACGGCCCCGGACGCGGTTCCTCCCAGGTCATCGTCGTACCCTGCTCACCGTCCTCGCCCACGCCGTTGTCCGTGACGACCAGCCGTACGCCCTCCGCCCCGTCCGGCAGCGCCGCGTTCGCGTCGATCTCCACCTCGATCGCCGTCACGCCCTCCCGCCGGTGCGCCGCGGCGAGGGCGCCGCGCACCTGGGCCAGCAGCCGCCGGCCCACCGGTTCGCCGACCAGCGTGTCCACCGGTCCGTTGAAGTGCACCGACGGCCGGAAGCCCAGCAGCACCGCCGCGCCGTCCGCCTCGCGCAACACCTTCCCGCGCACGCTCGTCGGAGCGTCGGCGGGCGGCTGCTGGAGCGCGAAGATCGTGGTCCGCACCTCCTGGATGGTGGAGTCCAGCTCGTCCACGGCCCGGCCCAGCAGCTCGTCCAGCTCCGGAGTGCCCGCACGCCGTCTGGTCGACTCCAGCATCATCTCGGTCGCGAAGAGGCGCTGGACAACAAGATCGTGCAGATCGCGGGCGATCCGGTCACGGTCCTCGTACACCGCGAGCTGCTCCCGGTTGTGCCGGGAGTCCGCCAGTACGAGCGCGACCGCGGCCTGGGAGGCGAACTGGGTGGCCAGCAGCCGGTCCACCGCGCTGTACGGACGGCCGCCGCGCCGGCGCGGCAGGGCGAGCGTGCCGATCAGCTTGCCGCCGCTCTGGAGCGGCAGCATCATGCTCGGCCCGAAGCGGGACCGTACATGGGTGGTCATCCTGGGATCGGTGGACGAGTCCTCGATGAACACCGGCTCTCCGCCGAGCAGTTGGACCAGTACGGGCGAGCCGGGCTCGATGACCGTGCCGACGATGCCGTCCGGATCGCCGATCGTGGACGCGGCGACGATCTCCATCCCGCCCTCCTCGGTGGGCTGGAGCACCACACCCGCGTAGGCGTCGGCGAGCAGTCTGGCCGACTCGGCGACGGTCAGCAGCGAGTCCGCCGCGTTCTCGCCGCGCAGCAGCGCCGTGGTGACCGCCGCGGCTCCCTTGATCCAGCGCTCGCGCCGCCGGGCCGCTCCGTACAGCCGGGCGTTGCCGATCGCGATGCCCGCCTGTGAGGCCAGCACGCCCAGCAGCTCCTGGTCCTGCTCGGTGAAGGGACCGGTGCGTTTCTCCGTGAGATAGACACTGCCCAGGACCACGGTGTCCACCTGGACCGGCACTCCGAGGAAGGAGCGCATCGGCGGATGGCCGGGCGCCAGGCCGGCGAACCGGGGATGGGCCGTCAGATCGTCCAGCCGCAGTGGCTTCGCGTCCCGGACGAGTACGCCGAGCAGCCCGCCGTGCGCGTCGGGGAGCCGTCCGATGCGCTCCCGCTCGCTGTCGCTGATCCCGGCCGTGAAGAGCTCGGTGAGCCGGCCGCGCTCGGGATCGATCACTCCGAGGGCGCCGTACCGGGCACCGATGAGTTCGGTGGCGGTGTCGACGATGTGCTGGAGCGCGGGCCGCAGTTCGAGTTCGGTGCTGATGCCGAGCACGGCCTCCAGCAGCGCGGGCAGCAGAGGCTCGGGCGCCATGCCGTCGGCCTCCGGCCCAGGCCCTGGACCCGTCTCAGGCCGTGACTCCTGCCCTGGCTCCGGCTCCTGCCCTGGCTCCCGCGCGGCCTCCGGTTCCTGTCCTGCCTCCGGCTCTCCGCTCATCGCACCGCTCGTCTTCTCGCCCGCCCTGCACGCCGCCGGCCGGCCGTTCGTCGGTCGAGCGGCGGCTCCGCCGTCAGCGGACCACGGCCAGCGGGTTCAGGACCATTGGCTGAATCTTTCCCTCCAGCATCGCACCGAGGCCGAGTACGGCGCAGATGTCGGGACGCTCCGCGATCGCCACCGGCATGCCCGTCGCATTGCGCAGCATCTGGTCGAGACCGGGCATCAGCGCGCTGCCGCCGACCATCGTGATCCCGCCGTCCGCGAGATCGGCCACCAGATCGGGCGGGCAGTCCCTGAGCACCTTGCCGATGCCGTCGAGGACGGCCGTCAGCGGTGAGTAGATCGCGTCCCGTACGGCGGCGGTGTCCACCAGCACCGAACGGGCGACACCGGTGGCCACGTCCCGGCCGTGGATCTCGGTGGTGCTCGGGCCCTGCGCGGTGAGGCCGTTGTCGCTGAGCGCGAGTTGCAGCGGGCGTACGGACTGGCTGGGCAGCAGCAGCTCGTGCTGGTGACGCAGATGCTGGATCACCGCGTGATCGATGGCGTTGCCGCCGACCGGGATCCGCTGGGCGGTGACGATCGAGCCGAGGGAGAGGACCGCGACCTGGGTGGTCGCCGCGCCGCAGACCATGATCATATTGGCGGTGGGCTGCTCCACGGGCAGTCCGCAGCCGACGGCCGCGGCGATCAGCGTGTCGACCAGTTCGACCCGGCGCGCGCCGAGACCGATCAGTGTCTCCACGGCGGCGCGCTGCGCGAGCGGATCGCTGTCGTGCGGAGTGGAGGCGGCGGCGCGCAGCCGTGGCTTGCGGCGGAGCTGGCGGCGCAGCTTGTCACCGAGGAGCTGGCGGAGCATGCGCTGGGCCATCTCGATATCGACGACCGTCCCGCCGGAGACCGGCCGGACGACCCGGATGTAGTCGGGCGTACGGCCCGTCATCTGCTCGGCGAGGGCGCCGACGGCGATGAGCGCACCGGTACGGGTGTTCATGGCGGCGACGCTCGGTTCGTCGACGACGAGCCCCGCTCCTTTGACAAAGACCCGGGTCCTGGCGGCCCCCAGGTCGACGGCGATGTGGCAGCGTCGCAACTGCTCAAGACTGACGGTCACGGCAGGGTCTCCCGAGAGCGCTGATGGGTTCACCGGCGGCGGCCGGCCCTGTTCGCATCGTGCTGCGACGGCCCTCGCGGCGCGCGCTGGGTTGCGCCGGTCGGGCGTACGGAGTTGACGGCGCGGCAGGAGGTGTCGGCGGCCGTGTCCGCGACTCGTACGCCTTGGTCGTACGGCCAGTCCGGATCGCCCGGCCGCGCCGTTTCCGGTGCTCCCGACGGGCCGTGCCCGGTCCGCTCCGACTCGTCCTAGCGCGTCTCGGACCAGTGCTGCAACAGCCCCCAGGTGAAGTCCGCGACGCCCGGACCGCCGCCCGGGAGAGTGAATGCCAGCCGTAGCCTGGTCGGCGCGCTGCCCTGCATCGGCCGGGCGGGCGGGAAGGCCCGCGCGACCTCGTCCACGGTGCAGGACCACGGGCGCAGATCGCCGGCCGTACGCAGCTCGGGACCGGCCGTCCCCGGCGCGCGTACCAGCCATTCGTTCCATACGGCCCCGCCCGGCGCCACCATCACCTCGAACCGCAGACCTGGCCAGAGCGGTACGGGCCAGAGCAGGGCGTCGCACTCCAGATCGCCGACGGCCCGACGGAAGGTCAGCTCCGGCTCGCCGAGGACGGAGCGGTAACGGGACAGCGCGCCGCGGGCCCGTGGCGCGCGCACCATCGCCTGCCAGCGGCGGTTCGCCTCACGCATCTCGGCCAGGGACATGCCCAGTTCACGGCGGGCGTCGTCGACCAGCTCGGGCTGATGGTCGGCCATCCGCCGCAGCAGGACGAGCTGGAATTCGAGCGGACCGAACGGTCCATTGGACGTCATACCGCCATCTTGCCGGTACCCACGGAAGGCCGGAGACACGCATGACACGGCAGTCCACACAAGACCCTCACAGCCTCGTCTATGCGCGTCGCCCTGCCGCCGCATAATCTGCGGGGCGCCATGGACTACTGCGACCAGTGCCGACGGCACCTCAACGGAGCACTCACGTGCGCCGGATGCGGCACCCCCGCCGAGGAGCTCAGGCAGCAAGCCCCGCCATCCCCCGGGCCGCACCACAGCCGCCGCCCGGACCGGGACGGCGAGGGCACCGAAGATCACGGAGAGTACGAGGACGCGCCGGACGGTGAGCTCGTGCTCGGTGAGGTCGTACTGTCCGGCCGCCGTCCGGAGCCGGGCCCGGTGCGGCGCGGCTCGTCCTCGCGCCGCCGCAAGGGCCAGTCCCGGCCTCGCCGTACGCGTGGCAGACCACGCCGGGCGCGCGGCAAGCGCCGGCGCAAGGTGCTCATAGCGACCTTCGGCGTACTGCTCTCGCTCGCCACGCTGGGCCTGGCCGAGCTGGCCATGGAGCCTCCGGGCAAGGACCGTGCCTCCGCTGTCAAGGAGGAGACTCCGGTCGACTTCGAGGGCGGACCGCAGAACACGGACCGGCCCGAGGCTCCCGACGATCCGGGACCGGCGCCGTCCACGGATCCCGGTACGACCGGTTCGGCGAGTCCCGGCAGTAGTGGCGAACCCGTTGCGTCGGCGTCCGGCGAGGCCGCCCCGGCCGCGTCGCCTTCCGGCTCGGCGGGCACGGCGGAGGGTGGCAGTCCGGATCCGTCCGCGTCCGGCTCGCCCGGTCCCGACGGTTCCACCACACCGGGAACGACCGGTCCTTCCGGGCCCACCGAGGAGCCCACCTCGGGGAGCCCGACGACACAGGCGCCTCCGCCGCCGCCTCCGCCGGCTCCCGAGCCGACCGAGACCTGCATCCTGTGGATCTTCTGCTCCTGATCGTGCTCCTGATCGCCGTACCTGGTCCGCGTACGCGCCGTACCCGGTCCACCTACGCGATCCCGCGTGCGCCCGCTACTCCACGTCCTCGCCCAGCATCCTCTTGAGCAGATCGCGCAGCATCCGGCGCTCCTCCTCGGACAGTTCCGCGAGCGGCTCCCGCGCGAAGTTCAGTGAGTTCCGCAGCAGCGCCGCCGTCGCCCGGCCCTTCTCGGTCGGAGCGGCGAGCTTCACCCGGCGGTCGGCCGGATCCGGACGCCGCTCCACCAGATCGCGCGCTTCGAGCCGGTCCACGATGCCGGTGACATTGGACGGCTCGCACTTCAGCTTCTGTGCGATCCGGCGCATGGGCATGGGCTCCATGGAAAGGAGTCGCAGGACGCGTGCCTGCGCGCCGGTGAGGGAGTGTTCGGCCGCGGCCTGGTCGTACTCCTCGTAGTAGCGGGCCACGACGGTGCCGATCAGCTCGACTACTTCGAGGCTCAGCGGGTCTGTGCGTGGAGTGGCCATGGACACGAGCATAGCCAGTTACTTGACAACATGAAATATTCAGGAGCATGGTTCTTTCAGGTAGTGAAGCTTCAACCGAGGAGGCCCCGCTCCATGACCGCACTTCCCGAGTCCGGCCGCGCCTGGCATCTTGTCGCCCGCCCTCATGGCTGGCCGGAGCCGACGGATGTCGCTCTGCGCGAGGTACCGGTGACCGAGCCCGGCGAGGGCCGGATCCTGGTCCGCAATCTGCACTTCTCGGTCGACCCGTACATGCGCGGCAGGATGAACGACGTCAAGTCGTATGTGCCTCCGTACCAGCTCGACCAGCCGATGGACGGTGCGGCGGTGGGCGAGGTCATCGCCTCCCGCGCCGAGGGCTTCGCCGTCGGCGACCATGTCGTCCACGGTCTCGGCTGGCGTGAGTACGCGGAGTTCCCTGCCGAGCGCGCCCTCAGGGCCGATGCCTCCCTCGCTCCGCTCTCCGCGTATCTCGGAGTGCTCGGCGGCACCGGTCTCACCGCCTACGTGGGCCTCTTCGAGACCGGTTCCTTCAAGGAGGGCGACACCGTCTTCGTCTCCGGCGCGGCCGGTGCCGTCGGCCACCAGGCCGGGCAGCTCGCCAGGATCAAGGGCGCCGCCCGGGTGATCGGCTCCGCCGGCTCGGACGAGAAGGTGAAGCTCCTGGTCGAGGAGTACGGCTTCGACGCGGCCTTCAACTACAAGAACGGCCCGGTCAGGGAGCAGCTCAAGAAGGCCGCGCCCGACGGCATCGACCTCTACTTCGACAATGTCGGCGGCGAGCATCTCGAAGCCGCGATCTCCTCGCTCAATCCCTTCGGCCGGGCCGTCCTGTGCGGCGCGATCGCGCAGTACAACAGCACGGAACCGGCGCCGGGCCCGCGCAATCTCGCCCTCGCGGTCGGCAAGCGGCTGCGCCTCCAGGGCATGATCGTCACCGATCACTACGGACTGCGGCCGGAATTCGTCAAGGACGTCGCCGGCTGGCTGGCCTCCGGTGAGCTCAAGCACCACGAGACCGTGGTCGAGGGCATCGAGAACGGCTTCGACGCGTTCCTCGGAGTACTGCGCGGTGCGAACACCGGAAAGATGATCGTTACGCTGAACAGCTAGGCTCGACTCAGGCCGCCGTGGTCCGTGGGCGCGAGCCGCGGCGTACAACAGGAGGAACGCACCGTATGAGCATCCAGAAGATCGATGTCCTCTACACCGCCGTCGCCACCGCGGAGAACGGCCGTGACGGCCGTGTCTCCAGCGACGACGGCAAGCTCGACGTCGTCGTCAACCCGCCCAAGGAGATGGGTGGCAGCGGCGCCGGGACCAACCCGGAGCAGCTCTTCGCCGCCGGGTACAGCGCCTGCTTCCAGGGTGCGCTCGGTGTCGTCGCCCGCCGGGAGAAGGCCGACATCTCCGGTTCGACGGTGACCGCCAAGGTCGGCATCGGCAAGACCGAGGCCGGCGGCTTCGGTCTTGAGGTCGAGCTGACGGCGTCCATCCCGAACGTCGACGAGGCGACCGCCAAGGACCTGCTGGAGAAGGCGCACCAGGTGTGCCCGTACTCCAACGCGACCCGCGGCAACATCAAGGTCGAGCTGTCGGTCGTCTGATCACACAGCACTGATCACGCAGCACGGCACCGTAGGACCTGAACGACCGAGGGCCGGATCCCCGTGGGATCCGGCCCTCGGGCTCTGTCAGCCTTTGTCCGCCGGGTGCTACTTCGCCGAGGCGAGCAGCGCGCGGCCGAGCTGCGCGAACACGCCCTTGGGATGGTCACGGAACAGCGGCTCGGTGCCGAACAGCACAACCGGCGCGCCCTGCGCGGACGTTCCGCTCACGATCGAGGCCTTGCCCGCCGCGTCCGCGGGCCCGCCCGTACCGCTCCCGTTCGCACGCCAGTGGCCCGAGACCAGCGGATTGCCGGTGCCGTACGACTGGTCGGCCCGCACTCCGGGCCCGAGGTCGGTGAACCACCGCGGCGCGTAGACGAAGGAGTGCGCGAGGGCGCCGCCCGTGATCGGACCGCCCGCGTTGGCCACCCGCACCACACCGTTGGCGTCACCGTTGCCCGCCACCGCCTTGGCTGCCAGCAGGCCCGTCGCCGTGTTGAAGGAGGCACCCGCGGAACCGAGTCCGACAACTCCCGCGCCACCGGCGAGGAATCCGTTCAGCGCCTCGCGCGCGGCCGGGTTGAGACTGCCGTACGAGAGGCCCGAGGAGACGTACAGCACATCGGCGGCCGACCAGTCGAAGCCCGCGTTCAGGATCGCGGTCGAGACCGGCACCACCTCGAAGCCCATCTCACGCAGCCCGAACAGTTCGCCGGGCGTCACCGCGGCGGCCACCCGCGTACGGTGCAGCGAACCGGAGCCCTTCTCCTTCGTCGCGGCGAAGACGACTCCGTACCGGTCGGCGAGGACGACGGCCTGACGACGCGCCGAGGACGGCACGATCGCGGAACCATCGCCCGCCCGCCGTACGTTCACTCCCTGCGCCAGCAGGGAGTTGAGAGCGGTCAGCTCCTTGGGATCGTCCAGGCGCAGCCGCAGATCGCCGTGGCCACGGCTGCCGCCCGCGACCGAGCCGGTCGGCGCGGCGGCATGGACCGTACGGCTGTGCAGCCGCAGCCCGCCGTCGGCCTTCTGCACCTTGTCCACGCTCGCGCCCCAGAGCAGCCCGAGGCTCCACCCGGAGATGTCGTACATCGTGGAGACGTCCGCGCTGATGTCACGGCCCTCGGAGAGGATCACATTGGCGATCCCGCGCTTGGACTGGTGCATGTCCACGACGTACGAGCCCGCCGGATACGAACGTCCCGCCAGCCGGAAGCCGGCCGACGCCCGCTCGACGCGTACGTCATTGGCGATGAGATGGTCCACCAGCCGGGCCGCCGCGGTCGCGGAGCGCTGGCCCTCGCCCGCCGGGATCACATACGCCCGCGGGAAGTCCGTCGTATACACGTCCTCCGGGCCGATGCCCGGCACTCCCGGCACGGTCTGCTCGGAGACCGGCCGCTGGGCCTCGCCCGCCGCGCCGCGCCGGAACGTCTCGATCTGGTCGGCGATCACCGAGGTGCGGTTGCGGTAGGTGTAGTCGAGAGTCGCGCGCATGGCCGCGCCCGCGATGTCCGTGTTGATCGCGGACCGCCGGCGCAGCTCCTCGACGGACAGGGAGTCGTACGAGGCGTTGTTGACCCGCATCGGGATCTCGACGGTGTGCGAGGCCACCGCGCCCTGGAACGCCATGTACTGCGGAGTGAAGATCGGCGGCCAGTCGTCCCAGCCCTCCTGCTGGTCGCGGAAGGGGATCACGGGCGGCTCGACACCGTCCTTCGCGGAGGTGTAGCCGAGGTCGTTCACCGCCTTCTCCATACCGAGGGCGTTGGCGTAGGTGTTCTTCAGGAAGAGGTCGTACTCGTAGTTCTCGCCGTGCGGCGGAGTCGTCGGCTCGATCAGGGTGCCGTTGACATAGCCGTGCAGATCGAGCATCACGGCGGGCTGCTTGTCGATGGCGATCTGCCGCATGGCGCGCGTCTCGGGCTGCGAGCCGGTGATGAAGTCCCGGTTCAGATCGAAGTTGTTGCCGTTGGCGCGCGTACCGGCGATCCGGCCGTCCGGATTGGCGGTCACATTGAGATAGATCCGGCTCGTGGCGAGCAGCTCGCGCGTCCTGCCGTCCTTCGCCTTCGCCAGCTCCTCGATGAGCTTCAGGGCGGCGTCGGTGCCCTCCCACTCATTGCCGTGGATGTTGTTGTTGATGAAGACCGGCGTCTTGTAGTCCGACTTGATCCGGCGGTCCTTGGCGGCGGACGCGGGCGAGTCCTCGATCAGCTCGCGCATCCGCTCCTGCTCGCGCGCCTCGTGCGCGCTCTCGGGTGCGGTGACGGTGACGAGATACAGGTCGTGTCCGCCGGCGGAGCGGCCCGCGACCTCGACGCTGACGCGATCGCCCAGCTTCTGGAGGGCGTTGAGCCTGGGCGCCAGGGAGTGGTACGGAGTGAGACCGAGCTTGACCGACTTGTCGGCCGGGTTCTCGGGCGGCGCTTCGAGGACCGTACGGCGCGGATAGCCGCCGTCCTTGCGCAGCGCGGGACCGGGTGTGCCGAGGGCGGTGAGCGCGCCGAGCGAGGCAGCGGAGGACTTCCCGGTGGCGGCGACGGTGCCGGTGGCGGCCATGGAGGCCGGGCCGCCGCTCTCGCGTACGGGATGCGCCGACCGGGCGTCCTGCCCGGGAGCGGCGGTGGCGGGGAGCGGGGCGAGCAGCAGAGCACCGGCCGTAACGGCGGTGGTCAGCAGGACGGGTCTGGGTATCCCCATGCGTCTGTACCCTCCGAGCTTTCGGAAATGATCAGAAGTGATCGGTGATATAGAGAATCGATCGACAGTGATCGGTATGCAGGGTTTACAGGGTGGGCGACCGAACGACAAGAGGGTGTCCACGTCGTGGGTAGGGTGAACTCCATGCATGATCTCGGGGCCGGCTTCGGCTACTTGATGAAGGGCCAGCGCTGGGTCGCGGGCCATGGCCGATGGTTCGGATTCGGGCTGCTGCCCGGACTGGTCACACTGGTGCTGTACGCGGGCGCGCTCGTCGCGCTCTTCTACGGCGCCGACGATCTCACGGCCTGGGCGACTCCGTTCGCCGACGACTGGTCCTCGCCCTGGCTCGGTCTCTTCCGTGGCTCGCTGACCGTGCTCCTCTTCGCGCTCGGCCTCTTTCTCGCCGTGGTGACCTTCACGGCCGTGACCTTGCTGGTCGGCCAGCCCTTCTACGAGTCGCTCTCGGAGGCGGTCGACCGCGCCGAGGGCGGCGAGGTCCCCGAGTCGGGCCTGCCGCTCTGGCGAGAGCTGCTGATCTCCGCCCGGGACAGCCTGCGGATCCTGGTACGGGTGACGCTGTACGGCGTCCTGCTCTTCGCGCTCGGCTTCATCCCGGTGATCGGGCAGACCGTGATTCCCGTGCTCGGCTTCTGTGTGTCCGGCTTCTTTCTGACGGAGGAGCTGACGGCGGTGGCGCTCCAGCGGCGCGGTGTCGAGCTGAAGGAGCGGCTGACCATGCTCCGGGGCCGGCGGATGCTGGCCCTCGGCTTCGGTGTGCCGCTGACGCTCGCCTTTCTCGTACCGGTCGTGGCGGTGTTCCTGATGCCGGGCGCGGTGGCCGGAGCCACGCTGATGGCCCGTGAGCTGGCCGCGGCGCCGGAGGACGCGCCGGACGGTGCGGCGAGCGGCGGAGCGAGCGGCGAGGGTGCGCCCAGGACGGGCGCACCGCTCACTCTCGACAAGTAGGCGCTGTACGACCGCGCTGTACGACCGGACTTCGCGGCCACGTCGGGGCCGTCCGGTCCGGTCCGTCCGGTCCGTCGCGTCCGCCGTGGCCGCCGCGTCCGCCGTGTCAGGAGGACTCGGCGGCCACCGTGATGATCGCCCTGATCTGGGCGATGATGTCCAGCCGGTTCCGGACGAACTCGGGATCGGTCACCGTCCCGGTCGCCGGATCGGTGTTCCCGGCTCCGAACTGGAGGACGGGCGTGTGCACATGGCCGCCCGGGATGTCCAGGCCGAGCCGGTCGCGCAGCAGCGTCGCCCGGTAGGCGATCTCGTTGGAGAGATAGTCCCCGCCGCCGCCCGCGCGGGCCGCCGAACCGGGCGTCGGTCCGGCCGGCCGTACCACCGGAGCCGTCGCGCCCGCCGGGATCTCGGTCACCGAGGTGTTGTCGTACACCGGGAACCGTCCGGTCGCCGCCGCCGTGATCGCGGCGTACGGCAGGCTGGTCACCGTCCACTGCGGCTGTGAGGCCGGATCGCTCACCGGCACGAGTCCGGTCTCGGAGACATTGTCGTTGTCGCCGAATCCGCCGCGCCAGGCGCCGTTGAAACGCTCGACATCGATCCGGCCGACCCGGCCCTGGCTCACCGTGGTGAACAGATCGGCCCGGGACAGCGGGCCGCGCAGGGCCCGTTCCACCGTGCCGTCGGCGAAGTCCGCCCAGCGGACCGGGAAGACGGCGGTCTCGATACGGGCCGGACCGTCGGCGGTCCTGATGACCGTGCCGTCCAGGGCCAGCGCCGTCGCTCCCGACGGATTGCTGATCCGGATGTCGCGGTCCAGGGTGAACGGATCGAAGCCGGTCATCACGATGCGCTTGACGCCCTGCCGGCTCTTGCCCTTGCCCTGGTCCGCCTTTCCGCCGGAGAAGGTCAGGGAGTCCTGGCCGCGCGAGGAGCGTTCCAGCGTGCCGAGCAGAGCCGAGCGCGCGGCCTCGGAGAGGCGGAACTCCGGTTCCCACTGGCGCAGTTCACGTGTCATCCCGAGGCGCGCCCAGTACAGCGGCCGGTCGTCGTCCCGGCTCAGATCACCGCCGGCGGGACCGCGGCCCTGTGCCCGGTCCACCGCCCGCTGCCACAGCCGCGCACCCTGGCGCCCGACGGTCCGTTCCGCCTCGGCGTAGGAGTCCGCGTGGCGCAGTGACCGTACGAACTCCGGCGCCACGCCGTCGAAACCGCTGCGCCGCAGGATTTCCTGCGGTACGGCCCGGTCGAGACGCTGCTCCTCGACGGTGAGGGCTGCGGCGGTCCCAGCCGTCTCCGTGGTCTTGGCGGCAAGGGCCGGCCGGGCGGTGGCGAGCGGCAGCGGCGCGGCCAGGGTGAGTGCGGTGGCGGTGAGCAGTACGAGTCCGGTCAGCTCCGGGCGTATCCGTCCGCGTGTCCATACGCGTACACCTGTCCGGCTCATGGGCCTCATGAGTCTCACGGGAGTCCTTCCGTCGGGTGGCGGAAGTATCGCCTCCGTACCGGTCTTCTGACCATGGCGCCTGACCGGCCGTAACTCCGGTCACCGGCCGGTCAGTTACGCGCGCACTGGGCCGATCAGTCCCGTGGACCCGGGCCTCCCGCGCGCAGCAGCGTCAGAAAGTCGCGGAACGCCGCCGGCATGTCCACCGACTCCGGGTCCAGCAGCCACTGGTACTGGAGTCCGTCCATCACGGCGGTCAGCAGCGGCGCGGCCTGCTCCGGAGTGAGCCCGCCCGGCAGCCGGTCGCCGAACTCGTCGCGCAGCACATCCGCCATCTCGCTCCGGACCTGCTCATAGCGGTGGCTGAAGAACTCCCTGGCCGGATGATCCTCCGTCACACTCTCGCCGAGCAGCGCCGAGAAGGTCTGCACGATCCCCGGGCGCATCGCGTTGTACTCGACCAGCGAGGTCAGCAGCTCCAGCCGCCAGCCCTGCCGGCCGCCGCTCCCGCCGCCCGTGTCCCACTGGTCGCGCTCCTCCAGTACGGCGACGAGCAGCGCCTCCTTGGTGCGGAAGTAGTGGAGCAGCCCTTGCTGGGTGAGGCCGACACGCTCGGCCACCGCGCCCAGGGTCGTGCCTCGGTAGCCGCGCTCGGCGATCACTTCGAGGGCGGCACGGAGGATCTCCGCCCGCCGCTCCTCGCTTCTGGCTCTCGCCATCAGGCCGGATTCCTTTCCGCTCTGTTTTCCGCTCTGTCCGCCGGCTGTCCACCGTCATCCATAAGTAACAAATGGATAACGTAATCTACTCATCTACAGATAATGGGGCCACCATGTCACCATTCACCGGTACTCGACGAGGAGGTACGGCCGTGGCAGGCGCATCCAACACCCGGGCCGATCAGGCCCGCAACGCCGCTGTCGAGGCGGCGCTCGGCAAACTGGATCTGGCCGCCAAGGCCCGGCTGCTGGCCGGCCAGGACATGTGGTCCCTGCCCGCGCTCCCCGAGATCGGTCTTGCCTCCCTGGTGATGTCCGACGGGCCCATCGGAGTCCGCGGCGTCCGCTGGACCGCCGACGATCCGTCCGTCGCCCTGCCGTCGCCGACCGCGCTCGCCGCCTCCTGGGACCCGGAGCTGGCCCGCCGGGCGGGCAGGCTGCTCGCACAGGAGGCCCGCCGCAAGGGTGTCCATGTGCTGCTGGCGCCCACCGTCAATCTGCACCGCTCACCGCTCGGCGGGCGCCACTTCGAGGCGTACAGCGAGGATCCGTATCTGACCGGCGAGATCGGCACCGGATATGTCCTGGGCGTCCAGGACGGCGGAGTCGGCACCACCGTCAAGCACTTCGTGGCCAATGACGCCGAGACCGACCGCTTCACCGTCGACAACATCGTGGCTCCGCGTCCGCTGCGCGAGCTGTATCTCGCGCCGTTCGAGGCCATCGTGGCCAATGCCCATCCCTGGGGCATCATGGCCGCGTACAACCAGGTCAACGGCTCGACCATGACCGAGCACCGCTATCTCCAGAACGAGGTCCTGCGCGGCGAATGGGGCTTCGACGGCTTCATCGTCTCCGACTGGCTGGCCGCGCGCTCCACCGTGGGTGCCCTCCTCGGCGGTCTCGATGCCGCGATGCCGGGACCGAGGACGGTCTACGGCGAGGCGCTCGTCGCGGCCGTACGCGCCGGTGAGGTGGAGGAGCCCGCTGTGGACGAGGCCGTACGGCGCGTGCTGCGGCTCGCCGCCCGCGTCGGCATCCTCGACGGCGCACCGCCGGCCGTCACCGAACACCCGGCGCCGGTCGACGGCGACGCGCTCGCCCGCGAGATCGCCCGCCGCTCGTTCGTCCTCGTACGCAACGAGGTACGGGACGAGGTACGGGACGGCCGGCCCGCGCTGCCCGTCGATCCGGCCGGGACCGGCACCGTCGCACTCATCGGCGCTGCGGCCCGTGACGCCCGTATCCTCGGCGGCGGTTCCGCCGTGGTCTTCCCGGACCATGTCGTCTCACCGCTCGACGGTCTCACCGCGGCCCTTCCCGAGGGCGCCCTGACCTATTCGATCGGCGCCGATCCCAGTGATGAACTCGCCGCCGCCGACCGGGGATTCGAGCTGACCGCCGTCTGCCGCGCGGCGGACGGACGGATCCTCGGGACCGCCACCGTGCCGGGCGGCCGGGTGCAGTGGGCGGGCAGCGACCTGCCCGACGGTGTCACCCACGACGAGCTGCACACCGTCGAGCTGACCGGCTCCTTCGTCCCTCGCGAGAGCGGGAGGCACTCCTTCGGCACCCGCGGTCTCGGCGGTTTCGTGCTCACCGTCGGCGGCGAGGTCCTCTTCGACGGTACGGAGGAGCCGAAACCGGCCTCCGATCCGTTCGAGGAGTTCTTCGGCGGCCCGGTGGAGCGCGCACACGCGGAGCTGACCGAGGGCGAGCGCGTCGAGATCTCCCTCCTCCACACCGTCCACAAGATCCCGGACGCGCCGATCAAGGCCGTCGCCTTCTCGCTGCTCCATCTCGGCCCGCGCCACGATCCCGACGAGCTGATCGCCGAGGCCCTGGAGGCCGCGCGCGGCGCGGACACCGCCGTCGTCGTGGTCGCCACCACCGAGCGTGTCGAGTCCGAGGGCTTCGACCGGAAGGACCTGAAGCTTCCAGGCCGCCAGGACGATCTTGTACGGGCCGTCGCGGCGGTCAATCCGAACACCGTGGTGGTCGTCAACACCGGCTCTCCGGTGGAGCTGCCCTGGCGTGACTCCGTGGCCGCGATCCTGCTGAGCTGGTTCCCTGGCCAGGAGGGCGGTGCCGCTCTCGCCGATGTGCTGCTCGGCGCCGAGGAGCCCGGCGGCCGGCTGCCCACCACCTGGCCGGTCGCCCTGGCCGACGCGCCGGTCTCGGCGACCACTCCCGACGGAGGCGAACTCCACTACACCGAGGGCCTGTTCATCGGCTACCGGGCCTGGGAGCGCGCGGGAACGGCACCCGCGTACGCCTTCGGCCACGGCCTCGGCTACACCGACTGGGAGTACGAGACGATCGCGGCCACCGCCGGCGAGGCCCGGGTGCGGCTGCGCAACACCGGTGTCCGCGCGGGCCGTGAGGTCGTCCAGCTCTATCTGGCGCCCGTGGTCGGCACATCCGCAGCCGACAGCGCCGACAGCGTGGAGCGTCCCGCGCGCTGGCTGGCGGGCTTCGCCACCGTCGAGGCGGGCCCGGGAGAGACCGTGGAGGTACGGATCCCGCTGCCGCGCAGGGCCTTCGAGATCTGGGACGAGGAGTCCGGCGCCTGGTCGTTCGTGCCCGGCACTTACGAGGTCCAGGCGGGCCGCTCGGTCGCCGACCGCAGGCTCAGCGCCACGGTGGAGGCGCGCCCCGGCGCGTGAGGGCCTGAAGACGGCCCCGGGACGGGCGCACCTGACAGCACCGTCCCGGGGCCCGTGCCATCCGGTAGCCCGGTTGTCCGGAAGCCCGGCCGGACCGGCTCCCGGACGCCGGAGCTACCGGACGCCGAAGCGGTAGACCGTGGTCGAACGGAACTCCTCGCCCGGCCGCAGCACGGTGTCCGGGAACTCCGGGCGGTTCGGCGAGTCCGGGAAGTGCTGGGTCTCCAGCGCCACACCGTCACCGGGACGGTACGGCTCACCGTCGAAGTGGTCGCCGGTGTAGAGCTGGAGTCCGGGCTCCGTCGTGGTGATGGTCAGCACCCGGCCCGAGACCGGGTCGTACAGCTCCGCCGCCGGTTCGTCACCGTCGAGGACGAAGTTGTGGTCGTAACCGGAGCCCACCGGGCGCGGCTTGCGGAAGTCGAAGCGCGTCCCGTCGACCGGAGCGAGCTCTCCGGTCGGCAGCGCGGCGGAGTCCACGGTGGTGGTATGGCTCGCGGCGATCCGCAGTTCATGCCCGGCCGTGCTGCCACTGCCCGCGCCGCCCAGATTCCAGTACGTGTGGTTGGTCAGATTCACCGGTGTCGGAGCGTCCGTCACCGCGCGGTAGTCGATCCGCAGCGCGCCGTCCGCGTCCAGCGAGTACGTCGCCGAGACATCCAGCCGGCCCGGGAATCCCTCCTCGCCGTCCGGGCTGGTCCGGAACAGCCGTACTCCGTGGTCACCGGCCCGCTCGGCCTCCCAGACGCGCCGGTCGAAGCCGCGCTCACCGCCGTGCAGACAGTTCGGCCCGTCATTGGGCACCAGCCGATGGGTCCGGCCGTCCAGTGTGAAGGCCGCGCCCGCGATGCGGTTCGCGTACCGCCCGACCAGCGCTCCGAAATACGGGCCGCGCGAGCCCAGATAGCCCGTGACATCGGCGAAGCCGAGCGCCACATCGGCGACGGTGCCGTTCCGGTCGGGAATCTCGACCGACTGCACGACGCCGCCGTACGTCAGCAGACGCAGCCGGGTCCCGGCCCGTTCGAAGGTCCAGCGGTGAACGGGCGTACCCTCGGGGGCCGCGCCGATGCGCTCCGTGTTCATGACAGTCACGATCAAGCACACTACGCCGGGCCGGCCCGAGCGGCTACGGCCCTCCCGGCCGCCCGGACAGCCAGCGACGCCTACGCGGGCGGATCCGCCGCGGTGATATTGCGGTACGCGATCTCCGCGAGCCGGCTCTGCCCGTTCTTGCTGGGATGGAACCAGTCCCAGTGGCTGAGCTGCTCCCCGGTGAACCGGTAGTCGAAGACCGCGCCGCCGTCGTACCGGCAGCGCAGGTCCTTCGCGCAGACCTCTTTCAGCACCTTGTTGTAGGCCACCACCCGCTCGTACACCAGATCCCGGCGCTGCTGCGCCCGCTCGCTCATGTCCTGCGAGTCCCCGAGCATCGAGGCACAGATCCCCAGCTTCCAGATCTGCCGGCCCAGCGGATTGCCACGGCCGGTGGACCAGAGCCGCTTGAGATCCGGCACGCTCGACACATACACCTGCGCCTTGGGCGCTCCGGCGCGCAACTGGCGCATCGACGCCTCGAACGAGGTACGGAAGTCCTCCACCGGCGTCATCTGCTTGGGCGAGTCCCGGCAGGCGTCATTGGCGCCCACCATGACCGTGACCAGCTCGGGCCCGTGCTGCGCCGCCTGGGCCATCTGACCGGGCAGATCGGCCATCCGGGCACCGGTCACCGCGTGGTTCCAGCTCCGCTGCTTCACCGCGGGCGCGCCCAGGAGGCGCAGCGAGAGACTGCGCACCTCCATGTCCGTGCCCGTCGACCAGGACACCTCCGGACAGTCCGCCAGCACCACACAGGCGTCGAAGCCACGGGTGATCGAGTCACCGACCGCGGCCACGGAGGCGGGTTTGCGGTCCCAGACGGGCGTGGGCCGCGGGGACGGAGCGGCGCTCTTCGCGGCGGCGTCCGGGGAGGAGCCGCCCAGGGAGTCGCAGCCGGCCAGCATCCCGGTCCCGGCGAGCACCGCGGCCGTGACGGCGGCGAGCCCGGCGCGTGGGCGCCGGGCTCGCGGGCCTGTACGCCCACGAGCGCCACTCCGAAGGCTCTTGCGCATGAACGGCCCCTCCCCGTTGGCTCCTCTGAAGAAGTCTGGCGTCCTCAGGCGTCCGGCGGCGTCCTGCCGAGTGAAAGCTTCGCGCATATCGGGCCCGGGACCGACCGTACGTCACCCCGGGCACCCCGCCGCACGGTAGCTTTTCCCACGTCGAACCAGAGGCGCCCTTATCTCTCGGCTCCGGTAAATTACATCACGTCACATGCTGTCCCTTTTGCGGAGTTTCACTCCCGATGCTGTTTACTGAGGCCGCTGGGAAAGGCGAACCTCGTCCCACACTGGAGGTCCCGGTGACGACACGTGGAGTTCTGTACATTCACTCCGCACCGCGCGCGATGTGCCCCCACGTCGAATGGGCGGTGGCGGGAGTACTCGGTCTGCGGGTCCAGCTCGACTGGATCCGCCAGCCCGCCTCGCCCGGCACCTGGAGAGCGGAAGTCTCCTGGAAGGGCCGGCCCGGCACCGCGTCCAAGCTCGCCTCCGCGCTGCGCGGCTGGCAGATGCTCCGCTTCGAGGTGACCGCGGAGCCCTGTCCCACCGCCGAGGGCGAGCGTTACAGCGCTACGCCCGACCTGGGAATCTTCCACGCAGTCACCGGTATGCACGGCGACATCCTGGTCCCCGAGGACCGGCTGCGTGCCGCGCTGGCCCGCTCCCAGCAGGGCGAGACCCAGCTGGAGGCGGAGGTCGCCAAGCTGCTCGGCAAGCCGTGGGACGACGAGCTGGAGCCGTTCCGGTACGCCGGTGAGGGCGCTCCGGTCCGGTGGTTGCATCAAGTCGTATGAGCGGATGGGCCCGCCGCGTCCTACGGTGGTCCCATGGCTGATCAACTCGCAGTAGCTGTCCTCGGTACGGGCATCATGGGTGCCCCGATGGCCCGTAACCTCTGCCGCACCGGACATGACGTCCGGGTCTGGAACCGCACTCCCGCCAAGGCCGAAGCCCTCGTCGCCGACGGCGCGCGGGTCGCCGCGACTCCCGCCGAGGCCGTGACCGGCGCGGATGTCGTGCTCACCATGCTGTACGACGGATCCGCCGCCCTGGAGGCCATGACGGCCGCGGGGCCCGGTCTGCGGCCCGGCGCCATCTGGCTCCAGTCGACCACCGCCGGTGTCGAGGCGATCGCCCCGATGGCGGATCTGGCCCGTCAGCAGGGACTGGTCTTCGTGGACGCGCCCGTGCTCGGGACGAGGGCGCCCGCCGAGAGCGGTCAGTTGCTGATCCTGGCGGCAGGCCCGGAGAAGGCCCGCGCGCCGCTCGCCTCCGTGCTCGACGCCATCGGCGGCCGTACGGTCTGGCTGTCCGAGGACGGCGGCACCGGCGCCGCCAGCCGGCTCAAGCTGGTCTGCAACAGCTGGGTCCTGGCGCTCACCGCCGGTACGGCCGAGGCGCTCGCGCTGGCCAAAGGACTGGACGTGGATCCGCGGCTCTTCCTGGAGGCCGTCTCCGGCGGTCCGCTGGACTGCGGCTATCTGCACGCCAAGGCCGACGCGATCCTCAAGGGCGACTACAGCCCGAACTTCACGGTCATCACGGCGGGCAAGGACGCCCGGCTGATCGTAGAGGCGGGCGAGGGCCACGGAGTACGCCTGGACCTCGCGGAGGCCAGCGCGGAACGTTTCCGCCGTGCGGAGGCACAGGGCCACGGCGACGAGGACATGGCGGCGATGTACTTCGCCAGCTTCGACACCTGACCGGGCCGGCTTCGACACCTGACCGGCGCCGTCCGGCGCGATCAGTCCAACGGGCGCGTGCGTTCTCGCACGCGCCCGTGATCAGCGCGTTCAGATCGTACGGAGCGCCAGTACCACGTTGTGGCCGCCGAAGCCGAACGAGTTGTTGATCGCCGCGATGGTGCCGGTCGGGAGCGCGCGGGGGGTGTCGCGCACGATGTCCGCGTCCACCTCCGCGTCGAGGTCGTCCACATTGATCGTCGGCGGTGCCACACGGTGGTACAGCGCGAGAACCGTGGCCACGGTCTCGATACCGCCCGCGCCGCCCAGGAGATGACCGGTCATCGACTTCGTGGCGGAGACGGCGACATGGTCCAGATCGTCGCCCAGGACCCGGCGCAGCGCCTTGACCTCGGCGACATCGCCCTGCGGAGTGGAGGTCGCGTGCGCGTTGAGGTGCATGACCTCGGACGGCTTGAGATCCGTGTTGTCCAGCAGGTTCTCCATGGCCTTCGCGATACCGCGGCCGGTGGGCTCGGGCTGGGCGATGTGATGGGCGTCCGAGGACAGTCCCTGGCCGAGCACCTCGCAGTAGGCCCGCGCGCCGCGCGCCGCCGCGTGCTCCGCCGACTCCAGGACCACGACACCCGCGCCCTCGCCGAGGACGAAGCCGTCACGGGCCGTGTCGTACGGGCGGGAGGCCTTGGTGGGCTCGTCGTTGTTCTTCGACATCGCCATCATGTTGGCGAACGCGGCGATGGGCAGCGGGTGGATGGCCGCCTCCGTACCACCGGCGACGACGACATCGGCGCGGCCGGTACGGATCATCTCCACGGCGTAACCGATGGCTTCCGCGCCCGACGCGCAGGCGGAGACCGGTGTGTGCACGCCCGCGCGGGCGCCCACTTCCAGACTGACGTTGGCGGAAGGGCTGTTCGGCATCAGCATCGGCACGGTGTGCGGAGAGACACGGCGCTCGCCGCGCTCCTTGAGCACGTCGTACTGGTCGAGCAGGGTCGTGACGCCACCGATGCCGGAGGCGATCACGGTGCCGAGGCGGTCCGGGTCGACGGCGGTGTCCTCGCCGGCCTTGGCGGTGTAACCCGCGTCCGCCCAGGCTTCCCTGGCCGCGATCAGCGCGAACTGCGCCGAGCGGTCCAGCCTGCGGGCGAGTGGACGGGGCAGTACATCGCCCGGGTCGACCGCCGCCACGGCGGCGATACGGACCGGCAGACCGACGTAGCGCTCGCCTTCGAGAGGGCGGACCCCGGAGCGGCCCGCGAGCAGACCGTCCCAGGTCGAGGCGCTGTCGCCACCCAGTGGTGTGGTTGCGCCGATACCGGTGACGACCACGGTGCGATTGGTCGAGCTCACTGGAATTCTTTCTCCACGTGTAGAGGGTGCTGAATTTTTACGGCGCCACCACCGGGTGGCGGATGCCGCGCGATCCGGTCAGGCGGGTCAGGCGGCCTGGTGCTTCGCGATGTAGTCGGCGGCGTCGCCGACCGTCTTCAGGTTCTTCACGTCGTCGTCCGGGATCTTGACGTCGAAGCGCTCTTCGGCGGCGACGACGACCTCGACCATGGACAGCGAGTCGACGTCCAGGTCGTCGGTGAAGGACTTGTCCAACTGGACGTCCTCGACCGGGATACCGGCGATCTCGTTCACGATCTCGGCGAGACCGTCGACGATCTCTTCCAGGGTGGCGGCCATGTGGGCGCTCCTTCGATTGTACGCAGAGGGATATATCGGAACACGCTCCGGAAAGATCCGGTGTGCCTAGGGGAGGGTAACGACCGTCGCGGCATAGACGAGACCCGCCCCGAAGCCAATGACGAGCGCGGTGTCGCCGCTCTTCGCCTGCCCGGTCGCCAGAAGCCGCTCCATCGCGAGCGGGATCGAGGCGGCCGAGGTGTTGCCGGTGGTCTCGACGTCACGCGCGACCGTGACGCTGTCCGGCAGCTTCAGAGTCTTCACCATCGAGTCGATGATCCGCATATTGGCCTGGTGCGGAATGAAGACATCCAGGTCTTCCGAGCTGATTCCGGCCGCGTCCAGCGCCTGCTGGGCGACCTTCGCCATCTCGAAGACGGCCCAGCGGAAGACGGCCTGGCCCTCCTGCGTGATGGCCGGGAACTTCTCCACCGTGCCGTTGCGGTAATCGTCCCACGGCACGGTCTGCTTGATGGTGTCGGACTTGTCGCCCTCCGAGCCCCAGATCGTCGGCCCGATCATCGGCTCCTTGGCCGGACCGACCACGACGGCGCCCGCGCCGTCGCCGAACAGGAACGCCGTCGCGCGGTCCTCCAGATCGGTCAGATCGGAGAGCCGCTCCACACCGATCACCAGGACATGGTGGGCCGAGCCCTCGACAACCATGCTCTTGGCCAGCGTCAGCCCGTAGCCGAAGCCCGCGCATCCGGCGGAGATGTCGAACGCGGCCGGCTTGCCCGCGCCGATCCGGTCCGCGATCTCGGTCGCGATGGCCGGAGTCTGCTTGAAGTGCGAGACGGTCGAGACCACCACGGCGTCGATCTGCTCGGGCGTGATCCCGGCGTCGGCGATCGCCTTGCCGGACGCCTCGATGGACATCGCGGCGACCGTCTCCTCGGGCGAGGCCCAGTGGCGGGTGGCGATTCCGGAGCGGGAGCGGATCCACTCGTCGGACGAGTCGATCGTCTCGAGGATCACCTCGTTGGGCACGATCCGGGTCGGGCGGTAGCCTCCCACGCCCATGATGCGCGCGTACGGGGCGCCCTTGCTGGGCTTGATCTTCGACATGCTCTCTGGCTCCTATTCAGCCGTGGAGGAGTGCTCGGCGATCAGCGTGCGGGCCGCGTCGAGGTCGTCGGGGGTCTTCAGCGCGAGGGTCTTGACTCCGGGCAGGGCCCGCTTGGCGAGACCCGTCAGGGTGCCGCCGGGGCACAGCTCGATGAGAGCGGTCGCACCGCGCTCCTGGAAAGTCTCCATGCACAGGTCCCAGCGGACCGGATTGGCGACCTGACCGACCAGGCGCGTCACGATTTCGGCCCCGGTGGAGACGGCCCGTCCGTCCCGGTTCGAGATGTACGGCACGGCCGGATCGGCGACGACGAGCGATCCGGTGGCCACTTCGAGCTTCTCGACGGCGGGCGCCATATGGTGCGTGTGGAACGCTCCGGCGACCTTGAGCGCCACCACGCGACGTACGCCCTCGGGCTTGTCGGCCTCCAGCGCGGCGAGTTGGTCGAGCGTCCCCGCGGCCACGATCTGGCCAGCGCCGTTCACATTCGCCGGCGTCAGACCGAGCTTCTCCAGATGGGCGACGGTGGTGTCGGGATCGCCGCCGAGGAGCGCCGACATGCCGGTCGCGGTGATCCCGGCGGCCTCGGCCATCGCCAGACCACGGGCCCGTACGAGCTCCAGGGCCGCTTCGTCGGAGAGCACACCGGCCAGCGCCGTGGCGGCCAGTTCACCGACACTGTGGCCGGCCGTGGCGCCCACCTCGCGCGCCATGTCCGCGGTGTCCGGGAAGAGCTGACGGGCCGACAGCAGAGCCGCGGCGACCAGCAGCGGCTGGGCCACCGCGGTGTCCCGGATCTCGTCCGCGTCGGCGTTCGTGCCGTAGTGGACCAGATCCAGGTCGATGGCGGCCGACCATGCCCGCAGCCGGTCTTCGGCACCGGGCAGTTCGAGCCAGGGAGTCAGGAAGCCGGGCGTCTGAGCGCCTTGGCCGGGAGCGACGAGTACGAGCACTCTCACACTCTCTCTTGTGGACGGGGCATATCGCCCGTGAGGACAAGGACGAAGAACCGTCAGGGGAATTGTTGGAGTACGACAAAAGCCTAAGTCTGGGGGTCTCCGTCGGCCAGACGCCCCAGGATGAGTGCGATCCGCAGCGTGAAGGCCGATCTGACATCGGACGGTGACCATCCGGTGACGTCAGTCACACGTCGGAGCCGGTAGCGCACGGTGTTGGGGTGGACGAAGAGCATCCGGGCGGCGCCCTCAAGACTGCTCGCCTGCTCCAGATAGACACTCAGAGTCTCCAGCAGCGCCGACCCGGCTTCTTCCAGCGGTCTGTAGATCTCCTCCACCAATTGCTCACGCGCGGCGGGATCCGAGGCGATGGCACGCTCCGGCAGGAGATCGTCGGCGAGCACCGGACGCGGCGCGTCCTGCCAGGCGAAGCACGCCTTGAGCCCGGCCGCCGCGGCCTGGGCCGACTTGGTCGCGGCCAGCAGATCGGGCACCACCGGGCCCGCGACGACCGCTCCCGCGGCATACGGGCCGATCAGCGCCTTGGCGACCTGGAGCGGATTGTCGCTGCCGCCCGCGATCACCACGAGCCGGTCGCCCAGGACTCCGGTGAGCACCTGGAGCTTGGCGTGCCGGGCGGCCCGTCTGATGGCCTCGACGGTCAGTTCGCTGTCGCCGTCGGGAGCGGTGCCGAGCAGCACACAGACATGTTCGGGAGAGTTCCAGCCGAGGGCGGCGGCCCGGGAGACGGCGCCCTCGTCGGCCTCACCGGAGAGCACGGCGTTCACCACGAGCGACTCCAGCCGGGCGTCCCACGCGCCACGCGCCTCGGCGGCCTGGGCGTACACCTGGGCGGTGGCGAAGGCGATCTCGCGGGCGTAGACGAGCAGCGCCTCGCGCAGCGCGGACTCGTCGCCGGGCGCCGCGACCTCCTCGATCGCCGTCTCCATGACCTCGATCGTGGTCCGCACCATCTCGACGGTCTGGCGCAGGGTGATGGCCCGGGTCAGCTCGCGCGGAGCGGTGCCGAAGACATCGGTGGAGATGGCCTGAGGAGTCTCCGGATGACGGAACCACTCGGTGAACGCGGCGATACCGGCCTGGGCGACCAGCCCGATCCAGGAACGGTTCTCCGGCGGCATCGCGCGGTACCACGGCAGCGTCTCGTCCATGCGGGCGATGGCGTTCGCGGCGAGCCGTCCCGAGGACTGCTCCAGCCTGCGCAGTGTCGCGGGATGCGGATGGGGTTCGTTCGAGGGTTCAGGCACGGGACAAGAGTGCCTCATCAGGGCGGCGGTCCGGGGGCCCGGGGTCGGAGGGTGTCCCGGCGACCGTGCCCGGCCGGCCTGCGGAGGGACGGCATCCGGACCGGCCCCGGAGCGCGTCCGGACCGGCCCCGGAGCGCCCCTGGACGAGTCCCGCAGCGCGTCCGGGCCTTGTCCAGACGCGGCCCGGACCGCTCCCGGACGGCTCCCGGACCGGTCCGATCCGCGGGAAACCGCCTACCGTTGAGCCGTGATTCTCGTGAGGCACGCAGCGCAGCGTCATGTCGGCGGTGACCCGGGCGCGGGCATCGAGTCCCTGCACGCCTTCTCGTTCGGGCGCTTCTACGATCCGGACAATCTTCGCTTCGGCGCGGTCCTCGCGTGCAACGAGGAGCGGCTCGCGCCGGGCGCCGGATTCGGTGAACATCCGCACAGCCATACGGAGATCGTCACCTGGGTCGTGGAGGGCGAGCTGACGCACCGGGACTCGGCCGGGCACGACACGGTCGTCCGGGCGGGCGACGTACAGCGGCTCAGCTCGGGCGGCGGTGTGCGGCATGTGGAGCGCAACGACGGTACGGGCCCGCTGGTCTTCGTACAGATGTGGCTCGCGCCGCTGGAGCCGGGCGGCGAGCCCGCGTACGAGATCGTCCGGGGCATCGCGGACTCCACGCCGTACGCCCTTCCGCAGGCCGGCGCGATGCTGCATGTACGGCGGCTCAAGGACGGCGAGCGCTCCGCCGTGCCGGACGCGCGCTTCGTCTATGTCCATATGGTGCGCGGCGGCGCCCGGCTGGACGGCGACGGCGGGACGGGCAGGCAACTGGCGCCCGGCGACTCCGCGCGTATCACGGATGCCAAGGGCCTGGAACTGACCGCGGGCCCTGCGGCGGAGGTGCTGCTCTGGGAGATGTCGGGCTGAGCGGCTCGGTGGCCCGGCGCTCGGGCCCGTACGAATCAGGCCGTACGCATCAGGTCGTACGGAGCTCGGTGAGTATCGCGTCGGTGAAGGGCGGCCAGGCCTCGACCGCCCAGGGCCCGAAGGGCCGGTCGGTGAGCGCCACACAGGCCGCGCCCGCGTCCGGGTCGATCCACAGGAACGTACCGGACTGGCCGAAGTGCCCGAATGTACGCGGCGACGACGAAGCGCCCGTCCAGTGCGGTGACTTGGCGTCCCGGATCTCGAAGCCGAGACCCCAGTCGTTGTTCTTCTGATGGCCGTAGCCGGGCAGCACACCGGAGAGCCCCGGATGGACGACGCTCATCGCCTCCAGCACCGTGCGCGGGTCGAGCAGCCTGGGCGTCTGGACCTCCGCGGCGAACCGCACCAGATCGTCGACCGTCGAGACGGCGTCCCTGGCCGGTGAGCCGTCGAAGGAGGTGGAGACCATGCCGAGCGGTTCGAGGACCGCCTCGCGCAGATAGTCGGCGAAGGGTATGTCGGTGGCCTCGGCGACATGCTCGCCGAGCACCTCGAAGCCCGCGTTCGAGTAGAGCCGACGCGTGCCCGGCGCGCTGGTCGCGCGGTGCTGGTCGAAGGCGAGACCGCTGGTGTGCGCGAGCAGATGGCGGACCGTGGAGCCCTCGGGCCCGGCCGGCTCGTCCAGCTCGACGGCGCCCTCCTCGTACGCCACCAGCACCGCGTACGCGGCGAGCGGCTTGGTCACGGAGGCGAGCGGAAAACGGTGCGAGGTCGGGCCGTACGCCCCGACGACGGTGCCGTCCGCCCGTACGACGGCGGTCGCCGCGGTCGTCACCGGCCAGTTCTCGATCAGCGCCAGGCTCTGCATGGCTAGAGCGTAGAGGACTCAGAAAGTCAGCCTCATGGAGGGATCGGGCGTACGGACGAAGCCCAGGGAGGCGTAGAGCGGCGCACCCTCACGGGAGGCGTGCAGATCGATCTTCCGCACGCCACGGGCCCGGTACCAGCCGAGCAGCGCCTCCAGACAGGCCCGGGAGTGGCCGCGCCGACGCATGTCCGGATCGGTGGCGACATTGAAGACATGGCCGCTGACGCCTGTGGGATTGCCAGGCCCGCCGAGCCGGTACTCGACCGTCCCGGTCGCGCAGGCGGCCAGCTCGCCCGGCCGGCCGGGACGGTCCACGACGAACGCGGCCAAGGTGGCGTCCGGCTCCGCGAGCCTCGTACGCAGCACCTCGACGGCGGCCGGCTGCCAGCCGGTGCCCGTGTCGGGCCGGTGAAGGGAATCGAACATGATCTGGCGGAGCCGGACCAGTTCCTCGGCGTCCTCGGGCACTGCCCGGCGTGCGTGGTTCATGGGGCCGAGTCTCGGCCACGGCGCTGGGAAACTCCTGTCATTTTCCGCTTGCTTCGAGTGCACTCCAAGGATCTAGCGTGGGCGGTATGACGCTGACCCAGAGCAGTCCGGTATCGACCGATCGCCTGGACGCGTGTGTGGCGGCGCCCCGCCGGCATCCGCGTCCCGATGGTGAGGACCGCTACACGATCAGCGAGGTCGCCGCCTTCACCGGACTGACCGCGCACACGCTGCGCTGGTACGAGCGGATCGGGCTGATGCCGCATGTCGACCGGTCGCACACCGGGCAGCGGCGGTTCAGCAACCAGGATCTCGACTGGCTCGCCTTCGTCGGAAAGCTCAGACTGACCGGGATGCCCGTCGCGGACATGGTCCGGTACGCCGAGCTGATCCGGGTGGGCGAGGAGACCTTCGAGGAGCGGCAGGAACTCCTGGCGCGGACCCGGCGCGATGTACTGAACCGGATCGCGGAACTCCAGGACACCGTCGCCGTGCTCGATCACAAGATCAGCTTTTACGCGGACGCCCGCAGGGCGTCGGAGAGGGCCTGAAACCCGATGAGCGAGAGCAGGATCGAAAAGGTACGGCTCGGGACCGGCGGCCCGGAGGTCGGCGTCCAGGGGCTCGGCTGCATGGGCATGAGCTTCGCGTACGGGCCGACGGACCTGGACGAGGCGCGTGCCACCCTGGAGCGCGCCCTGGAACTGGGCGTGACTCTGTACGACACGGCGGACGCCTATGGCGCGGGCGAGAACGAGAGGTTCATCGCGCCGTTCGTCCGGGCGCACCGCGACGAGATCGTCGTGGCGACGAAGTTCGGGCTCGCCATCGACCCGGCCGACCGCACCAAGCGCATCATCCGTAACGACGTGCCGTATATCCGTCAGTGCGTCGAGGGAAGCCTCGAACGCCTCGGCGTGGACGAGATCGACCTCTATTACATGCACCGGCGCGATGTGAACGTCCCCATCGAGGAGACGGTCGGAGTGATGGCCGAGCTGGTGGCCGAGGGCAAGGTCAAGCACCTCGGGCTCAGCGAGGTCACCAGCGGTGAGCTGCGCGCGGCCCAGGCGGTGCACCCGATCGCGGCCGTGCAGTCCGAGTGGTCGCTCTTCAGCCGGGACATCGAGGCGAAGGTCGTCCCGGCCGCCGTCGAACTCGGCGTGGCGCTCGTGCCGTACTCGCCGCTCGGCCGTGGCTTTCTGACCGGCGCGTTCGTCAACGCCGACCGGGAGCTGGGCGACGACGACTTCCGCCGCCAGCAGCCCCGCTTCACCGGCGAGAACGCCGCCGTGAACGCCGCGCTGCTGGAGCCGGTGCGCAAGATCGCCGAAGGGCGGAACGCCACGCTCGGGCAGATCGCGCTCGCCTGGGTGCAGCAGCGAGCGGCGGTGTACGGGCTGCCCGTCGTACCGATCCCGGGCACCCGCAAGCGCACCCGCGTCGAAGAGAATACGGCGGCCACGCGGCTGGTTCTGAGCGAGGACGAGCTGCGGTCGCTGGAGCCGATCGCAGGCCAGGTGGCCGGCGGCCGGTACGCGGACATGGCGTTCACCTCGGCAGGGCGGGAGTAGCGGGTAGCTGCCGCTGTCCGCGGTCTGCCGTCCGATGCCCCGGCCGGGCGAGTGGCTCGGCCGGGGCTCTCGGCTGTGGCGCTTTCGGCCGGCGCGGGCGGCTCATGCCAGGCCGAGGGCGAAGACCGCGAAGCCCGCCGCCAGCAGCCCCGCTGCCGCGCGGCGGGCCTTTGTCGTACGGGTTCCGCTCGCCCAGGGGCCGTCGAAGCGGCGCGCGTGCCGCCCGATCAGTACGAGCAGGACGGCGAACAGCGGCATCCACGCGAGCCTGGCCGCGATCCAGGCGAGCGAGTCGGGAGTGGCCGTCAGGCCGGGCAGAGTGCCGAGGCCCGTCGCCGTACCGAGGAGGGAGCCGGGCACGGCGGCGGCGAGCATCGCCGTCTGGTGCCAGCACAGGATTGTCATCGCGGAGAGATTGATGACGACGACCGGCGCCCAGAGCGCGGGCTTCTTCAGCAGCCGTCCGATCCGGTCCCGGAGCAGGATCGCCGCACCGCTCTGCGCGGCGGCGAGCGCCAGGACCAGCAGGGACGGCGGATGCGAGTTGGTACGGGCCACGCCGGGGACGCCGACCATCGACGCCGGATAGTGGAAGACCACCAGCAGCGCGGCGAACAGGAGCGTGCCGCCGATGAGCAGGACACGCGCCCCGCGTCGGCCGATTCTGCCCTCGCCCCAGGAGACTCCGAGCTGATAGGCGAAGAGCCAGCCCGGCAGGAGGTTCACCATGCTCAGCCAGGACGGCATGGTGTCGGCATACGGTCCGTACCGGAGGAAGTCGACGATCGCGACGGTCGTCAGCAAAGGGGCTGCGGCCCACGCACCCAGCGTATGTGCGGCGCGCACACAGTACGGAGTGAGCGCGGTGACCACCGTATAGACGCCCACGAACCACAGCGGCTGGATCACCAGCGTCGAACCGGTGTGCAGGGTCGTGGCGGGCACGCCGAGCGCGTACAGCACCGGGATCAGCGCCGCGCAGACGGCCGTCACCCCGAGGACCGGCCTGCCCAGCCGCACCACGCGCTGCCGCAGCCAGGCGGCGGTGGTGGAGGTGCGCCTGCGGTACGAGAGGACGGAGGCGTACCCGCCGACCAGGAAGAAGATGCCCAGCATCTGGAGCACCCAGCTCACGGGGGCGAAGCCGCCGAAGGTGGAGAGCGGGCTCGCGTTGTGCAGGGCGCCCGCGCTGTCCAGGGTGAAGCCGCCGAGCAGCCAGTGCCCGGTCGGTACGGCGAGCAGCGCGATCGCGCGCAGGCCGTCGATCGCGCGGTCGCGGTGGGCGGGGGTCTGTGTCTCGATCTTCTCGATGGTCCCGGCGAGCGTCATCGGGTCCCTCCGGAGGAGGCGGGGGCGAGAGCGGCCGTGGTCTGTGTGGCGCGGGCCTGTGTGCTCGCGGTATGTGCGGGCCGGGCCTGTGTGGTGCGGGGCCATGTGGCTTGGCGCCACGTGGTGCGGACCTGTGTGGCCCGGCCCTCCGCGATCGCGGCGAAGGCGCGGAGCGAGTCGGTGCCGGGGGTGAAGTAGCCGGTGTGGCCCCGGGCTTCGGCGGCCGGCACCCGGCGGGCGCCGAAGGCGGCACCGGCCGGGTCGGCCCCGTGTCCCAGGCCTGCGAACTCGACATTCGGGACGCGGGAGATCCAGTCGGAGGCGTTCTTGGCGACCCAGACGCGCGCCCTGGTATGGAGATCCACCACAGACCGGACCCGCATACCGGGCGAGCCAAACACCACGATGTCCGAGGCGCTCACCTCATGGGCGGCGAGCCCGCACACCACCGAGCCATAGCTGTGGCAGAACAGCACAGGTTTCGCGATCCCCGCCGCTACGAGCCCCTGGGTGAACCGCGCCAGCCGTCCCGCCCCCGCCTCCGCGAGATCACCGGTGGCCGCGTCAAGACCGACCCCGACCGGGGTCGTGTAACCGGCCCAGGCGATCACGGCGGCACGGCCTCCCGTCGCGGCCCGCAGCGAGGCGGCCATCCCGGCCGGCGTGCCGTAGCGGTCCTTCGTACGGTCGAAGGTCCCCGCGTCGATGTCCGAGCCCGGTACGACGACCGACACATGGCGGGCGCCCGCCAGATCCCCGTACACCTCGGCGACCTGGCCGCGCCCGCGCGGATCGAAGGCGAGGATCTGCCGGCCGGGCGCCGCGAGCCGCTCGTACCGGGGGTCGCCCTCGGCCCGTACCGCGAGGGAATTGGCCTCGTACCGCAGCGCGACCGGCACCCCGTCGAGGTTGCCGACGACCAGCGGATGGCGGTGCAGGAGCCGCTGCCGCTCATGGGGTGTCAGTCCGGCGAAGAAGCGGGCCACCCGGGCGGGGGAGGCGGTCGCGGGATCGGGGAGCGGGCGTCCGAGCGAGCCGTCCGCACGCCAAGCCGCGCTGCCGGGCGGTGGCCCGGTCACCGGCCGCTGTGCGTCGCCGGAGGCCCAGCCCGCCGTCCCTCCGACCACGGCCGTCGCCAGTGCGACAGCGACCAGGGTCCTCTTGAAGCGCCGCATATGTGTCTCCTTCTGCTGCTCGTCCTCGGATGGGGCGAGCAGGAAGGTAAGGAGACGGTCTGTGCGGAGGCGTCACACCGGGGTGCCAACCAGCGGGTGATACCGGAGTAGGGGTGGTGCTGGTTCGAGGCTGATTCGGTGCGGTGCGGTGCGGTGGGGTGCGGTGCAGTGGGGTGGGGTGGGGTGCTCAGGCGGTCGCGGCTCAGGCGGTCGCGTCGCCCGGGGTCACCAGCCCCGACTCGTACGCGAAGATCACCGCCTGCGCGCGGTCGCGTAGTCCGAGCTTGGCCAGGACCCGGCCGATATGGGTCTTCACCGTCTGCTCGGCGACCACGAGCCGACCGGCGATCTCCTGGTTGGACAGGCCCCTGGCGATCAGTTCGAGCACCTCGGTCTCCCGGGGCGTCAGCCCGCGCAGCCGCAGGGCGTGGTCCTTGCGGGGCGCGGGCCGCTGCTGGGCGAAGTCCGCGATCAGCCGCCGGGTCACCGACGGCGCGAGCAGGGCCTCTCCGGCGGCGACGATCCGTACCGCCGCGATCAGATCGGCCGGAGGCGCGTCCTTGAGGAGAAAGCCGGAGGCTCCGGCGCGCAGCGCCTCGTACACATAGTCGTCCACGTCGAAGGTGGTGAGCATCAGCACCCTGGGCCGGTGGATCACCCCGACGGGCGGGTTCAGCACTTCGCGGGCGGCGGCCAGCCCGTCCATCTCGGGCATCCGGACATCCATCAGGACCACATCCGGGTGGACGGAACGGCTCAGCTCCACGCCCCGGCGGCCGTCCGGCGCCTCGCCCGCCACATCGATGTCGGCCTGCGCGGACAGCAGCGCGGCGAACCCCGCGCGCACCATGGCCTGGTCGTCGACGATGATCACGCGGATGGTCAAGGAGCGTCCTTCGCAGCGGTGGGACTCGTGGGACCGGTGGGACCGGTGGTGGCGGTTGTGGGGCCCACGGGACCGGTGGGGCCTGTGGGACCGGCGGTCAGCGGGAGCCGCGCGGCCACCCGGAAACCGCCGTCGGGCAGCGGCCCGGTGTCCAGGGTGCCGCCGGTCAACCGTACGCGTTCCCGCATACCCACCAGACCGTGCCCGGTCCCCGTGGTCTCCAGCGGTGAAGTACGCGCGGCGGCCCGCTCGTTGACGACCACGACGGTCAGCCAGTCGCCGTCCGAGGCCACCGACACCCGGGTCCGCGCGCCGGACGCGTGCCGCACCACATTGGCGAGGGCCTCCTGCACGATCCGGTACGCGGACAGATCCACGGCCGGGGGTACGGGCCCCAGCTCGGCCGGCAGCGACAGTTCGGCCGGCACTCCGGCCCGTACCGTCGCCTCCACGAGCTGCTGCACCCGGTCGAGACCGGGCTGGGGCGCCCGCTCCCCGGCTGTGTCCTCCCGGCGCAGCACCGTCAGCAGCCGCCGCATCTCGGCCAGGGACTCCCGCGCGCTCGCCGCGATCGATCCGAACTCCTCCTGGGCCTGCGGCGACAGGTCCGGCAGCCGGTACGGCGCCGAGTCGGCCTGCACGGTGATCACCGACATATGGTGTGCGACCACATCGTGGAGTTCACGGGCGATACGGGTGCGCTCCTCCAGCAAGGTGCGCTGGGCGCGTTCCGCCTCGCTGATGTTCTCCTGCTCGGCGAGCCGCCGCTGCACCTCGCCGCGTTCCCGCAGCACCACGCCGACCAGCAGGACGACTCCGCTGAGGACGAAGAGCAGTAGCGCGCTTCCGTCACTGCGGTCGGACGCCTCGGCGTACAGCACGAGTCCCGCCAGGCCGGTCGCGCACCATACGGCGATCACGGTCCGCCGGGTCTCGCGCAGCGCGAGCGCGAGCATCACGAAGAGATAGCCGACGATGACGGGCGCGGTCCATGGCCAGATGCCGGCCTTCTGCTGGGGCTCGGTCAGCAGGGCCATGGCGCCGAGGATGTCCGCGGTGAAGATGATCCACCAGGCCTGCAACGGCCGGTGCGCCAGCATGAGCAGCGGCGCGGCCTGCGCGACGCCGATCGCTCCCGCGACGCCGCCGTTCAGCCCGTACTGGGTGGTGAGGACGGAGATGGTGACCGGGACGAGCGCGGCGGTGAGCGCCAGGACGATCCCGTACGGCAGCAGCCGCTGCCAGAGCCTCGGCGCGTCCGCGAACAGGGGTGTCGGCGGATGGGAGGGATGCGCCAGGCCCCGTGCCAGCTCGCGCGCGTTGCGGCGCGCGGCACTGAGCAGACCGTCGGTCTGCGGTGGCGGTGGCGATGGCGAGGTGTGGGACATGGTCCGGCCAGCCTAGGCAGCCGGTGGCACACGGGCGTCATACCGGGGAGCTGGTAGGAACGTCATACCGAGGTATGAGATCCAGCGGTCCCGCCGCCAGAGGACCGCCGCCAGGGGGCCGCCGCCAGTGGTCCCACCGGCCAAGAGGGCCCGCCCGGCCGCGGACCGGTGACGTCCGGCCGCGGGTCGGTGACGGGCGTCACAGGTCGGCCTCCGAGCGGCGGCGCATCCGAGCGGCGGCGCCGCGGTCCGGGCCGCTGCCCGTCTCACGCCGCTGCCCGCCTCACAGCTCCGCCAGCAGTTCCGCCTTCTTCGCCGAGAACTCCTCGTCCGTCACCAGTCCCGCCTGATGCAGCTCGCCGAGATGGCGGATACGGTCGGCGACATCCGCCGGGTCGCGGCGTATCGACGCCACCGCTGGGACCGTCACCGAGGCGCGGCTCGGTGACGCTTCCTGGACGGCCGCGAGGACGGCCGCAGCGAACGGGAGCGACTCGTGCACCGGGCCGTAGCCGAGACCGAAGACGACCGCCGCCGGATCGTGGTCCGCCCGGGCCGGCTGCGGCAGTCCCGTACCGGTTCCGTCGCGGCGCAGCAGCCGCAGATAGCCGTCGAACAGCTCCGGCGAGCGCCATTCGACGCCGTGCAGCTCCCCGACCGGCAGATTCTGGTCGCCCGCCTTCCACTTGGTGGTGGAGGCGCCCGTCGAGAACCAGCGGAAGGACACCCGGTCCCCGTCGAAGAAGGCCTTGCCGTCGAACGCCTTGAAGTGCAGCGGAGGCGCGGGCGCGGCCACCAGATAGCGCTCGGCGGGCTCCTGCGCGTCCCGGGGGCCGCGCGCCAGGGCGGCCCGCAGTGTGTCGGCGTAGTACTCCGCGAGGGTGTCGCGCTCGGCGGGCAGCACCAGCCGGTAGGGATCGCCGCTCTCCCTGAGCTGTCCGGCCGCCGCCTCCACGAGCGGATCGGCTCCGGCTCTCGGCACGGCGTGCAGCACCACCGTCCCGCGCTTTCCGGGAGTGAGCGTCACCGATGACAACGCCTCATGAGGGATACGGCGTTCACCGAGCGCCTGGAACAGCTTCGGCGTTCTGATCCCCCGTTCGAAGCGGACGAGCACGGAGTCGCTCTCGAACTCCCAGGTGGCATGAATCCCCGCGAGCACATCACCCATGTGCTTCATCGTAGGCGGCGTGCGCCCATGAGTCGCCTGCCCCAGCGCACGAATTCTACGCGCGTGGGCCCTCTTCGGACGCTCCGTGCGCCGTGCGTACGCCGTGCCCGGCCGACACGCGACCCGTGCGCCGGCCGGGTGCGTAGCGAGTGCGTACCGCGTACGTCAGGCCTGGTCCGTTCCGCTCCCGCCGTCGTCCGGGATTCCGTTCACACAGCCGCCGTCGCCGTCCGCACAGCTCACCGCGGTGTACGAACCGACGCCGATGTCCGCGAAGTTGTCGAGGCTCTCGGTACCGGGTTCGAAGTAGCCGCTGTGCCCGGCCGCGCCGGCCGCCGAGAGCACGCGCGCCCCGAAGGCCCGCGCCATCGGGTCCGCGCCATGACCGAGTCCGCCGACCGCCATGTACGGCACGTCCTCGATCCAGTCGTCACGGTCCCGCATGGCCCACACATGGGCGTCCGTACGGAGCTGTGCCGCGTTCCGCACCCGCATCCCGGGACTGCCCGCGACCGCCACATCGCTGACCCGGGCGGGCAGGCCGCGTGCGGCCACTCCGCACACCACGGAGCCGTAGCTGTGGCAGAAGAGCGAGATCCGGGACGTGCCGGGCAGCGCGCGGGTCAGCGCGGTGAGCCGTACGGCACCCTCCTCGGCGAGCTTGCCGATCGCCGCGTCCATGCCGAGCCCGGCGGGCGAGGTGTAGTCGGCCCAGGCGATGACGGCCGTCCGCGCGTCGGGATCGGCGGAGCGCTCGGCGGAGTACAGCGACTCGGCCATGCCCACCGGCGCCGTGTACCAGCGCTCCGTCCGCTCGAACGTCAGCATGTGCGTGTCGACGCCGGGCACGACGACCGAGACACGCTGGGCGCGTTCGAGATCGCCGAACACCTCCGCGGCCCGGCCCTTCCCCGACGGATCGAACGCGAGGATCTGCCGGTCCCCGCCGAGCATCGACTCGTAACGGTGCATACGGCGGCCCGCCTGCCGGCGGCCGTCCTCGGACAGTCTGCTGTCGTGCATACGGCGCTCCTCCACCACGCGCGCCCGCATCAGGGCAAGCCGGTTGGCGCGGTAGCGGAGCCCGACGGGCGCGCCGTTGAGATTGCCGACGACCAACGAATAGGTGGCGGCGAGCCGTTCCTGCTCCTCCTGGGTGAGGGAGTCGAAGAACGCGGCGAGGCGCTTCGGCGGCGAAGCGGGATTCGGCAGCTGCCGAACGCCTGTCCGGCCTCGCTCCCAGGCGTCGAGCGCGGCTTTCAGCGGCTCGCCCGGGCCGCGTTGACGCTGGACGGCGGTCCAGCCGGTGGTCGACAGCATCACGAACACGACGGCGAGGGCGAGCAGGGCGCGCCAGACGTTGAGAGTGGGGGAGGAGTCTAAAGAGGTCACTGTTCAACCAGACTAGGACGGGCGCGGGAGTCCTCGCGACACGGGTGATACGGATCACGGACGGGTGAGGGTTGAACCGAAGGTAACCTCACCGGCCGTTCAGGCGGCGCGCACGCTCCGGCGCGTTTTGGGTGTACGGCGGGCCAGACGGGTGTACGGAGGATCGGCGGAGCAGGACGGATCCGCCGCGTGTGTTGCGTGTGTTATGGAGAAAGGGCGTGCGTATACGGAGACGTGCGGAGACGTGCGGATACGGAGAACGAGGGATCAGCCGCGTGTTCGGCGGATCGGGCGGGCCGTCGGCCCGCCGCGTGCTCCGGCCGTCCGCCAGTCCTCGGCGAGCGCGGGACCGAGATGGTCGAGATACCTCTCGGACAGATCGCGCAGTGTCTCCAGGCTCGTGTCCTGGCCCTGGCCCCAGAGCCGGCCCGTCACCCGCATCACACCGGTGAACGCGGCGACGGCCACCCGGGGCCGCGGATCGGTGTCCACGTCCAGGCCCTCGCGGTCGGCGAGCAGTTGGGAGAGCCCTTCCTCAAGACCGGCGGAGCGGCGTAGATGGACGGCGAGCAGGGCAGGCGTCGACTCGATCATCTGGTACGTCCGCATATACAGCTCGACCGGTACGACCGACTGGATCGTCTCGCCGACCGAGGTCCAGGCGGAGGCGACGGCGTTGCGCATCGCCTCCATCGGCCCTTCCGCGGCGGGCCGTCCGCGCAGTGCCTCGACAAACTTGTTCTCCACCATCTCCACGACGGCGAAGGCGACTTCTTCCTTGCTGGCGTAGTAGCGGAAGAAGGTGCGCTGCGAGACCTCGACGGCGTCGGTGATCTCGTCAATGGTGGTCTGCTCGTAGCCCTGGGCGGTAAACCGTTCGAGTGCCTCGCGCAGCAGGGCGTCGCGGGTGCGCTGCTTCTTGCGGGCGCGCAGTCCGCTCGGCTGTTCAGCCGCTGATATCTGATCCTGCCCGGCGGCTGTGTCCGGCCCGAGGGTCACCGAATGGTCCTCATTCCACCGCTTTCCATCTTCATTCGACCGGATCGGTCGAAAATCGACCGGCTCAGACGAACTGTGAGCTACGTGACAGTTACCAACTTGTGAAATGGTTTGTCAACTGTCAGCGGCTGACATTAGCGTACCCGGTATGACTAGTCAGACCACCGTCGACAAGGCGCCACAGAGCCCGGAATACCCGGCGCCCGCGCCAACCAAGGGACTGCGTGGCCATCCCTGGCTGACCCTCTTCTCCGTGGCGATCGGCGTCATGATGGTGGCGCTCGACGGCACCATTGTCGCGATCGCGAACCCTGCCATCCAGAAGGACCTCGGCGCCACTTTCGCCGATGTGCAGTGGATCACCAACGGCTACTTCCTCGCCCTCGCCGTGGCGCTGATCACCGCGGGCAAGCTCGGTGACCGCTTCGGCCACCGGCAGACCTTCCTCATCGGAGTCACCGGATTCGCCGCGGCCTCCGGAGCCATCGGCCTGTCCGACAGCATCGCTCTGGTCATCGTCTTCCGAGTGCTCCAGGGCCTCTTCGGCGCACTGCTGATGCCGGCCGCGCTCGGCCTGCTGCGCGCCACCTTCCCGGCCGAGAAGCTCAATATGGCCATCGGTATCTGGGGCATGGTCATCGGTGCCTCCACCGCGGGCGGCCCGATCCTCGGCGGTGTGCTGGTCGAGCATGTGAGCTGGCAGTCCGTCTTCTTCATCAATGTGCCGGTGGGTGTGATCGCCCTGGTGGTCGGCGCCGTGATCCTCCGGGACCACCGGGCGGAGAACGCTCCGAAGTCCTTCGACATCCTCGGCATCCTGCTGCTCTCCTCCGCGATGTTCTGTCTGGTCTGGGCGATCATCAAGGCGCCCGTCTGGGGCTGGGGCTCCGGTACGACCTGGCTCTTCATCGGTGTCTCGGTGGCCTGCTTCGTCCTCTTCGGCTTCTGGGAGACCAAGGTCAAGGAGCCGCTCGTACCGCTGGGGCTCTTCAAGTCCGTACCGCTCTCCGCCGGTGTGGTGCTGATGGTGCTGATGGCCGTGGCCTTCCTGGGCGGCCTCTTCTTCGTCACCTTCTATCTCCAGAACGTGCATGGCATGAGCGCGGTCGACAGCGGTCTGCATCTGCTGCCGCTCACCGGCATGATGATCGTCGGCTCGCCGCTGGCCGGTGTGCTGATCACCAAGGTCGGCCCGCGTATCCCGCTGGCCGGCGGTATGGCGCTGACGGCGGCGGCCATGTTCGGTATGTCCACGCTGGAGACCGGCACCGGCAGCGTCGCCATGTCGATCTGGTTCGCGCTGCTCGGCCTCGGCCTGGCGCCGGTGATGGTGGGCGCGACCGAGGTCATCGTGGGCAATGCGCCGATGGAGCTGTCCGGAGTGGCCGGCGGGCTCCAGCAGTCCGCCATGCAGATCGGCGGCAGCCTCGGTACGGCCGTGCTGGGCGCCGTCATGGCCTCGAAGGTCTCCAACGACCTGCCGGGCAACTGGACCGACGCCGGTCTGCCGCCGCTCAGCTCCGCGCAGGCGGAAGCGGCGGCCGAGGCGGTCCAGGTCGGTGTGCCTCCGGTGGCGCCGGGCACGCCCGCCGAGATCGCCGAGAAGATCACCGGCGTCGCCCACGACACATTCATGTCCGGCATGGGCCTGGCCTGTCTGGTCGCGGCCGGTGTCGCGACCGTGGCGATCTTTGTCGCGCTGCTGACGAAGCGTGGAGACAACGCGGAGGCGGCGGGCGGAGGAGTGCACATCTGACGTCAGCCCTCTGGTGACATCGCGTCAACTCAGCGCCTGAGACAGCCCCGCCGGAACGTTCCGGCGGGGCTGTCGCCTATCCGGGTGGAGAGTGCCGTGGGCCCTTTCCGAGGCCGAGCGTCGCAGGTCAGAGTGGCATCGACCGATTTCGTCACACACGGGGACCGATCCATATGCGCAAGATCATGCTCATGCTCAGCACTCTGCTCGCAGTCATGTTCACCACTGTGCTCACCACACCGCCGGCCGGCGCCGAGGCGGCCCCGCCGCCGCGTCTTGGCGCGTGCGCCACGGGCGAGCTGTGTTTCTGGGCGAAGGCGGACTTCCAGGGCGCGCGGCAGACGCGCGAACTGTCCGGTACGGAGATCGGGAGCTGTGTACCGCTCGCGCCGGGTACGACCGCCCAGTCACTGGCCAACCGCACCGGACGGAATGTGACCACCTATCAGTCCGTGGAGTGCGAGGAGACCGGGGAGTTCGAGACATATCCGGGCAAGGGCACCTGGGTGCCGGGCTCGCCGTACCGCGTACGGGCCTTCAAGCTGTGGGAACGCTGACGTTCCACGGGCGTCGGCCGGCGGCCGTGGAACGGGCCGAGGGCGGCAGGACCGACCGGTCCCACCGCCCTCGTACACCGATCCGCGAACCGCTAGGCCCTGTCCGGTCGATCTTCGTGGGCCCGGAACGCCCGGCACGGCACCTCGCCGCGTTGTCGGAGTTGCCCGAGTACGGCCGGGCCATCAACAACGCCGATCCTCCGCCTTGCGATGCTCCCCCGTAGCCTGAACGGCACGGGAGGTACCCCCTCCACCGGACGCCCCGGGCTGATCCACGAAGACCGACCGGACAGGACCTAGGCGTCGCCGCCCGCCGCGCCCGGGTCGGCGGCCGAGGCGTCCAGCAGTCGGTAGCGGTCCACGGCCTGCTTCAGCACCGAACGGTCGACCCGGCCCTCCCTCGCCAGCTCGGTCAGCACTCCGAGCACCACCGACTGCGCGTCGATATGGAAGAAGCGACGGGCCGCGCCGCGCGTGTCCGCGAAGCCGAAACCGTCCGCGCCCAGCGACTGGTACGTACCGGGAACCCAGCGTGCGATCTGGTCGGGCACCGAACGCATCCAGTCGGAGACCGCCACGAACGGGCCCTCCGCGCCGGACAGCTTCCGCGTCACATACGGGACGAGCTGCTCCTCCTCCGGGTGGAGCAGATTGTGCCGCTCCACCTCGACGGCCTCACGGCGCAGCTCGTTCCAGGAGGTCGCCGACCAGACGTCCGCCCTGACGTTCCACTCCTCGGCGAGCAGCCGCTGAGCCTCCAGCGCCCAGGGCACGGCCACACCGGAGGCCATGATCTGCGCCGGGATCGAGCCCTGCACGCCGCGCCTGAAGAGATGGATTCCCTTGAGGATGCCCTCCACGTCCACATCGGCCGGCTCGGCCGGGTGCTGGATCGGCTCGTTGTAGACGGTGAGGTAGTAGAAGATGTCCTCGCTGTCGGGACCGTACATCCGGCGCAGACCGTCCTTGACGATATGCGCGATCTCGAAGCCGTACGCCGGGTCGTAGGCGACACAGGCCGGATTGGTCGAGGCCAGCAGATGCGAATGGCCGTCCGCGTGCTGGAGGCCTTCACCGGTCAGCGTCGTACGTCCGGCGGTCGCGCCCAGGACGAAGCCGCGGGCGAGCTGGTCGGACATCTGCCAGAACTGGTCGCCGGTCCGCTGGAAACCGAACATCGAGTAGAAGACATAGACCGGGATCAGCGGCTCGCCATGGGTGGCGTACGCCGAGCCCGCCGCGATCAGCGAGGCCGTACAGCCCGCCTCGGAGATGCCGTCGTGCAGCATCTGGCCCGTCGGCGACTCCTTGTACGCGAGCAGCAGCTCGCGGTCCACGGCCTCGTACTGCTGGCCCAGCGGGTTGTAGATCTTGGCGCTCGGGAAGAAGGAGTCCATACCGAACGTGCGGTACTCGTCGGGAGCGATCAGCACGAAGCGCTTGCCGATCTCCTTGTCCCGCATCAGGTCCTTGAGCAGCCGGACGAACGCCATGGTGGTGGCGATCGACTGCTGGCCCGAGCCCTTCTTGACCGCCGCGTACGTCTTGTCCTCGGGCAGGTTCAGCGGCTTCGCCCGGACGACCCGGGTCGGTACGTACCCGCCCAGCGACTTGCGCCGGTCGTGCATGTACTGGATCTCCTCCGAGTCCCGGCCCGGGTGGTAGTACGGCGGCAGGCCGTCCTCCAGCTCCCGGTCCGTGATCGGGAGGTGCAGCCGGTCGCGGAAGCCCTTGAGATCGGAGACCGTCAGCTTCTTCATCTGGTGGGTCGCGTTGCGGCCCTCGAAGTTCGGGCCGAGCGTCCAGCCCTTGACCGTCTGCGCCAGGATCACCGTCGGCTGGCCCTTGTGGGCCTTGGCCGCCGCGTACGCCGCGTAGACCTTCCGGTGGTCGTGACCGCCGCGGCCGAGGTGCAGGATCTGGTCGTCGGTCATGTGCTCGACCATGGCGCGCAGCCGTTGGTCGTCGCCGAAGAAGTGCTCACGGATGTACGCGCCGGTCTCGGTGGCATACGTCTGGAACTGCCCGTCCGGCGTGGTGTTCAGCCGGTTGACCAGGACACCGTCCCTGTCCTGTGCGAGCAGCGGGTCCCAGGAGCGGTCCCAGACCAGCTTGATGACATTCCAGCCGGCACCGCGGAACTGCGACTCCAGCTCCTGGATGATCTTGCCGTTGCCGCGCACCGGGCCGTCGAGCCGCTGGAGATTGCAGTTCACGACGAAGGTCAGATTGTCCAGGCCCTCACGGGCGGCGATGGAGAGCTGGCCCAGCGACTCGGGCTCGTCCATCTCGCCGTCGCCGAGATACGCCCAGACATGCGAGGCGGAGGTGTCGGCGATACCGCGCGCCTCCATATAGCGGTTCATCCTGGCCTGGTAGATCGCGCCGAGCGGGCCGAGGCCCATCGAGACGGTCGGGAACTCCCAGAAGTCCGGCATCAGCCGCGGATGCGGATAGCTGGACAGTCCGTACGGCGCCTTCGACTTCTCCTGGCGGAACGCGTCGAGCTGCGCCTCGCTCAGCCGGTCCAGCAGAAAGGCACGGGCGTAGATGCCGGGAGAGGCATGGCCCTGGAAGAAGATCTGGTCGCCGCCGTCGCCACGGTCCTTGCCCCGGAAGAAGTGGTTGAAGCCCACGTCGTAGAGCGAGGCGGAGGAGGCGAAGGTGGCGATATGGCCGCCGACGCCGATGCCCGGGCGCTGTGCGCGCGAGACCATCACGGCCGCGTTCCAGCGGGTCGCGTTGAGGATCTTGCGCTCGATCTCCTCGTTGCCCGGGAAGAACGGCTCATCCTTGGTGGCGATGGTGTTGACGTAGTCCGTGCTGCGCATCTCGGGCACGGCCACCCGCTTCTCGCGGGCACGCTCGATCAGCCGGAGCATCAGATAGCGGGCGCGCTCACGGCCCCGCTCGTCGACAGCGGCGTCGAGCGAGTCGAGCCACTCCTGGGTCTCTTCGGGATCGAAGTCCGGGACCTGGCTGGGCAGGCCGCCAATGATGATCGGGGTGCGATCGGATCCGGAAGCCACGCTTGTCCTTCGCTGGTTGGTCGTGTCGTGCCCTGCACACGGTCGATGCGGTGCACGCCGTCGGAATACTGCTCGCTACGCGGGCCCGGGGATCCGAGGGATTCTCACCGGAGTCCCCAGGGAGTGGGCACGCACGCCGCCTCCATCGTGTACCGCTGCGGAGGAAACGTCATCTCTACCGAGGGGTAACCAGGTATATCCGGAGAATCCCGCCCCGTTCCCGGGCTCGCGCCGGTCTTCGGTTCGGTCAAATCGCAACCTTACGCCCAACCCGTCTATGTGTTTCGTTCGGCCGTTCGGACCTGATTGGCGTACTGAAGCGGCATAACATGGCGAAGGAGGAGGAAACGTATGGCCCGCGTTACAGGAGACGGTGGCGAAGTGACAGGAGATGCGGCGAAGAGGCCGGGAACGTCACCGTTTCGGCGGTCTCGGCGGCCGGGTACTTGCGCGATCCGTCCCGCCCGTGTGGACTACGGCCAATGCCCCGCGCACGCGCGGGTCTGAAGCATTTTCCGAAACATGATCAGGAGGCAATCCGTGAGCGCGACCGCGGACCACGCGGAGGAACGGACCAACCTTGCCGCAAGGCTGGGGTTCGAACCCGGACAGGTGGTCCAGGAGATCGGCTACGACGACGACGTCGAGCAGGAGCTCCGCGAGTCCATCGAGGCTGTCATCGGCCAGGAGCTCGTCGACGAGGACTATGAGGACGTGGCCGACGCCGTCCTGCTGTGGTTCCGTGACGAGGACGGCGACCTTACGGACGCGCTGGTGGACGCCATCGGTCTGATCGAGGAGGGCGGAGCGGTCTGGCTGCTGACGCCCAAGACCGGCCGTGATGGCTACGTCGAACCGAGCGACATCAACGAGGCCGCCCAGACTGCGGGCCTGTCCCAGACCAAGAGCATCAACGCCGGCAAGGACTGGACCGGCAGCCGGCTCGTCACCCCCAAGGCGGCGAAGTCGAAGCGCTGACCCCGGGCGCCCCAAGGGCGCGAGACGCGGCAGCACCTGCCAAGCAGCCTTGACGGCCCCCGCCGACCTCTCCGTCGGCGGGGGCCTCGCGCATCCGGTCCGATCCGGCCCGCCCGTGACACCACAGGCCTAGGCTGGACGGTGACGGACGGCACAGGGCCGGCCACGTGAAAGGACGTATCCCATGGCGGTCGAGGTCGGCGCTCTCGCCCCGGACTTCGAGCTCAAGGACAACCACGGACGGACCGTGCGGCTGTCCGACTTCCGCGCGGCCGACGGTGCCGGCGGCGGAGCCGAAGGTGCGGACGGCGGCGGGAAGAATGTGGTGCTGCTCTTCTATCCCTTCGCCTTCACCGGAGTCTGCACGGGCGAGCTGTGCGCGCTCCGGGACGAGCTGCCCTCGTTCGTCAATGAGGACACCCAGCTCCTCGCCGTCTCGAACGACTCCATCCACACCCTGCGTGTTTTCGCCGAGCAGGAGGGCCTGGAGTACCCGCTGCTGTCGGACTTCTGGCCGCACGGCGAGGTCTCGCGCGCGTACGGAGTCTTCGACGAGGAGAAGGGCTGCGCCCTGCGCGGGACGTTCATCCTCGACAAGGAGGGCATCGTGCGCTGGAGCGTCCTCAACGGTCTGCCGGACGCCAGGGACCTCGGCGACTACGTCAAGGCGCTCGCCGCGCTCTGAACCGCACGGTGAGCCACCCGGCCCCGCGAAATCGCACAGTGGTGGGGAACCGGTCACTAGGATCCAGTCGTTGATCCGATGCAACGCTTCAGGGGCAGCGCCGCCCCGAGAAACCAAAGGGAGGACTCGTGGGAGTCAGCCTCAGCAAGGGCGGAAACGTCTCGCTGACCAAGGCCGCGCCCAACCTGACCGCGGTCACCGTGGGTCTGGGCTGGGACGTCCGTACGACCACCGGCAGTGACTTCGACCTCGACGCCAGCGCCCTGCTGACCAATGCCGAGGGCAAGGTCGCCGTCGACGGCAATTTCGTCTTCTTCAACAACCTCAAGAGCCCGGACGGCTCCGTCGAGCACACCGGTGACAACCTCACCGGTGAGGGCGAGGGCGACGACGAGGCGATCAAGGTCAATCTGGCCGCGGTCCCCGCCGATGTCGACAAGATCGTCTTCCCCGTCTCGATCTACGAGGCGGAGAGCCGCCAGCAGTCCTTCGGCCAGGTGCGCAACGCGTTCATCCGCGTCGTCAACCAGGCCGACAACAACGAGCTGGCGCGGTACGACCTGAGTGAGGACGCCTCGACGGAGACCGCGATGGTCTTCGGCGAGCTGTACCGCAACGGCGCGGAGTGGAAGTTCCGCGCCATCGGCCAGGGCTACGCCTCGGGGCTGCGCGGTATCGCGCAGGACTTCGGCGTCAACGTCTGAACGGCTCGTCTTTCCGTGTCCGGCGCCGCACACTTCCGTGCGGCGCCGTACGCGTATCGGATTCGCTCCCGGATCCGGTTACGGATCCGATACGCGCATCGGTACGGCGGGAGCGGCATGAACAAGGTTTGAAGGGGCAGGACGTCAGGCGCGTCTTGACCTCGCTGCACGGCACCACATCACCTCGGGGAGGACTCACCATCATGGGCGTCACACTCGCCAAGGGAGGCAATGTCTCCCTCTCCAAGGCCGCACCCAATCTCACCCAGGTGCTGGTCGGGCTCGGCTGGGATGCGCGTTCCACCACCGGAGCGCCCTTCGACCTCGACGCCAGCGCCCTGCTGTGCCAGTCGGGACGGGTGCTCGGCGACGAGTGGTTCATCTTCTACAACAATCTGACGAGCCCGGACGGCTCCGTCGAGCACACCGGTGACAATCTGACGGGTGAGGGCGAAGGCGACGACGAGTCCCTGATTGTCGACCTCTCCAAGGTGCCGGCCAGCTGCGACAAGATCGTCTTTCCGGTCTCGATCCATGAGGCCGACAATCGCGGCCAGACATTCGGCCAGGTCAGCAATGCCTTCATCCGAGTGGCCAATCAGTCCGACGGTCAGGAACTGGCGCGGTACGACCTGAGTGAGGACGCCTCCACGGAAACGGCGATGATCTTCGGCGAGCTCTACCGCTATGGCGGCGAGTGGAAGTTCCGGGCCGTGGGACAGGGGTACGCGTCGGGGCTGCGAGGCATCGCTCTAGACTTCGGGGTCAACGTTTCGTAAAGCAGTACTCTGCGCGGGGGAAAACCCGTTAATCACCAGATGGGGTAGCCAGTGATCCTGAAAACCTTCGGCTGGTCGTTCGCCATCACGGCGGTCGGCCTCGCCTTCGCGGCCTGGCAGTGGGGGTGGGAGGCGTTCGGGATCGTACTGATCCTGTCGATCCTTGAGATCTCTCTGTCGTTCGACAACGCGGTCGTCAACGCCGGTGTCCTGAAGAAGATGAATGCCTTCTGGCAGAAGATCTTCCTCACGGTCGGCATTCTTATCGCGGTGTTCGGCATGCGACTGGTGTTCCCCGTCGTGATCGTGGCCATCAGTGCCAAGGTCGGGCCGATCGACGCCGTACAGCTCGCGCTGGACGATCCCGACCGGTACAAGAACCTGGTCACCGACGCCCATCCGGCCATCGCCGCCTTCGGCGGGATGTTCCTCCTGATGATCTTCCTGGACTTTATTTTCGAGGAGCGGGAGATCGCCTGGCTGAGCTGGCTGGAGCGGCCCCTGGCCAAGCTCGGCAAGGTCGACATGCTGTCGGTCTGCATCGCGCTGATCGTGCTGCTGGTCACGGCGCTGACCTTCGCCACCCATGCCCACACCAGCTCGGGCTACGCGGACAAGTCCTCCACCGTGCTGCTCGCCGGTGTCGCGGGACTGATCACCTATCTCGTCGTCGGCGGTCTCTCGGGCTACTTCGAGAACCGGCTGGAGGAGCAGGAGGAGCACGAACAGGAAGAGGAGGAGAAGGCCAAGGCCGAGGGCAAGAGCGTCTCGGCGGTGGGACTGGCCGGCAAGGCCGCCTTCTTCCTCTTCCTGTATCTGGAAGTGCTGGACGCGTCCTTCTCCTTCGACGGTGTCATCGGCGCCTTCGCCATCACCAACCACATCTTCTGGATGGCGCTGGGCCTCGGTATCGGCGCGATGTACGTCCGGTCCCTCACTGTCTATCTCGTCCGCCAGGGCACCCTGGACGACTATGTGTATCTGGAGCACGGCGCGCACTACGCGATCGGTGCGCTGGCCGTGATCCTGCTGGTCACCATTGAGCACTCGATCAATGAAGTCATCACCGGTCTGATCGGTGTTGTCCTGATTGCGGCCTCTTTCTGGTCATCGGTGCGCAGGAACAGAGCGCTGGAAGCGGCGGGCGGCGACAAGGATCCCGATGACGACAAGGCGACGCTGACTGTCTGAGGTGGCGCCTCGCAGCAGGGCCGTGCGCCGGTGAGCCCTCCGGTGAGCCGGTCCTCCGAGGTGTGACCTGGAGTGGATTTCGGGAACGCTCTGGACGGGGCGGCCGTGAGGCGGAAGCCTGACGGCCGCCCCGTTGTTCCGTGTGCTGGTGGTTCCGTGTGCTGGTGGCGAGTTGATGACAGGGGTGGGCGGGCATGGCCTTCTGGGACTATCTGTGGCAGGGAAGGGCGTCGGATTTTGATTCGGGGAGCGCCGGGTCCAACTCCATCGAGCTGACCAGGCGACGTCCTTCGGTCTCGCTCTCCAAGCAGGGCGCAGCCACGGGCAATCTGCGGGTCAATCTCTCCTGGCGGATGCGCACTTCGGACATCGAGGACCGGTCCCGGCAGAACAGTTCGCTGCTGCGGCACCCGTTCAAGTTCTTCAAGCCCGATGTGGTGCAGGCCCATACCCAGGGCATGGTCAATGTGGACCTCGATCTGGGCTGTATGTACGAGCTGACCGACGGCAGCAAGGGCGTGGTGCAGCCGCTGGGCGGCTTCCTCGGAGATCTCAACGATCCGCCGTTCGTCAAGCTCAGCGGTGACGACCGGTTCGGCTCCGGCTCAGGCGAGACGATCTATGTCAATCTCGATCACTGGGAGGAGATCAAGCGACTGCTGTTCTTCGTCTACATCTACGACCAGACGCCGGCCTTCGACCGTACGCATGCCCATGTGACGCTCTACCCGAGCAGCGGTCCGCGGATAGAGATCGCACTCGACGAGGACGCGCCGGAGGCCCGTTCATGTGCGGTGTTCTCGGTGGACAACGTCAAGGGCGAGCTGATCGCGCGCCGCGAGGTGAAGTTCGTCTACGGCTTCCAGGCGGAGCTGGACCGGCTGTACGGCTGGGGCCTCCAGTGGGGGCGTGGCTACAAGACGAAGACCTGAGCGGGCGGCCCCGGTGTCACTGGCTGATGAACTGCGGTCCCATCGGGGGCAGCCGGAAGTTCGGATCGGGTGCGGGAGCCGCCGCGGCGGCGGGTTGCGGATAGCCGTAGGCCGGCTGCGGCCGGGGCGCCGCCACCGGTTGCGGATAGCCGTAGGTGGGCGGAGCCGCGGGCAGCGCGGGCTGCGGATAGCCGTACGCGGGCGCCATCGGCTGGGTGGGCGGCTGGGCCGGAGGCGGCGGCACCTGTACGGGCGGCTCGGCGGCCACTGTGGCACCGGCATCGGCGGCCTGAGCGGGAGCGGACGACGGCTCGTCGGCGGACTCCTCCGTCTCGTCCACCGAGATGCCGAACGCGGTGGCCAGACCGACCAGACCGGTCGGATATCCCTGGCCCACCGCGCGGAATTTCCAGCCTTCCCCGCGCCGGTACAGCTCACCGCAGATGATCGCGGTCTCCTCGCCGGTCTCCGGCCGTACGTCGAAGACGGCCAGCGGCTCGCCGTCGGCCGAGCCCGCGTCGTAGAGCAGGATCCGCAGATCGCTGACATGCTGGAAACTCGCGCCGTCGGAGGAGGCCGCGAGCACCACCTGGTCGACGGAGGCGTCGAGCGCCGCGAGATCGGCCTCGACGGTATCGGTCAACGCCTCGCCGACCTGCTTCTTGGGCAGCCGCCGGACCAGCCCGGACGGATGCCGGGGCTGGTTGTAGAAGACGAAGTCCTCGTCGGAACGCACCCGGCCGCCGGGCCCGAGCAGCAGGGCGGAGGCATCCACATCAGGGACCCCGGCACCCGGGGACCACCGCAGCACGGCTCGTACGGCCATGGCGTCGAGGGGGACGTTCGAGCCCTTCAGCATCGCGTGCGTCATGTCAGTCATCCTGCCTTCCCGTCACCCGTGCGGACAACGCGGGGGCGGCCCGATCCATCCACTACACCAAGGACATGGGCGCGAAGCGGACGAGTTACCTGGATTTCATGAACCGTGGGAACTCTTGACACCCGTCCGTACGTACTATTACCGGCCACATGCCCAACCGGCCACATCGGCAGTACGGGGGATTCACATGCGTCATTTCGGGCATATCCCGCCCGCTGCCCGGGAGGGACTGTTCCATCAGGAGCCGTGCGAGTTCACCGCGGGCTCTCCGGCCCGTCTCCTGGCGGCTGCTCTCGGGGCCACGCTCTACTGCCCGGCCACCCGGCCGCGGCTCGCCGACGACGTGGTGAAGCAGACCGGGCGCGGAGTCGTCTCCATGGTGCTCTGCCTGGAGGATTCCATCCATGACGCCGAGGTCGAGTCGGCCGAGGCCAATCTGGTCCGGCAGTTCGCCGATCTTGAGGAGCGTGGCGCGGCCACACCGCTGCTCTTCATCCGCGTCCGTGAGCCGGGACAGATTCCGGACCTGGCCCGGCGGATGGGCTCCTCGATCCGGCTGCTGTCCGGATTTGTACTGCCGAAGTTCACCGAGGAGCGCGGTACGCCCTTTCTGGAGGCGCTCGCGGAGGCGGAGAGTGCCACCGGCCATCAGCTCTACGCGATGCCGGTGCTGGAATCGCCCGAGCTGCTGCATCTGGAGACCAGGACGGAGACGCTCACCGGGATCGCCAATGTCGTCGACAAGTACCGCGACCGCGTGCTCGCGCTGCGACTCGGCGTCACCGACTTCTGCTCCGCGTACGGGCTGCGCAGATCGCCCGATATGACCGCGTACGACGTACGCATCGTGGCGGGTGTCATCGCGGATGTGGTCAATGTGCTGGGCCGCGCGGACGGCTCGGGCTTCACGATCACCGGTCCGGTATGGGAGTACTTCCGCTTGCAGGAACGTATGTTCAAGCCCCAGCTGCGACGCAGCCCGTTCCTCGAAGGCCGCGCGGAGGAGCTGCGTACGGCCCTGATCGAGCACGATCTCGACGGGCTGCTGCGTGAGATCGAGCTCGACCGGGCCAACGGGCTGCTGGGCAAGACCTGTATCCATCCCTCCCATGTGCCGCCCGTCCACGCGCTGTCGGTGGTCAGCCATGAGGAGTTCAGCGACGCCCAGGACATCCTGCGGCCGGAGCGCGACGGAGGCGGAGTGCTGCGCTCGGCGTACACGAACAAGATGAACGAGGTGAAGCCCCACCGCGCCTGGGCCGAGCGGACGATTCAGCGGGCCGAGGTCTTCGGTGTCGCGCGCGAGGACGTCGGGTTCGTGGAGCTGCTCACCGCCGGTCTCGGCGAGTGAGCGGCGCGGAACGGTCTGTGGCGAGCTCTGCGGAGGCCTCCGCAGAGCCGGCTGGGACGTCTGGATGGAAGGAAGAGAACGCCGAGATGGTCTGGTCGGGCACCTGGGTCGCCGAGCGGCTCGGAGTGCGGCTCGCGGGCGGCGAGGGACTACGGGATCTGCTGGGACTGGCCCTGCGCCGTAATCCCAAGCGGGCCCATCTCCTTGTCTCGAATGTGCTGGGCAAACATGTACCGCAACGACCCGAGGTCGTATACGGAACCGGAGTCCAACTGGGCGCGCGGGTACGGGAACTGCTCGGCGCGGACGTGGCGCGCGCCGTCGTCCTCGGCTACGCGGAGACCGCGACCGGACTCGGCCACGCGGTCGCGGACGGCGTGCGGCACGCGCCGTATCTGCACTCCACGCGACGGCCGGTGCCGGGCGTGGAGCGGGCGGGCGGTTTCGAGGAGTCGCACTCGCACGCCACCTCGCATCTGCTGCTGCCGGAGGATCCCGCGCTGCTCGCCTCGGACGGCCCGCTGGTCCTCGTGGATGACGAGTTCTCCACCGGGAACACCGTCCTCAACACCATCCTCGCGCTCCATGAGCGCTATCCGCGCGGCTGGTATGTGATCGTCGCCCTGGTCGACATGCGCTCGGCGGCCGATCAGGGCCGGCTGGCGGACTTCGCCGAACGGATCGGCGCGCGCGTGGATCTGATCACGCTCGCCTCCGGGACGGTCCATCTGCCGGACGGCGTGCTGGAGAAGGGCCGTGCGCTGGTCGCGGAGCACGAGAGCGCGGTACGGGAGGCGGAGGCCGGCGCTGGGGCTTCGTACGGTTCGTACGACGCGGGCGCGGGCGGAGGCACGGGCGCCGGGACGGTTCTGCGGGTGGAGCTGGACTGGCCGGCCGGAGTCCCGGACGGCGGCCGTCATGGCTTCACTCCGGCCCACCGGGCCCGGCTGGAGTCCGCGCTGCCCGCCCTGGCCACCACCCTGGCCGATCGGCTCGCCGGCGCCGAGCGCGTCCTCGTCCTCGGTTTCGAGGAGCTGATGTACGCGCCACTGCGGCTGGCCGAGGCGCTGGAGCGTATCTCCGACGTGGAGGTGCGGTACTCCACCACCACCCGGTCCCCGGTGCTGGCCGTGGACGATCCCGGATACGCCATACGCAGCCGACTTGTCTTCCCTGCCCATGACACCGCCGCGTTCCCGGACGGCGACGGCACCGGCGACCGGTATGCCTACAACGTCGCGGGCGGCGGCTTCGACGCGGTGGTCGCGGTGGTCGACTCCCTCGCGGACTCACCGGAGTTGCACGGCCCGGACGGTCTGCTGGCCCAACTCGCCACGCACATACCACGCGTGGTCCTGGCGGTTGTGCCCGCGTATCTCCCGGGCTCCTCGTACGGCTCCTCTTCCCACGCCGGCACTTCTTCGCACGCCAACTCTTCCTCGCACGACGCCGAACGGCAGGAACCTCCCATGCTGCCCGAACCCCTTCGCGGGCCCGCCTTCTCCTCCTACGCGCCCGACGACGTCGGCTGGCTCCTCCAGGACCTCTCCGACGTGGAGCTGGAGGCCCCGACGGAGGAGCGCGAGGAGGCGATCCAGAGCGGTGGCGCGCACTACGCCGAATCGCTCCCGGTCGAGTACCAGCCGAGCGCTGAGTACCAGGAGCTCTTCCTCTCCGCCCTGGAGACCTCGGCGGCCCGGATCGCGCACGCCGTCGGCACCGTCACCGAGACCGTGCTCGCCGAGCGCGCGTCCCGGCCCGTCCTGGTCTCCCTGGCCCGCGCCGGCACGCCCGTAGGCGTACTGATGCGCCGCTGGGCCCAGCGGCGGCACGGTCTGGATCTGCCGCACTACGCCGTCTCCATCGTGCGCGGCCGGGGCATCGACACCAACGCCCTGCGCTGGCTCGCCGCCCACCACGATCCCTCCGATGTCGTGTTCGTCGACGGCTGGACCGGCAAGGGCGCGATCACCCGCGAACTGGCCGACGCGCTGGCCGAGTTCGAGGACGCCAACCCTGGGACCAGCGGCTTCAACCCGGAGATCGCCGTCCTCGCCGATCCGGGCGGCTGCGTACGGACCTATGGCACGCGCGAGGACTTCCTCATTCCCTCCGCCTGCCTCAACTCGACGGTCTCCGGGCTGATTTCCCGTACTGTCCTGCGGTCCGACCTGGTCGGCCCGGACGACTTCCACGGTGCCAAGCACTACGGCGAACTGGCCGGTGCCGATGTCTCGATCCACTTCCTGGACACCGTCGCGGCCCACTTCGAGGAGGTGGTGGACGCTGTGGACGCGGAGGTCAAGGAGCTGCTCGCGGCGGACCGCGCCCCGACCTGGGAGGGCTGGGCGGCGGTCGAGCGGATCAGCGAGGAGTACGGCATCCACGATGTGAACCTCGTCAAGCCGGGCGTCGGCGAGACGACGCGTGTTCTGCTGCGCCGGGTGCCCTGGAAGATCCTCGCCCAGCGCGGCGCGGGCGCGGACCTCGACCATGTCCGGCTGCTGGCGCGGCAGCGAGGCGTGCCGGTGGAGGAGGTCGACGGTCTGCCGTACACATGCGTCGGGCTGATCCACCCGAAGTACACCCGTGGCGCGACCGGAGCGGACGGCAAGGCGGTGACCGCGCCGTGACCGCGAACACCGAGCGCCCGGTCCCGGTCCTGGTCGCGAGCGATCTGGACCGTACGCTCATCTACTCGGCCGCCGCGCTCCAGCTCCCGATGCCGGACGCCGAGGCACCTCGGCTGCTCTGTGTCGAGGTGTACGGGAGCAAGCCGTTGTCGTTTCTGACCGAGACGGCGGCCGGGCTGCTCGAAGGGCTTGCCCGTACGACCGTTTTCGTACCGACCACCACCCGCACCCGGGAGCAGTACGGCCGTGTCCATCTGCCGGGCCCCGCGCCGAGGTTCGCGATCTGCGCCAACGGCGGCCACCTGCTGGTCGACGGTGTGTCGGATCCGGCCTGGCAGGCGCGGGTGGCCGACCGGCTCGCCGACGAGTGCGCGCCGCTCGCCGAGGTCCGTGCCCATCTGCTCGCCGCCGCCGATCCGGCGTGGCTCCTCAAGGAGCGGATCGCGGAGGACCTCTTCGCCTATCTGGTGGTCGACCGCACTCTGCTGCCCGAGGGCTGGGTGAAGGAGCTCTCCGGGTGGGCGGAGGGCCGTGGCTGGACGGTCTCTCTCCAGGGCCGCAAGATCTACGCCGTACCGCAGCCGCTCACCAAGAGCGCGGCGATGCGCGAGGTCGCCCGCAGGACAGGAGCCGAACTCACTCTCGCCGCCGGAGACTCGCTGCTCGACGCCGACCTGCTGCTGGCCGCCGACCGCGCCTGGCGCCCGGGCCATGGCGAACTCGCCGACACGGGCTGGAGCGCGCCGCATGTCGACGTCCTGGAGGAGACGGGCGTCGCGGCGGGCGAGGAGATCCTGCGACGCCTCACCTTGGCCGCCACCGCCACCGCCACCGCCACCGCCCAGGGCACGGTCTGACCGTCCCAGGGCACGGTTTGACCTGACCGTCGTCGCGCCGTGCGCGTACGGTCAGGTCCGGACGGTCCGGTCAGCCGCAGCAGCCACCGCCGCAGCATCCTCCGCCGCCACCGCCGGTCGCGGCGGCCGGGCCCGGGGAGCCGGCCTTGGCCGTGCCGCCGACCGCGACGGTGGAGAGGAGCTTCACGGTGTCGTCGTGGCCCGCAGGGCATGACGCCGGGGCCGCGGACTCGGACATCGGGCGGCTGAGCTCGAAGGTGTCACCACAGGAGCGGCAGCGGTACTCATAGCGAGGCATGGCATCAGGCTATCCGGCGGAGGCGGCGCGCGGGCGGCGGCTCAGGAGTTGGCTCAGGAGTTAGGGTCGCTGTCCATCCGGCTCTCCTCGTGCGGCTGTTGCGGCTGTTCCTGTCCGTGCCGCTCCTGCTCGTACTGATAGCTGTGATCGTGCAGATGGCCATAGCCATGGCCATGGGCCTGTACATGTTCGATCTTGGCGCGGAGGCGCTGCTCGTGCTCCGCCTGTTCGGGATGGCGGGCACGCCAGTACGGATTGTCGTGCGGCAGACCGCCGCTGACTCTTCCGTACATGCCGAACAACATCAGCAGCAGTCCCACCACAAAGCTGAACAGCACATTGGGCAAATGAAAGGCGAGGAAGTTGTAACTGGTGTCCAGCAGTGCGAGATTGACGAATCCGCTGGCGATGAAGAGAACGCCGAGGACCATATTCAGCGTCGAGGCGAGATTCCCGCCGATCGTCATGCCGGCCAGGAGCAGCAGCCCGACACAGATGGACAGCACGCCCAGCGCGCCATTGGTGTTCAGACCCGCGACACCGGCGCCGCCGGTGTCGAAGAAGCCGACCTTGTTGAGCAGTCCGAGAATGCCGAAGACGATCAGGATCAGACCCATGACTCCGGCGCCGATCCGGTAGACCTGGTTCAGCCGGTGGTCGACAGGGAGCTGCTCATCGAGTCTGACATGCCGCCGATGAGGGCGGCGGAGCGCTTGGGTGGCCATCGCGGCCTCCTTTGGCGTACGGCGTAGTACTGGCGTACGGCGTAGTACCCAGCATCCGCCCAGCCAGGGCCGAGGACAAATCAGCCGCCGTGGCCGGGCGCCGCCGCGCCGCGCTCCTCGCGGATGTCCGAGACCACCCGGGCCACGGTGTTCCTTACGGCCTCGGTCTCGGTCAGAAAGTGCCAGTAGTCGGGATGGCGGCCCTCCAGCGCGGCCACCGCGCGCTCCAGCCTGGCCACCGAGTCGTCCAGCGGGCGGGCGTGGCGCGGCTCGGGCGTATGGCGTCCGGTCATGGCCAGACGCTGGGCGTCGCGGATCGCGAACCGCGTACGGTCGATCTCCTGCTGCGGATCCTTCGACACGGCGTTCAGCCGCCGCAGCCGGTCACCGGCGGCGGAGACCGCCTCGTCCGTGCCGTTCAGCAGGGCCCGCGCCGTACTGAGCAGTGAGGTCGCGTCCGCCCAGCGCTGCTCCTCGCGCGCCTTGCCCGCCTCCTTCAGCTTCTCCTCGGCCTGGCGGACGCTGGTCGCGGCATGGTCGGGCACCTGCTGGAGGTCCTGCCAGCACGCGGCGGTGAAACGGCGGCGCAGCTCGCTGAGGACGGGCTCCACGGAGCCCGCGCGGGTGGTCAGGGCCTGGGCGCGCGTACGCAGCGAGACCAGCCGGCGGTCTATCTCCTGGGCGCGCTCGGGCAGCCGCTCCGCCTCGGTCCGTACGGCCTCGGCGTCGCGCAGCACGCGGTCGGCGCGCTGGAGCGTGTCGGCCACGCCGTGCTGTCCCGCGCCCTGGTTGAGCTTGGTCAGCTCGGGGCCGAGCGCGGCGAGCCGGGCGGCGAGATCGTCCGCGCGCAGTCCGGAGGCACGTACGGCATCGAGCGCGTTGCTCGCGGAGAGAAGCGCCTGCCGCGCCCGCTCCACGGCGGGCGCCAGCCGGGCGAGCTGCGTCTCGGCCTTGTCGAGCAGCGGTCCGAGCCCTTGTTCGAACCGGTCCAGCTCGCCCTTGACCCGGTCCAGATCCGCCTTGGCCTTGGCCAGCTCGCCACGGGCCTTGGACGCGACGGAGGGCTCCAGATCGTCCCGGTCGAGGTCGTGCGCGTCGACGGCGGTGATATAGGTGTGGCTCACCTCGTCGATACGCTGCCCCAGCGCCGCGAAGTCGGCGACGGCCTTGCGGGCTCCCGGCGAACTGTCCACCGCCGTGATCGTCTCTATCGAGATCCGCAGATCGCGCTGGGCGGTGTCCAGCTCGTAGAAAGAGGCCGCGGCGGCGTCCTTCGCGGCCTGGGCGTCGGCGCGCTGGCTCTCGCCGCGACCGCCGAACCAGCGCCGCGTACCGCCGCCGGCGAAGGTGGCCGGCAGCGCGGCGGCGATCAACGGCACCGGCAGCAGCATCAGCGTGAGGACATCACGGACGGCACTCGCCTTAGCTTGGGCTCTTGCGTGCGGCTGTGCGTGTGTCGCCGTCACATCCCTCTCCCGTGCCGAGTTCGCCCTGCCTGGTCCATTCTCCCACCAGGTAAGGACGAACACACGGGCCGGTTAGTTCGCGCTCGGTGTCCGCGTTTCGCGGTCCGTCGGGTCCGCGGCCGGCGTTTCAGCCCGTACTGCGCACCGTGACCTTCCCGTTGTCGCTGCGGGCGTTCACCACATGGGCGCTGCTCCTGTCGGTCGGTACGTCCACGTCGACATCGCCGTTGTCGCTCGTCGCCGTCACCGCGTACGACGTCTTCGAGGCCGGCAGATCGATCACGATCCGGCCGTTGTCGCTGACGGTGTCGACCGTATCGGGTACGGCGCTCAGCCCGAGGTGTACGGATCCGTTGCTGGACTTCGCGGCGACGGTCCTGGCGGAGAGGCCCGCTGCCGTGATCTTTCCGTTGTCGCTCTCCAGATCGACCGGCCCGCTGGAGTCCCGGACGGTCACCGATCCGTTGTCCGACCTCAGCTTCAGCCCGGTGTCGAAGCCGGTGGCGACTATTTCGCCGTTGTCGCCGTGCACCGTCACGGCCACTCCGCGCGGCACCTTCACCTCGTGCAGCGCCTCGCAATCGCTGGCGATCGCCCGGCACCTCACCTTGAGCGAGAGCGTGTCGTCGGTCATCTTCCAGCTCGCGTCGGGCCCGCTTCCGGCGAACACCCAGCCGTCGACCCGACGGGTCACCTCGACGCTCTTCACATCGGCGGGCACCAGATCGACCACCGAGTTCCCGGCCTCGATCGTCAGCGTCTTCCCGTCCAGCGCGAACGACTTCTTCTCGGCGGGCACGTCCGAGGCGTCCGCACTGCCGCATCCGCTGACGGCGAGCGCGACGAGAAGGGCCCCGCCCGGGGCGAGAAGCGTACGGGTGCGGATACGGCGTGCGGCCACGGTGATCGTCCCCCAGATAGTGCGCGTGCAGCGCGCGTGCACTGCACGTGCACCGCGCGTCTTGGCTGTGTTCCCACCGTAGGGACGCGCGGCGCCCGGGCCGATCCGGCCGCCCACCGTTTCGGTGGTGGGGATACCCCCCGTACCCGTACCACCCCTTGCCCGTTTGCGGCCGGGCCCCCTGTGCCATGTACGCTGTTCCCTCATCCACGGGTGCGTAGCTCAGGGGTAGAGCGCTGCTCTTACAAAGCAGATGTCGGCGGTTCGAAACCGTCCGCGCCCACCGTGCTTGACCAGTGACGGAGCTCCGTACCGACAACCTTGGTACGGAGCCATATGCCTGATTCCTTTCCCTCGCACACGGGCAGCAGACGCATTCCGTGGCGCGGTCTGCCGCGCTCGGTGTCGGCCGGGATCGAGGACGTGCTCCAGGGCACGGTGACTGCGGCCAGCAGCCAGCAGGGCGGTTTCTCCGACGGTCTCGCGGTGCGGCTGGAGCTGTCCGACGGCCGCAGGGCCTTCGTCAAGGCCGTCGACGCGGTGGCCGCTCCGGCGGTCGGCGCGTTCCATCGCCGCGAGATCGGAGTGACGGGCGGACTGCCCTCCGGCGTGCCCGTACCGCGGCTGCTCGGGTCCTTCGACGACGGTGAGTGGGTGGCACTGGTCTTCGAGGACATCGACGGCGCGCTGCCCGCGCAGCCGTGGCGCGAGGACGAACTGGAGCGGGTGCTCGACGCCGTCACCGGCCTGGCGGAACGGCTCACGCCGGCGCCACCGCTCGAACCGGCGCTCGCCGCGCCACGGCTGGGCGGCTGGGCACGGCTGGCGGACGATCCCAAGGCCTTGGCGAGGCTGACCACGGTCGCACCGGGTGCCACCGAGGAACTGGATCTGCATCTGTCGCTGGAGACGCGTCTCGCCGAGGCGACCGCCGGAGAGACGCTGACCCATGGCGACCTGTATCCGTTCAACGTTCTGCTCACGCCGGACCGTGTCGTCGTCGTGGACTGGCCGCACGCCTGGATCGGGCCGGCCCACGCCGACCTGGTGATGCTCCTCAGCAGCGTCGCGCTCAGCGGAATCGACCCGGAGCCCTTCGCCGTACGGCATCCGCTGCTGACCGGTGTCGAGCCCGAGGCGGTCGACGTACTCATCTCGGCGCAGGCGGGATTCCTTCTGGCCATCGCCTGCTCGGTGGATTCCACCGCGGATCCGAGGCTGGTGCGCATGATGACGGAGCTGGGCCGGGCGTCTCTGCGCTGGCTGTCCACGCGCAGGCGGAGCAAGGGCTAGGAACAAGGGCTGGGCACCAGGTAACGGGTACGCACAGGTGACCGCTCAAGGCAGGGACTGCTCGGCCCAGATCACCTTGCCGTCCGCCGTGTAGCGGGTGCCCCAGCGTTCGGTGAACTGGGCCACCAGGAACAGGCCCCGGCCGCCCTCGTCCGTCGCCGCCGCGTAGCGCAGATGCGGTGAGGTGCTGCTGAAGTCGGAGACCTCGCAGATCAGCGTGCGGTCGCGGAGCAGCCGGACGCTGATCGGGCCCAGGGCGTAGCGGATGGCGTTGGTGATCAGTTCGCTGAGGATCAGCTCCGTCGTGTACGCCACCTCGTCCAGGTCCCAGTCCGCGAGCTGCCGGGCCACGTCGGCCCGTACGCGGGAGACCTCCGAGGGATGCGCGGGCACCTGCCACTCGGCGATCCGGTCGGGGCGGAGTACGCGCGTACGGGCCACGATGAGCGCGATGTCATCGCTCTGACGGTCCGGCAGCAGCGCTTCGAGCACCGCCGAGCAGGTCTCCTCCGGATCCCTGTCCGGATGCGACAGCGCCGCGCGCAGCAGGGCGAGCCCGGCGTCGATCTCCCGGTGGCGGTCCTCGATGAGCCCGTCGGTGTACAGCACCAGATGGCTGGCCTCCGGCAGCCGCAGTTCCACCGTCTCGAACGGCAGCCCGCCGAGGCCCAGCGGAGTGCTGGCCGGCAGATCCAGGAACTCCACGTTCCCGTCCGTGTCGACCAGCGCGGGCGGCGGATGGCCGGCGCGGGCCATGGAGCAGAGCATGGTCACCGGATCGTAGATCGCGTACAGACAGGTCGCTCCCGTGACCATCGCACCGCCGCCCGCGAGGCCCTCGTCGTGGTCGATACGGGTGACCAGATCGTCCAGCAGGGAGAGGATCTCGTCGGGCGGCAGATCGAGCGAGGAGAAGTTGTGGACCGCCGTACGCAGCCGGCCCATCGTCGCCGCCGCGAGCAGACCGTGGCCGACGACATCGCCCACCACCAGCGCCACGCGCGCGCCGGGCAGCGGGATGACATCGAACCAGTCGCCGCCGACGCCCGCCTCCGCCGGCAGATACCGGTAGGCGACATCGAGCGCGTTCTGCTCCGGCAGCACCTGAGGGAGCAGACTGCGCTGGAGCGTCTCCGCCATGGTGTGCTCGCGCGTGTAGCGCCGTGCGTTGTCGATGCAGACCGCCGCGTGGTTGGCCAGTTCCTCCGCGAGCGACACGTCCTCGTCCTCGAAGGGCTCGGGCTTCTCCGAGCGCCAGAAGTTGACCATTCCCAGCAGGACTCCTCGCGCCCGCAGCGGCGCGGTGACCAGGGAGTGCACACCGTGTTCGAGGACCCGGCCGGTCACCTCCGGATCCTGGGCCTGCCATCCGGCGGCCAGCCGGAGATCGGGCACCACCGTTCCTCGTCCGCTTCCCAGCGTCCAGGCCTGCGGTGTGCTCGAACGGAACGCGATGTCCGTGCCGAGCTCGTAGAAGGGATGGTCCTCGCGGATACCGACGACGGCCGTACGGTGCACCTCGGAGGCGCTGGTCAGTCCGGCCGGCTCCTCACCGCGCAGGACGGCCTCCGCCAGATCCACCGTGGCGAAGTCGGCGAAGCGCGGCACAGCCACCCGGCCGAGTTCCTCGGCGGTCCTGGTCACATCGAGCGTGGTGCCGATCTCCACGCTCGCGTCGTACAGCAGCTTGAGCCGCTTCCGTGTCGCCTCCGCCCGGCCCGTGAGCACGCGCAGCTCGGTGGAGTCGCGCAGCGTCGCGACACAGCCGGGCGGCCCGCCGTCACGGTCCGTGGAACGGTTGTTGACCACGAGCAGCCGGTCGCCGGTGGCCACCACCTCGTCGCTCGCGACACGTCCTGTGGCCAGCATGTCGGCCACGCCCGGATCCAGACCGAGGTCCGTGACGGCGCGGCCCTCCGGCCGTGGCGGCAGGCCGAGCAGCCGGATCGCCTCGTCGTTGGCGAGTACGAGCCGGCGCTCGCCGTCGACGATGAGCACTCCCTCCCGCACGACGTGCAGGACCGCGTCGTGGTGCTCGTACATGCGCGTCATCTCGATGGGATCCAGCCCATGCGTCTGACGCCGTACCCGACGGCTCACCAGCGCCGTTCCGCCCGTGGCCAGGAGGAGCGAGGCGGCGGTGGCCGACATGACGATCGGGACCTCGCGGGTGGCGAGGCTGTTCACCTTCTCGATGGTGATTCCGGCCGACACCAGGCCGACCACTCTGCCGACGGAGTCCTTGACGGGCGTCACCGCACGCACCGAGGGACCGAGGGTGCCAGGGACGGTCTCGGTGATCGTCCGGCCCTTCAGGGACGGCCCGATGGTGCCGATGAAGTGCTCGCCGATCCGCTCGGGATTCGGATGGGTGAGCCGGACTCCCTTGGTGTTGATGACGACGACGAAGTCGACGTCGGTGGCTTTGCGGACCGCCTCGGCCCGTGGCTGGAGAATCGGGGTCGGGTTGCGCGAGTCCAGAGCCTGCACCATTCCCGGCGAGTTCGCGAAGGACGTGGCGACGGCGAGACAACGGTTGCGCGCCTCATTGGTGGTGTCGTGCCGCGACACCAGAAGGAGCGAGATGACGGAGGCGCCGACGAGCAGCAGCACGATCACCAGTTGCAGGATGAGCACCTGCCCGGCGACGGTACGCATGCTCAGCCACGACTGACCACGCCGCCCCGGCGGCTTCCGCGGGGCCCGGCGCTCGAACTTTCCTCGCCACCCGCCGGTTTCTCGCGGGTCCTCCGGCCGCCGACCCCGTGGGCGCCGGTCGGAGCGGGCAGACAGGACCCGAGCCCAGGATCGACCCGTATGTCGGGCCATGTGCCTATATCTACACCGCCTGTCTTCACAAGGCGAATGGTCAAGGGCACCGGTCCGGCGGGTGCGGCCTGAGCGTCAGCTCAGGCCGCACCTTGGGCCGCCGTCGGTTTTCCACAGGGAAGCGGACGTCAGGCCGGTCCCGTGGCGCCTCCCCGAGTGACGGTGAACCGGGCGTGCAGCTCACGGGTGTGGTCGACTCTCCGTACCGGACCGGTCAGCGTGGCGGCGGCGGTGAGCCGTACATCGGCGCTGGACGCTCCCAGCCGCAGTTCCAGCGCGCCCGGCTCCACGATCCGGCGCCCGTCGCGGCCGGTGAAGGACGCGAGATCGGCCGGTACGGTCACCGCGACCGAGGCCCGCTCGTCCGGCTCCAGCGGAATCCGGGCATAGCCGATCAGCCGCTGGACCGGCTGGACGACCGAGGCGACGGGATCGTGCAGATAGAGCTGGACGACCTCGGTGCCCGCCCGGCCGCCGGTGTTGCGGACGGTGAAGGACAGCTCCAGGGAGCCGTCCGTACCGGCCGTGCCGCTCGCCACCAGGTCCGACCAGTCGAACGAGGTGTACGTCAGACCGTGCCCGAACGCGAACGCCGGAGTGGGATCGATGCTGGAGACCTCGCTGACGCGGGCCAGCGGCGCCGCCAGATACGTGGACGGCTGGGCGCCCGGCAGCCTGGGAACGCTCACCGGGAGCCGGCCCGACGGGCTGATCCGTCCGCTGAGCACTCCGGCGACGGCGGACGTGCCCTCCTGGCCCGGGAAGAAGGCCTGCACGACGGCACCGGCCTCCTCGGCCGCCCGGCCGAGGGCGTACGGCCGCCCGGCCAGCAGCGCCACCACCAGCGGTGTGCCGGTGCCGTCGAGCGCGTCGAGCAGGGCGTCGAGGAGCTGTCCCTGTACGCCGGGCAGCCCGAGGTTCTCGGCGTCGCAGCCCTCTCCGCTCGTACCGCGCCCGAAGAGTCCTGCCCGGTCGCCGAGGGCCACGACGACCACGTCCGCTTCGCGGGCCGCCCGTACCGCCGCCGGGAAACCGGAGGTGTCGGTCGAGTCGATGCCCGCGCCGGGCACGGCGACGATCTCGCTGCCGGGGAACTCTGCGGCGAGGGCCTCCCGGAGCGTGGGCAGCTCGATACCGGCCGGTGTGTCCGGGTGCTGGGCGCCGACATGGACAGGGAAGGAGTAGCAGCCCAGCACGGCCGTGGGAGTCTCGCCCTGCGGCCCGATCAGCGCGATCCGGAAGCTGTCGGACGCGATACGGAGGCTGTCGGACGAGCCGCTCGCCGTACGGGCCTCCGGGACCGGGACCGTGACCGGGACTGTCAGCGGCAGCGTCCCGTCGTTGCGCAGCAGGATCACCGACCGCTCCGCGAGACGGCGCGAGATGTCGCGCCGCGCCGGGGAGTTGAGGTCGACCGTGCCGCGCAGCGGAGCCGCGTCGTCGTACGGCGCGCGCGCGGCCAGGGCAGGAGGCACCGGGCTCCACTCCGGGTCCAGCAGCCCAAGTCCGGCCTTCTGTGTCAGTACGCGCCGCAGCGCGCGGTCGATCAGCTCCTCCAGCTCCTCCGGCACCTCTCCGGCCGCGATCGCCTCCCGTAGCGGCCGGCCGAACGTCTTCACGGTGGGCAGTTCGACATCCACGCCCGCCGTGAGGGCCGCCACGGCCGCGCCGCTCCAGTCGGCGGCCACTCCGTGCAAGGTCTTGAGGAAGGCGATGCCGAAGTAGTCGGCCACCACCGTGCCCTCGAAGCCCCAGGTGTTCCTGAGCAGCCCGGTCAGCAGCTCCTCGTCGGCCGCACCCGGCACGCCGTCGGTGTCGGTGTACGCGTGCATGACGGACCGTACGCCGCTCTCCCGTACGGCCATCTCGAACGGCGGCAGGATCACATCGGCCCGCTCCCTGGCGCCCATGCTCACCGGCGCGAGATTGCGTCCGCCGCGCGAGGCGGAGTAGCCCGCGAAGTGTTTCAGCGTCGCCACGATCCCGGCGGACTCCAGGCCCTGGATATAAGCGGTGGCGACCGTACCGACCAGATACGGATCCTCGCCGATGGTCTCCTCGACCCGGCCCCAGCGGGCGTCGCGTACGACGTCGAGCACGGGTGCCAGCCCTTGGTGCAGGCCCACCGAACGCATGTCGTGGCCGATCGCGCCCGCCATCTCCCGTACCAGCTCCGGGTCGAAGGACGCGCCCCAGGAGAGCGGGACGGGATAGGTGGTGGCGCCCCAGGCGGCGAAGCCGGCCAGACACTCGTCATGGGCCATGGCCGGGATGGAGAAGCGGTTGGCGGCGACGATGCGTTCCTGGGTGCGCATCAGCGACAGCGCGCCCAGCGCGGGATCGACGGGAACCGTGCCGAAGGGCCTGGTCAACTGGCCGAGCCCGTACGGGAGGAGTTCGTCGAGCGAGGGCGGACGGTCCATGTCGTGCTGGTGCGGGGCGACTTCGGCGCCGTCGGCCGAGGCGCCCGCCCACAGGCCGTAGAGCTGTGCGAGCTTCTCCTCCGTCGTCATCGCGGAGATCAGATACGCGACGCGCTCGGCGCGGCGCCGCTCAAGGACGGCGGCTGCGGAGGCGGTTGCTGAGGCGGCTGCGTTGCTGCTTGCGCTGGGATCGGGCGTGCCGGGATCGGGCGTAGCGGGATCGATCACGGTGGGATCGATGGCGTTGGGATCGGCCGCGGAACGGTCGATCGCGGTGTGGTCGGTCACTTTCCTCCCACGCCCATCAGCCCTTGGACCAGGGCACGACGGGCGAACAGGTAGACGAGCAGAACAGGCAGCGTGGACAGGACCACGGCCGCCAGCAGGCCCGGGATGTCGATGCCGTACTGGGTCTGGAAGTTGTAGAGCCCGAGGGTGAGCACCTTCGTCTCCTCCGACTGGGTCAGTACGAGCGGGAAGAGGAAGCCGTTCCAGGCCTGGAGCGCGGAGAACACGACGATGGTTGCCAGTCCGCTCCTGGACAGCGGGACGACGAGCTGGAAGAAGACCCGCCGGGTGCTCGCGCCGTCGAGCGCCATGGCCTCGAAGAGGTCGTCGGTGATGTCGCGCATCGTGCCGGTGAGGATGAGCGCGCAGACCGGCAGCGAGAACGCGGCGGTGGGCAGGATGACGCCGATGAGGTTGTCGTACAGTCCCGCGTTGCTGATGACGTAGAACATCGGGACGATCACGGCCTGCGCCGGGATCGCGAGACCCAGCAGGAAGAGCCGGAAGACCCGCGAGGTGGCACGGCCGCGGTTGCGTACGATCGCGAAGGCCAGCGGCGGTACGAGGAGCAGCACGATCGCCACGACGCTGGCCGTGACGACCATGGTGTTGAGGAAGTAGCGCCCGAAGCCGTTGGAGAAGTCCTCCACATAGTTGGTGAGGGAGAAGGCCTCGGGGAAGGAGAGCGGACCGCCCGCGCTGTACTGCGCGCGGGACTGCACGCTCGCGCCGAGCATCACGTACAGCGGCAGTGCCACCAGACACAGCCACAGCAGCACACCGAGCCCGGCCGCGTAGTTGGGACGATTGCGCCGCCGCCCGGTCGTGGTACGTCGCCCGGTGCCGCGTTGCCCTGTTGCGGTACGGCTCATCACAGACTGTCGGCTCATCACAGACCGTCCTTCGTGCCGGCCATCTTGTCGTAGCCCGAGATCCGCACCACGGCCAGCGAGATGACCGTCGCGACGACGACCAGCAGCAGCGCGATGGCCGCTCCCGCTCCGAAGTCGAAGCCCTTGAAGGCCTTTTGGTACATGTAGTAGGCGGTGATGGTGGTGTCGCTGCCCGGCCCGCCCTGGGTCAGGATCAGCACGGTGTCGAAGGTGGTGAGCCCGCCGACCACCATGAGGATCACCGACGTGATGATGGAGTTGCGGAGCTGCGGCAGCGTGATGTGGAAGAACTGCCGTACGGTCCCGGCTCCGTCGATCGCCGCCGCCTGGTAGAGCACCTCGGGGATCGCCCGGGTCGCGCCCTGGTAGATCAGCGCGTGCAGCGGAGTGAACTGCCAGGCGCTCACCAGTACCAGCACACCGATGGCCCCGGTGCGCGAGCCCAGCAGATTGCCGTCCCCGAAGAGCCAGCGCGCCTCCGCCGGCACACCGAAGTTGGGATCGAGCAGCGCCCGCCAGAGCACGGAGACCGCCGTGGCGGACAGCAGCAGCGGTACGAAGAAGACCGCGGACAGCACGGCCCTGTTGCGCTGGGGCCCGGCGGCCCAGACGCCCAGCAGGATGCTCAGCGGCGTCTGGACCAGTACGCCGAGCCCGGTGAGCAGCACGCTCAGCCAGAGGCTCTTGATCATCACCGGGTCGTGGAACAGCGCGGTCCAGTTGTCGAGACCGGCGAACTCCGGCGAGCCCAGCCCGCTCCAGCTCGTGAAGGAGAGTACGGCGACCAGCACCAGCGGAACGATCGCGAACAGCCCGAAGAACAGGACGGCGGGCAGGGTCCAGCCCAGACCGGGACGGGCGACCGAGCGACCGGGAGAGGTCTTCGGGTCGCCGTCCACGGAGCCTGGGCGAGAGCCTGAGCCGGGACCGGCTCCGGCTCCGGGACCGGTGACAGTGGCGGCGGTCATATGGCGTGTCATCCTCGGACGTCAGACGGTCGTCAGGGCCTGCATGGCCTTGATGAATCCGTCGGCGTCGAACTGCCCGTTGAAGAACTGCTGGACGGCCTGAAGCAGCGGCGTGGCATTGGTCTGGACGTACGCCTGGTCCCAGGAGAGCTGGAACGAGGGCGCCTTGTCGACCAGATCGAACTGGTACTTCAGATACTCCGCGTTCTCCGCCGAGTCCAGGAACTTCCCGGTGTTCGTGGTGGTGGGCAGATTGCCGATGGCCAACTGCGCCTCGACGAAGTCGTCCGAGTACATCAGCTTCAGAAACTTGGCTATGTCGTCGGCGTGTTCGGTCCGCTTCAGCACCGAGTAGAAGTTGTTGGTGTTGCCGACGACAGCCGCCGGATCGCCCTTGCCGCCCGCGACGGTGGGGAAGGAGCTGTAGCCCAGATCGTTCTTCGCGAAGTCGGGACTGGCGTCCTGCTGCGTGGAGAACTCCCACGAGCCCATCAGCTCGAAGCCCGCCTTGCCGCTCGCCAGCAGCGCGGCCGAGCCGCCGTCGGTGAACTTCACCGAGTCGTAGTTGGTGCCGAACGCGCCCGTGTCGACCAGCTCCTTGAGCATGCTCAGCGCCTTCCTGCTGTCGGCGCTCTCCCAGACGGCCTTGTCGCCGGAGAGGGCCTTCTGGAGCAGTCCGGGACCGGCGATGCGGTCGTACAGGTACTCGAACCACATCAGCGTGGGCCACCGGTCGCCGCCGCCGAGCGCGATCGGTGTGACACCGTCCGCCTTCAGCTTCTTCACCGCGTCGAGCAGCTCGTCCCAGGTCTTCGGAGGCTCGGCGACACCGGCGTCCGCGAGCACCTTGCGGTTGTGGAAGAGCAGTACGGGCTGGGTGCCGCGCATGGGGATGCCGTACGCCTTGCCGTCCACCTTGGCGGTGTCGTAGACCGACGGCAGGAAGTTCGACCTGAGCCCGTCGAGGCCCTCCGGGCCCGTGCCCGGGCTCTTCGCGATCAGATCGTCGATGGGCAGCAGAAGATCCGCCTTGACGAAGGGCTGGATGCTGCCGCCGCCCCAGTTGAAGAAGACGTCCGGGGCCTGTGGTGTGTTGATGACGGTCTGGAGCTTCTGCTGGTAGTCGGCTCCGGGAACGGTGTCCAGGACCGCCTTCACCTTCGAGGTCTTGTTGAACTCCGCGACGATCTGCTTCTCCACCTTGTTCGCGGCGTCCCCGTACACCAGTACATGGAACTCCCCGGCGCCGTCGGCCGAACCGCCGCCGCTGCCGCAGGCGGCCAGGCTCAGTCCCAGGACGAGTGCCGCACCGCCGGCGACTGCTTTCGAGAATCTCACGCGTGACGTCCCTGCGCTTGTCTTCATCGATAGACCTCTCGATCTCTCGAAAGTATCGGCCACATTGCCGAAACTATTCTGCCGAGTGACCGTAGGACCCTGTCCCGAGGCGGTCAACAGTGCGGTCACGGCGCGACCAAACCGTTACCGGACGCCGGTGCCCGTCGGTGCCTTATCCTTCGGTCCATGCGTGATGACAGGAGTGCAGGCCGGGTCACCCTGGCCCAGGTGGCTTCGCAAGCCGGGGTTTCGCTTTCGACAGTTTCGAAGGTCCTCAACGGGCGGCCTGATGTCGCGGCTCCGACCAGGGTGAAGGTGGAGGAGTTGCTGGAGGAGCACGGCTACCGGCGCTCCGCGCCCAGCGCTCCCGAGGCGCCGCTCATCGAGATCGTCTTCCACGAGCTGGACAGCACCTGGTCGATGGAGCTGATCAGAGGCGTGCAGAACGTGGCCAAGGAGACCGGTGTGAGTGTGGTGCTCACCGAGACCGGTACGCGCCACTCACCGGGCGCGGAGTGGGTCGAGGGCGTACTGCGGCGCCGTCCGCTCGGCGTGGTCCTGGTTTTTTCCACGCTCCCGGACGATCTCAAGAAGAAGCTGTGGTCCCGGGCCATCCCGTTCGTCATCATCGATCCGGCCGGCGATCCGGAGCCCGATGTGCCCTCCGTGGGATCGGCCAACTGGGCGGGCGGGCTGGCCGCCACCCGTCATCTCACCGAGCTGGGCCACCGCAGGATCGCTGTCATCACCGGGCCCGAGGACATGATGTGCTCGCTCGCCCGGCTGGACGGCTTCCGTTCGGCGATGAGCATGGCCGGTCTCGATGTCGATCCGGAGCTGGTGCGCTTCGGCGACTTCCACGTCGAGTCGGGTCGTACGCACGCGATGGAGCTGCTTCAGGCCGGCGACCGGCCGACCGCGGTCTTCGCGGGCAGCGACCTCCAGGCGCTCGGGGTGCTGGAGGCGGCGCGGGTGCTGGGACTGCGGATCCCGGCGGATCTGTCGGTGGTCGGATACGACGACATCCCGCTCGCCCAGTGGTCGAGCCCGGCGCTCACCACCGTGCACCAGCCGCTGGTGGCGATGGCCGAGGAGGCCTCGCGGATGCTGCTGCGGCTGCGGAAGTCCGACCAGGCGGACGCCCGTATCGAGTTCGGCACCAGGCTGGTGGTACGGGACAGTACGGCGCGGCTGACTCCGGGCCCGTCCGACAATTGAGGACGGTGGCGGTGGCGGTGGCGGCGGCCCGGGCCGTTGTCGTACCCATCGGTCACACTGGAGGCATGTGCCGCAGTATCAAGACTCTCCGTCCGCCCGTACTCCCCGAAGAGGCCACCGAGGAGGACATCCGGGCCGCCGCGCTCCAGTACGTACGCAAGGTCTCCGGCTTCCGCGCGCCCGCGGCGCACAACCGCGAGGTTTTCGACCGGGCCGTGGACGAGATAGCCGAGGCGACCGCGAGGCTGCTCCGGGATATCGAGGTACGGGGTGCGAGTGCGGGGGCGAAGCCGGACGCGGGTGCGAACCAGGGCGCGAGTGGGCCTGCGTCGGCCGCGACGGCTCGTACCGCCTGACGACGTCCTGACGCCAGCTCGTCGGCTCGTCAGGTCTAGCTCGTACGGTTCGGGCTCAGGCGGCCGGAGCCGTGGCCGGGACCGGCTCCGGGCGGCGGATGACATACGCCGCCAGCGAGCCCGCCGCGAACAGCGCCAGGACGGACACGGCCGTGCCGACCCAACTCGCGCCGAGCCACTGGCCGCCGAAGTAGCCGAGGCCCGTGCTGTAGCCCGTCCATGCCACGCCCGCCAGCGCCGACCAGGGCAGGAACTCCATCACCTTGCGATGGGCCGCGCCCGCGCCGATCGAGACGATCGAGCGTCCCGCCGGAGCGAACCGCGCGATGACGACGAGGACTCCGCCGCCACGGCTGAGCGCGCCACCGAGACGTTCCTGTGCGTTGGTCAGCCGGCGTGAGCGCGCGATGGCCCGGCCGAGCCGGCCGCCGCGTCTGGCCAGCCGGAAGGCGAAGAGATCGCCCAGTACGGAGGCGCCGGCCGCACACGCCATCAGTATCAGCAGCGAGGGCACCTCGCGCGGCACTTGGGCCACCTTGTCGGCCGCGACGGCGACCGTGGTCGAACCGGCGCCCGCGGCTGCGGCCGTGGCGGCCGTGATCATGAGCACGCCGCTGGGCAGCACCGGCAGAAACACGTCGAGCAGTACGGAGACACCCACCACCGCGTAGATCCACGGGCTGCCGGTCAGCGACCCCAGACTCTCCAGCACCTTCTCGACTCTCCCCGCCCGGTCCCGTGACAGTGCCGCGGTCGCAGGGAAGCGGCAGGGGCGGCTGCCGTCGTACAGCGTACGCCTGTGCGGTACGACGAGATCGTCCGGGGCGGGTGATGCCGGCGGCCGCGATGCCGGCGGCCGGACCCCGGACCTCGGTGAAGGTCCGGACGCCCGGCGGCGCGTACGGATCGCGCGTACGGATCAGGCGGCCACCGCCGTACGTTGCTCCTGCCTGGCCTCCTCGCTGTCGCTGTGCGAGCCACGGGAGCCGCGCGAGGGGAACAGCCGGTCCAGCGAGAGCGCTCCGGGACCGGTGAAGACGATCAGAAGGAACGCCCAGCAGAACATCGCGGCGGGCTCGCCGTTGTTCTGCATCGGGAAGAGCCCTTCGGGCTGGTGCACATTGAAGTACGCGTACGCCATGGAGCCCGAGGAGATCAGTGCCGCTATCCGGGTGCCCAGGCCCAGCAGCACCAGTACGCCGCCGACGAGCTGGATGACGGCGGCGAACCAGCCGGGCCAGGTGCCCGCCTCGACCGTCTCCTTCTCGAAGAGGCCGAAGAGCGAGGCCGCTCCGTGGCAGGCGAAGAGAAGCCCGACGACGATACGGAACAGCCCGATGGCGTAGGGCTGAGCATGGTTCAGACGTGTGTACATGGGGGGTTGTACTCCTTCGATCGATTGGTCTGGACCGATGAGAAGCTCCCCTCACGTTAGGCAGGCCTAATCGATGCTTGCAAGTTCAACATTCAGCCGAGGATCATTTCGCGCCGCGTGTTCCGCTTCGCCGGCGGGCGGTGTGCGCAAGGTGGCACGTGCCACCGAGTCGGTGTCCGAGAGCATCACCGAGTCGACGCCCGGCCGCGCTCCCGCCGCGGTCACCCAGTGAACGCCTTCCGTGGGCACGCCGAGGGCGAACCTCCTGGGATGGAATTCGCCCTGGCGGTCTATGAGGTGGTACGGGCGGCGTGTTACATCCAGGCCGCCGGTTTCGTAACCACCGACGCGGTGCGGCCGGCACTGGCCGGTCTTCAGAAGCCGTGAGAGCAAGGGATCGCAGCTCCGCCGGAGGTCCGGTTCCGGCAGCCGCGCCTCCACGAGGGTCGTGGCGAGGACGGCCGAGCCGGGCACGTCGGGCGACTCGGCGAGGAACGCGCCGTCCGCTGTTCTGACGGTCGTCCGCGGCCCGATCACATCGAGCACTCCGGCCTCGACCAGCGCGGCCATCTCCTCGATACGGCGGCGCGGCGGACCGATGGAGAGGAACGCGTTCAACGGCGTGTACCAGCGGTCGAGATGGTCGCGCCGGGAGCGGCCGGTGAGTCCGGCGTGGTCCACGATCTGCCGTATCTCGTTGCGCAGATCGCGCAGTACGTCCAGGGCTGACTTGACCGGGCCCGTGAGATTGCCGAGCGCCGCCTCCGCCGCGTCCCGCCGCAGCCGGTGCAGCAGCCAGGCGCGGTGGTCCGCCGGATCGCGGAAGGTCTCACCGTCGTACGGGCGCGAGATCCGGTCCCAGGACCAGCGGTCGGCCGGAGCGATCCCGGCCGCGTCCAGGACGGCGGATTCCTGCGGGCTGCCGTGGGGCGTCGCGAGGAAGCGGTCGAGGAAGTCCTCGCGGGTGCGGGTGGTTCGAGTCGTTGCTTTGGCAGTGGCCTGGGCGTGGGTGTGGGCGCGGGTGGTGGTGGCGGTGGTGGTCTGAGTGCGGGTGTCGGTGTCGGCGGCAGGCGGGCGGTTGAGCAGGGTGGTGGCGTAGAAGACCGCCTCCACCTCCTTGGCGACCAGCGGCCATATCTCCGCGCGGAAGTCCGGCGGATCGCCCTCGTCCGCGCGCTTGCGGAAGACCGCGATCACATCCGGCGTCAGGACCAGCGGCAGATGCCGTCCGGACGGCCCTTTCGCGTTGTCGCCGCGCGCCTGGTACGGGACTCCGCGCCGCGAGCCCGCGTACAACTGCGGCTCGCGCCCGGACGGGTGGTATACGAGAACGCCGTCGGCTCCCCGGGCGAAAATGCCACCGCGGCCGGCCGTCAGGAGCGCCATGTGGTCGAAGAAGTTGAGACCGAGGCCGCGCAGCAGAACCGGTTCGCCCGGAGCGACTCCCGAGAGATCGACATCCGCGGGGTTCGCGGGCGGCAGATAGCGGAGCCGATGGCGCTCGGCGTACTGCGCGAGCGTCGCCTCGGTCTGGCCGGAAACCACCGGCAGATGGCCCTGGGCGAGAACGACGGCAGAGAGGCCGGAAATCGTCGTGCCATTGTCGAGAGTGAGCGTCTGGGCGGGCCGCTGGGGAGCGAACGACCGGGATGCAGTGGACGAACCGGGCGTTGTCGGCGATGTGATCGCGCCATCTTCGACACCGTCGTCCAGCCGGATCGCACGGGCCCGGTGGACCTCGACGGTCACATTCTCCGGCGCGTTCTCCACCGTCGTACGGAACGCCCACTCCAGATAGCGGCCGTAGGCGGCACGGCTCGGATAGTCGTCGGGGCCGAGCCGTTCCTCCGGGCGGGCCGCGGCCCACTCGTACAGACTCGGGCCCGGACGTATCGGGCCCTCGCACTCGACGCTCTCGTCGGTGAACACGGTCACCTGAGAGGCCACGGTGTTCATGAGCAGTTCGGCCGACTGATCGGTACGCCAGACAAGTCCCGCGCCGGGTGGCGCGGGATCGATCAGATGGACGGTCAGCGGGATGTCCGGAGCCAGTTCCGGCACGGACGCACAGAGTCTTTCGAGGACCGAGGTGCCGCGGGGACCGGCGCCGACGACGGCGAATGAGCGGGGCTTGGGGGGCCGTACATCGGACAAAACTGTGACTCCCGGGGCATGTGGGGTACGGGAAGCGGATGGTCCGCATCATCATGCCGTTGGTCCACCGACAGCCGAACCCTTGGGCCAAGGATCACGCCTTGTGTGAATGATCACGAAGGGCCCGCCGGGAGCGGTGGTGCCGACGGTGGCGCCCCGGGGTGCCACTGCGTAAGCGCGACCGAACGGCGATGCGGGGCCGGGGACTTGAGCTTGCCGAACCACGGCCCGCCCGTCTTGTTGAGTCGTACGTCGGAACCTTTTGCTCCAAGTGCCTTATTTCCAGTTGCCGTTCGGCGAGGATCGATAAATATCCGGTCCGGTTGCGACGGAAGGATCTGTGGCGCATCTTGTCTCTTGGATCGCTCAGGCCGCCTGCAGAAGGGACAATGCGATGGATCCTGATATCCACACCAGGGCCGCAATCGAGGAACACTGGCAGGCATCGGAACGCGGTGATACCGAAGCCGAGCACGCCATCTACGCTGAGGACGCGATCCTCGACTACCCCCAGTCAGGTGAACGATTCCGGGGCCGTGCGACGATTTCGGCGCAACGTGGCGGACACCCTGCCAGTCGGCACTTCACCGTCCACCGGATCGTTGGCGGCGGGGATCTGTGGGTGAGCGAGTGCGTCATCACGTACGACGGGGTGCCCACCTACTCGGTGAGCATGATGGAATTCGCCCACGGGCATGTGGCACACGAGACGCAGTACTTCGCGGACACCTTCGGCGCGCCTGAATGGCGGACAGCCCTCGCGGAGCCGATGCCGGGCAGGAGTATCGCCAGGGCGCCATGAACCGGTTGCCGAACCTGGGTCCGTCTTGTTGAGGCGACGGGGGTGCCTTCTGGGTTGTCACACCAAGAGACTGGACGGGGTGACAGCGCGGGCACGCTCGAAGAGAGCCCGCGCCGTGGCGTTTTTCTGGTACGGATGAATCCGGGAATGCATTCGGGAAATGCTGCGGTCGCATTGGCCGGACTGCACATGCGGGTAGATCTCGATCACCTGCCCCCATGTCTCACATGCCGCCTCCAAGTGCCCTATTTCCAGTTGCCGTTCGGCGAGGATCGACAGATATCTGATCCGGTTGCGACGGAAGGATCTGTGGCGCATCTTGTCTGATTCTTGCAGCGCTTGGATGGAGCCGGCAATGTCGCCGAGCTCGTATCTGACTTGCCCTATGTGATAGGTGAGGGATGACGGATTGTACGAAGCGAAGGTGGCGGACTGGGACTCGGCTTTCTCCATCGCCACCTCGGCATCACGTAGATGCATCAAGGCCTGTTTCGGATTTCCGGTCTGCGCTGCCGCGTGTGCCTGCTGACCCGCCAGGAAGGCACGCATTCGGGGACCTGCCTGGGGTGAAGCCGATGCGGCGGCATCTGCGAGGCGCATCGCCGCAGCACCGTGACCCAAGTCCACGGCCTGGACGCTCATGCCGCGCAGCGTCGTGCAGAATGTGAGGTGATCCTCGGACGCACCGGCAAGCTGCAAGGCCTTTTGGTAGTACTGCTGGGCCAGCCCGTGCAAGCCTTCGTCCACAGCCATGTAGCCAGTCAGGTAGCACAAATCCGATGCGGCAGCCATCATGGCTTTTCTGGCAGTCTCGGGACCTTGTGCCCGTAGATATGGCGCCACGGTATTCACCAGGAATGCGGCAGCCATCGGTCGGGCTGTCCGCCCCCCGAACTGGTCGTCCAGGTCCGACACGCGCTCGGTCATGGCGATGACCATGTGGACGTCTTCCATGCCGATCTTCTGAATTCCACCCGTCTGCACTGCCTCCATGCGGCCCACCACGTCGGGCCAGTTGGGCACGGTGAGTGCGACGGAAAAGAGGGCGGAGCCTATGACGCTGCGGCGAGATGGGTCCATGTCCTGCCTCCCGAGATCAACGATCCCGTCAACAGTGCCCGATGCGCTTGGCGCTTCCGGCGTGGGGAAGCCGGCTTCCGCTGGTGCTACGGGACGGCCCAGCCTTCGGGCGAGCGCTTCCAGGATCAGTGGTCGAGCTGATTCGCGAGGCATTCCGCCCTTCAGCCACTGATGTACGGACGGGGGGCGGTACTGCACTGGGGTGCCTTGCTCGGTCCCGATGCGGTTCACGGCCTGCGCGAACTGCCGCAGACTCCAACCGGTCTCGCGGAACAGTCGTTCCAACCCGCTGTTCGGTTCGCTGGTGCTCACGGTTCGTTCAACTCCCCATGCACGGTGGCACTAAGCGCTTAACGCTCTTAACTCTTGTGTGCTTCCCAACAGTACCGCTCTGTGTAACTGCACGGTTGCCTAGTGCGAGCAACGCCAACAGTGAGAGCCGTACAGCGAAAGGGCAGCCGATGGCGGACCGAGTTTTTCACCTGGGCAGTAAGGACGCCGAGTTGGTCGCGCGCGCAGAGGCGGGCGACTCCTGGTGCTTACTGCCTCTTGGAGTGCCCTACGAGTACGCGGAGCCGACGCGGCCCCTGTTGACCGCGGTGCTTGCCGGACTTGAACGGCGGTGGGCTCATGGGACCGACTGAGCCGCTGCGGTCTGGACTCGTGCCGGTCCGTCCACTCACGTTGCGCGACCTGGAACCGGTTGCCGGTTGTGAGGTGTGTGCCTGGTGGGGCAAGCGGCGGGACAACGCGCGCCGGGGGATCGGTGAGAAGTCCGTCGAGCAGTGCGGCGAACAGATTGCGGCGCACCCGCACCGACCGTCGGGGGGCTCCTGATGAAGCGACGGCCGGCCGCGTCGGTTCCGGGGCCGGGAGAACTCCGCATCGGGTCGCCCGTGTTCGATCCCCGGACGGATATGCCGGGTGTGGTGGCGGGTTTCAACGGTCCGTTGGTCCGTATCGTCCGTCCGTCGGGCCGTACTTGGTACGCCACACGGATCTCGGTCCGGCCGGCTACCGACCGGGAGAAACGGCAACTCAGAGCACTCGCCAAGCACCGCCGGAAGCAGCTCGCACTCGTTGGCAGGCAGCTATGACGGGGCTGGGGTTCAGGACGACAACGACGCCGAAAAGCCACTCCTATCAAGGAAGCGAATACCACTCCTCTTGTCCCGTGATCCTCGCCCACGCATCACCTTCTCTCACATGACACCGCGCTGCTACGCGTGCCACTGGCCCGTGGACCCGGAGGAACCTCACCGCAAGGTGTATTGGGACGCTCCCTCCAGTATCGGATGGGACGCATACGTGCACGAAGACTGCTTCAAAGCGATTGAGCACGAACAACACGAGTAGTCACTGGGACTGTTCTACTTCCGTCATCAGAAGACGCAGCGTGAGGGAGTGCTTTTCCGGGGGCAGTGCGTTCAGCGCCTTGCGGGCGTAGTCCGCGCCGCCCTGCTTGTCGCCGGACCGGGCGATCATAAGGCCCCTGTGCATTTCGAGATGCGTCGCAAACCGAGGCAGGGAGTCGGGCAGCTCTCGCCTTGCCGCGTCCTGCGCCTCCACCGCTGTCGTCTCGTCGCCAAGTCGTGCGGCGAGGAGCGAGACGAAGACGTTCATCCGCCACCAGGGAACGGCGTAGTCCGACGTCTGTTCGTACGATCCGGCGGTGTCGAACATCCTGCGGCCGTTGTTCATGAGCGTGCGTGCGGTGGTGAAGTCGCCTCGAATGGCTGCCGCGTGGGCTTTTCCCATGATGGCGTTCAACAGCCCCAGCGACGGCTTGTCGCTGATCGCCATGGCCTGGTCGGCGAGCATGTCCGCAACTCCGAGTGAGGCACCTTCGTAACCGAGCGCGATAGCCGCACGGCCCCGGACCCATACACGGGTGCGATCGTCGCCGGACTGATCGGCGGCCTCTGCGGCGAGCCGGTACCAGTTCACCGCTTTGGACCCGTCCGAGCCCGGAAAAGTCTTCGCGTACAACGTCATGAGCCGAGCAGCCACGGACCACAGTCGTGGGGTTTCCAACTGCTGCTGCACCAACACCAGTTCACCGGACACCCGACGCTGGATATCGGCGGCACCGAGGCTCATGTACTCGGTCCCGTACGTGGCCAGTTTGTCTTCCCAGCCATCCACCGACGGCCCGCCACGAAGGCGCGCGGAAAAACCGGCACTGAGCAGATCTGAAGCGACCATCGGGGCTATGGCCGTTGCCGCGACATCGGACAGGAACGTTCTACGTTTCACTTCACCTTCAAGAACGGCTAGGGGAACGTCCAGGACAGCCGAGAGGCACCGGAGGTAAAAGGCACCCGGCACCACCTTGCAACGCTCCCAGCGGCTGATGTACTCCCGGTTGAGTCCCATCCCGAAAGCATCGTTGATCTCATCCGCCAGTCGCCCTTGAGACCATCCTCGCGCGTCGCGTAGGTCTCTGATCAATGCCCCGATGGCCATGTGTCCATCTTGCCCCTAGCGCTGCCCCTGGGTCCGCAAGTGCCGCACGCCGATTTGTACTTGCCCCTAAGGGTGCCACTACGCCACGCGGCTCGCTGACGGAAGGATCGGCAAGGACACAGTCGGCGAAGAAGGTGGCCCATGGGACCGAGTGACCGCCAACCGGCGGGAGTCGTGCGGGTTCATCCGCTCCCGCCGCGCGCCCTGGAACCGGTGCAAGGTGTATTGGATGCTCTTTCCGGTACCGGATGGGACGCATACATGCACGAAGACTGCTTCAAAGCGACGGAGTACTCACAACGTGAGTAGCACGGGGAGAATCGCCCGACAGAGCAGTTAGGGCCTGTCCCGTCGGGCGCCGCCGAGCTAGAGCGTGTCTCTTTGATCGGTTGGTCAGTTGACCGGATGTGTCCGTCCGGTTAGTGATCATTGATGCCATGCTCCCGCGGCGACCTGAGCACCAAGGTCCACCTGGCCAGCGACAGCCATGCACGGCCACTGTCCGTCCGCGTCACTGCTGGCCAGGCGGGCGACGCACCGCCTTCGAAGTGGTCATGGCCGGCATCCGCGTCCCGAGAAGTGGGACCGGAAGACCGAGAACCCGGCCGGATACCGTTCTGGCCGACCGCGCGTATTCGTCCCGCGCGATCCGGAGCCACCTTCGCCGGCGCGGGATCCGTGCCGTCATTCCTCAGCCCTCCGACCAGATCGGCCATCGTCTGCGGCGAGGTCGCGCCAACGGCCGCCCGCCCGCTTTCGACGCCGAGGCATACAAGCAGCGCAACACGGTCGAACGTTGCGTCAACCGGCTCAAGCAGTGGCCTGGCCATGCGAACGGACAAGCTCGCCATCGCCTGCCAGGCCGCGCTTCATCTCGGCGCCATTCTCATCTGGGCCCGGCGATAGGCCGCTGTCTCAGCGATCGACGGCCCGACGTGCGTCCGAGGGCCACGATCCCGTGCTGACGATGTGCTCCACGAGCCTGAACGCCTCACCGATGGGCACGGTGTCGCGGTCCGGGTACTCGTCGTTCTGCCCATTGGATAGAACGAACCCCTCGCTCGACCCTTCGGCTCCTGGGTCCAAGGCGTGCTCGCCAGGATCACCATCTCCGTCGAGCAGCATCACCATCGCACGCTCGGTGTTCGTCACGAAGGCCAGCGACCGTCCGGACAAACTGGTCAACCACGTCTCAAGCAGACCTCTGGCGACCCTCGCCCGAAGCGTCTCCAGCACCACCTCAGACTTCACAGGGACAGTGCTGCCGTCATCGATCACCCAGGACTCGATCATGCGCACGACGATCTCACGGACAAATCTAAGAGACAGTCCCTAGGCCGGGAGGGAGAAGCCCTCGGGGGGTGAGCCTTCGGCGAAGAGCATTCGGACCTGGGCCGCGTCCTTTCGGATCTGACGGGCCCGTCGGTACTCGGGGGAGTCGTACCACTCCTGGATCCGAGCCATGTCGGGGAACTCGATGACCAGGAACCGGGAGAAGTCCCAGGTGCCCTCGACGGGCTCGGGTGTGGGGCCCGCCACCAGGTAGCGGCCGCCGTGGCTGAGGATGGACGGCTGGGCGATGGCGGCGTAGGCCAGGCCGGCCTCCTCGTCGAGCACGTCGACTCCGACGATGACGTAAGCGGGCATGGGTTTCCCTGCTTCCTTTGGAAACGGTGTGTACTTGTGGCACGCCGAAGACTAATGCACTCCTGTAACCTGCCCGAGGTGAGCAAGGACGAGGGCGAACAGGTCGCGGCCGTGATGAGCCGCCGGGAGCGGCTGCGGGCGGAGACGAGCCGGGAGATCAAGACCATCGCGCTGCGGCAGATGGCCGACGGGGGGCCGGGAGCGATCTCGCTGCGTGGCATCGCCCGCGAGATGGGGATGACTCCCCGCGCGATCTACAGCTACTTCCCCACCCGGGACGACCTGATCACGGCACTGATCAGCGGGATCGCCGGCTCGCTCGCGGAGGCGGTGGAGACCGCCAGCAACGCCGTGCCCGACACCGATCCCGGCGGCCGGCTGCTGGCGTGGGGCCAGGCCTTGAGGGAATGGGCGCTGGCTCACCCGGAGAGCTTCCGGCTCTTCTACGGCCATCCCGTCCCCGGCTACCAGCCGCCCGAGGACGGGCCGGTGGACCGGACGGCACGCCGGGTGTGCCGCGACCTCACCCGCCTGGTGGCCGCCGCGTGGCCCTACGCCCGGCACCACCAGCCCGAGGACACCTCCTGGTCCGACCTTCACCCGGACTACGTCGCGAAGATCCGGGCGGACCTCCCGGACGTGCCACCCGCCGCGGCGGCGCTCGCGCTGCGCGTCTGGGGCCGGATGCACGGTCTGGTGGCCCTGGAGATCGACGGCCATATCCATCCCGTCGCGGGCAACCCGGCCGCGCTGCACCGCGCCGAGATGCTCGACCTGGTCAGATCACTGGGCCTGGCCGAGCTGTCCCGGTAGGGAGCCGGCACCCGTCGGGGTGTCAGGGGGCCGGGCGAGGATGATGACGGTGTAGCGCCCTGGCAGGCTCCTGACGCTCAGCCCTGATCAGCTTGCGGGCCGCCGCCTTCGGCAGTCGCTTCGCGCGGTCGCGGTCGCGGTCCGGTCCCAGGGAGCGCGCGGCTCGGTGCCGGTGCCCTTGGCCGCCTTGGCGAACGTGTGCGGCCGAGTCCGCGGTCCGCGGTCCGCGCGTGACGTTTTCGGCTACGGGCCGCTGCTTGCCGCGCTCGTCAGAATCGCGCTCGCGACAATGTCGAAGAGGTGGTCGGCGCGTGGCGCGAGCGAGGGTTGATCGCCGAGCCAGGCGAGCGCCGCTACCAGCGCAAACAAATCGGTGCCGTCGATGTCGGTTCGTGCCATGCCCGCGGCCTGGGCGCGGGTGAGGAGCCGTGCACCGGCCGCGCGCAGGGTGACGCACGAAGCGTGGAGTGCGGACTCGGTGTCCTCGATGGCGGCTGCCATCAGCACGGTCACGCCCCGGTACTCGGTTGTCCACGCGACGCAGTCGCGTAGCCACGAAACGAGAGCGTCTTCGGGTGAGCTCGACGTCTCGAACTCCCTTGCCTGCGCCGTCAGCTCGTTGAAGCTCGTGTGGAGCAGAGCCTCAAGCAGTGCCTCGCGCGTCGGGAAGTGACGGAGCAGCGTCGCGAGCCCCATGTCGGCCCGGCGCGCGATGTCGCGCAGGGATGCGTCGACGCCTTGCTCGGTGATGACGGCGCCCGCGACTGCGAGCAGATGGTCACGGTTTTTCCTGGCGTCGGCCCGCATCTGTCCCTCTTGACTATCCGGCCCTCTTGACTATCCGGATCAGTGGTCCATATATTCGGATCAGTGGTCCGGATAAATGGACCACTGATCCGATCAGCGTATCCCGCGGTGCGGGCAGGAGAAAATGATGCCGACACACACGATGAGGGCGATCCGGGTGCATGAGCACGGCGGCCCTGAGGTTCTGCGTTACGACGAGGTGTCGACTCCCGGGCCGGGGCGGGGTGAGGTGCTCGTTCGCGTTCACGCGGTCGGCGTCAATCCTCCGGACCGGTACCTGCGCGGCGGGCTGACCAGGATGCCTGGGACGGATTCGACGGTCAGCCTGCCGGTGATTCCGGGGACGGACGTGTCGGGCGTCGTCGCGGCCGTCGCCGCGGATGTGGACGGCCTCTCCGTCGGGGATGAGGTCTTCGGTCTTCTGCGTTTTCCCAGCTTCGACGGCAGCGCATATGCCGAGTACGTGGCCGCGCCCGCGTCGGATCTCGCACGCAAGCCGGCCGGCATCGACCACGTGCACGCTGCCGGGGCGCCCATGGCCGGGCTGACGGCGTGGCAGTTCCTGATCGAGCTCGGACACGATCACCCGTCGCCCTTCCAAGCGGCGCGGCATCGCCCGACGGCACTCGGCGCCGACACGACGGTGCTCATCAACGGCGCCGCGGGCGGCGTGGGGCACTTCGCACTACAGCTGGCGAAATGGAAGGGCGCACGTGTCATCGCGGTGGCATCGGGCGCGCATGAATCGTTCCTGCGCGAGCTCGGCGCCGATCGGTTCATCGACTACACCAAGAGTCGTCCCGAGGAACTCGTGCGCGACGTCGACGTCGTTCTCGACACCGTCGGTGGCCGCGACAGCAGTCGCTTCCTGCGCACGCTCAAGCGCGGCGGCTGCCAGTTCCCCGTACTCCCTGGCGAATTCGACAAAGAAGAGACTGCGAAGCTGGGCATCACAGTTTCGAGCGCCCAGGTCCGCTCGAACGGCGCGCAGCTCGCTGAACTGGGACGTCTGCTGGATACGGGCACGGTTCGCGTGGCGATAGACAGCACGTTTCCGCTCGCGGATGTCCGAGCCGCGCACGAACGCGCCTCCCGAGGCCATGTCCAAGGCAAGATCGTGCTCACGGTCGCTTCCTGATGGTCGCTTCCCGATGCCCGACGGCGCCGCGTACATCACCGGCCGGCACATGACCGGCCGGCACATGACCGTCGCCGACGGCGGCGGTCTGGCGTACTGACGGTGGAGCAGGGCGGCCTGTGCGGCGCTGGTCTACGCTGCCTTCATGATCGCCAAGTTGCAGTGTGTGGTGTTGGACTGTGCCGATGCCCTTGAGCTTGCCCGGTTCTACGAGTCCCTCCTCGGCGGCGTGGTGAATCGGCCGGACCCGCGTTGGTCGCTCGGCGACGGCTGGGCGACCCTCCACACCGATACCGGGCTCGTGCTCGCCTTCCAGCGTGTGGAAGACCATCGGCCGCCCCGGTGGCCGGACCCTGCTCGGCCACAGCAGTTCCACCTCGACCTGGGGGTCGCGGACCTTGACCAGGCCCAGGAACAGGTTCTCAAGCTGGGCGCCACGCCGCTCGACGTCGGTGGTGACAAGCGCAGTTGGCGGATCTACGCCGACCCGGCAGGTCACCCGTTCTGTCTCGTTCGGGACTGACAGCGGGCGGGAAGGTCGAGCGGCAGTCGAGCGGCAGCACTTCCCCTCAGGGCGTCAGGGGGTCAGGGAGCGCTTTTCCACCGTCACCAGTTCGGCTTTGCCGGAGCGGGCGTGGGCCTGGGCCAGTTGGAGGTTGGCGGAACGGGCCTGGAGGGTGAGGGTCATGAGCTGGTTGCCGAACCAAGGGCCGCCCGTCTTACGCCAGTTGACAGCCGAGGGCCGGATTCTTGCATGGCGGGTCAGGGCGTGGCCCAGGCGGCGGGCGCCTCGGCTCCAGCCGAGGCGGAAGCCCAGTTTGATCCAGCCGGGTACGGAGTTGTGGACCGGCGAGCAGGTCAGCTGGAGGACACGGGCGTCCGGGGCGCCGTCGGCCGACCAGGTGGGCTCCGCGATATACGCGTGGTGCACGTCGCCCGACAGTACAGACACCGTCGCCGGCGCGTCGGGCCCGCTGCCGGCCTCCGCGATCAGCGCGGACAGTCCGTCGAACGAGTCCGGGAAGGCGGCCCAGTGCTCCAGATCGGCCGCCCGGCGCAGCTTCTCCCCGAACCGGGCCCAGCGCGGGCCGCGTTCGCCACGGCAGAGCGCGGAGTCCCAGGACTCCACGTCGTGGATGAAGGGCGGCAGCAGCCACGGGAGCGAGGTGCCGATCAGGAGGTGGTCGTACGGGCCCTGCCCGGAGGGGCGTTCGGTCGGCTGATCTGTGGGCTGCCGCGTCGGCTGTTCTGCTTGCTGCCCAGTGGCGTTGCGGCCCGCCATCATCTGGTCACGCAGCCACCGCTCCTCGCCCTCGTCCAGCATCGCTCGCTTCGACTCCTCCAGCACCCGGGCGCCGCGTGAGTCGACCATCAGCAGTCTGGTACGGCCGAAGTCGCGCCGGTAACTCCAGCGCACACACGCCGGATCGCGGTCGGCCTCGGTGGCGAAGCGGCGGAGCAGATCCGTTCCGTCGGGCTCCGCGCGTACGGCCGCGTACAGTTCGTCCGCCGCCAGCTCCTCCGGCGTGAGATTGCCGAGGTGCTGATAGACCCAGTACGACATCAGCCCGCTCAGCACCCGCTCCTGCCACCAGGGCTGCGCCCGCATGTCCGCCAGCCAGGCGGCGCTGGTGTTCCAGTCGTCGATGAGATCGTGGTCGTCGAAGATCATGCAGCTCGGTACGGTGGAGAGCAGCCACCGTACGTCCGGGTCGCTCCAGGACTCGTCGTACAGATAGGTGTACTCCTCGTAGTCCGCGACCTGTTCGCCCGGCGGTTCCGCCGGATCGCGGCGGCGCGCCAGCCGGGCCCGCGTCGCGTCCGAGGTCTCGTCCGCGTACACCTGGTCGCCGAGGAGCAGCAGTACGTCGGGCCGTACGGCGTCGGGATCGCGCGCCAGGCGCTTGGCGAGGGTGTCGAGCGCGTCGGGACCGATCGGATCGGGCTCGCCGTGCGCGGGCGCGGCCCAGCGGCAGGAGCCGAAGGAGACGCGCAGTGCGGCCTCGTCGCCCGAGGCGTCGGGGCTGCCGGAGTCGCCGGGGGCCGCAGGGCTGTGGATCGTGCTCGGCGGGAGAGCGGAGTCCGCCGGCGGCCAGACCCGGCGGCCGTCGAGCAGTACGTCGTACGCGGTGGTGGTGCCGGGCGTCAGACCGGTCACCGGAACGACCGCGTAGTGGTGCCCGGCGACATGGAACGTACGCGACATGCCGTACGCGCCGTCCGCGCACCGGACCTCCGCCGCGGCGGGCCGGTCGGTCTCGACCCATACGCTCGCCGTGCCGCCGCCGTCGAAATCGACGTACCGCAGCAGTGGTCCCAGGCGCAGTCCGGTCATGGTTGCCCTCCTCCGTCGCACCGTAGGGTACGGAACGACGGAGGAAGGCGGGGAGGCGGTCCCGGCCGGTGTGGGGGACGGCGCCGCGGGAGCGGGCCGGAGGCCGGAATGCCATGACTGGATGCCGTGACCGGGTGCCGTGCCGGATGTGGTGCCGGACGTTGTGACCAGGTGTCGTGAACGGTCGGCGGTGAACCGGTCAGCGGTGAGTCGGTCGGTGGTCGGCCGGTCGGATCAGCGGTGAGCCGGTGTCAGCAGCCGTTCAGGGCGCTGGTGAGCGCGCTCTTCTCGGCCGAGTCGACGCTGAGGTTGTAGTAGTACTTCACCTGGACCCAGGCGCGGACATAGGTGCAGCGGTACGCGGTGCGCGGGGGCAGCCAGGCGGCCGGGTCCTTGTCGCTCTTCGACTGGTTCACGTTGTCCGTGACGGCGATGAGCTGCGGGCGGGTCAGGTCGTTGGCGAAGGACTGGCGCTGGGAGGTGGACCAGGTGTTGGCGCCCGACTTCCATGCTTCGGCGAGCGGCACCATGTGGTCGATGTCCACGTCGGACGCGGCGCTCCAGGTTGCGCCGTCGTACTGGGAGTACCAGCTTCCGCTGGTGGCCTGGCAGCTGGAGTTCTGCACGACGTTCGTGCCGTCGCGCTTGAGCACGACCTCGCGGGTGTCGCAGGAGCCGGACTGGGTGATCCAGTGCGGGAAGAGGTCACGGCTGTAACCGCTGGTGGTACCGGCGGCCTTCACGGTGAGCTGGCCGAGGTAGGAACGGGCGGTGGCCGCGCTGACCGGCGTGGGCATGGCCGCCTGGGCGGCGGGCGCGGTGAGCAGCGTCGTGGCGGTGGCGAGGGCGGCGGTGGCGGCGAGGACGGCGATACGGGGCATTCGACGCGCGTAGATACCTGACATGCGAACTCCCTTGGGGTGGGGGGAATCTGACCGGACCGTGCGGGGGTGGGACATTCGGACCGGGCCCTACGGGACCGTCGGTCCGGTCGCCATCGTGGCGGTGGCTGGTTTCCGTGGGGTGGGCACCAGGTAACAGGGTGGCGACATGAGCACGTCACATCAAGAGGGTAAGGGCGTCGGGTAGTTCCTGACGGGTGGGCAACTCGGTTCAATCGGGGCAAAGTTGACGTGGTCGAGGCGGTCGGGCGCGCTGGGGCGTGGGCCGAAACGCGGGCGCGCGTGGCCGGGCGGGCCCGGGCGGGGGCAGAGGTGGCGGTTGGGCGGTGTCTGTTTGGCCGGGCACCAGCTGTACGGCTGGTCCCGTTTCGTCGCGTCTTGTCGGCCGTGCCGTACTCCGGGCTCGCGCGTCGGCCGTACGTCCGCCCGGGCGCCCGCCGACCGTTCGGCGAGGCTTAGGGTGGGGCTGTGCTGCTGCGGGTCGATGTCACGTTCTGGGTCGTCCTCGGGCTGCTGCTGGTCGTCGCCGTGGCCGTTGCCGCGTTCGCCCGGCTCGGGCGGGCCCGTGAGATCGCCTTCGCGGGCGTGCGGGCCGCCGTTCAACTCGCCGTGGTCTCACTGCTGATCGGCTGGGTGATCGGGGCCGTCGCGCCGCTGCTCGGTTTTGTGGTGCTGATGTACGCCGTCGCCGTACGGACCGCCGGGCGGCGGGTCACCCAGAACCGGACCTGGTGGTGGGCCGCCGTGCCGATCGGTGTGGCGGTGGCGCCCGTCATGGCCGTACTGCTGCTCACCGGAGTCGTACCGCACAAGGGCATCGCGGTGGTTCCCGTCGTCGGCATCCTCATCGGCGGCGCGCTCACCGCGACGGTGCTGGGCGGACGGCGGGCGCTCGACGAGCTGCACGCGCGGCGCGGCGAGGTCGAGGCGGGCCTCGCGCTCGGACTGCCCGACCGGGACGCCCGGATGGAGGTGGCCAGGACCGTGGCGGCGGACGCGCTGCTGCCCGGGCTCGACCAGACGAGAACGGTGGGGCTGGTCACGCTGCCGGGCGCGTTCGTGGGCATGCTGCTGGGCGGCGCGTCGCCGGTGCAGGCGGGAGCGGTACAGCTCTTCGTGCTGGTGGCGCTGCTGGCGGTGCAGGCCGTGGCGGTGAGTACGGTGCTGGAACTGGTCGCACGCGGCCATCTCCACCGGGACGTCTGAGCCTGTCGGCCGGATTGACGTCCGGGCCGGGCCGGGCCGCCCGACGCGGCCGGAGTCTCGGGCCCGCGCCCCCGGCCGCCTCGGCCGCTCCGTCCCGGGCCTGTACGTCCGGCCGCTCCGTCCCCCGCCCTGCGCCCCCGGCCCCTACACCTACGCCTTCGCGTGCAGTCTGATCTCGCCCGTCGGCAGCGCTTCCACTCGCAGTTCCGTCAGGTCGTGGACATGGACGTCCGGAGACATCACCGCCGCCCGTGGGCCCACGCCCACCACGCGCATGCCCGCCGCCCGGGCCGCCGTGATGCCCGCCTCCGAGTCCTCCAGCGCCACGCAGTCCTCCGGTGCGAAGCCCAGCCGGGCCGCGCCCAGCAGGAAGCCCTCCGGGTGCGGCTTGCTCGCCTTGACGTTCTCGGCCGTGACCCGGGTTCCCGGCATGGGCAGGGCCGCCGCGGTCATCCGCGCCTCGGCCAGGGCCGTGTCCGCCGAGGTGACCAGGGCGTGCGGCAGCGCCGCGATGGCCGCCATGAAGGCGGGCGCGCCCGGGATCGGGACCACGCCTTCCGTGTCCGCCGTCTCCTCGGCCAGCATCCTGCGGTTGTCGGCGAGGTTCAGCTCCATGGGCCGGTCCGGGAGCAGCGCCGCCATCGTGGCGTATCCCTGGCGGCCGTGGACGACCTTGAGCACCTCCTCCGGATCCAGCTCCTGCTCGACCGCCCAGCGCCGCCAGCAGCGCTCCACGGCGGCGTCGGAGTTGACGAGAGTGCCGTCCATGTCGAGCAGGAGGGCCCGGGTGGTCAGTACGGACGTGGATGTCGTGGTGGCAGCGGTGGCCGTCATCGGCGGACTCCAGAGCGCGGGGCGGGAACAAGCGGGAGCAGGCGGAGGTGGGGTAGGCGCGAGGTGGCGGCGGGCAGGCAGAGCAGACAGAAGCGGCTCCGCCCGCCGGTCAGGGTGTACGGGCGGAACCACTTTGTTTCGACATTATACAAAGCGGCTCAGTGCCGTCGCCCGTGCCCCTTGGTCTCGGCCTCCAGCGCGCGTCTGGTGTTCGGTCCGTAGACGCCCTCGGGATCGCCCTCGATGTGCCGGTACGACTGGTAGATCCGTACCGCGCCCTCGACGCGCTGGTCGTACTGTCCGTCGGTCGGGCCACGGAACAGCCACACCTCCTCCAGCCGGTTCTGGAGTTCCACGACCTCGGGACCGGAATCCCCTGGACCGAGCGACGTGCCGTCCGGTGGGGGCGGCGGCTGCCGTGACGGTTGTCGCGTGGGCGACGGCGAGTCCTTGGGTGCGACGGACGAGGGCGGTGCGGACGGCTGCGATTCGGCCGAGGCGGTGGCGGAGGCGGAGGAGGCGGCCGAAGGGACCGTACTGGCGGTGGGACCGGGGGAGAGGGCCGCGCCGATCGAGGAGAGCGACGATCCCGACGGTGCCGGTGTCGTCGGCGACTCCGACGGATCCGGCTCCGTCACGCCCACGGTCGGCAGGTCGCGCGTCCCGTCCGGCAGCGCCCGTTCGCCCGGTTCGCCCGACGAGAAGAGCCCGCCGGCGAACGCCGCCGTACCGATCACCGCCAAGGCCGCCGCGCCGATCGCCAGCGCCCGGTACGGCGCCCGGCGGCGTGGTGGCGGTGGCGGATAGAAGCGCGCGGGCGGTGGCGTGGCGGAGTTGGCGGCCGGCGTGAGCGGTGGCATCGGGCCGGCGGTACGGAAGGGCGGCGGCGGTTCCGTACGGTCGTCGCCCGCGTCGAGCGTCACGTATGGCCGTACGCGCAGCGGATTGAAGTCCTCCGCCTCCGCGATCTCCTGCGCACTTGCCTCCGCGCGCTCCTCGGCGATCTCCTGCGCGGCGGCTTGCTGAGCGACTTGCCGAGCGGCTTGCTGATCCTCCGTCGGCTGCCCGGACTCCCGCGCGCCGACCTCCTCCGCCCCAAGCGCCACCGCCTCCGGAGTCACCGCCTCCGGCGCTCCCTCCGCTTTCCGGGTGTCCGCCGGTTGAGCGTTCCGCGACGTGCCCGGCGACACGCCCGGCGGTACCGGCGCGGCGGCTGCGGTGATCTTCGTCAGCGCCATCGTCGTCTCGGCGGCCGACTCCGCGGCCGTCTCCGGCGACACCGCTCCTGGCCGCTCCGCGCAGGCGCATCCGGGTCTGTCGTCGGCGGCGCGCGGCGTACCGCACTCGGGACAGAGCTGTCCGGTCAACGTGGGTTCCCTCCCCTTGAACTGCCGCCGATTATGCAGGCCGTGTGTGGAGGATGTGCGCGTACCCGGGTGCTACCCGGGCGCTCGGGCGGACTCTCGGCAGGCCATAACCAGACAGAGCGGACAGGATGGAATCCGGCGGATCCGCGGATGAGTCCCAGGAGCAGTCCCATGACGCAGGAAGTGAGTACCCCGGCCATAACCCGGGCCCCCGGCGACAGTCAGAAACCCCGTACCGTCCTGGTCGCCATATGCGCCCTGCTGATGGGACTGCTGGTCGCCTCGCTCGATCAGACCATCGTCTCCACCGCACTGCCGACCATAGTCAGCGACCTCGGAGGGCTGGAACATCTCTCCTGGGTCGTCACCGCCTATCTGCTGGCGTCGACCGCCGCTACTCCCTTGTGGGGCAAGCTCGGTGACCTGTACGGCCGTAAGCGGCTGTTCCAGACCGCGATAGTCATCTTCCTCATCGGCTCCGCGCTCTGCGGCATATCCCAGAACATGTCGCAGCTCATCGCCTTCCGCGCGGTCCAGGGCCTCGGCGGCGGCGGACTGATCGTGCTGTCGATGGCGATAGTCGGCGATCTCGTCCCGCCGCGTGAACGCGGCAGGTACCAAGGGCTGTTCGGCGCCGTCTTCGGCGCGACCAGCGTGCTCGGCCCGCTGCTCGGCGGTTTCTTCACCCAGGAACTGAGCTGGCGTTGGGTCTTCTACATCAATCTGCCCGTCGGCGGCGTCGCGCTCGCGGTCATCGCCGCCTTCCTGCACATACCGGTCCACCGGACCAGGCACACCATCGACTACCTCGGCACCCTTCTGATCGCGTCCGTCGCCATCTGTCTCGTACTGGTCGCCTCGCTCGGCGGTACGACCTGGCCCTGGAGCTCCGCCGAGATCATCGGACTCGCCGCCCTCGGCGCCGTCCTGCTCGCGCTCTTCGTCCACGCCGAGCGGCGCGCGGCCGAACCTGTACTGCCGCTGCGGCTCTTCCGGCTCAGGGCCTTCACGCTCATCGCGGTCATCAGCTTTGTCGTCGGCTTCGCGATGTTCGGCGCGATGACCTATCTGCCGACGTTCCTTCAGGTCGTCCAGGGCGTGACACCCACCATGTCCGGTGTCCATCTGCTGCCTCTGGTGCTCGGTCTGCTGATCACCTCGACCGTCTCCGGGCATGTCGTCAGCCATACCGGCCGCTGGAAGGCCTGCCCGATCCTGGGCGCCGCCGTCACCGCCGTCGGACTGCTGCTGCTCCACCGGCTCACGGCGACCAGCGGCATCTGGGAGGCGAGCGTCTACTTCTTCGTCTTCGGCGCGGGCCTCGGACTGGTCATGCAGGTCCTGGTGCTGGTCGTGCAGAACTCCGTCAGCTACCAGGACCTCGGCGTCGCCACCTCGGGCGCGACCTTCTTCCGCTCGATCGGCGCGTCCTTCGGTGTCGCCATCTTCGGTACGGTCTTCAGCAATCTGCTGGCCGACCGGCTGACCGACGTCCTGGCGCGTGAATCGCCGCCGCCCGGTGTCGGGCCCAGCCAGCTGTCCGCCGATCCACGGGCCATCGAGCAACTGCCCACCGAGCTGCGGCCCGCCGTACTGCACGCGTTCTCGACCTCCATCACCGATGTCTTCCTGTACGCGGCGCCGGCCGTGCTGCTCGCCTTCGCCGTGGCGTGGTTCCTCAAGGAGGACAAGCTGCGCGGCTCGGTGACCGCGCCGGAGATCAGCGAGACGCTGGCGAGCAACCCGGTCGTACGCTCCTCGCACGACGAGGTCGCACGCGCGCTGTCGGTGCTCGGCACGCGCGAGGGCCGCCGCCGGATCTACGAGAGGATCACCGCGAAGGCGGGGTACGACCTGCTCCCGGCGGCGAGTTGGCTGCTGCTGCGTATCCGGCGCCATGGCTCGGTCCAGCCGGGCGCGCTCCTGGAGGCCCTGTCCGTACCGGTACGGTCCGTCACCGACGCGTCCCGGCAGGTGGAGGAGCGAGGGCTGGCCCGGCGCGAGGGCCTTGAACTGACGCTCACGCCACGGGGAGTGGAGACGGCCGAGGTACTGGCGAAGGCGCGCGAGGACTCCTTGACGGAGCTGCTCGGCGACTGGTGGGGCCCTGGCCGGCCGAAGGACCTGGTGAAGCTGGTACGGGACCTCAACAGCGAACTGTGCGGAGCCGAAAGCGAACGCCCTCAGGCCCCGTCCCCGCCAAGGGACCACGCCATCTGAGCCCCGCGCCGCGCCCCCCCCGTATCCCACCTGAGCCCAGCGCCTCGCCTCGTCGCGCCTCGCCGGGTTACGGCCGCCGTACGCCCTGGTCCTGCCGCCCGGCCCGGACCGTGAGTTCCCTGCCGTACCAGATCTCGCTGTACGGGCCTGGCTCGCCGTACGGCGGGATCTCCCGGAAGCCGTGCTTCGCGTACAGCCCTCGTGCCTCGACCAGATCGAGCCGGGTGTCGAGAACGAGCCGCCCGGCCCCGAGCCGCAGCGCGGCCTCCTCCAGGGCGGCCAGCAAGGCTCCGCCGCCTCCGGTGCCGCGCGCGGCGGGGCTCACATACACCCGGGTGAGCTCCGCCGTACGCGCGTCCAGCAGCCGGAGCCCGCCACAGGCGGCGGCCCGGCCGCCGTACCGGCCGACGAGGAACTCGCCGGTGGGCGGCGCGAGCAGATCGGCCGGATCGTCGGCGAGCCCCTGGTCGATCTCGGTGTCGGTCGCGGGCCGTTCCCAGTAGCGGCCGGCGACCTCGGCGTAGTAGGCGCGGCGGAGCCGGGTGGCGTCCGGGGTGGTGAAGGGCTCGGGGCGTACGGACCAGGTCATGGCCGACTGACTACCAGCGGGCGGGCCGGGCCGGCCAGCGGATTACGGGCCCGGCAGCCCGTGCGTCGCCGTACTCGCCCGTACGCCGTCGTACCTCTCGCCGTGCCCGCCGCCAAGGCGTCAGGCCAGGGCTTCAGGCCAGGACGCGGGCCAGGAGGAAGCCGTCGTAGCCCTTGACGCCGACTGTCTGGACGGCCGTCGCGGACAGTCGTGGGTTCGCCGCGATCAGGTCGATCATCTCTCGTGTGCCGACGACCGAAGGGTTGGTGCTCGTCGGGTCGGTGACGGCTCCGTTCCGTACGACGTTGTCCACGACGATGAGGCTGCCGGGACGTGTCAGCTTCAGGGACCACTCCAGATAGTGCGGGTTGTTCGGCTTGTCCGCGTCGATGAAGACGAAGTCGAACGGGCCCGCGCCCTCGGCCTCCAGCACGGGAAGCGTCTCCAGCGCCGGTCCCGTTCTGACCTCGGCGATCTTGTCGAGCCCGGCGCGGGCCAGACTGGCGCGGGCCACCTCGGCATGGGTCGCGTCGTACTCCAGGGAGATCAGCCTGCCGTCGTCGGGCAGCGCGCGACTCAGCCAGATGGTGCTGTAGCCGCCGAGCGTGCCGATCTCCAGGACCGTACGGGCGCCCTGGACGCGGGCGAGAAGCTGGAGCAGCTTGCCCTGGTTCGGTGCGACGTTGATGGCGGGCAGGCCGGCCGCGTCGGCGGCGGCGAGTGCCGCCGTGAGCGCTTCGTCGGCGGGTGCGAGCTGGTCGGTGAAATAGCGGTCGACCGCGGTCCACTGCTCCTGGGACATGGAGGCCTCTCGTCCGTGCGCGGGTGTCGGAGTGCTGTCGGAGTGCTGAGTTGGTTCCCGGTGGGAACATACCTCGGACGGCCGGTGGCGGCGGCCGTCCGGCGGCCGGTGGCGGCCCGCGGCGGCACCGGCTCCGTCCCGCGCCCGGATGCCGTCGTGCCGGACACCTTCCGTAAGACATGGGCATTGAGACAAAACAGGGGTGACAGACAGGCGAAGAGGGGGTTGCCTGAGTCTTCTCGACCGGGCAATGCGAGGCTCATGCCCCAAGGACGGCGGTTTCGGACGGACGGAGGGTCGGCGCGGCGTGGTGAATGCGGAGCACAGCGTGCACGGCGGTGCGGCGGCGAGCGGAGCGGGCCCGCTGAAAGAAGGATTCGGCGCGGCGCGCGCGGTTCTCTGGCTGGTCGCCGCCGTGCTGGCGGTCAGACAGACGGCGGCGGTACTGAGACAGCCGCCCGGTGAACGGCTCACCGATCTGGAGACCTGGATCGGTGACAACGGCGTCCTGCATGTGTCGGGTTCGCTCTACGACACCGGCAAGTTCACCGGAACACCGTTCGCCGGGCTCGTGCTCAAACCGCTGGCACGCTCGGCCGAGCAGAGCCTCGGCATCGTCTGGACCTTCGGGACGCTGCTGCTGGTCGTCGCCCTGGGCCTGGTCGTCGCCCGAGCCCTCCCGGGCCGGATCTCGCGCCGTACGGGACTGCTGGCCGCGCCGGTCACGATCAGTCTGCTCATGCTGTCCCTGCCCGTCCGCAACAGCTTCTATCTCGGCCAGACCAGCATCATTCCCGTCCTGCTGGTGCTGCTCGGCTGCTTCGCCGTACGCGGTGAACGCGGCTCCGGGCTGCTCGTCGGCATCGGCGCCGCCCTTCAGCCCGCCGTACTGCTCTTCGCGCCTCTGCTGTGGCTGACGGGCCGTAAGAAGGCCGCCGTGACCTCGGCGGGCACCTTCGCCGCCGCCACCGCGCTGGCATGGGCGGCGATGCCCGGCGACTCCTGGGCGTACTGGGTGCACCATGTGGCGGGCGCGGGCCTCGGCGAACGTGCCGACAGCCTCGCCAATCAATCGCTGCACGGCGCGCTGCTCCGGGTGGGCCTGGAGGGCCCGCTGGAGATCGTGCTCTTCGCCGTCCTGGCGGTGGCCGTCGTCCTCGTCGGGCTGCGCCGCGCGGTCCGCTACGCGCGCGACGGGCAGCTGCTGCTCGCCGTGGCGCTGACCGGCTGCGCCGCGATCGCGGTCTCGCCGACCGCCTGGCAGCACCAGCTCCTGTGGGTGCTGCTGGCGCTCGTCGGCCGCGTCGGCACGCGCGCCAGGGACCGGCTGGTGTGGCCGGCCGTGGTGGTGCTGGTGATGACGCTGCCCGGCAAGATGCTGCTGCCGAACATCACGCTGCTCCATCCGCTGCGCGAGAACGTACCGCTGGTCGCGGCGCTGGCGGCGGCCTGCGCCGTACCGTTCCTGGCGCGCGCCTCGCCGTACTTCGAACGGCCCGTCGCGACCGAGTACGCCCGGCCCGTGCCCGCGCGCTGGAGCCGCGTCCCGCTGCTGCCGTTCTGGCGGCGGCTGCTCGGCCGCCCGAATCTGCTGCTCGAACTGCTGGTCATCCGCGTCGGCTACTCCGTCTACTCCCATATCCGGCTCGCCGCGACCGGAGGCCGCGAGGCCGCCGAGGAACACGGCCGTCAGATCGTCTCCGTCGAGCGGGCGCTGGGCATCGACATCGAGCACTGGATCAACCGCGCGGCGGCGAGGACGGAGTGGGCCGAGAGCTTCTTCAACTTCTACTACACCTCCTTCCACTTCGTGGTGCCGCTGACGATCCTCGGTGTCCTGTACGTACGCCGCCCCGCCGACTACCGCTGGGCCCGCTCCTCGCTCGGCTTCGCCACGGTCCTCGCGCTGCTGGGCTTCTGGCTCTATCCGCTGGCACCGCCACGGCTGATGCCGGGCATGGGCTTCATCGACACGGTGCACGGACCGCAGGATCTGACCAATCCGGACTACGGCGCGCTGACCGCGCTCACCAACCAGTACGCGGCGATGCCCTCGCTGCACTTCGGATGGTCGCTGTGGTGCGGTCTGGTGATCGCCGTCCTGGCGCCGAAGCTGTGGATGAAACCGCTCGGGCTGCTGCATCCGCTCTTCACGGTCTGCGCGATCGTGGCCACGGGCAACCACTGGGTCCTGGACGCGGCGGGCGGCGCGGCGGTCGTGGGCGCGGGCTTCGGACTGACCTATCTGCTGGCGGGACCGAGGAAGCTGCTGCCACGGGCGGTGACGAAGGCGGATCCGTTCCCGAAGGGACGGAGCGCGGAAACGGTGGACGGCGGTGCGGTGGACGGCGGTGCGGCGGTCGCGGCCGGGGGAGGCGGAGGCGCGCGGGAGTCAGGCAGCGGCTGATCAGCGCGGTCCGGGCGTCTCGCGGTCCTCCGTCCCGTACTCCTCGAAGACCGCCTGCGCGTCGAACGCCGCCCTGCGTGTCGCCCTGCGCAGCGCCTTGAGTACCGTCGCGCCGGCGGTCAGTGTCAGTACGACCGTGATCACGGCCCGGCCCAGGTCCCAGCCGAGCGAGGTCGCCGCGCAGTACGCGAGGAAGCGGACGAGATTCTCCCGGAGCGGATCGCCGGCGTCGAAGGAGATGCCGGAGGAGAGCCCGCCGATCGTGGTCCAGCCCTGAAGGTTCATGACCGTGCCGTACGCGAACGACGCGCACGTCCCGTACAGCGCGAGCATCAGCAGTTCGGCGCGCCCGCGCAGCCGGTCGGCGCCCGGCAGCAGGCCCGCGCCCATGGTGGCCCAGCCCATCGAGAGCATCTGGAACGGCATCCACGGTCCCACGCCGCCCGTCAGCAGCGCGGACGCGAACATGGTGACCGCGCCGAGTACGAAGCCGAAGCCGGGCCCGAGCACCCGTCCGCTCAGCACCATCAGAAAGAACATGGGCTCCAGTCCCGCCGTGCCCGCGCCCAGCGGGCGCAGCGCAGCGCCCACCGCCGCCAGCACTCCGAGCATCGCCACGGCCTTGGCGTCCAGGCCCGAATCGGCGATCGTCGCGACCACGACGGCCACGAGGAGCGGGAGCAGCGCGGCGAAGAGCCACGGCGCGTCACCGGAGTGCGCGAGCCCGGACGACGGGCCCGCGAGCAGCGGCCAGCCGAAGGCGGCCACTCCGATCGTGCTGATGAGGACGAGGGCACAGATCGCGCGTGGGCCGAGCCGTACGGCACGGGCCTGAGGGACCGGCGGTGTCATTCCGTTCCCTCGGCTGTTGTGGCTGGCGTAGCCGTTGTAGGCGTCGCGGTCGTCGTAGGCGTCGGGGTCGGCGCGGCCTGCCTCTCAAGCGCCGTGTGCACCTGTGTCACCGTCAGCCACTCACTGGGTGCCATCACCTTCGCGACCTGCGGTGCGAAGGCCGGCGACGAGACGACCACGCGGGCCGTCGGACCGTCCGCCACGATCTCGCCGTCGGCCAGGATGATCACGCGGTGGGCCAGTTCCGCGGCCAGTTCGACATCGTGTGTGGCCAGGACGATCGCGTGTCCCTCGGCCGCGAGCGCCCGTAGCGCCCGGACCAGCCGGGCCTTCGCCGCGTAGTCCAGACCGCGCGTCGGCTCGTCCAGGAGGACCAGCGGCGGGCGCCCGGTCAGGACGACGGCGAGGGCCAGCGCCAGCCGCTGGCCCTCGGACAGATCGCGCGGATGCGTCCCGTCCGCCACATCCGGCAGCAGCTCGCGCACCAGCGCACGGCAACTGCCGGGCGCCGCGCCCGCGTCGGCGTCCGCCGCCGCGCACTCGGCCGCGACCGTGTCGGCGTACAGCAGATCGCGTGGCTCCTGCGGTACCAGGCCGACCTCACGGATCAGCTCGCGCGGCTGCGTACGGTGCGGAGTGCGGCCACCGACGAGCACCGTGCCGGCGACCGGCGCGACCATGCCGACCAGGGCGGCCAGCAAGGTGGACTTGCCCGCGCCGTTCCGGCCCATCAGGGCGATCGTCTCGCCGGGCGCGACGGTCAGCGACACCTGGCGCAGCGCCTCGGTCCGGTCGTGCCGTACGGCGAGATCTGCGACGACGGCGAGCGGGCCGCCGCTCTCGGGCGCCGTGGCCGCAGACTTCGTGGCCGCGCGGCGGTGCAGCAGTCTGCCGAATGAGGTACGGGCGGTACGGGCGTGCTGCTGAGGCGGCCCACTCGGAACGCCCGCCGCCGTAACCGTTCCGTTCCACGGCTCCGGTTCAAGGCCCGCCAGCCGCTCCCGGAGCCCGGCCGCCCTGCGCCTCGCGTCCCGTACGGAGAGCGGCAGCGGCTCCCAGCCGTTCAGCCGTCCCAGCGCGACCACCGGCGGATACACCGGTGACACCGCCATGATCCGCTCCGGATCGCCGACGACCGGCGCCAGTCCGGGGCCCGGCAGCAGGACGACACGGTCCGCGTACTGCACCACGCGCTCCAGCCGGTGCTCGGCCAGCAGGACCGTCGTACCGAGGTCGTGCACCAGCCGTTGCAGCACCGCGAGCACCTCCTCGGCCGCCGCGGGATCCAGCGCCGAGGTCGGCTCGTCGAGCACCAGCACCCGTGGATGCGGAGTCAGTACGGAACCGATCGCGACCCGCTGCCGCTGCCCTCCGGAGAGCGTGGCGATCGGCCGGTCGCGCAGCTCCGCCAGGCCCAGCAGATCGAGCGTCTCCTCGACGCGGCGCCGCATCACATCGGGTGCGAGGCCCAACGACTCCATGCCGTAGGCGAGTTCGTCCTCGACCGTGTCGGTCACGAAGTGGGCGAGCGGATCCTGTCCCACCGTCCCGACGAGATCGGCGAGTTCGCGCGGCCGGTGCGTACGGGTGTCGCGGCCGTCGACGGTGACCCGGCCACGCAGAGTGCCGCCGGTGAAGTGCGGGACGAGACCGGACACCGTACCGAGCAGAGTCGACTTGCCGACGCCCGAAGGGCCGACGAGCAGAGCCAGTTCACCTTCGGGTACGACGAAGTCGACGCCGCTGATCGCGGGCGGCGCGGAGGCATCGCCGTACGTCACCGACACCCGCTCGAATCGGATCACGGAGCGCTCCCCTTCGGTGCGGGCGGTACGGGCGCCTTCGAAGTCGACGGCGATGGTCCCGGCGGTACGGGCGCGACGAGCGCGGGCAGCAGTCCGAGCAGCACGCCCGCCGCAGGCCACAGCGGCAGCGTCGGCGTCACCAGCGGTACCACGCCGGGATGCAGCGCCGCGGGATCGACCGCGTCCGCCCGGATCATCACCGCCGCGACGGCCGCGCCCGAGCCGGCGACCAGCCAGGCGCGCACGCCCCAGCGGTCGGGCCGGTAGCGGGTACGGACGGAGCGCCGGCCGCCGAGCCACAGCCCGGCCACCGCCGCCGCGAGCCCGGCGCCCAGCAGCGGCAGCCCGTACGCCGCGCCCGCCGCGGCGAGCAGTCCGTACGAGCCCGCGCAGACGCCGAGCAGCCCGCCGAGCGTGAGGGCGGTGGTGGTGTGCCGTACGACGGGCGGTACCTGGGCCATACGTCCGTATCCACGGGCGTCCATCGAGGCCGCGACGGCGACCGACCGTTCCAACGCGCCTTCCAGCACCGGCAGTCCGATCCGGAGGAGCGCGCCGATCCCGCCGGTCGGCCGCCCGCGCAGTCTGCGGGCGGTACGGAGGCGTACGACATCGGTGACCATGTTCGGTGCGAAGGTCATGGCCACGACGACCGCGACTCCGGCCTCGTACAGCGCGCCCGGCAGCGACTTGAGCAGCCGGGCCGGATTGGCGAGCGCGTTCGCCGCGCCGACGCAGATCAGCAGAGTGGCCAGCTTCGCGCCGTCGTACAGCGCGAAGACGAGCTGCTCGGCGGTCACCCGGCCGCCCAGCCGTATCCCGGCCGCCCAGTCGGGCAGCGGCACTTCGGGCAGGGTGAGCAGGACGTGCGAGCCGGGAATCGGCGAGCCGAGGAAGACCGAGAACAGCAGCCGGACGGCGATCACGGCCAGACCGAGTCTGACGAACGCGCTGTACGAACGGGCCCAGGGCGCGTCCGTACGGCGGGCCGCCACCACATATCCCGCGACGCCGACCAGCAGGGCGAGCAGCAGTGGGTTGGCCGTACGGGACGCGGCGGTGGCGAGCCCGAGCGCCCAGAGCCACCAGGCGCCGGCGTGGAGGGCGTTGGAGCGGCCGGCCTCGGGCGCGCGCAGCGCGGCGGTACGGCGTGGGCGCAGCGCGGCGCTACGGCGACGTGCGGCACCGCTTGTGGAACGACCTGCTGAACGGCTCATCGGGCGTGGCTCATTCGCGTCTGCGGCGGGCCTGCCGGCGACCTGCGACGACCAGGGCGAGGACGGCGGCGGCTCCGCCGAGCAGACCGACGGCCGGGCCTCCGCCGCCGCTTGTGCCGTCGGCAGTTGCGGTGTCGGCGGTCGCCGTGTCATCCGTCGCGGCCGACGGAGTGGCCCGGGCGCGGTCCGTATCCGTACTCGTATCCGTCACCTGCTCGCCGCATCCGGTCGCCGGATAGCCGGATATCGCGCAGAGCAGCGCCTCGCTGTTGTAGCGCAGCGGCTTCGCGACCGCCGCGAGCGCCTCCGCGGCCGTCGCGTCCTCGCCGAGCAGGGCGCACTCGGCCCGGAGCGCGGGCGGTTGCTCACCGGTCGGCGCGTCGGCCGCCGTACCGGAGTCGACGACCACGGCGATCCGTTTGCGGCCCTCGCGCCCGGGAGTGTCGCCGCAGACCGCGGCGAAGTCGGGCGTGCGGCGCGGCCGGGCCGCGTCGCCGCTGTCCTCGCTCACCGAGAAACGGAAGCCCGTGACGGTGCCGTCGGCGGGCCGGGCCGTGGCCGGACCTTGGGTGGCATAGGTCCAAGCGCCGCCGTCGCTCTCCCAGAAGGACCAGTAACGGTAGCCCGCCGCCTGGGCGTTGCCCGTACCCAGGGCGACCATGAAACACACGGGCAGAAGAAGGACGCCGAGCGCCAGAAGCCGGGAACGCATCACGACTGCGGGCTCTGCTGTGTCTTCTTGCGGCCGTTGAGCAGGAAGCCCATACCGACACAGGTGACCGCACCGATCCCGAGGATCCACAGCATCCCTTGGTCGCGACCGCTGTTCCCGTGCACGACCGCGGCGGCCGGAGCGGTGGCGGAGGCCCTGGGCCTGGGCGTCGGTCCCGTCGCGTTCAGCCGTTCCACGAGGTCGATCCCGCCGAAGTTGCGCGGATCCGTGCCCGTGGCGTGGGCGGCGAAGATGAGCTGGGCGTAGGCCGCGGGCCCGTTCTCCTGGGCCCAGGCACCGGAGTTCCGCTTCAGCCACTCCAGCGCGCCCGTCGCCTGGTGACCGTATCCGGCGGCCGTCAGGGCGACGACGGCGTCCGCCGTGTTGCCGGTGTCCGGCAGCGGCGCGCTGTCGTCGGCGCCGGGCATCGGCGGCAGGTCGAGATGCCCGGTCGCCGCGAGCGCGGAGGCCAGATAGGCGGCGCCGTTACGGGCGGCCCGCTCCGGGCCCGGATCCGCCGTGGGCACACAGGACGGCGCGGGACCGGCGGCCTGCACCGGCCAGGCCATCATCCGCTTGCCGAGCCCGCCGATGACGGCCGCCGCCGTGGCGTCGTCATTGGCGGTCAGCTTTCCCGCCTTGTCCGGCTGGTACGCGAACGCGCCGGCGTCCGCGCCCGATCCCGCGTCGCACGGGATCGAGAGGGCGACCAGCGCGTCATAGGCGTTCTTTCCCTCGGACGACCGCACCGAGCTGGGCCGTACGCCGAAGGTGGTCAGCGCGCCGATCACCAGGGAGGTGGAGTTCGCGTCGGTCGGTGTGCCGGGCAGATATCCCCAGCCGCCGTCCTTGTTCTGGACGGACCTGAGCCACTCCACGCCCTTTGTCATGGCGGGCCCTTGACCGCCGAGCGTGGAGAGCGCCTGAATGGCGGCGGAGGTGGCGTTGGAGTCCATCATCGTCTTCGCGTCGCAGGGCGTGGCGGGATCGGGACGGTACGCGGGAAAGGCGCCGTTGGCGCACTGCTGGCCCTTCAGCCAGCCGACGGCCTGGTCCGCCGGGCGGACACCGGCCGCGAACTGTCCCATCATCGCCAGCGATTGGCGCCACACACCGTCGTAGGCGGGATCCTTCTCGCCGTACAGGCCGGGCGGGACCGTGACCGGCGCGGGGGACGGCGCGGGCGCGGAGGCGGCGGGAGCCGGGGACGGCGAGGCGTCGGGATCCGTGGAGGAGGAGCCGGACGGAGAGCCCGTGGAGGATCCCGAAGAGCCCGTGGAGTCTTGGGAATCCGTGGAACCCTGGGAGGCCGGTACGTCGCCTCCCGCCACGGCGGCCGGAGCGACGGCCACACTGAGCAAGGCGGTTGCGGCGAGCGCCGCTGCGCAGCGGCGAACGGTGGTCATGGCGGGCGGGCCTCTCCTGCGGGAGCCGGCGCGGGCACACCACCACCGCTCCCGGCGGGACCGGCCCATGTCGCGGTGGGCCTCCCTTGCCGGTCGCGGCACTGTGCACCAGCCTCCGGCCCCGTAATCCTCGACGATGCCGGCCACCGGCGGTTTCCGGTGGCACGAGCCGGTCACGACCGCGTACGGAGCGTTCCGGCTGCGCCGCCGGTGACGGCGGCTCACGGTTGCGGGTCAGCGCCGGTTTCGCACCGGCTTTCCTCCGTACGGGCATGATGACGACGCGCCTACTCTATCGGCCGCGTACCTCGCTCCACCGTCGGGCGTATCTCTCCCGTCGTTCCTGGAGGAGCGCTGCATCCGGAGCGAATCCGACATCTCCGCAACGAATGTGCCATGTCATCCGACAACCAGGTTAAGTCCAACGAACAGTCGGGAAACACTTGTCCGTTGCGCCGCCCACCCTCTTGTTGGCAGTGTGTCTACGCGCGTATCTTGAGCCGACTTCCAGGCTTCTCGTACCACTCACGCATGCCATGTCCGTACTGTCACCACCGCACCGCCACCGCACAGTCACGCGCGCCCGCGCCCCGGGAGCACACCGGCGAGCACGCGGGAAGCACCCGAGAGAACTCGTAGCAGAAAGAGCCCAACGTGCCCCCTTCCATACCCCCGGCCCTGCGCGGTCGGCGCGCCAAGCGCATCGCCCTGGCGCTCCCCGTCGGACTGGTCGGAACGCTCATCGCGCTCCCGTTCACGGCGCAGGCGGCCCCGTCGGCCGACGCCGTGATCGCCGAGGTCTACGGCGGCGGCGGTAACTCCGGCGCCACCTTCACCAACGACTTCATCGAACTGGGCAACGCCGGCAGCGGTTCCTTCGACCTCACCGGCTGGTCCGTGCAGTATCTGCCCGGCGCTCCGACCGCCAGCAGCAAGTGGCAGGTCACCGAGCTGACCGGCGCCATCCCGGCGGGCGGCAGCTATCTCGTCGCCGAGAGCAAGGGCGCCGGCGGCACCACCGAACTGCCCACTCCGGACGCGGCCGGCTCCATCGCCATGTCCGGGACCAGCGGCACGGTCGCCCTCGTCCACTCCACGACTCCGCTGGCCTGCATCACCGCCGCGGACTGCGCGGCCGACGGCAGCATCAAGGACCTGGTCGGTTTCGGCACCGCCGCGGTCCGTGAGACCTCGCCGGTCCCGGGCGCGAGCAACACCGCCTCGGTCTCCCGGAACGCCTCCCTCACCGACACGGACAACAACGCGGCCGACCTGTCCGCGTCCGCGCCGAGTCCTCGTAACACCGGCGGTGGCGGCGGCGAGCCGGGTCCCGACCCCACGCCCACACCGACGCCCACGGGCCCCACCGGCCCGCCGGAGCCCGACCCGACGCCGGGCCCGGTGCGGATCCATCACATCCAGGGCAACACCCGGGTCTCCCCGTACAACGGCCAGGCCGTCACCAATGTCCCCGGTGTGGTCACCGGCGTACGCGCCACCGGCTCCTCGCGCGGTTTCTGGATCCAGGACACGCAGCCCGACAACGACCCGGTCACCAGCGAGGGCGTCTTCGTCTTCACCGGCTCGACCACTCCGCAGGTCAAGGTCGGCGACTCGGTCCTGGTCTCCGCCAAGGTCGTGGAGTACTACCCGGGCGGTGCCTCGTCCGGTGCGCAGTCCCTCACCGAGCTGAGCGGCCCGACCACCGTCGTGCTGTCCTCCGGCAACGCGGTGCCCTCGGTCGAGCTGGTCGACGCCAAGACGCTGCCCAAGGACTACACGCCGAACGCGGCGGGCGGAAACATCGAGCCGCTCACGCTCCAGCCCACCGTGTACACGCTGGACTGGCTGGAGTCCCGTGAGGGCATGGTCGTCCAGATCGGCGACAGCCGGGTGGTCGGTGCCTCCAACTCGTACGGCGAGACCTGGATCACCACCAAGCCCACCAAGAACCCGACTCCGCGCGGCGGTGTGATCTACACCGACTACGACGACCCGAACGCGGGCCGTCTGCTGGTCACCGCGCTGACCGCCGACAAGCCGGCGGCCAATGTGGGCGACACGCTCAAGGGCGCGACCGGTCCGGTCGACTACGGCACCTACGGCGGCTACAGCATCCAGGCGACCGCCGTCGGCGCGGTCACCAAGGGCGGTATCGAGCCGGAGGCGGCGGAGAAGGGCAGCGCCGACGAGCTGTCCGTCGCCACGTACAACGTCGAGAACCTCGACCCGACGGACCCGCAGGACAAGTTCGACCGGCTGGCCCAGGGCATCGTCAAGCACCTCGGCTCGCCGGACATCGTGAGCCTGGAGGAGATCCAGGACAACAACGGCGCGAAGGACGACGGTACGGTCGCGGCCGACCAGACCCTCGCCAAGTTCATCGCGGCCGTCAAGGCGGCGGGCGGCCCGGCGTACGAGTGGCGCTCGATCGACCCGCAGAACAAGACGGACGGCGGCGAGCCCGGCGGCAACATCCGTACGTCCTTCATCTACAACCCGCAGCGGGTCTCCTTCGTGGACCGCCCGGGCGGCGACGCCACCACCGCGGTGAAGGTCGTCACCTCCGGCAAGAAGGACGAGAACATCTCGCTGTCCGTCTCCCCGGGCCGTATCAACCCCACCTCGGGCGCCTGGTCGAGCAGCCGCAAGCCGCTGGTCGGTGAGTTCATGTTCCGCGGCGAGCAGATCTTCGTCGTCGGCAACCACTTCAACTCCAAGGGCGGCGACCAGCCCATCCACGGCCGTTTCCAGCCGCCGACGCTGAGCTCGGAGACGCAGCGCGTGGCCCAGGCCAAGGAGGTCAACACCTTCGTCGCCGACCTGCTCGACAAGGACAAGGACGCCAAGGTCGTCGTCCTCGGCGACATCAACGACTACCAGTTCTCGGCGCCGCTCGACGTGCTGACGAAGAAGGTCCTCAAGGACCTGATCAACACGCTGCCGAAGGGCGAGCGTTACAGCTACGTCTACGACGGCAACTCCCAGACGCTGGACCACATCCTGGTCAGCAAGGGCATCAAGAACCCGGTGTACGACGTGGTCCACATCAACGCGGAATTCGCCGACCAGGCGAGCGACCACGACCCCCAGGTCGTCCGCTTCAAGTAACCCGCCGGTGACCAGCACTTGCTGACCGTGCTGACCGGCACCTGCTGAACCACCGCTGACCTGTGGCGTGTACGAGCCCCTCCCCGGGCCCGTACACGCCACAGCCATATCCGCCGCCACGCGCCCTCGGGCTCAGGGGTAGAGGCCGGCCCGGAAGGTGAACGAGACGAGTTGCGCCCGATCACGTGCGCCGACCTTCGTCATGGCCCGCACGGCGTGCGTCTTCACGGTGAACGGCGAGACGTGCAACTGGGCCGCGATCTCGTCGTTGCCGAGACCGCTTGCGACGAGAACGACCACATCCCGCTCCCTGGGTGTCAGAGCGCCGAAGCGTCGCAGCAGTTCCTGGTCGATCACCGGGGGCGGACTGTCGGTCATATGACCGATGAGCGCGGCCGTCGCGGCGGCGGACAGCGCACCACCACCGCCGACGACCTCGGTGATTCCGGCGACGAGTTCAGCAGGGCTCACGGTCTTGCTCAGGAAACCGTTGGCGCCCGCTCGAAGGGCGGCGAGAACGATGTCATCGTGGTCGAAAGTGGTCAGCACGATCACCCGCAGCTTTTCGGGCGGGTGCTCTTCGCGGATCCGGCGGGTGGCTTCGACACCGTCGATGCCGGGCATCCGGATGTCCATCAGGACCAGGTCGACGGGGTGGGCCCGGAGGAAGGGGACGGCCTGGAGTCCATCGGAGAGATCACCCGCGACGACGAGACTCGGGTCGAGCAGAAGCATCGCCCGGATGCCGGCCCTTATGTCGTCCTGGTCGTCGACGATCAGAATGCGCGTCATCGGACGACGGCTCCCAGAGGGCTGAACTCCGCACGGACCCGGAATCGCCCGCCGTCACTGTCGATCGTCAGCCGCCCACTGGAGGACTCGACGCGTTCGCGCATCCCCACGAGTCCGAGTCCGCTGCCCGAGCCGGAGCCGGAGCCGGAGCCCGAGCCCGAGCCGGAGCCGTGCGGCGAATGACCGACGCGGTTCTCCACGGTGACGCATATCCTGCCGTCGCGCTCGCGCACATCCACCGTTGCTGTCCCTTCTCCATGCCGGTAGGCATTCGTCAGCGCTTCTTGAACGACCCGGTAGACCGTCACGCCGACGCTGGGCTCCACGAAAACGGCGGGGATGTCGATGGAGGGCCGGACGTCGAGGCCGATGCTCTCGAAAGAGGCGACAAGTCCTTCCAGGCCGCTCAGCGCGGGGATCGGCCGGAGCGCCTCGTCGTCGGAGATGTCGTCCTCGCGGCGGAGGAGCGCGAGGATCCGCTGTGTCTCGACGACGACGGTGCGGGCCCTGGACCTGGCTGAGACGAGGGCCTGCCGGGACGATTCGGAGCCTTCGGGAAGCCCGATTTCCACAGCGCCGAGATGCAGGCTCAGCATCGCGACCTGGTGGCCGATGACGTCGTGGAGGTCCCGGGCGATGCGGAGCCGTTCTTCGGTCACTCGTCGGGTGGCTTCGATCTCGCGGGTGGCGATGGCGCTTTCTGCCCGTTCCTCCAGAATCCACCAGTGGTCCCGATGGATGCGGAGCGCGCCCCCGGTCGCACCTCCCGCTATGGCCGAGAAGAGGGCGGCGGCGGCCACGACCGCGCCGCCACGGAATCCCCCCAACGTCATGAATGCTCCCAGGAAGAACGCCGCCACGATGACGGTCCCGGCCAGCGGCTGCTTTCCCCTGAAGGTGACCGAGAACAGCACGAGCACCGCCATCATCCACACCGACAGGGGGTCCTGGCCCACCGCTGTGACGGCGAAGGACGCCGCGCTCGTCACGACCAGTCCTGCCCACGGCTTCCACCATGAGAGGGCGACACCGCCACCGGCGAGCAGTACGGAGAGGACGGTCGGCCAATCCGATCCCCTCAGTACCACTGCCACGATCTGACCGGTGAACACCAGCGCGGCCACTGAATAGGCGACGCGGTGCAGCACCTCGGGGCGGCGGATCCACAGGGGTGCCGCGGGCCCGTCCTGATCGTGCCCGTCCTGATGGTTCTGTGCCTTGACCATGACCTGATTCTCGTTCGCGCGTGTTGTGGCCGTGTACTTCGAACGATGTAGACGGCGGACCTGCGGACCTGCTTCCACCGGTGCGGGCGGGAGAACTACTTCGTTCGAAGTACACGGCCCTGCCCGAGGAGCCCGAGACTCCTCAGCGAGGCAACCGCCTCACACCATCACGCAGGGATACCCAATGACCCAGACCACCATAACTTCGACCACGACCACGACGACGTCCTCCGGGCTCCGATCGCTCTATCTGATCCGAGTCGTCTTCTCCCTGATCTGGGTGGCGCTCGTCCACACGACCTCCGCCTCGCTCGTGTCGAAAGACAAACCCACAGTGATCGCGGCCGTACTGCTCGTCATCTACCCCCTGTGGGACGGCATCGCCACGCTCCTCGAACGTCGCATGGCCGGCACCGGCTCCGGCTCCGGCTCTGGCTCCGGCTCTGGCTCCGGCACCGGCTCTACGAACCGCGTCAGTACCGCCAACATGGCTCTCGGCCTCGCCGCCACCATCGGGATGATCATCGCCGTCTTCTCCACCATCGGCACGGCCCTTCTCGTGTTCGGCATCTGGGCCCTCCTGTCCGGAGCGATCCAGCTCGTCGTGGCGATCCGACGCCGGCGCACCGTCGGCGCCCAGTGGCCCATGATCATCAGCGGCGGACTGTCCGTCCTCGCGGGCGCCGGCTTCGCTGCCATGTCCGCCTCGGCGACGAGCGGCCTGTCCACCATCGCCGGATACTCGGCCTTCGGTGCCTTCTGGTTCCTCGTCTCCGTCGTCGCCCTGAGCATCCGCGGCCGAAGCGGCCACTGACGCGGGCATCTTCCGATCACCACGGTGGTGGGGTCAGGAGGCGGCAGGCTGTTTCGATGTCTGTTCTGACCTGGGCGGTGGTGGCGCGGCCCGAGAGCCAGGTGATCAGGGTCGCGTGCCAGGTGTGTTCGATGACGCGGACCGCGGAGAGCTGGGCCGGGGTCGGAGGTGTGGGGGTGAGGGTGGGGGCGGGGGACGCGGTCATGGCGTCGAGGATGATCGCCGTCGTCCGGCGGGAGACCTCGTCCACCTCGCGGCTGACGCTGCGGTCCGCGAAGGTCAGGGCGCGGATCATGGCGTCCGCGAGGTGCGGGTCGCGCTGGAGGGCGCGGAAGGCGCGCATCAAGGTCTCGGCGACCCGGGCGGCGGGATCGTCGGTGCTGGGCGGGCGTCTGCGGAGTGTGGTGTGGAGATGCTCCAGCCGGTCCTGCATCGTGGCGACCAGCAGATGGATCTTGGACGGGAAGTAGCGGTAGAGCGTGCCGAGGGCGACGCCCGCCTCCTCGGCGACCTCCCGCATCTGTACGGCGTCGAAGCCGCCCTCGCAGGCCAGTTGGTGCGTGGCGGCCAGGATCCGGCGGCGGCGGGCCTCCTGGCGTTGTGTCAGAGGCGCTGACACCTTTCCGACTTCCGCTGTCATCCCCGTCCCCGCTCCATCGCGCTTCACCGCCTCCGGACCGCACAGCATGGCAGGGCGCGCGTGGTGGCGCGAATCACCCGATCCGGCCGGTACAGCGAGGCTACTTGCCGGTAAATTCGAAGGCTGTGGGCGAACAAGTCTGAAACTTGTTCTAGATCGGCGTCGGCGGTTACGCTCCGGCGAAACGCGGAGAGCGCAGTGAGACAGGGGGCCGAGAGTGACCGCTGAGGCCATGCGGGCGGGCACCGGAGCACGGTCCCGGAGGCCCCAGAGGTCCCGGAGGTCTCACGGCGACCGGCCGGAGCGGGCGGATCGTACGGCGGAAGGCGCGGATCGTACGGCTCCGGACGGGCCGCTCGGCGGCGGCGACCGACCGTTGCGTATCGCTCTTCTCAGTTACAAGGGCAACCCGTTCTGCGGCGGACAGGGTGTCTACGTCCGCCATCTCTCCCGTGAACTCGCCCGTCTCGGGCACAGCGTCGAGGTGATCGGCGCCCAGCCCTACCCCGTACTCGACGAGGGCATACCGCTCACCGAGCTGCCCAGTCTCGATCTCTACCGGCAGCCCGATCCCTTCCGTACGCCGAGGCGTGACGAGTTCCGCGACTGGATCGACACCCTCGAAGTCGCCACGATGTGGACCGGCGGTTTTCCCGAGCCGCTCACCTTCTCGCTGCGCGCCCGGCGCCATCTCGCCGCCCGCGCCGGGCAGTTCGATGTGGTGCACGACAATCAGACGCTCGGTTACGGACTCCTCGGCGACCTCGGCGCACCGCTGGTCACCACCATCCACCACCCCATCACCGTCGACCGCCGGCTGGATCTCGACGCCGCCGAGGACTGGCGCAGACGCGCCTCCGTACGCCGCTGGTACGGCTTCACCCGGATGCAGGGCCGCGTCGCGCGCCGGCTGCCGTCCGTCCTGACCGTCTCCGGCTCCTCGAAGCAGGAGATCACCGAACAGCTCGGAGTGCGGGCGGACCGTATCGACGTCGTACACATCGGCGCCGACACGGAACTGTTCTCGCCCGATCCGGCCGTGCCGGAGATACCGGGCCGTATCGTCACCACCTCCAGCGCCGACGTGCCGCTCAAGGGCCTGGTGCATCTGATAGAGGCCCTCGCCAAGGTCCGCACCGAACACCCGGCCGCGCATCTCGTCGTCGTCGGCAAGCGCCCGGAGTCCGGGCCGGTCGCGCGGGCCGTCGAGCGTTACGGGCTCGAAGGCGCCGTCGAGTTCGTCAAGGGCATCTCCGACGCCGAGCTGGTGGAGCTGGTGCGCGGCGCGCAGATCGGCTGTGTGCCGTCCCTGTACGAAGGCTTCTCGCTGCCGGCCGCCGAGACGATGGCCACCGGTACGCCGCTCGTCGCCACCACCGGCGGTGCCATTCCCGAGGTCGCGGGCGCGGACGGGGAGACCTGCCTCGCCGTACCGCCGGGTGACGCGGGCGCGTTGGCCGCCGCGCTGGTACGGCTGCTCGGCGACGCGGAGCTGCGCGCCCGGCTCGGCGCGGCGGGCCGCGCGCGGGTGCTGTCCCGGTTCACCTGGGCGCAGGCCGCCCGTGGCACCGCCGAGTTGTACCGCGCGGCGATCGCCCGGCGGGCCGGCGCCCGGCCGGCGCCGTAACTCCCGTGCTGTGACCCCCGTGCCGTACCTGTACTCGTACCCGTGCCCTACCCGTACGTCCGTACCTCCGACCGCGAAAGCAGGACGACTCTGTGCTGACCGTGGACTTCACCCGCTTCCCGCTCGCCGCGGGCGACCGTGTGCTCGATCTTGGGTGCGGCGCGGGCCGGCACGCCTTCGAGTGTTACCGGCGGGGCGCCCAGGTCGTGGCTCTCGACCGGAACGGCGAGGAGATCCGCGAGGTCGCCAAGTGGTTCGCCGCGATGAAGGAGGCCGGAGAGGCGCCGCAGGGCGCCACCGCCACCGCGATGGAGGGCGACGCGCTCCAACTTCCCTTCCCTGACGGGTCGTTCGATGTCGTCATCGTCTCCGAGGTGATGGAGCACATACCGGACGACAAGGGACTGCTCGCCGAGGTGGTCCGGGTGCTGCGGCCCGGCGGGCGGATCGCGGTCACCGTGCCGAGGTACGGCCCGGAGAAGGTGTGCTGGGCGCTCTCCGACGCGTACCACGAGGTCGAGGGCGGCCATATCCGTATCTACAAGGCAGGTGAACTGCTGGGCCGGATACGGGAGGCCGGGCTCAAGCCGTACGGCACGCACCACGCGCACGCGCTGCACGCGCCGTACTGGTGGCTCAAGTGCGCGTTCGGCGTGGACAACGACAAGGTGCTGCCTGTCCGCGCGTACCACAAGCTGCTGGTCTGGGACATCATGAAGAAGCCCGCCGTCACCCGGGTCACCGAGCAGTTGCTCAACCCGGTGGTCGGCAAGAGCTTCGTGGTCTACGCGACCAAGCCGCGCCTTCCTGCGGCGGACGCCGGCCTTTCCGTGGCGGAGGCCGGCCTTCCTGCCGCGGAGACTGGCCCTTCTGCCGCGGACGCCAACCTTCCTGCGGTGGACGCCAAGTGACCTTGGCCGGCCGTGGGCCCGACGCCACGGAACATCTCGTCCTGCCCGGTGTGCTCACCGCCGAACAGGCCGCCGAGACCGTCGCCGGCATCCTCGCCGTACAGCACCGGGACGGTGCGATCCCGTGGTTCCGCGGTCACCATCTCGATCCTTGGGACCATGTCGAGGCGGCCATGGCGCTGGACGCGGCGGGCGAACACACAGCGGCGGCACGGGCGTACGAGTGGCTCGCCCGGCACCAGAACGAGGACGGGTCCTGGTACGCGGCGTACGAGGACCCGGCTGGGCCCGGAGCTGTGGGCGCGGGCGCCGGAACCGGAGTTGCGGGCGCGGGCACTGGCGCCGACTCAGGTCACACCATCAACCGGCCCAGTGACCTGGGCCGCGAGACCAACTTCGTCGCGTACGCCGCCGTCGGCATCTGGCACCACTATCTGGCCACCGGCGACGACGCGTTCCTCGACCGGATGTGGCCCGTCGTACACGCCGCGATCGAGTTCGTCCTCGTACTCCAGCAGCCCGGCGGGCAGCTCGGCTGGAAGCGCGAGGCGGACGGTACGCCCGTCAACGACGCGCTGTTGAGCGGGAGTTCGTCCGTACACCAGGCGCTGCGCTGTGCGCTCGCGATCGCCGAGGAACGCGAGGAGCCGCAGCCCGACTGGGAGTTGGCGGCGGGCGCGCTCGGGCACGCGATACGCCGTCATCCCGAACGGTTCCTCGACAAGAGCCGTTACTCGATGGACTGGTACTACCCGGTGCTGGGCGGCGCGGTGACCGGAGCGCAGGCCACGGCACGGATCGCGGCGGGCTGGGACCGTTTCGTGGTGCCGGGTCTCGGAGTGCGCTGTGTCGTGCCCAATCCCTGGGTGACGGGCGGCGAGAGCTGTGAACTGGCCCTGGCCCTGTGGGTGATGGGCGAGTCCGACCGGGCGCTGGAGATCCTCCAGTCCATCCAGCATCTGCGCGCCGAGGGCGGGATGTACTGGACGGGCTATGTCTTCGAGGGCAACCGCGCCATCTGGCCGGAGGAACGCACCACCTGGACGGCGGGCTCGCTGCTGCTGGCGGTGGCCGCGCTCGGCGGCGACGAGGCGACCACCGCCGTGTTCAGCGGCGAACGTCTGCCACGCGGGCTGGAGCCCGACTGCTGCCGCTGAGGCGGGCGCACCGGCCGTGGTGAAACCCGGACGGCCCAGCCCGGGTGGCGGTGGTACGGGTACGGCGTGACGCTTCAGGCAGTCCGCCAGGGAGGTTCGCCGTGTCCGTCGAGGCTCACACCACCACCAGCGGTCCGATACGCCGCGCCGTGACGGCGCTGCTCCTGATCTGCGCACTCCTGCTGCCCACGGCCGCATGCGGCGGCGGTGACGACAACGGCGGAGCGGGCGCGGCCACACCCGCGGCGGTGGAGACGACGAGTTCCGCGCAGGCGCAGAAGTTCGCCAAGACACGTTTCGTCGCCAACGCCGGTCTCGCGGCGGGCGCCACATACCAGTGGATCGTCAAGCCGTACCGCGCGGGCAAGTTCAAGAAGGACGCGAGCGGCCGTAAGTTCGCCCTGATCAAGGCCGGTCTCGCGGGCGCCTTCGCCTACAACCGGCTCAAGGCGGCGGCCGAGAACGCCAAGGGAGATCCGCTGCTCGCCAAGGCGATGGGCCCGCTCGCCGCCGGGATCGCGTCGCTCAAGGGCATCGGCGCCAAGCTCGGCAAGGGCGAGGCGGGAAGCGCCGAGGTCGGCATGTTCGAGACGGTCATCAATGACGTCAAGGGCGCGGGCAGCGACGCGGGCGCCGTGGTGAAGGACAAGGTGCCGTCGGTGACACAGCTCAGCCGCGGCTGACCGTCCTAGGGCCTCTCGTTTGGATCTTGCCGGGCTCGCGTGCCCGCAGTGACATCAGCCGCTGCCGCGGCGGGCCGCGCCTCGCCGCGTTGTCGTCAGTCGACGACGCTCCGCGTCGCCTCCCTCCTCCGCCTTGCGATCCACGGCACCAGCCCCCGCTCCCTGATCCAGCCAGATCCAAACGAAAGACCCTAGTCCCACCGGGCGCCGACGACGAAACGACAACGGCCTCCCGCCGTAAGGCGAGAGGCCATCGTTGTGGCGCTATATACGGGTACGGAGTCAGCCGCGCTGGATGCCCGAGGTGTCCTGGAGCACACCGCGGCGGCCGTCCTGCGTCTGGGCCACCAGACCGGTGCCGCGCTGCTCGACCGCGAGATACCAGGTGCCGGGCGCCAGTTCGGCGATCGGCGTCGGTGAGCCGTCCTCACCGAACAGCGGACGGGCCACCGGCACCGCGAACCAGAACGGAGCGAAGTCTCCGGCGGGCGTCGCGCCACCGGCCGACGGCTGGCCGGGCCGGCCCGCGCCCGCCTGCGGCTGACCGCCTCCGAGCGGACCGCCTCCGAACGCACCGGACGGCTGCTGTCCCGGCTGCCCGCCCTGGGCGCCGTACGGCTGGGCCTGGCCCTGCGCACCGTACGGCTGCTGGCCGCCCGGGTACCCGTAACCCTGCCCGGTGACGCCCGGCTGACCGCCACCGCCGTACGGCTGCGGCGCCTGCGGCCTCGGCGCGCCGAGGAGCGGAGCCTTCAGCGGCGGTACGAGCGGAGTGGCGACGGCCGCGCCGGCGAGGACCAGGGCGCCGACGAAGCCCAGGATCAGACCGCTGCCCGCGCTGATACCGTCCAGACCGATCAGCGACCAGAGCGCCGTCCACGCCGCGAAGATCGCCAGCGCGACACCGAACTGCCCGAGGTCGAGGCCCGCGATCTTGCGCGGCTGCGGCAGCGCGCGGGAGGTGACGATCAGTGCCGCGGCGATGACCCCGGCGAGGTGGATGCTCATCACGGTGCCCAGTGAGTCCCAGGCGTTCGGAGCATTGCTCGATCCGAACACGCTGGACTCGTACAGATTGAGGAACGAGGCGATGAACAGCAACACCGCTGCTCCGATCACCACGCCGTCGCCTCGAGTGAGGGAGCGGATGTTCACGTGAAAAGTCCTTCGTTGTCGTCTCGTCGGGGCGGTCGACGCGGTCGCCGATTGCGGCGGTGCGCAGTGCGAAGCTCGGGGGCGGCTCCCTATCGTACGGATGAATGTATCGTCTGCCCGATCGGGTCGTCTGCCCGGTATCAGACGCGGTAGCAGGCCTGTTACCGGGCCCGGTGGCAAGCTGTTACGCGGGCCACGATTATCCGGCGCGCGATCCGATCAGGGCGACGACCGGGACGAAGATCGAGGCGAAGATCGGGTGGGCGATCGGGCAATCCGGGTCACCTGGTGAGAAATCCCATGATTCCGTCCGCCATTCCTTGTGCCGCGCTCTGCCGCCAATCCGCATCGGTGAGCAGGGCGGCATCGTGCGAATCGCGCATATTGCCGCATTCGATGAAGACTTTGGGCACCTGCGACAGATTCAGTCCGCCGAGGTCCTTCCGTACGTCCAGCCCGGTGCCTCCGCCCAGGTAGTTGGCGGGTGCGCTGCCGGTCTCCCGGACGAAATTGCCGACGATGTGCTCGCCGAGCCGGCGTGACGGACCGACGATCGCCGTGGTGTCCGCGGCTCCGTCCTTCACCGAAGCGGGAAGAATGACATGAAATCCACGGTTTCCCGGCGCCGAACCGTCGGCGTGCACGGAGATCACGGCATCGGCCTTCGCCTTGTTGCCGATTCGGGCCCGCTCATCCACGCACGGACCGTACGGGCGGTCGTTGTCGTGGGTGAGGACGACCGTGGCGCCGAGTTTCCGCAGTAGGGAGCGCAGCCGGTGGGAGACGTCCAGCGTGAATGCGGCCTCGGCGTAACCGGCGTTGGTGGCGGTGCCGGTGGTGTCGCATTCCTTACTGTTCGTTCCGATGTTCACCGGTTTATTGATCTCAGTGGTGTGATCGCGGTTATGCGGATTGTGCCCGGGATCGATCACGACGACCTTTCCCGCGAGCGGCCCGTTCAGTCCGTTCGGAGGATTCGGCGCGTCCGGACTGGTCGGAGCGTCCGGAGGGTTTGGAGCACTGCTCTCCGAGTCGGACGGCGTCGGCGCGGTGGACGTGCCGGTGGAAGCGCCAGGAGATGCGGTGGGAGACGCGCCGGAGGTGGCACCGGCCGCCGCGGCGGCGGGCGGAATTCCGTCGTCCGGTCCGCTCATGCCCTGCCAGACGAGCCAGCCCGCCAGCGCGGCCGACACCAGCGCGGCGCCCGCGACAGCGAGACTGCTCCGGCCGGAACGGCGTCGGACGGTCGGTCGGCTCTCATCGGACTGCGAGCGTTCGTTGTCGTACGGCACGTCGCGATGCTAGTGCGAACGGTCAGAGTCCCGGTCCGGTACGGCGCAGGACGCGCAGCGAGCCGGTGTCCGGGAGTTCGGTGAAGGCGCCGGAGGCGAGTGCTCGCAGATATACGTGGTAGGGCGGTCGGCCGCCGTCCGCCGGGTCCGGGAAGACATCGTGGATCACGAGCAGCCCGCCCTCGGCGAGATGCGGCGCCCAGCCCTCGTAGTCGCCGTTGGCGTGCTCCTCGGTGTGGCCGCCGTCGATGAAGACGAGTCCGAGCGGCCCGCCCCAGACCTTCGCGATCTGCGGTGAACGGCCGACGACGGCGATCACCCGGTCCTCCAGACCGGCCCGGTGGAGTGTGCGCCGGAACGTGGGCAGCGTGTCCATGACGCCGAGGTCCGGATCGACGACGGCCGGGTCGTGGTACTCCCAGCCGGGCTGCTGCTCCTCGCTGCCGCGATGGTGGTCGACGGTGACGGCGACCGTCCCCGCCTCTCTCGCGGCGGCGGCCAGCAGCAGGGTGGAGCGTCCGCAGTATGTACCGATCTCCAGGAGCGGCAGCCCGAGCGCGCCGGCCTCGGCCGCCGCCGCGTACAGGGCGAGCCCTTCGTGTACGGGCATGAACCCTTTGGCGGCCTCGAAGGCGGCGAGGACGTCGGGTGCGGGCTCGGTCCCGGCGGACATGGCTCTCCTCGGTCTGACGTGTTGTTTCCCGGTTACCGTGGCGATGACGGGTACGGCGCGTGCGCGCCCATGCTCCCGTACACCCCCGGCCGCACAGGAGCCGGGGGCGCCGTCGCTCAGGAAGAAACCGCGGTGGCGCGTTCCGGCGCGCTCTGCGCCAGCACCAGATCGACATCGACCGGCAGACCGTCGCCGCCGTACACCGCCGGGCGCGCGTGCGGCGCGTATCCCGTCGCCGTCGCCGCCAGTACGTAGTGCCCGCCGGTCTGCGGCAGCAGCGCGTATCCGCCGTTCTCGTCCGTGGTGGTGAGTCCCGCCTGCCGGCCTCCGCCGTCGATGAGTGTGACATTCGCCCATGCCACCGGCGTACCGTCCGGGTCCAGCACACGTCCTCGGAAACCGCCGGAACCGGCGACCAGTGTGTGCTGCCGCCCTCGTCCGTCCTCGTCCGGTGTGGACTCCAGCGTTGTGGAGTCCGGCGTTGTGGACTGCGGCGTTGTGGACTCCAGCGACGCCAGGGACTTCGGCGCCGACCGCTGCGACGGCAGGAACGCCGCCAGCGCCAGACCGGCGACCACCGCGCCCGTGGCGATCAGGAACGAGATACGGAAGCCGTGCAGCGTGGGCAATGTCACTCCGCCCGAGACGGCCGAGGTGTGGGCCAGCACCATACCGATCACCGCGCTCGACACCGACGTACCGATGGAGCGCATCAGAGTGTTCAGACCGTTCGCCGCGCCGGTCTCCGAGGGATCCACGGCGGCGACGATCAGCGCCGGCAGCGAGGAGTACGCGAGACCGATGCCCGCGCCCACGACCACCGAGATCACGATGGTCTGCCAGGCCGCGCTCATCAGGCCGAGGCCCGCGCCGTATCCGATACCGATGATCAGCATGCCGAGCATCAGCGAGACCTTGGGGCCGCGCCGCGCGGAGATCCGGGCGTAGAGCGGCGCCGTGAACATCATCGTCAGTCCGAGCGGTGCCACACACAGTCCGGCCACCACCATCGACTGGCCGAGGCCGTATCCGGTGGACTTCGGCAGCTGGAGGAGCTGAGGCAGGACGAGCGAGATCGCGTAGAAGGCGACACCGATCATGATCGAGGCGAGATTGGTGAGCAGCACCTCACGGCGCGCGGTGGTACGGAGATCGACCAGCGGCGCGGAACTCCTCAGCTCCATGACGCCCCAGAGCAGCAGGATCACGACCGCCAGCACGAACAGACCGATCGTGGTGGTCGAGCCCCAGCCCCAGTCGCCGCCCTTGGTGATCGGCAGCAGCAGGGCGACAAGACCGGCGGAGAGCCCGATCGCGCCGAGCCAGTCGAACCGGCCGCTGGCCCGTACCGACGACTCGGGTACGAAGCGGAGCGTGAGCAGGATCGACAGTACGCCGAGCCCGGCCGCGCAGAAGAACAGCGCGTGCCAGTCGGCGTTCTGCGCGACCAGGGCCGCGCCGGGCAGGGCGAGCCCGCCGCCCACGCCGATGGAGGAGCTCATCAGCGCCATCGCGGAGCCGAGGCGCTCGCGCGGCAGCTCGTCGCGCATGATGCCGATACCGAGAGGTATCGCGCCCATGGCGAAGCCCTGGAGCGCCCTGCCGACGATCATGATGACGAGATCGTCGGTGAATCCGCAGATCAGCGAGCCGATCACCATGACGGCGAGGCTGGCGAGCAGCATCCGGCGCTTGCCGAAGAGATCTCCGAGCCGGCCCATGATCGGGGTGGCGATGGCGCCGGCCAGCAGAGTCGCCGTCATGACCCAGGTGGCGTCGGCGGGTGAGGTGCGCAGAAGTGCGGGCAGATCCTTGATCACGGGAACGAGCAGGGTCTGCATCACCGCCACGGTGATGCCCGCGAAGGCGAGGACGGGAACGATGGTGCCGCCCTCACGGGTCCCGGTCCGCGGCCGGGTCCCGGTCCGCGGCCGGGTCCGGGGCTGCGGCCGGTTCCGGGAAGCCTCCGGGTGTTGATGATCGGTTGTCGGCTGTGGCATACGTGCGTCCTCCGGGCAGGAAAGGAGAAGGTCGGGGCAGGTGCGTGGCGGCGGGGGAGGGCGGACGGCGCGGTCCGCCAAGTGCATGCAGTGTGAAACCTTCCCCATCGCCGCGTTATTCCGGCGAACGCGGTACGAACACAGTCCGATGCCGACGGGCTTCTTTCTGACGGGCCGTCAAGCTGCGACCATGGCGCGCATGGTCCGAGCCGCCGCAGATTCCGAAGCCGCCGATAATGCGGACATATCCGGGTTAAAGGGTCAATCTGGGTTAACGGGCCCTGCTCGTACCCGTGTCCGTACCCGTGTCCGAACCTGGGCGGTGATCCTCGCTGCCTGCGCGGGACAGTTCCTCGTCGTCCTTGATGTGTCCGTGGTGAATGTCGCACTGCCGTCGATGCGCGCGGACCTCGGGCTCTCCGCCGCTGGTCTTCAGTGGGTGCTCAACGCCTATTCGATCGCTTTCGCCGGTTTTATGCTGCTCGGTGGCCGGGCGGCCGATCTCTTCGGCCGCAAGCTGATGTTCCTGACCGGGCTCACGGTGTTCACTCTCGCGTCCGTCGCGGGCGGACTCGCCCAGGAAGGCTGGCAGTTGCCGGCCGCCCGCGCCGTACAGGGCCTCGGCGCCGCCGTACTGGCGCCCGCGACGCTCGCCATCCTGACCTCGGCCGTGCCCGCCGGAGCCGCCAGGACCCGGGCCATAGGTACTTGGACGGCGGTCGGCGCGGGCGGCGGCGCGGCCGGCGGGCTCATCGGCGGTCTGATCACCGATCTGCTCTCCTGGCGATGGGTGCTGCTGATCAATGTGCCGGTCGGAGTGCTGGTTCTGGCCGGGGCCGCGGTATGGCTGACCGAGAGCCGTACGGATACGGGACGGCGCCTCGATCTGCCCGGCGCGGTGCTGGTCACGGCCGGTCTGGCGGCGCTGGCGTACGGCATTGTGCAGACCGAGGCGCGGGGCTGGAGCGCGGCGGCCACTCTGCTGCCGCTGGCCGGTGGAGTGCTGCTGCTGGGACTGTTCGTGGCGGTGGAGGCACGGACGAAGGTGCCGCTGATGCCGCTGGGGCTGTTCCGCGTACGGGCGGTGTCGGCGGCCAACACGGCGATGTTCGTCTGTGGTTCCGCGTCCTTCGCCGTCTGGTTCTTTATGACGGTATATGCGCAGAACGTCCTGGGATACGGGCCGCTGGAGGCCGGTCTCGCGCTTGTCCCGAGCTCTCTGAGCATTGTGTTCGGTTCAAAGCTCGCACCTCGGCTGATGCTGTTGGCCGGTGCCCGGAATGTCGCGGTCATCGGCGCGCTGGTAGCGGTCGCCGGGTTCGGCTGGCAGTCCATGCTGACTCCCGACGGACCGTATCTCTCGTCGATCCTCGGTCCCGGACTGCTGATCATGACCGGTCTGGGGCTGACGGGCACCACACTGGCGGCGCTGGCCACCGGAGGCGCGGAGCCCGGTGACGCGGGTCTGGTCTCCGGTCTGATCAATACCTCGCGGACGATGGGTGGAGCGCTCGGTCTCGCGGTCCTGTCCACAGTGGCGGCGTCCCGTACGGCGGGCGGTATGAGCCCGCAGGAACTGACGGACGGATACGCGCTGGCGTTCAGGACGGGCGGCGCGGTGGTGCTGGCGGGAGCGCTGCTGATGGCGCTGTGGCTGCCGCGCGGCTCCTCGGGCGAGTGACCGGGAGGCCGTCCGAGGGCCTGGACCTGGGCCTGTGCTTCAGCGGCGGATCAGAGCCAGCCCTGGCGGCGAGCGGCGCGTACCGCCTCCATACGGTTGCGGGTGCCGGTCTTGCCGATCGCCGACGAGAGATAGTTCCGTACGGTCGACTCGGACAGCTGGAGCCTGGCCGCGACATCGGCGACGGTCGCGCCGTCCACGGACGCGTTCAGCACCTCACGCTCCCGCGCCGTGAGCGGATTCGGGCCCGCGCTCAGGGCTGCCGCCGCCAGCGCCGGATCGATGACGGTCTCACCGGTCAGCACCCGGCGGATCGCCGCGGCGAGCTCCTCCACCGGCCCGTCCTTGACCAGAAAGCCCGCCGCTCCCGCCTCCATGGCCCGGCGCAGATAACCGGGCCGGCCGAACGTGGTCAGAATCAGCACCCGGCAGTCGGGCACCTCGTCCCGCAACAGCGCGGCGGCATCCAACCCACTGATACCGGGCAGTTCGATGTCCAGCAGCGCCACATCGGGACGCGAGACGAGCGCAGTCTCCACAATGGCGTCCCCCGTGGCCACCTGCGCGACCACCTCGATATCCGGCTCCATCCCGAGCAACAGCGCCAGAGCCCCACGCAACATGCCCTGATCCTCGGCGAGCAGAACGCGTACGGACGTGGCCGGCCTATGGTCCCTGGGCATCTCTGTCACCCACTCAGGGTAGGGCGAGCGCACAGAGAGAAGCCCCGCCCAGACGCGGCAGAGCAGCGCGTGGGCGGGGCAAGAAGTCACTCTCATTCGGCAGACTTGCCGAGTTTCCAGGTGGTCTCTTCGGGGCGGTCTCGCCGAAGGATATGTTCTCCGCTGGATTCGACCGTGAGCCGGTAGGCGTCAGGGGACGGCCGTCCCGCCTCGATCCAGCCTTTGAGAAGCGAGAGGCGATCGGCCCACAGATCAAGGGCGCCTTCGTGAACTACCTGAATGGAGTCATCGCCATTCAAGGTGATGCGTGCCCAGGAGCCTGTACGCGGGTGCACCAGCCCATGAATCGCCGTGCCGGTGTCGTCAACGAGAGACATGCTCAACACCTCTGGCTGGCGCATAGCGATTTCCAGGGATTCGGTGTGGATCAACTCATGGAGGAGCAGCTCCATTGTATCGGAAGGTGCCGGAACGCTGAACGTTCGGCTTTGGCCGCTACCGTGGAGAACCAAGCCGGCGTACTTCGGGGCTCGTTCTGCAATGTGTTCAGGAGTGGGTCGGGCACGCATGAATGAGGCGGTGTCCGGTAGGAATCCCCCTGATGCATGGTGGTTGTTGTCCACTGTGAGTTGCGCAACGCCGATACCGATGTTGACGACGATGGTGCCACCAGGTCGGATCTGGGCAAGCCAGGACGCAGGGATGCGTTCAACTCCGCAGGTAGCCAGTAAGCCGCTGTAGGGAGCACGCTCCGCATATCCGGCGGTGCCGTCGCCGGTCACCACTGTTGGCTTGTGGCCGAGGCCGGCCAGCTTTTCTCGCGCCTTCGCGGTGAGTTCGGGGTCAACGTCCATGCTGACCACTTGATCGGCCCCGAAGTGGTGGCACAGTAGGGCCGCGTTGTATCCAGTCCCGGTGCCAATTTCCAGAACAGGGCCAACGGCGGGGCTGAATGCTTCCAGCATGCGGGCCATGAGGGATGGTTCGCTTGATGAACTCGTGGCGGTTCCCGCCGTGTCCCATCGGGTGATCAGGGAAGTGTCTGTGTAGACCGCACTCGGATAACCATCGTCACCTTCCTGATAGACGCGAGATTCCGTGCCGGTGCGCATGGAGAATCGGGGAACGAAGACTTCGCGCGGAACGGATCGGAAAGCATCGATCCAGTGCGGTGAGCGAAGCGCTCCGGCAACGGTCATGGCGGTGGTCAGGCGGCGGCGTTCCGCCTCAAGGCTGATCACGTGTGAGCGGTCAGGGCAGCGGCCTCGGTGATCTCGTCGGCTCGCACCCTGGCCGTCCGCAAGGCCAGGCGTTGCCCTGCGCGGGTACCAGCGGGGGCCGTGCCAATACTCTTGTAAGCCGCCGTCTTGCCGGGGAGCGCGTCCACGAATGAACGGGCTTCCTCGGGATTGGAGGTGATGAGAGTGCGAGGTACGAGCAGCCCGCAGCGGGCAGCTTCGGCCAAGGCATACGGAGCGAACCCGGCGATAGCGTTTCGCCATGGGTGGTTCACCCATGTGCAACGTAACGAGGAAAGGACGCCGCCCACACCCGCGCGGGCTTCGCCTTCCGCCCACCGGGCCGCGTCGGCAGACAGTTCGGGAGAGAGACGGAAGCGTCCGGGCCGCCGGTAGTAGACGGCCCGGACGGAACTGAGGTCCAGGTCCCGATGCCCGCCGTGCCATATACCGCGCCATGAAGTGCGACCGGGGTCCAATCGGGCCGACATGGCAAGGCGTTCAGGAAAATCCCCCGGGTCGATCCTTACGAGAGGAACGCTCCGGCGGCTGAGTTCCGTGATCACCATGTCTGCTACCGCGTCCAGATTTGGGCGGGTGAGTATCAGGACCGTCATTGATGGGCCTCCGTGTCAGACCGTCAGTCGGTGTCGTTGTCCTTGTCGGTCGCGAGTTGCATGTCTTCCTGCGTCTGCGAGACCGTTTCGAATGCCGACTTCATCGAAGGTGCGTGGATGAACGGTTCCCCGGCCTCGGTGACCGTGATCTGTCGGTCCGGGCACAGCGACAGCCCGCCCAACTGGTCATCGATCTGCGGCCGGTCGACCGGCAGGGCCTTGGTGAGACCGAAGGGTTGTACGGTCCCGCTTTCACCGCGCAAATCAGCGGCATCGGAGACGTGAGGGAACATTTCCGCCGTGAACGTCAATTCCATCTCTCCTCATGTGGATGACTGTCTTGGATGGGCACGTGTGCGTGCTGTTCCATGAGCTTCCGCCGAAAGGGCTCCGAGAGGAACCGCGAACGGGGTTCCCCGAGGCGCACATTGGGGAACCCCACTGCGTGGAACCCGGGGATACGCTGAGACAGTCTCTCCCTACAGCCCTGATAGGTGGCCCATGGACCAACGCGAAGCCCGGCGGAGCGGCTGTCCGCTGACCATCCCCGAGGCGCTGTTACAGAGCGAGGCCATGCGTCGCGCATGCGCCTCGCGGAACTTCCAGGAGATCTTCCGCCTCGTCAACAGGCGCACCGGGACAAGTCATGCCGCTATGGCGGCGGCCGTCGGCAAGATGACCAGCTCCCGCGTGAGCGACATCATCCGAGGCGTTCGCGGTATCCGAGGGCAAGAAGTCATCGAACGCGTGGCCGATGGATTCGGAATCCCGGGCAAAATGCTCGGCCTGCCTGAACGGCCATGGGAGGGTTCCCCAGGAAATATTGACACCGCTGATAATCCACGCCCTAATCTGGATCCTGTGGTCGATTCCGATTCCAGGGAGCGGGCGCAATATGCCGAGGATAACCCGAGAAGCCTTGACCTGTTGACTGTAGCCGGACTCCGGCAGCGGGTGCAAAACCTGGATGCGCGCTACGTCAGCGAGCCGTCGACAGTTCTTATCGCCGAAACGGGAAAAGACTTGGGCCAGCTGGCCCACTGGCAAACCTACACCACCACATATATCGTTCGTCGGGATCTCTATGCCGCACAGGCCGAGGCATCGACGCTTATGGGTCAATTAGTATGGGATGCGTGGGAGAACTGACCACGCCACGGCGCGTATCTATTTCGCCCAGGCTGAGGCAGCGGCCCGTGAGTTGCGCGACCCGGTTGCGGAAGGTTAGGCCCTGCTGCGGACTACATTTGTTGCTCTGTATGGGGAGAAAAATCCTCGCGCCGGCCTGGAATTGGCTCAGCGTACGGCCTCCACGGTTCAAGGTTCCAGCCATGTGCTCGGTGGTCTGGCCGTACTGCATGCCGCCGAGGCCCATGCCATGCTGCAACAGCACAAGGATTGTGAAAAGGAGCTGGCCAACGCCGAACGTCACTTTGATCAAGTGTCTGAAGCTGATGCCGCTGCACCTCTTTTCTCGCCCAGTCAGTTCGACCGACTGGCCGGGTCATGCTTCCTGTTCTTGAATAACGCCTCTCGCGCCGAGGTGATCTGTACGATCGGCTGATGAACCTCATTGCAGTAGGATGAAGTAAAAAGGGGGATCGGTGAACAGTGCGCAAATCCAGCAGGCCAAACAAGCAGTCCGTGAGAGAGTCTGGGACCTACTGGAGCGTGAACGTGCAGCGCCCTCGGGCGTAGCGGGTCATATCCCGGATTTTGTCGGGGCAGAAGCTGCTGCTACCCGCCTCGCTGAACATCCTGCTTGGCAAGCGGCGCGCGTAGTCAAAGCGGTTCCAGATTTGGCCCAACTTCCTGTCCGTGTCAGGGCGCTGGAAGAGCGAAAACTTCTGTACATGGCCTCCCCGAAGCTTGCTACGGACAATCCGTTCTACTATCTGAATCCGGCAAGCCTTACAGTTCCTCCGCGTGAGGCTGCTGCACACCGCGCAGCAGCCAAGTTCGCGGAGCCGGTGGACCTGGATGAGATACCGCCCGTTGATCTGGTTGTCTGCGGAAGCGTTGCCGTCAATCTTGAAGGCGTGCGACTCGGAAAAGGTGCCGGTTATTCCGACATTGAGGTAGCCCTACTTCAAGAGGCCGGACTCCTGGGTTCGCATACGCTTATTGCGACCACGGTCCACCCTTTGCAGATCCTGAACGAGACGCTACCGGAAACCGACCATGACTTTCGCGTGGATCTTATTATCACGGCAGATGAAACCATCGAATGTGAGCCATGCCGACGCCCTTCAGGAATTATCTGGGAGCACCTTGCGCCGGAAATGATCGCCGCAATCCCTGTACTGGCAAATCGCAACCCAATTGGCGGACAGGGCGCATAAAAGCCTCGGATTTGCTGCAAGGACCTCAAAGACAGGGGGCGGTGAACGCGGGAAAGTACGGCAGGTCCTACTCGTCGGAGCCGGCGCCTTCCATGGCCAGCGCGGCCCGGCATCGTTCCACCTGTTCGGTCACGTGCTCCATGAACCACCGCATGACGTCGTACGGAACGACGTGCTCATCATGGCTGTGGATGTGGACCGTCGGCTCCAGAGCCGGATCCTCATCGGGCACGAACGCCACGATGAAGGCCCGTCCGGCCATGTGCGTGAGATGACCCGGACCGGCACCATCCTCCACAGGCACCGGTACGGCCTCGCTCAGCTCCACTGCCCACGCGTCATCGGGCAAGGCGTAATGGAACTGCACGGCATAGTGCCGACCCGCATGCTCAAGAAGTTCAGGCATTCCCGAAGAATGCCAGACCTGCGACCGCACCATCCGCGATCCGGATCCCGGGTGAGACCCATGAGGGTGTGGAACTCGCGGTCGGGGAAGAACGGTCCGTTCACGGCCACGTCCAGGCACAGGCGGGGATGAGTCAAGCGGTCAGATGTGCGACGGTGAGGCATCTGCCGGTAGGAGGGCGGTGACGCGGAAGCCCTGGTGTGTCTGTTGTCCGGGGCTGGTTGCTATGCCTTTTGACGCGCCGTTCGCCGGGCCTGTTTTGAGGGAGCCGCCTGCCGCTGCGAGTCGTTCGGTGAGGCCCTTCAGGCCCGTACCGCCGGTATCTGTGCTTGGGCTGTCGCCGTCGCCCTCAATGCCGACGCCGTTGTCCGTGACCGTCAGTCTGACCTGTTCCGCCGAGCCGTCCACCGTGATCCTGCAGCGGGTCGCGGCGCTGTGTCGTACGGCGTTGGTGACGGCTTCCCGTACCACCCAGCCCAGCAGCACCTCGGCCCATGGCTCCAGCGGTGGCCCGGACCGGTGTATCACCGGTTCGATGCCGGCGGCCGTCAGTGCCGAGCGCGCCCGGTCCAGATCCGTGGCGAGGCTGCCCTCGCGGTAGCCCGTGACGGCCTCCCGGATCTCGGTCAGAGCTTGTCGGCCGACGGACTCGATGTCGGAGACCTGGGTCAGGGCCGCGTCCGGATCGCGTGGTGCCAATCTGCGCGCGGCCTCCGCCTTGACCACGATCACGGACAGGGTGTGACCGAGCAGATCGTGCAGATCGCGCGAGAATCGCAGCCGCTCGCGCTCCACCGCCGAGCGCGCCAACTCCTGGCGTGTGGCGCGCAGTTCCATCACCGTCTCGGCGAGAGTGAGGATCGCGGCGGTCACCATCATCGAGATGAATGTGCCGTACGCGACCGCGATCGCGTTCCAGCCGTCGTGGTACGCGCCGATCGCTCCCGCGGCGGCGCTCAGCGGAAGGCCCACCCAGGCGAGACCGCGCCCGCGCACCACGGTGCCGCAGGCCAGCCCGAAGAGCGGGAAGAACAGCAGCCAGCTCCCGCCGTAGAGACCGCCGAGCCCGAAGGTCATCAGTCCCATCCCGGCGAGCGACCACCAGGTGGCATGGCTCTGCCGCCTCCTCGGGTCGAAGGCCGTGAACACGACGTAGACATAGAGGGAGTTGAAGACCAGCAGACCGATACCGCCGAACCACGGGTTCGGAGTCTTGCCCTGGACGAGATTGGAGAAGGAGCCCAGGCCGAGCAGCAGCCAGGGCAGCATCGCGTATCCACCGGGCGGTCCGGGCCTCCCGCCGTCTTGGCCCTGGCTCGGGTCCTTGCTTTGGCGCTGGCTTTGGTCCTGGGGCATGTCGTCCTCGCCGGTGTGCGGTACGAGACCACAGCGTACGAACCGAACACGAGCAGTCGGCCGAGCAGGACGAGGCCGGTCGTCTCGGACCGCACCGAAGCTCTTGACGACGCCGGTGGAGCTCACGGCGGGTGATGAAGTGTCCGCTGTCTGTGTCATACCCATGACGCTACGGAGCAGGACCGTTGCCCGGCAGATGCGGATGTACGGACTTGGCCAGTACAAATGTCATGGTGCGGGACTTCCGGCGGGAAGAGGCCGCCGCGCAACGGGAAGAGGCCGCCGCGTCTGTGCCGCGGCGGCCTCTTCGTGGTGCGTCACGCGCGTGGTACGCGGTGTGCGTTGTGGTGCGTGTGCCGGCCCGGGTCTCAGGCCGCGTTGCTGTGTTCCCCCTCCGCCGGGCGGCGGTGGCGGCCGTGGGCCGGAGACATCGAGTCCTCCGTGGAGGCCGCGCCACCTCGGTGCTTTCCGAAGTGGCTGATGTCACCCTGGTCGGCGGCCGTCCCCTGCGGGCGCTCCTGGGTCGTGTCGGTTCGGGCTTCGAACATGTGGGAAGTCACCCCGTCGTGATCGCTTCTTGTTGTGGCGCAGGGGCCCCGGCTTTCCCTGTACCGCCCGGCGAAGTGACGGTCACCGTTCCACATCACAGTCCCCGACAATGCCCGGTCGGTACGGCTGCGCAGCCCCGGAAGAAAGTCTATCCAGGTACCCCACGCCCGGTGAGAGGCGCCTGCTGCAACGGAACCGGCCTGCACATCACAGGAGTTCGCGGAGGTGTGAACGGTTCCCCGGACACGGATTCCGCTTGTGCGAGTTGTGTGAGTCCGGGCGGCCCGGAGGCTGTTCCGGACGTCAGCGGTGCCCCGGGCTTCGACAGCACCCGTGCCGGTGGCTCCGGCGCCAGCGCCGACAGAGGTTTCAACGGCGCAGTGGGCTCAGTCGGTTCGGCCTGTCCTGCCGGTTCGACCGGTTCCACAGGTTCGGCCGGTTCCGGCGGCGCCATGAGCCCGGCCACTCCGCACGGCACCTCCCTCGTCGCGTACGGGAGCCGCAGCACACCGTCCCGGGTCCAGAGCCCGGCACCCGCCAACCACCCGTCCGGCGTAGGAAGCCGATGGAGCTGACGGCCCATCGGACGCCACACTCCGAGCCCGCTGCCCGCCGCGCCGTCGATCCGCAGTGCCACCGCGCAGCTCTCCGGCATCAGCACCTGTCCCGGCTGTACGGCGAACGGCGTCACCGCGCAGTCCGCGAGCCGCAGGCACTCGGGGAAGCGCACCGGACGCAGACTGCCCAGTACGCCCCAGCCCAGCCGGTCGTGACCCGGCGCGTCCGAGCGGATCAGCAGCAGTCCGCTGTCGGCGTCCGCCAGCAGCAGCCGGTCGTTGCTCTCCTCGGTGATCTGGAGCAGTGGCGTCACCTCGCCACCACGTCCCAGATCGACGGCGACGGCCTTCACCACGCCGTCCCTCTCCCGGTCCAGGGCCAGTATCCGGCCCGTACGGTCGAGCCAGACGCCGCCCGAGCAGTGGCCCGCGACCTCGGCCACCCGCTCCGGTCCGAACGCGCCGCCCGCCACCAGCCAGACCGTGGTGGAGTGCTCGCCGGGCGCCAGGGCGTACGCGCTCCGGCCGTCCGGTGACGGCGGCAGCAGCGTCAGCCGGTCGCATCCGAGCGCGCCGAGCGGCAGCTGACCCGTACCGGGACCGGTCGGATAGAGCAGCGAGAAGTCGTGCCGGTCCGCCACCCGGCGGCGGATGAGCACCCGTCCGTCGGTCATGGGCAGGACGTCGGAGTCGGGCTCCTCGGGCTGGTCGAGCGGGAGCGGTACGGCGTAGGGCTCGGGTCCGTCGAGAGTCCACCGCTCCGGGAACCAGGCGTCGCCGCGCCCGCGCCCGCCTCCGTCGCCCTGCCTGCCTCCGTTTCCGCCGCCTCCGCCTCCGCCTCCGCCTCCGTTCCCGCCTCGGCTCCCGTTCCCTCGGCTCCCGTTTCCGCCGCCCCCGCCTCCGTCCCCGCCGTTCCCGCTTCCGAGCGTCAGTCGCGCCGCGTAGGTCCCGTCCGCCGTGATCGCGAACCCCGTACGCCGTAGCGCTCCGTCCTCCGCAGCCGTCTCGATGGCACAGGCCGTCATCGGTTCGTCACCTCCGGCGACGAAGCTAGTTTTCGCACTTCCTGCCGAACAACACGACGTCGGCCACTTCACACATATGGGTGGCCATGGCGGGATTTGCCGGAGCGTGTGGGGGTGGGTGTGCTGGCCGGGAGACGGGATGCCTAAAGTAAGGCACACCTAAGTCGGTGTCCGATCGGCATCCGACCGGTGGCTCAAAGCCGTACCTAACAGGCCTTGAACCGGTACGTCGCCCTGAACCGGCACGTCCGTCTTCAGCGGGCTTGTCCGCCTTGATCCGTCTTGACCCAGCACGTCCGCCTAGACCCAGCACTTCCCAGGAGCATCCAGATGTCCATACGACGCCGTGGCGCAGCCGCCGTCGTCGCTCTCGCCGCCGCGCTCTCCCTCGCGGCCTGCGGCAGCGGCGACTCCTCCGACAGCGGTTCCGCCGCCTCCGACGACGGAGGGAGGAAGGCCGCCGTCGCCACGGGCGGCAAGGACTTCGCCGACGCGGCCAGGAAGACGGCCGGCTACGGGACCGACGCCCGGCCGGGCCAGTTCCCGCGCACGATCACACACGCCATGGGCAAGATGGAGCTGAAGGCCCGCCCGGAACGGGTCGTGGTCCTGGACGTGGGCGAGTTCGACAATGTCGTGTCGCTCGGCGTCAAGCCCGTCGGCTACGCGCCGACCGAGGGCGACGAGGCCATCCCGAGCTATCTCAAGCAGGGCGCGGGCAGCCCCGAGAACGTCGGCACGATCAACAATCTCAATCTGGAGGCGATCGCCGGGCTCAAGCCCGATCTGATCCTCGGCAGCCAGTTGCGCGCGGCCGACAAGTACAAGGAGCTGTCGCAGATCGCTCCGACGGTCTTCTCCATCCGGCCCGGCTTCACCTGGAAGGAGAACTACCTCCTCAACGCCCAGGCGCTGGACCGTACCGCCGAGGCCGAGGCGGCGCTCGCCGCGTACGACAAGAAGGCGGCGGCCCTCGGCGCGGACCTCGGCCAGGACAAGCCGACCATCTCGATGGTGCGCTACATGCCGGACAGGCTGCGGCTGTACGCGAAGGCGTCCTTCATCGGCACGATCCTTGACGACATCGGTCTGCCGCGTCCCGACAACCAGCAGATCAACGATCTCGCCGTGGAGATCAGCCCGGAGAAGATCGACGACGCCGACGCCGACTGGATCTTCACCGGTGTGTACGGCGATCCGGCGAAGACACAGCGGGACACCGCGCGCTCCAATCCGCTCTGGAAGAACCTGAAGGCGGTCAAGGCCGGACAGGCCAAGGACGTCAAGGACGAGACCTGGTACCTGGGTCTGGGCGTGACGGCGGCGGACCTGGTTCTGGACGATCTCCGCGGCTATCTGGTCAAGTAGCGCGAATACCTGGTCAAGTAGTGCGAGCGCAATCCCGAGACGGACCGAGGGCCTTGGGACGGACCGAGAGCCTTGAGGCAGGTCGGCCGCATGCGCTGTCATGGGCTGTTCCGGTCAGGGCCGGTGGGGCACGTGGGACAGGTAGCCTTTGCACCGTGCCCTCCGTGCCCCGCCTGTCCGAAGTGATCGCCACGCTCGACGCCCTCTGGCCCCCTGAGCGGGCCGAACAGTGGGACGCCGTCGGTACGGTCTGCGGCGATCCCGATGCCACAGTGAGCCGGGTCCTCTTCGCGGTCGATCCCGTCCACGAGATCGCCGAAGAGGCGGTGAAGCTCGGCGCCGATCTGATCGTCACCCACCATCCGCTCTATCTGCGCGGTACGTCGACGGTCGCGGCCTCTACCTTCAAGGGCCGTGTCGTGCACACGCTCATCAAGCACGACATCGCGCTGTACGTGGCCCACACCAACGCCGACAGCGCCGATCCCGGCGTTTCCGACGCCCTCGCCGGCGCGCTGGACCTGCGGATCGTCGCGCCTCTCGTACCGGACGCGACGGATCCGACGGGACGGCGCGGACTCGGCCGGATCTGCGAACTGGACCACCCGGCCACACTCCGTGACTTCGCCGCGCGCGTCGCGCACCGGCTCCCCGCCACCGCGCAGGGCGTACGGCTGGCGGGCGACCCGGACGCCCTCGTCCGTACGGTCGCGGTCTGCGGCGGCTCCGGTGACGGTCTCTTCGACCAGGTCAGGGCGGTCGGCGTGGACGCGTTCCTCACCTCGGACCTGCGTCACCATCCCACCTCCGAGGCCACACAGCACTCACCGCTGGGACTGGTCGACGCCGCGCACTGGGCCACCGAGTGGCCCTGGTGCGAGCAGGCCGCCGCCCAGCTCGACGAGATCTCCGACCGCCATGGCTGGGACCTGCGCGTCCATGTCTCGAAGACGGTCACCGACCCCTGGTCGGCCCACCATGATTCGTCGGCCCACCATGATCCGTCAGGCCACCACCACTCTTCCGGCCACCCCTCGTCCGGCCACCACTCCTCAGGCCAGCACTCTTCCGGTCACCACCATTCTTCAGGAGCCCCCAACTGAACGCCGCGCCCGCCGACCAGATCCGACTTCTCGACGTCCAGGCCCTGGACGTACGACTGTCGCAGCTCGCCCACAAGCGCAGCTCGCTGCCCGAGCACGACGAGATCGAGTCGCTCACCAAGGACCTCGCCCAGCTTCGCGACCTGCTGGTCGCCGCGACGACCGAGGAGAGCGACACCGCCCGCGAGCAGACCAAGGCGGAGCAGGACGTCGACCAGGTGCGCCAGCGCGCCGTACGCGACCAGCAGCGGCTGGACTCCGGGGCGGTCACTTCGCCCAAGGACCTGGAGAACCTCCAGCGCGAGATCGTCTCGCTCGCCAAGCGCCAGGGCGATCTGGAGGATGTCGTCCTCGAAGTCATGGAGCGCCGCGAGTCCGCGCAGGAGCGGGTCGCCGAGCTGACGGAACGTGTCTCCTCCGTCGAGGCCAAGGCCGATGACGCCGCCACGCGCCGCGATGCCGCGCTGGAGGAGTTCGACGGCCAGGTCGCGGCCGTGACCAAGGAGCGCGAGCTCATCGCCGCGTCCGTGCCGGCCGATCTGCTCAAGCTGTACGAGAAGCTGCGCGTCCAGCAGGGCGGCGTGGGCGCGGCCCGGCTCTTCCGGCGCCGCTGCGAGGGCTGCCAGCTCGAACTGAACATCACCGAGGTCAACGAGGTCAGGGCGGCGGCGCCGGACGCCGTGCTGCGGTGCGAGAACTGCCGCCGGATCCTGGTCCGTACGTCCGAATCGGGTCTGTGATGGCGAAGTTCGTCGTGGAGGCCGACGGCGGTTCCCGGGGCAACCCGGGCCCTGCCGGTTACGGCGCGGTCGTCCTGGACCCGGTGACGGGCGAGACGCTCGCGGAGGCGGCCGAGTACATCGGGGTCGCGACGAACAATGTCGCCGAGTACAAGGGCCTGATCGCGGGCCTGAAGGCGGCGAAGGCGCTGGACGCGGACGCTTCGGTGCGGGTGCGTATGGACTCCAAGCTCGTCGTCGAGCAGATGTCGGGACGCTGGAAGATCAAGCATCCGGACATGAAGCCGCTGGCGGCGGAGGCCGGGCGGATCTTCCCGGCGGGCCAGGTCACGTACGAGTGGATCCCGCGCGAGCGGAACAAGCACGCGGACCGGCTGGCCAACGAGGCGATGGACGCGGGCAAGAAGGGCAAGCAGTGGGAGCCGTCGGCGTCCACGGCGGACCTGGACGCGCGGGCGGCTCGGAACGCTTCGGGCGCGGGCGCAGGGGCGGGCGGGCGTGGGCCGGCTCGTACCGCCGCAGGTACGTCGGCCGGTACGGCTGCGCCTTCGAGGCCGACCGGTGATGCGGCGGCGGGCGCGGCGAAGGCGCGGGCGGCGCTCGCGGGCGGGCGCGCATCGGCGGCGGCCCTGGCACCCGAGGAGCTCGCCGACGAGCCCGCCGAAGAGCCGCTCACGACGGCGGACCTGAAGACTTCCGAGGGCGTTTCCGCCGCCGCTGCGGCCAAGCTCCAGTCCCCGACGGTCGGCTGGGGCGCCTCCGCCGATCTCGGTGTTCCCGCCACCTTCGTCCTGCTCCGGCACGGCGAGACCGCTCTCACGCCGGAGAAGCGCTTCTCGGGCAGTGGCGGCAGCGATCCCGAACTCTCCGCGATCGGCCGGCGTCAGGCCGAGGCCGTCGCCACCGCGCTGGCCGCGCGCGGCACCGTCCAGGACATCGTCTCCTCGCCGCTCCGGCGCTGCCGTGAGACGGCGGAGACCGTGGCCACCCGGCTCGGGCTGGACGTCACGGTCGAAGAGGGCCTGCGCGAGACGGACTTCGGCGCGTGGGAAGGGCTGAGCTTCGCCGAGGTACGGGAGCGCTACCCGGACGATCTCAGCGCGTGGCTCGCCTCACCGGCCGTCGCGCCGACGGGCGGTGGCGAGAGCTTCACGACGGTCGGCCGCCGGGTCAGGGCGGCGCGTGACCGGCTGCTCGACCGGTACCACGGGCGTACGGTCCTGCTCGTCACCCATGTCACTCCGGTGAAGACGCTGATCAGACTGGCGCTCGGCGCACCGCCCGAGTCGCTGTTCCGGATGGAGCTGTCGGCGGCCTCGCTGTCGGCGGTGGCGTACTACGCGGACGGCAACGCGTCGGTGCGGCTGCTGAACGACACGTCGCATCTGCGCTGACCGCTTGCGGGCCGCGACCGGTCGGGACGGGGCAGAGAGCGCGGAACCTCAGACCGCCGTGCGCAGCGCCGAGGCCTCACGGGCCAGCGACTCGACCCGTGCCCAGTCCTTCGACGCGAGCGCGTCCGGCGGGAGCATCCACGTACCGCCGACGCAGCCCACGTTCGGCAGGGCGAGATACGACGCGGCTTTGGCGGCCGTGATCCCGCCCGTCGGGCAGAAGCGGGCCTGCGGGAGCGGACCGGCGAGTGAGGCGAGATAGGCCGTGCCGCCCGCGGCTTCGGCAGGGAAGAACTTCATCCCGGTCACTCCGCGTTCCAGCAGCGCCACCACTTCCGAGGCGGTCGAGACACCGGGCAGGAACGGTACTCCCGAGTCCCGCATCGCGCTCAGCAGCGTGTCCGTCCAGCCAGGGCTGACCAGGAAGCGCGCGCCCGCCGCCACCGAGTCGGTCACGGCGCCGGCCGTCAGGACCGTACCGGCGCCGACCACCGCGTCCGGCACCTCGCCCGTGATCGCACGGATCGCGGCCCTCGCGGCCGGTGTCCGCAGCGTCACCTCGATCGCGGGCAGCCCGCCCGCGACCAGCGCGCGGGCGAGAGGTACGGCGTCGGCGGCATCGTCGATGACGACGACAGGGATGACGGGCGCGAGGTCGAGCACGGAGGTCATGGCGTCATCCTGCCGTGCGTAGGTCATTCTCCGCAACGTGCGTTGCACAGCATGCAATGAGTCGTCCGGAGCCTCACCGCCGTCAGTGAATCTCCGTGACCACCACATCCAGGGCCCATGGCCGGCCGGCCCGCGCCGGAGCCGTCGCCTCCACGACATGGCCGAGCTGGCGGAGCGTCTCCACCAGCGCCGCAGGGTTCTTCGGCCGGGCGCCCGCGGTGAGCAGATCCCGTACGAGCCGGCCCTTGGTCGCCTTGTTGAAGTGGCTGACCACCGACCGCTTCTCCACTCCTGTCACCGGATCGGTCTGCGCGTGGAGCACCCGTACCCGCGCGGTACGGCCCGCCAGTTCGCCCTTCGGCTGCCAGGCCGCCGCGTACGCGGAGGAGCGCAGATCCAGTACGGTCCCGCCGTCGGCCACCTCCGGCAGTACGGATTCCATCGGCGCGCGCCAGTACGCGCCCAGCGCGCCGAGTCCCGGCAGTTTGACTCCCATCGAGCAGCGGTAGGGAGGGATACGGTCGCCCACCCGTACCGCGCCCCAGAGCCCCGAAAAGACCAGCAGCGACTTTCCGGCCCTGCGGCGCGCGGCGGTGTCGAGCGTGGCGAGGTCCAGCGCGTCGTACAGCACGCCGGTGTAGATCTCGCCGGCCGGACGCGTGCCGGCGGTCCGCAGCACCGCGTTCTTGGCGATCTCGCCGCGCAGCCCTTCGCTCAGACCGAGCACCTCGCGGGCTTTCTCCTCGTCGGCCGCGCACAGTTCGACAAGCTCGTCCAGTACGGCGTCCCGGGCCTCGGTGAGTCCCGGCAGCGACAGGGACTCCAGCTTCAGCGGAGCCCCGCGCCCGGAAGCGGACTTGCCTTCCGACGGCGGCAACAGGACGAGCACGTGACTTCTCCTACGGAACGGTCGATACGGAACGGGCGCGCGGCCCTCGCGCCAGAGTAGGCGACGCCCGACGACGCCCGACGAGGCGCCCGTCCGCCCTCCACGGACGGGTAAGATGACCTTTACGGCAGACGAGCCGGGCGGACGGCCGCGTGGAGGTCCCTGTGGATCTCCCCGAGGAACGTCCGGACTCCACACGGCAGGGTGGTGGGTAACGCCCACCCGGGGTGACCCGCGGGACAGTGCCACAGAAAACAGACCGCCGGGGACCCAGGTCCCCGGTAAGGGTGAAACGGTGGTGTAAGAGACCACCAGTGCCCAGGGTGACCTGGGCAGCTAGGTAAACCCCACCCGGAGCAAGGTCAAGAGGGGCCACCGCAAGGCGGCCCTGCGCGGACGATCGAGGGCTGCCCGCCCGAGTCCGCGGGTAGACCGCACGAGGCCGACGGCAACGCCGGCCCTAGATGGATGGCCGTCTCCCGGCCGACCGCGAGGTCGTCCGGCGACAAAATCCGGCGTACAGCCCGACTCGTTCTGCCGCTCAGCGGACAGAAGCCTCCGACTTGGTAGAACACCAGGTCAGAGGCTTCTTTCGGTTGGTGGGACATGGATCGCGGGCGTTCGTGAGTACTTTCCCGCTCCCGCTCGCTCCGGAGAGTGGCGGTAGTGGCGGTGGGTGTTGACATGGTTGGAGCGCGGTCATTAGTTTGGTGATTGGCGAACAATCGAAGTGATGGTCAACTCGGCTATGGTGCGGGCGACTTGGCCGGTCGGTGGGGGCCGTGAGGAGGAGTGAGGGTTGGACCGCTACGGAGTGACCATCCCGCTCAACACCGTTCCGCTGGCCGCGCATCGGCGGATTGTCGAGGAGCTGCCGGATCTCGGGTATACGGATGCCTGGACCGGTGAGGCCGCTGGGTATGACGGGTTTACGCCTCTCGCGTTGGCCGCCGCGTGGTCGCGGTCGCTCAGGGTGGGGACCGGTGTGGTGCCAGTGCAGACGCGTGGGCCGGCGCTGTTGGCGATGACGGTGGCGACGTTGGCGGAGGCGGCTCCTGGGCGGGTTGTGGTGGGCGTCGGGTCGTCCGGGCCGCCGTTTGTCACGCGTATCAACGGCATTCCCTTCGAGCATCCCTACCGCAAGGTCCGCGACACCGTGCGCTTTCTCAAGGCAGCGCTGGCGGGCGAGTATGTGATGGGCGACTTCGACTCGTTCAGCATCGACGGCTTCCGGCTCGCGTCCGTTCCGCGTCCCGCGCCGCCGGTCATGATCGGCGCGCTGCGTCCGCAGATGCTGCGGCTCGCGGGCAGCGAGGCCGACGGGCTCGTCACCAACTTTCTCGCCGCCGACGATGTTCCACGCGTGGTGGAGGCGATGGGCCCCGAGGGCAAGGCGAAGGAAGTGGTGGCACGGATCTTTGTTTGTCCCACCAGGGACCGCGACTACGCCCGGGCACAGGGACGGGCGATGCTGGGCTCCATCCTCAACGCCCGGACCTACTCCGCGTTCCACGACTGGCTCGGGCGGAGCGATGTGCTGGCGGCGTCCCATCGGGCATGGGCGGCCGGTGACTTCCGGGGAGCCGGCGCGGCGGTGCCGGACCGGCTGGTGGACGAACTCCTCGTACACGGCAGCCCCGAGGAGTGCCGTGCGCACGTGGCACGCTATGTCGAGGCGGGCGTGGTCACACCGCTGCTCGCCGTGATTCCCGCGCCGGAGTTCGGCGCCGGGCCGGACGGCATGCTGAGCGCGCTGCGGGCTCTGGCGCCTGTCTCCTGAACCTGCTGGCGATCGAGCCCGTCGGCGATCTCGCCCGCCCGCTCGTCGGCTACTTCACTTCCAGGATCTTGGTGACCAGGCGGGCCAGCGTCTTGCGCTCCGCCGGAGTGAGGGCCTGGAAGGCGCGGTCCAGCAGCCGAGGCACCCCGCTCTCTACTTCGGCCAGCGACAGGAGCCCGTCGGGCGTCAGCGTGATGGCGTTGGCCCGCCGGTCCTTGGGATGCCGTTCCCGGCGTACCAGGCCCGAGTCCTCCAGTCCGTCGATGCAGCCGACCATCACGCTCCGGTCGATGCGCAGCTGCTCGCTCAGCTCCTGCTGTGAACAGGGCCCCACATCGCTGAGCATCTTGAGGACCAGATGCTGGCCCGCCGAGATGCTGTAACCGGTGAGTTCGGCATCGACGGCGCGCGCCACGACCTTGGTGGCCCGGCACAGGGCGATGTCCGGACGGCTCATGGCGAGCGTGGCGAAGTACCGCTGACGTGCGCTGTCGTCCGCGGCTCTGCTCGGTGAGGCGCGCCGGGTTCGCGGGGGGTTGGTCATCCGGACTCCCTTGTGCGGCACATCCTGAGCGGCACTTCCCGGCCTCGCCATGGGCGACCTCGCCATAAGAGGTGCCAAGAATGTCTCTCGAAGTACATTTGTTAGAAGTTACTCTAACGCGTGCATGGCCGGAATCGGCTCGCGGGGTTCCGCCCTTTCCGTCCGGGACCTTGGCAAGAAGGTGCCGGCCCAGGGCCCAGGGCTCGCGCCACTGGGCCGGCACCTCGGTCTTCGGTCTGTGGTCCGTGATCAGTCAGTCGGACGCCGTCACCACTCCACCGGCAGGGACCTGGGACGCAGCGTCAGCAGACCGCCGAGCCATTCCACCTGCTCCGCCGGTACGGCCAGCCGCAGCGAGGGAAGCCGCTTCGCCAACGTACCGAAAGCCGCCTGGAGTTCCACCCGGGCGACACCGGCGCCCGGGCAGTAGTGGTGACCGTGCCCGAACGCGAGGTGGGCGGCGTCCGTGCGGGCGAGGTCCAGTGTCTCCGGCTCGGACACCCGCCTGCTGTCGCGGCCCGCCGCGTGCATCACCGGGATCACGCCCTCGCCCTTGGCCACATGCGTGCCGGCCAGGTCGAGATCCTCCGTGGCGATCCGCATGAAGCCGATCTCGGACGGAGGCGCGTAGCGCAGCAGCTCCTCGGTGGCGCCCGGGAGCAGATCGGGATCGTCGACGAGCCGACGCCACTGCTCGGGATGGCGGAGCAGCTGGTACAGGGCCCGCGAGATGGCGCTCACAGTGGTGTCATGGCCGGCGACGAGCAGGTTGATGCCGAGCCAGGTCAGTTCGCGCTCGTTCAGCCGGTCGTCGTCGTCATGGGCCGTGATGAGCGTACTGAGCAGATCCTCACCCGGTTCCTCGCGGTGCTGGGCGATCAGTCCCGCCACATACGCGGCGGACTCCGAGCGCGCGGCCAGACGCTCCTCGGGCGTGTGCGCCGTGATGCTGACCAGCCGGTCCGTCCATGTCTGGAGCTTCGCCCGGTCCTCCACGGGCGCGCCGACCATCTCGCAGATCACCCAGACGGGCAGCACGGCGGCGAAGTCGTGGTGCAGATCGGCCGGGCGAGGTCCGGCCGTGAGCTGGTCGATCAGCTCATGGGCAATCTCCTCGATCCTGGCCCGCCAGAGCTCCGCCTTGCGCGGTGTGAACGCGGGAGAGATGAGCCTGCGCAGCCGGGAGTGGTCGGAGCCCTCCTGGTTGAGCAGGTTGTAGGGATTGTCGGAGAAGTCCTCGCCCTTGACCGTACGGACCGCTCCCGGCTCGCGAAGTGCCGGCTCGCCGGGCTCGAAGGGCATCCGCTGTACGCCTGGTGGCGCTCCTTCCCGCAGCCACGGGCGGTGATCTATCTGGATGTCTCGTCCGAGACCGCCTGGCGCCGCTCCGGCCAGGGCGCGCGCCTCAATCCGCTGGAGTATTTCGGCCGGCGGCCCGAGTGGTTCGGCTTCGAGAGCTATCAGAAGAACCTCAGAAAGCTCCTGCTGGAGGAGACAGGACAGTTGCCCGTGACCGTGATCGAGGAGCATGCCGGCACGGCGCGGACCGCCGATGCCGTACGGGAGGTGCTCACCGCATGAGCGCGGCCCAGGGCTGGGGCACGCCCGGCCACGCCGACCGTTACCGCGAGCGGGTGTTCGCCGAGCGGGCGCGGCTGAGAGCGGATCTCGCCGAGATGGCGGCACGCCAACAGCGTGTCCTCGCCGATCTGCTGGACTTCAACGCCGGTACCGAGTTCGGACAGCGCCATGGCTTCGCCCGGATCCGCACCTTGGCGGACTATCGCGCGGCCGTGCCGATCCAGGACTACGCGGCGCACGCGCCGCTGATCGAGCGCATGGCGGAGGGAGAGCCGAATCTGCTCACCGCGGACGCGCCGGTCGTCTACTTCACCAGCAGCGGAAGCACCGGCGCACACAAGAAGATCCCGGTCACGCGCCGCTTCATGGAGACCGTCTTCTTTCCCTTCTACTACGCGGCCTGGGCGCCGCTGATCGAGCACTTCCCGGATGTCATGGACCGGCCGGACGCGGTACTCAACCTCAAGCACGATCCGCTCGCGGTCCCGCCCGTCACGGCGGACGGCCGTCCGCATGTGGGCGCCAGCCAGGTCGACTTCGGCACGGCGTTCGGCGAACCGCTCTCTGCCGAGCTGGGCACCGCCGCGCCCTGGGCCACTCTGCCGGTGGATGTCGCGCCCGACGACCATCTGGAGAAGATGTATCTCCGGCTGCGGCTCGCGGTGCAGAGCGATGTACGGGCCCTCATCGGCATCAATCCGGCGATGATCGCGGCCGTTCCGTACCAGCTCGGTCTGTGGTGGCAGCGGATCGTCAAGGATGTGCACGACGGGACGCTGGGCGGAGCGCCGTACGGTCCCGCGGATCCGGAGCGCGCCGCTCAACTGGAGTCGCTCGCCGACTACTTCGGGCAGGTGAGCCCGCACCACGTCTGGCCGCGTGTCCGCGCGCTGTTCGGCTGGACCACCGGTGTGGCATCCCTCTACATGCCTTCGCTGCGTGAGCGGTTCGGCGCCGGAACCGCTGTGCTGACCGCGCCGGTGGCCGCGTCGGAGGGCCCGGTGGGTGTGCCGCTCGACCGGCATCCGTCGGCCGGCAGCCTCGTACCGTCCGCCTCCGTGTACGAGTTCGTGGACGCCGACGAGGATCTCGGGCCCGGCAGCGGGACGCTCCTGCCGGAGCAGCTCGAACCGCACCGGGACTATCACGTGGTCTTCAGCCATGTCGGAGGCCTGTACCGGTACGCGGTCGGTGACATCGTCCGTGTCGTGGACCGTGTCGCGGGCGTGCCGCGCGTCGCGTACGCGGGCCGCTCCACCCGGTCGGACGCGGCGGGCGAGCGGCTGCGTGAGGCCCAGGTCGTACGGGCGCTGGAGGAGGCCCTCGCGAGCACCGGGCTCGTGCTGCGCAATGTGGCGTGCCGGGTGGAGGAAGCGGAGGAGCGAGCCGGTCGGGCGCCTCGGTATGTCTTCGCGGTGGCTCCGGAGAGCCCGTGGCTCACCGCCGAGACCGAGCGGTTCGCCGCCCTGCTCGATACGGCGCTCGGCGCCGAATCCCCGGGATACGCGCGGGCCCTGCGCGAGCGGCGGCTCGCGCCCGCGACGGTGCGGCTGCTCCATCCCGACGCCTTCCACCGCGAGTGGCATGCCCGCGTGGCCGACGGTGTCCGTCCCACCCAGGTCAAGGACCGGCTGTTCCGGCAGGACGAGAGCCAGTGGCGGCGGCTGATCGCCGCGTCCGACGAACGACGAGACGAACGACGAGACGAACAACGAGACGAACGACAAGACGATCGACGAGGAGCACGCATATGACGGACGTCCTGGATCCCGTCGATCCGGTGGAGCGGACCGCCCTGCTCACCGCGGCCCTGCGCGCCGCCGAGAGCCGCCGGGAGGACCGGCTCTACACGGATCCGTACGCGGCCAGGCTCGTGGGAGACGCCGGTCCCGGTCTGGTGGCGGAGATCCGTGAGGCGACCTTCCCGCCGGACCGGCCGCGCCATCTGCCCAGCACGCCCGACTACAACGCGATCAGGACCAGATTCTTCGACGACCTTCTCCAGGAGGCCGTACAGGACCGGGAGATGACACAGCTCGTACTGGCTCCGGCCGGTATGGACTCCCGTGCCTACCGGCTGCCCTGGCCGGACCGTCTGCGGTACTTCGAGATCGACCGGCCCTCGGTGCTCGCCTTCAAGGCGGAGCGGCTGCGCGGAGTCGCACCGCGCGTCGCCCACACCACCGTCGCCGTCGATCTCACGGCGGACGACTGGGAGGAGCGGCTCCTCGCGTCCGGCTACGATCCGCGCCGGCCGTCCACCTGGCTGCTCGAAGGGCTGCTCTACTACATCCCGGAGCAGGACGCGCACCGCATGCTGGAGCGTGTCGCCGCGCTCTGCGCGCCCGGCAGCCGTATCGCCGCCGATCTCGTCAACTCCTCGGCCCTCACTCTGCCGCATATGCGCGCTCTCCTGGATGTCTTCGCGGGCTGGGGCTGTCCCTGGCTGTTCGGCAGCGACGAGCCCGAGGCGCTCTTCGGCCGGTACGGCTTCGACGTGGACGCGGTCCAGCCCGGCGAGCCCGGAGCCGACTTCGGGCGCTGGCCGGATCCGGTCCCGGCGCGCGCCGTCCGGGATGTGCGCCGGGTGTTCTTCGTACACGGCCGGCGCCGATGACACGGCCCGTCGTCGTGGTGGGAGGAAGCGTCGCGGGACTCGCCACCAGCCTTGCTCTGGCGGGGCGGGGCTTCCGCGTCAGAGTCCTGGAGCAGGCACCGGCGCCGCCGGAAGGCCCGCCGGACAAGGCGGCCGAGCTGTGGGAACGGCCCACCGTCGCGCAGAACGGCCACTCCCACATCCTGACCTCGCTCGGTGTACGGGAACTGCGCGCGGGCGCGCCGGAGGTGCTCGACGCCGTGGTCGACGCCGGAGGACATCTCCTGGACCTCATGGCGGCGCTGCCGGAGCGGGCCGACGACCGGATCCGCCGGCCGGGCGACGCCGAACTGGTGGCGCTCGCCGTGCGCCGCCCGGTCTTCGAGCTCGTACTCCGCCGGATTCTGCGGGCGCTGCCGAATGTCACGATCAGCCGGCAGGCCACGGTCGGAGGCCTGCTCACGGCGTCGTCGGGTGCGCGGGCCCGGTCGGGCGCCCGGGCGCAGGTCACCGGTGTGGCCCGGGTCACCGGTGTGGTGACCGTCGGCGGAGAGCACGTACCGGCGCATGCCGTGGTGGACGCCACCGGCCGCAGGGCGGCGTCCCGGTCCTGGCTGAGCGCCTCCGGCCTGCCGTCGCCGCCCGAACTGACCGCTCCCACGCAGGTGCGCGGCTTCACCCGGTTCTACCGGCTGAAGTCGCCGGGCGCGCTGCCGGGACCGCTCAACCGAGGCAACGCGGCAGGCGGCATCTGGGACCACTACGCCGCCGTCGCGCATCCCGCCGACAACGGCACCTACGCCCTGACGCTCGGCGTGCCCACGGCGGATCCGGCGACGAACGGCCTCCGTGATCCGGCCGCCTTCGCCGCCGCCGCCCGTCTGTCGCCTCACCTCGCGGCCTGGGCCGATCCCGAGGCGGGCGAACCGATCGGTCCGGTGCGCACCATCACTCTGCCTCCCAACATTCTGCGCGGCGCGCCGCCCGGCGCCGACGTGCGGCCGGTCGCGGGCCTGTTCGCCGTCGGCGACGCCGCGTGTGTCACCAATCCGCTCTTCGGACGCGGTATGTCACTGGCCCTGCGGCACGCTTTCCTGCTCGCCGAACTCCTGGACGCCGAACCGGTGGTGGGGGAGCGGCAGGCCGAGCTCGCCGGGCACCTCGCCGAGGGCGTGTACCGGCCGTGGTACGAGCTGTCGGTCCGTGAGGACACGGTACGCGGTCGGCTGTGGCGTTCGAGAGTTACGGGCGGCACACCGCCTGCGGCGACGGCTACGGCGACGGAGTCCGGCCGTCCGCCGCTGTCCGCGATCGCGGCGGCGGCCACCACCGACGGATCCGTATGGCGCGGCCTCACCCGTGTCCTCATGGGACTGGACACCGCCGAGGAGATCTTCGACGACGAGTCGTTCCGGGAGCGAGTCCGGGAGCGGGTACGGGCGGCTCCCGCCACGGCTCCGGACGGACCGCGTCCGCCGTCCCGGGCGGAACTGCTCGCGGCCATCGGCGCCGAGGAGCGCGTATGACCACACCACCGCGTACAACTACGACCGCCTCGGCGCCCATGACCGCATCGGGCCGTCGCAAGGTGCTGCTCGCGCCCGTCACGATCACACCCGCCAAGCCACTGACGCCCAGTCATCTCAAGGGCCTGCTCTGGACCGACGTCATGTTCCGGGCCACCGCGCCGCTGGCCGATGTGACCTACCGCTACAGCCACACGACGTACCACCTCACCGAACAGACCCTTGGATTCTGGGAGTTCCTCGACCGCACTCAGGGCGATCTGCCCTACGCCTCGCTCTCCGAGGAGGAGATCGGCGAACTCTACGTACGGTTCCGCAACGGCGCGCCCGCGCCGGCCGACGCCCTGCGCTCCTACGCGGACGCGGCCGAGAACCACGGCTGGGTCCATCCGGCGAGCGAGCGCGTACTCCGGATATGGACCGAGCACTACGCCCAACTCGGGCTGCACGATCCAGGACTGATGGAGCATCAGCCGCCAGGGATCGGTCTGGAGGAGATGATCGAGCGTCTTGCCGCCCTGGGCATGGGCCTCGACCAGCGGTCCAGCGGCGGCCCGGTGTTTCTCGACGCCACGCGGTACGGTCTGCCGCTGCGGCAGATCGTCGCGGCCGACGGGCGGCCCAACTACCTTGCCTGCGCCCTGCGGGAGCTGCTGCCGCTGGCACCCGCGTACGACGAGGTTGTGCTTCTGTACGACAGTGAGCTGACGCCCGACTATCTGCTGCTCCAGCGTGTACTGAGCCGACTGGGCCCGGCCGTGCACCGTGTCCCGATCGGCCGCGTGCCCATCGACGGGAAGATCACCTCGGCCCGGCACGGCGGCTGGCACGCCCATACGGCGGGCGCCCTGCTGCGGGCCGTCGGCACGGACGGTGACGCGGATGTACGCAGGCTCGGTGTACGGCTCTACTTCGTCGCCGTCCTCGGGCCTGGGCAGGCGCAGTCGTTCCGCGCCGACCTGCTGCGCAAGAGCCTCGAACGGGCCGAGCGACTGCTGCGCCGCGTGGCCGACGGCCCGGCGGAAGGTCCGGCGGGCGGTTTTGCGGGTAGTCCGGCGAGCAGCGCGGCAGGCAGTCCGGCGTTCCTGGACGATCTGCGCAGGCATCGGCGCGAGCACATCCATGTCGATCCCTACCGGCTGACCACGTCCCTGCTGGGCCGGGCCCGCCGCACCGTTGACCGCGACCTGCTCACCACGGTGTACCTATGAGCGGTGTACCCATGAGTGGTCTGCCGGTGACTCTTTCGCCCGAACTGCTGCTCACCGTCGCCGCGGAGCGGCTCAGGGCCGCCCGCCCGGATCTGCCGGCGCACTGGAACCTCTCCACTCCGCACGCTCTCCTCGCGGCGAAGGAGCACATCCTCGCCGACGCCGCCTCCGGCCGTACCGACCGGGCACTGGCCGTCGCCGTCGTCCGAGACTTCCGGCTCACCTCATGGATACGGGAGACCTGCGCGTTCGCCCTGTCGCTGCCGCCGGAGCGGGCCGACGTCTGGCGCCGCTCCTTCACCAGGACCGTCTATCTGGCCGGCCGCCCGGACAATCTGAGGGAGCGGTTCGCCTTCACGCATATCGCCGACGACGGCTCGGCCGCCTGGGCCGGACCGTCGCCCGACGAGACCACGACCGGTCTGCGCAGACTGCTCAAGACCTTCAGCGGGCGACGTCCGCTGACGGCCTGGCGGCCCGCCACCGTCGAGATCCCTCGTACGGGCGCCTCGGCAACCGGCCGCCACGACCGCCGCCGACCCGTCCACCGCGATCTGTATCTCGCCACGGCGTACGTCACCGTCTCCGACGCGCTCGTCCAGCTCGGCCATCTGCTCGCCGAGGCGGTGATCGACGGCACGGTCGGCGCCGGAGACCGGCTGACCGTGCGTTCCGTACCGCGCCTGACAGGGCTGGCCACGCCGTACGCGGCCCTGCGCGTCGACACCGACCGTCACCGCCCGTCCGAACTCCAGGCCTATGCCGGACTGACGCAGGAGAACTGAGTTGCCGAAGAACCCGCCCGCCACGGCCGTCACCACTGAGATCGCCTCCGCCGTCCGCCCGCTTCGCGTCGGAATCCACGGATCGTCCCGTCAGGCCGAGCGGATCGTCGCCGCGGCCGGGCACGCCGAGGAGCGGATCAGCTATGTCCCGTACGACGTCCGGGAGCCGTTCCGGCTGCTGCGCGCCGGTGAACTGGACGTCATGCTGGTCAAGTTCGGGCTGCGCGAGCCGGACATCGTCACCAGCGGGCCCGTCGCCTTCGATTCCAGAGCCGTCCTCGTCCGCGCGGACCATCCGCTGGCCGGCCTGGCCTCCGTATCGGTCGAGGACATCACCGCGTACGACGCCTTCCGCTGCCCAGGCGACTTCCCGCCCTACGTCTGGGACCTGGTGATGCCGCCCGTAACACCGCTGGGCGGCCGGTTACGCCGGGTCCTGGAGATGGGCAGCCTGGCCGAGCTGGCCGAGACGCTCGCCGGTTCGGACTCCGTGCATCTGTCGTTCCGGTCGCTCGACGGGATCGTGCCGTCCGGGATCAAGGTGGTGCCCGTGACGGATCTCCCGGCCGCTCCGGTCTCCCTGGCCCGGCTGCGGGACACTCCGCCGTCGCCGGAGCTCGCCGCGTTCATCGCCGCCGCCGAAAGGAGCGCGGCCCGGTGACCGCCATCGACGGAGTGCCCGTGCCCGTCGTCCTGCTGCACGCGCTGCCGCTGGACTCCTCGATGTGGCGGGCGCAGACCAGTGCGCTCGGCGCACTCGGCCACACCGTCCTCGCCGTGGACCAACGCGGCTTCGGGCGGACACCGCTGGGCACCTCGGCCGCGCCTCCTTCGCTCGATGCCGTCGCCGACGACCTCGCGGACACACTCGACCGGCTGGGCATTGAGCGCGCCGTCCTCGCGGGCTGCTCCATGGGCGGCTATACGGCGATGGCCTTCCTGCGCCGCCATCCCGGCCGGACCAGCGGACTGGCCCTGTTCTCCACCCGGGCCGAGGCCGACACGCCCGAGGCCGCCGCCCGCCGCAGGGCCTTCGCCGGTCTGATCGGCGACGAAGCCACCCGCGACCGGGTCGTAGAAGCCACCACGCCCGCCCTGCTCGGCGCCACCACGCGGGCCGCCCGCCCGGCGACCACGGCCGAGGTCCTGGCCGTCGCCAGGGCCGCGGATCCGGCGTCGGTCGCCTGGGCGCAGCAGGCCATCGCCGCGCGCCCGGACTCCCTGGACATCCTGCGCGCGACCGATGTGCCCGCGCTGGCCGTCGTCGGGGAGGAGGACGAACTCGTCGCGGTCGAAGAGGTCCGCGCCATGGCCGACGCCCTGCCGCGCGGCCGGCTCGTCACTCTGCCCGGAGTCGGCCACCTCCCGCCGCTCGAAGCGCCCGACCGGACCGTACAGCTCCTCGCCGGGCTGCTGGACGACGTCGCCGCGACGGCTCTCGCCGCGAAGGAAGGATGGTGAGCATGCTCACGAAGGACCACGGCTCATCCGAACGCGGCTCCTCGGACCGTAACTCTTCAGACCACAACTCTTCCGAACACGCCTCCTCGGACCACGACTCCTGGGGATACGCCGCATCCACCGGGCTCGGCTTCACACACGAGGAGATCGTCGACGCGCATTTCGCAGCCTGTGCGCCGCAGTACCGCGCGGCCCTGGACGCGGCGGAGCTCCGGCCCGGCCGGCATGTACTCGACGCGGGCTGCGGCACGGGCGCGTTCCTGCCGTGGATCGTGGACGCGGTCGGGCCCGAGGGCCGAGTGTCCGCCGTCGACCTCGCCGAGGAGAACGCGGAGCTCGCCGCCGCGCGTATGGCGGCCCGTGGCGCACCGTGCGAGCTGGACATCCGGCAGGGCGACCTGCTGCGCCTGCCGTATCCGGACGACACCTTCGACGCCGTCTGGTGCGCGAACACCACGCAGTACCTCAGCGACGAGGAACTCCCGCTCGCCCTGCGCGAGTTACGACGAGTGGTGCGTCCGGGAGGGACCATCGCCGTCAAGGATCTCGACGCCGGTCTGATCACCGTACGCCCGGGAGACCGGTTCCAGTTCATGGACTTCTTCCGCAAGGGCGCCGAAGTCCCGGGATACGCACGCCAGTTGCTCCGTACGCGAGATCTCTACCGGTGGCTGGGCGAGGCCGGGATGACCTCCGTGCGGCAGCACACCGTACTGATCGAGCACTTCGCGCCGATGTCTCCGGCGGTCCTGCGCTTCTACGCGCTGGCCTGCGCCCGGGTGGCCGAACAGGCCGTGGCCGCGGGCTTCGGCGGAGCGTGGGAGGGCTTTGTCGATCCGGACGGGGCGGACAATCCGCTGCGCGATCCGTACGCGTACATCAGCGAGGGCAACACCGTGACGGTGGGCACCGTCCCTGTGCGCACTGTTCCGGTGGGTACTGTCACGGCCGGATCCGGTCGAGCCAACGCTCGGTCTCATCCATGACCAGGTCCGGCCGCTCCTGGTGGATCCAGTGCCCGCAGCCCGGTACGGCGACGGCCCGTGAGGCCGGATGGGCCATCAGCCCGCGCTCCCAGTCGGCGCGCTCCCGAGTGCGGTGGAAGGACAGCACGGGCTGTCGCCGCCGAGGAAGGACGGTCTCGGCGGCGTCCCGGAAACGGATCGAGCCCGGCGCGTCGATGATCGCTCTCAGCGTGGCTGCCACGACGGCGGGCGGCACGGCGTCGAGGTCCCGTGCATGGGCGGCTCGCAGGGCGGCCGACCGCGTGCCGGCGTCGATCCGGTTTCTGAACATCTCGGCGACGGCGTCCTTTATCCGCTGGTCGTCCGGGAGCGCCGCGATCGGCTCCAGCATCCGGCCCTGGGCCGGATCTCCTCCGTAGTCCGGATCGATCAGTACGAGCGCGGAGACGAGGTCAGGACGGTCGAGGGCGAGATGAGTGGCTGCCGACGCGCCGAGCGAGTGGCCCATCACGACTGCCGGAGCGAGGCCCAGTGCGCCGATCACTCCGGCGAGGTCCGCCGCCATGGCGCCCGCGGAGTATCCCGCGGATTCCGTCGCGGGCGCGGAGCTGGCGCCGTGCCCGCGCAGATCCATCGAGACCACGCGCCGATGCGTGCGCAGCCGCCGCAACTGGCCTGTCCAGCTTGCCCGGGAGCCCAGCCAGCCGTGCACCAGCAGCATCGGTTCACCGGCGGCCCGGATCACGTCCGGCGGCCGGGGCCCGGTGCCGTTGTCGTCGTCGATACCGATGCGTACACCGGGCAACTGGACATGCTTCTGGACGTACTTCGCCGTCCGGTCCGTCATACGTCCGTCAACTCCAATGTTCGGAGGACCACTTGAGCCACCTCATCAGGGCCCAGGCCGTCGGTGGCCACGGTGGCACGGGCGACCTCGGCGTACAGCGGACGGCGCGCCTCCATCAGCTCATGCCACCGACGGCGCGGGCCCGAGTCGGCGGCCAGCAGCGGCCGGCCGGTGTTCAGCCCGGCGCGCCGCACGGCTTCCTCGCCGTCCATGTCGAGATGGACGACGGGATACGGGATCAGCAGGGCGCGCGTCGACGCGTCGAGGACCGCGCCACCGCCGAGCGCGAGTACACCGTCGTGTTCGGCGAGCGCGAACCGTACCGCCCGCTTCTCGATCTCGCGGAAGCGCGGCTCGCCCTCGGTGATGAAGATGTCCCTGATCGGACGGCCCTGGGCGGCGACGATGTCGTCGTCGGTGTCCCGGAATCCACAGCGCAGCTGCCGCGCCAGCAGCGCGCCCACCGTGGACTTGCCGACGCCCATGGGCCCGACGAGGACGATCCGCGGCCCGTTCACCGGCCGCCCGGCCGCCGCACGTTCAACGATGTTCATACGCACCGCTCCGCCAAGTCGACCGTCAACGAAAGGTTCACCATGACCGCCTCTTCTCCCATCGACCGCTCGGCAGTCGTCAAGGAGGCCCGCGCCGCCCTCGACGCGTTTCTCGACGGGCTCAACAGCCATGATCTGGAGATCTGGACCGCGACTCTGCACTTCCCGCAGATCCGTGTGCATGAAGGCGCTGTGACGGTCTGGCAGAACGCGGAGGAGTACATCGAGAGTTCGAAGGCGGAGCTGAAGGCGCTGCTCGCGTCCGGCTGGCACCACAGCGCCTGGGACGAGGTCGAGTTCCCGCAGGTCTCCGCCGACCAGGTGCATGCCCAGGTACGGTTCGGCCGGCATGACGCCGAAGGCGAACTGCTCGGTGTCTTCGACTCGATCTATGTCGTGACGCGGCAGAACGGCCGCTGGGGCGTGCTGGCCCGGATCGGCTACGAGGCCTGATCGAGCCCTGACCGAGCCCGAAACCGGCATCGGGGCGCACGGAAACCCGCGGTGGCGGTGCGGGCGGGGGGAATTACCCGTCCCGCCACCGCGGGCCGATCGCGGGCCGGTCTCGGCCCGCCGTGGCGTCTCCGTCGTTACGGGCGTGGCGCGGACAGAGCCGTCCGTAACGCGGAGCCGATCCTGGCGGCCAGCACATGTTCACCGGCCGCCGACGGATGCAGCCCGTCGGAGAAGACCTCGGCCGCCTCGGAGACCGGGACGACGGACAGACCGTCCACGGTGTGGAGGTTCTTGTCGCCGAGCTCTTCGAGTACCCGTACCGCCTCCGCCGTCTGTTTCCGGATCGCGTCGAGTGTCAATCCGACTCGGTTCGGGACGAGTTCACGGTCGGGTGAGGACAGCGGGGTGATCACCACGACGGGCAGATCGGGATGTCCGTCACGGATGGTCTCGATGAAGCCGCACACCGCCGGAGCCCAGCTCCGGGCGGAGAACGTCTCCCGCGTGTAGACATTGATCCCGAGCTCCAGTGAGATCAGATCGGCCGGCATGTTCCGGATCGTCCGTGCGACCAGCGGATCGAGCTGCGCCTCGCCGGCGAAACCGAGGTTGTGCAGCCGCCAGCCCTGCGCTGCCGCGATCAGCGCGGTCCAGGTCTCCGAAGGCCCGGAGGCGAACATGCTGTGGGTGATGGAGCTCCCGTAGGTCACCCAGCGCGGGCCCGGGCGCTGCGCGGGCAGCAGCGTACGGTGCCCGCGGAAGCCGATCCCGTACACGAGCGCATAGCCCAAGTTCGGTAACCAGACCTCGACTTCGCGCAGTACGGGATCTCCTCCTCCCTGTACGGTGGCGGCCGAGGTCAGCGGTACGGCGATCTCGCGCCCGTCGGCGGTCTCGGCGCGCAGCGCGAGCGCTCCGTCGATCCGGATGTCCACCGGTGCGCTGCCCGGATCCACGGCCACCTTCAGGGACAGTTCCTCGGCATCCGTGCGGACACCGAACCGGATACCGGCGGGCATCGCCGCGAGGCGCGCGAAGTTGGGCGACAGCGTGGTCGCGAGCCGTTCGCCGGAGATCCGCCTGGGCAGCCGGCCGTTCTCGGACCAGCCGCCCTCGGCGACACCGTCCCAGGACAGTCTCGGGTCGTCGGGCGTCAGCCACTCCCACTCGCCGGCGCCCGGGCCCGCCACGGGCCCGGGAGACATGCTCACGCGCGCCCGCTCTCAAGCCCGGCGCCCTGCTGCGACGCACCTTGCTGCGACGCGCCCTGCTGTGACGGCGCTGCCTCCTCGGCCTTCCCAGATGAGTCAGAAGAGTCAGAAGAGTTGGACGAGTCAGACGAGCCCGACGCTCCGAGGCCCACCGCCGACGCGAGCGCGCCCACCAGCGAGAAGATCCCGACCGCGAGGAACGCGCGGTGGTACGCGCCCACACCGGCGTCGGTCGACGCGGCGGCCAGTACGGCGGCGCCGACCGCGACACCGAGGCCGCCGCCGAGCTGTACGGCCGACTGGATCAACGAGGCCGCGAGGCCCTGCTTGTCGTTGGGCACTCCGCTCACGCCCGCGATATTGAAGCTCAGGAAGCTTGTGCCGTTGCCCAGACCATGGATGATCAGGGCCGGCAGCAGCACGGCGGCGTAGTTGGCGTTCTCGCCCGCCCGCAGGAAGAGCAGAATGCCCAGGCCCTGGAGCAGCAGACCGATCACGGCCGGGATCCGCAGACCGACGCGGCTGATGATACGAGGAGCGAGATTGACCGCGAGCAGGATGGCCGCGGCCATCGGCACGATCGCCATACCGGCCTTCAGGGCGCTGTAGCCGAGCGAATTCTGCAGGTAGAGCAGCGCGATGAACTGCCAGCCGATCGTGGCGCAGGCCCAGACGACGCCCACGACATTGGCGGTGGACAAGGTCCGCGAGCGGAAGATGGAGAGTTCGACCAGCGGATCCTTGCGGCGGTTCTGGATCACGACGAAGGCGATGAGCAGCAGCACCGATGTCACCAGGCAGACCACGGTGACCGACGAGCCCCAGCCCACTTCGGGAGCCCTGGTCAGCGCGAAGACCAGCAGCAGGACACCGCCGGTCGCGGTGAGCGCGCCGAAGGCGTCGAAGCCGGGCCGCTCTCCGGTCCGCCGCTCGTCGGCGGCGACCACACTGCGCACCGTCAGGAGGACGAGCGCGGCCACGATGAACGGTACGAAGAAGGTGAGCCGCCAGTTCAGCGAGGTGAGCAGACCGGAGAAGACCAGGCCCGCCGCGTAACCGCTGGCGCCGGTGAGGCCGAACATGCTCATCGCCCGGTTGCGCTCCGGGCCCTCCGGGAACGTCGTCGTGATGATCGACAGCGCGGCGGGCGCGATGAAGGCCGCGGCCACGCCCTTGATCACCCGCGTGATGATCAGCAGCGAGCCGTCCGACACCAGGCCTCCGGCGAGGCTGACGACGGCGAACACCGCGGTGGCCCAGAAGAACATCCGCCGGCGGCCGAACAGATCGGCCGCCCGGCCGCCCAGCAGCAGGAATCCGCCATAGGCGACGGCATAGCCCGAGATGATCCATTGCAGTTGCTCGTTGCTGAGGCCCATGTCGTCCTGCATCTCGGGCAGAGCGACACCCATCAGCGAGACATCCATGGAATCCAGGAAGAGCTGCGCGCACAGCACCAGCAGTGCGAGGTTCTTGCGCGCACTCATTCCCGGCGTCGCCGCTAAGACTTCCGACTGCCGCTCCGCCATCTTCATCTGCCATTTCGTCTTGCAGACATCAGTCTGCACGCCAACAATGTGGCCGTAAACGTAGCAGTCAAATAATCTGTCGTCAAACTATATTGCCACCAACTTCGGGTGCAAAGAAGGAAAGACGGCCGGTGCCGCGCCACGGAGCGGACAGCTCCAGGTGCGGCACCGGCCGTCGTCCTGCGCGCGTCAGTTCTCCTGCTTCCGGCCCCAGGCCGTGAAGACCGCGAGGGAGAGATCGTGGAAGCCAGGATCGGCCAGCTCGCGGTAGGCGGCCTCGAAATCCTCGTCCGTCGCCAGGCCCTCGGCGACCACGGCCGCCCTGGTCTGTTCCAGCGTCAGCTGCCACCACGCGGCCTCGTTGTCGCCGCCCGTGATCCGCTGGAAGCGGGCGTCGTATCCGATGTCATCGAGTCCCTTGCCCGCCAAGGGCACCGGCAGATTGCGCGCCCACTCGGTGTCCGTGCCGACGGCGCTCTCCAGATGAGTACGGAAGGCCCGCATCACCTTGCGGTAGGCCGGGTGCGGAGCGTCCTTGATGGGAAAGAACGAGGGCTCTTCGAGCAGCAGGACACCGCCGGGCTTCAGCCACCGGGCGAGCCGGGCCACCGCCTTCTCCGGGTCCGGCAGATGGATGACGACATAGCGGGTGTGGATGAAGTCGAAGGTGCCCTCCGGGAAGTCGTCGGTGTAGACGTCATGGCGCAGCACCTGTACGCCCACCTCGGAGAGTTCATCCAGATAGGTGGTGTCGAGATCGGTGACGGTGACCTCGGCGCCCTGCCCGGCCAGCCAGCGGGCCACCGAACCGCCGCCTCCGCCCACTTCCAGGACGCGGTGGCCGGAGGTCAGGCCGAGGCGCTGGAAGTGTCCGCGCGTGTGGTCGTCCAGAACGGATTCCAGGAGCCGCAGCCGCTCCCGTTCGGTGCCGATGGCGTGGCTGAACACGCCGTCCTTGTAACGCTTCTCGGTCCACTCCCAGGGGTCCTTCGACGTCTGGGCGGAGGCCTGGGCGGAGGCCGCCGTACCGGATGATGCGGACATCTGCGTTCTCCTTGGCTGGGCTGAGCTGGGCTTGGTTCGGGCAGAGGAGCGGGAGCTCACACGCAGGCGGCGGGAGCTCACACAAATGCGAAGACACGAGCCGGGCCACCGGTGCCTCCGGCGTGCTTGGGCGCACCCACGACGACGGTGGCTCCGACGTCCGGGACGGTGTCCAGATGCGCCAGGTTCTCGATGCCGTACTTGCCCGCGGGCAGCAGCACCCGGTGGGTGAACGGATCGGCGGGCCGGGTGCCCGGCTCCAGGCTGGCCGTGTCGATGCCGACACCGACCACCGAACGCTCCTCGACCAGGAAGTGCGCGGCCTCCACGGAGATACCGGGATAGCGGTAGTGGCCGTCGGCCTCGTCAAAGTTGAGGAAAGCACCGGGAGTGTCGATCCGGTCGGACCAGCCGTTGTCGACGGCGAGCAGCGCGTCGTCCGGGATACGGCCGTTACGGCTTTCCCACCGCAGCAGATCGTCCACCGTCAGTTCGGTGACGTTGTCCTTGGCGGCCCGTTCGCCGACGCGCACCACGGCGAGCGGCGCGATCAGCCTCTCGGCCGGGATCTGCTCCACGGACAGCCCGTTGTTGTCGAAGTGGGCGGGAGCGTCGACATGGGTGCCGATGTGCTCGTTGTAGGTGAGCTCGAAGGCGTTGTACTCGTGCTCGGCGAGATTGGCGAGACGCCTGATCTCCATCGGTTTCACATAGAGCTCAAAGACCGGCCAGTCGGCACCGAGCACATGCGTGAGGTCATGGACAGCGCCTCGGGGAACGTACAGCGGAGAGGCCTTGACCGCCGTCTCCGCCGCCGCCTCCACGCCCGCCTTCGTCGGCTGCCCCTGCGAATCGGAATCGGTGGACTGCGTGGGCTGGTTCTGCTGTGACGGCTCCGGCGACGGCGTCGCCGCGCCGAGGATCGTTTCTGGACCGCACATGGTGAATGCCTCCCTCAGTCGACCAGGGCCTGGTTGACCAGCTGGCGCAGACGGCTGTGCAACGGATGGGCGCTGGACGGCATGAGCTGCGTGAAGAAGAGGACGGTCAGCCGCTCCACGGGATCCACCCAGAAGATCGTTCCGGCCGCGCTGTGCCAGCCGTACTCTCCGGGACCGGCCGGCACTCCGGCCGCCGCCGGATCCTCGACCACGGCGAATCCCAGCCCGAAACCGACGCCCGCGGTCGGCATCTCCGAGAAGACCGGCCTGCCGACCGAGTGCAGATCTCCGCCGCCGGGAAGGTGGTTGCGCCGCATATGGCGCACGGTGCGCGGGCCGAGGATCCGCTCTCCCTCGAAGACACCCTCGCCGAGCAGCATCTGCGAGAACCGGTGGTAGTCGCCGAGCGTGGTGACCAGCCCGGCACTGCCGGAGAGACAGGCGGGCCGGTGCAGCGCGCCGGCTCCGAGCTGATCGGCCCTGGTCGCACGGCCGGTGGCCGGATCCGCGGTGTAGAAGGCGGCGAGCCGGTCCGCCTTCTCCTGCGGTACGTGGAACGAGGTGTCGGTCATCCCGAGCGGTCCGAGAACGCGCTCGGCGAAGAACTCGTCCAGGCTCTTGCCGGACGCGACCTCGATGACACGGCCCAGCACATCGCTGGAGACGCCGTAGTTCCAGGCGGTGCCCGGTTCGAAGAGCAGCGGGAAACTCGCCCACTGCTCACAGCAGGCGGCCAGATCGAGTCCGGGCGGTGTGGCCCATTCGAAGCCGTTCGCCGTATAGATCTCGTCCACGGGATGGGCGCGGTGGAAACCGTAGGTCAGCCCGGAGGTGTGGCTGAGGAGATGCTGTACGCGGACGGGACCGGCGGCCGGGACGGTGACGGGCCGTGCGGCCGGGCCGCGCTGGTAGACGCGTACGTTCTCGAAGGCCGGGATATAGCGGCTGACCGGATCCTGGAGACCGATCGTGCCGTCCTCGACCAGAGTCATCGCGGCGACGGAGGTGACCGGCTTTGTCATCGACCAGGCCCGGTAGATCACGTTGCCCTCGCTGGGCAGACCGTTCTCGATGTCGCGCTTGCCGTACTCCGCGAGATGGGCGACTCTGCCGCCACGGGTTACGGCGATCTGCCAGCCGGGCAGCCTGCCGTCATCGACATAGGACGCCAGGTAGCGGTCGAGCCGTCGTAACCGGCCGGGATCCAGTCCGGCCTCCGCCGGGTCGACCTCGATCTTGAGCTCGGACACCTTGCCTCCTCATGATCTGAGCACCATGGTTCGGAAGTTCGCAACTTATGGAACCATAGAAACAACAACTCGGCCGGGACAACAAGGGCTTCCCGCCGCCGAGTTGCCCAGACCGGCACCCTCAACCCGCGATAGAGGCACGGAGCGCCATGTCCCGACTTGATCTGTCCGTCGATGAACTGCTCACCACGACGCGCGCCGTACGCAAGCGACTTGACCTGACGCGTCCGGTCGAGCGCGAGGTGATCGAGGAATGTCTCACTCTCGCCACCCAGGCGCCCACCGGACGCAACCGGCAGCACTGGGACTTTGTGTTCGTGACCGATCCGGACCGGCGCGCGGCGCTCGCGGACCTGTACCGGATGGGACTCGTACGGCCGCGTCAGCCTCTGCTGGGCGGCGCCGACGCCATCAACCGCGGTGACGCCGAGGGCTGGGACAGGATCGCGGACAGCGCCCAGCACCTGTTCGAGCATCTGCACGAGGTGCCGGTGCTGCTGGTGCCGTGCGTACGCGTGACGGACCGGCGCGAGCTGGAGTATCCGGTGCGGCTCGCCAATATCTACGGCTCGATCCTTCCGGCCGTCTGGCAGTTCATGCTCGCGGCGCGCTCCCGGGGCCTCGGCACCGCGTGGACGACGCCTCATCTGCATTACGAGCGGGAGGCCGCCAAGCTCCTCGACATCCCGTACGACACGGTCATCCAGACCGCGCTGATCCCGCTCGCGTACACCATCGGCACCGATTTCCGGCCGGGCCTGCGCGTTCCCGCGGACGAAGTGGCGCACTGGGACCGGTGGTAGCCGGACGAAGGGCCGCCCCGGGCGCCGGGGCGGCCCGCCGCCGGGCTCTGGGCCGGGGCGGCCCGTCGCCGGGCTCTGGGCCGGGGCGGCTCGACGCCGCCTCTGGTCCGAATTTCGATAGTGTGCAAATCTTCGAAGCTGATGGGAAGCAGCGCCGCTCCCTTCGTCACCAGAGGAGTACTCACGTGCGCACGCTCAAGCACCCCACACGCGAAGAGATCCAGCTCACGGACGTGTTCCACGCGCTGAGCGACCCGACGCGCCTGGCCATCGTCCGCGGCCTGGACGGTGTCACCGAGCAGTCGTGCAGCAGCCTCAACATCCCGCTGTCCAAGTCCACGCTCTCCCACCACCTCAAGGTCCTGCGCGACTCCGGCGTCACCCACACCCGCGCCGAAGGCACCCACCGCCTGATGTCCCTGCGCCGCCAGGACCTCGAAGCCCGCTTCCCGGGCCTCCTGGACGTGGTCCTCCGGACGGAGCCGGTGGCCGTGGCTTAGGCGGTCTGGGCGCCTTAGGTGTCTGGGTGTCTTAGGTGTACTGACTCGCGGGCTCGCTGACGCGGGTGACGGTCGTGGTTCCGAGGATTCGCGCCGTACCGGCCGCGATGACGCAGAAGGCCACGGGCAGGAAGAACGTGACGTTCAGCGGGATGAAGTGGGTGAGCGGTCCGATGATGGCCGGGCCGGCGAGCATGCCGAGATAGCCGAGGCCGGCGACGCGGGAGACATTGGTTCCGGCGGAGTCCTGGTCGGCGTGGCCCGCGGCGCTGAAGAGCTGAGGTACGCAGCCGGAGAGGCCGATGCCGAAGACCGTCCAGCCGGCCAGGGCCAGCGGGATCCACGGCGAGAGCGCGACCGTCGTCAGTCCGATCGCGCCCAGGGCGGCGCCGTACCGTACGACGGCCACCGGCCCGAAGCGGGCCGCCACCCGGTCCGTGAGCAGACGTCCTACGGTCATGGCCGTGGAGAAGGCGCCGTACGCGAAGGCGGCGGTGGCGGCGGGTGCGTCGAGGACGTCACGCATCGCCAGCACGCTCCAGTCGTTGGCGACTCCTTCGCAGAGCATCAACATCAAGGCGAGGGCGGCCAGGGCCCAGATACGTGGAGGTGTGCGGCGTCGGGCGGTTGGGGCCGGTGAGGCCTGCGGGGCCTGTGAGCCCGCTACCTGCTGATCTGCCGCCTCCCGGCCATCCGCCGGCTCCGGCCGTAGCAGCGCAGGCGCCGCGAGCGCCGTGACCGCCACGCCGAACACGCTCACCAGCGCCAGCGTCGTCGCCGGGCTCCAGTCCCAGCTCAGCGTCCGCGCGCCGACCAGCGCCGCGAGCACTCCGCCCACCGAGAAGAAGGCATGGAAAGCGGACATCACGGGCCGCCGGTAGCCGCGTTCGACCTGGACGGCGTGCGTGTTCATGCTGACGTCCAGACAGCCGTTGCCGAAGCCGAGCATCAGCAGCGCCGCGCCGAGAGTCCAGCCGTTGGCGGCCAGTCCCGGCAGCACCACCGCCGCGCTGCACAGCGCCGCGCTCACCGGCACCACCTTCCGGGCGCCGAACCGGTCGGTGAGCGGCCCGACGAGCTGCATCCCGGCGAAGGCGCCGCCGCCGAGCAGCAGCAGGAGCCAGCCGAGCACGGCATGGCTGATACCGGCCCGGTGCTCCACGACCGGGATATGGACGACCCACATGCCGAGGACGAAGCCGTTCAGGGTGAAGAAGCCGAAGGTGGCCAGCCGGGCGGCGCGCAGCGATCTCTCGATGCCGGTTTTCTCCATGACGGTGAACATAACAAACATGATTGATGTTCGGAAGATTGCCTATCGCACATCTGTTGTGTTCAATGATTCAATGGCAGGCATGGCGAGCACAGCGAGCACAGATCGACTGCGGCGGATCACCGATGCCGTACGCGGGAGCGGACAGCTGAGCGTGGCCGAGCTGGCGGAGCTGACCGGCGCCTCGGAGATGACCGTCCGCCGGGATCTGGAGGTCCTCAGCGACCAGGGCGTCCTGGAGCGCTACCGCGGCGGCGCCAGAAGCCTGCTGCTCCGCGGCGAGGAGCCGCCCTTCGCGCTGCGGGCCCAGGAGGGCATGGAAGCCAAGCGCCGTATCGCCGCCGCCGTCGCCGAACTGATCGCCGACGGCGAGTCGGTCGTCATCGACAGCGGCACCACATGTCTGGAGGTGGCCCGCGCCCTGGAGGACCGTCGGCTCACCGTCATGCCGCTCTCCCTCCACGCCGCCAACGCGCTGACCGGCGCGCCTCGGCTGAAGCTGCTGCTGCCCGGCGGTGAACCGCGTTCGGGTGAACTCGCCCTGACCGGTCCGCTCACGGAGGCCTCACTCGCCGCGCTGCGTTTCGACACCGCCGTCATCGGCTGCTGCGGACTGACCGCCAAGGACGGGCTGACCTCGTACGATCTCTCCGACGCGGCCGTCAAACGCGCCGCGATCGCCTCGGCGCGCCGCGTCATCGCCGTGGCGGACGCCGCCAAGTTCTCCCGTACCGCGCTCGCCTTCGTCGCACCGGTCTCCGCCCTCCACGCCGTCGTGACCGACGAGGCGGCTCCGGAGGAGGAGACGGGCGCGATGGCAGCGGCGGGAGTGTCCGTTCGCAAGGTGTGACCGTTCGCAAGGTGTGATCTCCTCGGGTGGTGGCGGGACGGGCCTACACATGACAATGGGTGCGTGCCGGCAGGCCCGATCCGGGCGGCCGTCATACACGGCGGGCGGCTGTTCGCATGCCCGCCGTCGGTTGACCGATCGAGGAGCGACATGGCTGGACAGTTCGAGGCAACCACGGAGATCGACCGGCCCGTCGAGGAGGTGTTCGCCTTCCTCGCCGCAGGCACGAACGACCCGACGTTCAGCCCCAGGGTGCAGGCGATCGAGAAGGTCCCGGACGGGCCCACCGAGGTCGGCACGGTCTTCCGCAGCACGGTCAAGGACGCGGGCATGACCACCAGGCGCGAGATCCGGATCACCGAGCTGGAGGCGCCCGGCAAGATCCGCTGGGCCGAGACGTCCAAGAACTCTGTGACCTCGGCCGAGGGCGGTTACGACCTGGAGAGCGTCGGCGAAGGCCAGACCCGGGTGCGGATCTTCAACGTCCTCGAAGGGCACGGCATCGGCAAGCTGCTCGTCGGTATCGCCCTGAGCGCCGCCCGGAAGGACGCGCCGGCCTTCGGCGAGCGGATCAAGAAGGCCGTCGAAGCGTCCTGAGCGGAACTCCCGGACGACGGGCCCCGGACCACGGGTGGGCCCCGGGCGGCAGTGGACACCGCCGCCCGGGGCCCATTCGTGGCATGACCTCGATCACGGGATCCGGATCACGGCGCGTCGATCAGCTCGTGCGGCGGCACGGTCACCGTACGGGCGCCGGGTGTACCGGACAGGACGACCTCGCGCAGAGCGACATTGTTGGTCAGGGACGTCTCGTGGAGCCGGTGTTCCGGGTTGGCGATGACCTCGATGTAGTACGTACCGTTCGGCAGGTCGGTCACATCGAAGGACTGACCGGGACGGTACTGCGTGTATGTGTCACCGGAGCCGACGTCCAGCACCTCGCGCACGGAGATGGCGCTCTCGCTCCCGCAGGCGGTGGACAGATCGGTGTTGTACGGGTGCCAGTTGGCGTTCTTCACCGTGTAGTCGATGGCGTCGGTGTTGGCCAGACAGAAGGCCTCCTTCTCGCTGCGCACGACCTCCTTCTGGTCCGCCCGCAGCAGGCGGTAGCTGGCGAAGTCGGTGAAGTGCCAGTGCTCGTGGCCCACGCGCGCGTCCCACTCCATGGTTCCGGCGGGCGAGTAGCCGACCTGCGTGCCCTTCGCGTCGTAGAAGTACTGGTACGCGTCCATCAGCTCCTTGCCGGGCGTACGGAAACCGTCCACGACCAGTGACGCGGGACCGGCGTTCCATACGTTGGCGCTGAACGCCATGTAGTCCTTGCCCGGTACGTCGCCCTCCTCGCCGTCCGTGATGGAGATGTCCCACGCCGGCAGCGCGCGCAGGTCGGGCTTGGGTACGTCGGGCACGCTCGCGCGGCCGGCCGGGCGAGCGGCTTCGGCGGTGAGCGCGGGCGCTGTCCGGGAGCCGTCGGTACGGCCGAGGCCGTCGCCCGGCCGGGCTGCCGCGGCCTTGGGGCGGGAGTCGAGCGCGTACGGATGAGCGGGCGGCGCGGGAGCGTCGGCTCCGCGGCCCTCGTGGTAGGCATGGCCCTTCGCACCGAGCGTGAAGCCGGGCAGCGCGGCACCGGAGTGCGCGGAGTGCGTGCCGTGCGCGCCCTGCGCGCCGTGTCCGCCGGGCGCGGCCGGTGCTCCGTGCGTGCCGTGTGCGCCGTGCGCTCCGTGCGCTCCGTGCGCGGATGGCTGTGCCTGTGCCTGTGCCTGCGCCGATCCCGCCGCCGACTTCGCCGCGGCTCCGGCTCCTAGGCCGGCTCCTCCCTCGTCCCAGGAGCGCTGTCGTACGGTCACCTTCACCGTTCGCTGCTCGTCCGCCATGCCGAACAGCTCGCGGTAACGTTTCGTCACACCGACCGTGGCGGTGTACTCACCGACCGGCACATCCACGGGCTCGGAGTAGTAGCCCAGATTGGTGTTGGTCGCCCAGCCGTTCTCCACGCCCCATACCGAGCCGAGCGTGAACGGATTCGTCGGGCAGCTCTCGGGATACTTCGAGGTGGCCGGAGCGTCGGGACGGACTCGTCCCGACGCGTTGTTCGGGCAGAACGTCTCCGTGCGGTTCACCACCTCCGCGCCCGTCGCGTCCGTGAGCGTCACCTGGAGGAAGCCGGGCAGCCCGGTGAAGTCCTTGACCAGATCCTCCGGAAGGACCTTGGTCCGCAGCTTGTTCCCGTTGTGGATGATCTGCTCGGCGACCACCGGATCCCGGTAGGACTTACGCGTCACCCGGAACTCAAGAGGTCCGCCCTCGGCGGTGACATACGTACCGAGGTCCAGGTAGATCCCTCCTTCTCCGTCCCAGCGGTCGATCGTCACCGAGTTGGACGCGGCGATCAGGCTGAGCCTGGGCGCGCCGCCGGTCGCCGCTCCCGCGACGGGCGCGGCTCCGGCCACACCGGCGATCACGGAGAGCGCGGCGGCTCCCGCGACAGCCGAACGGCGGAAGCAGCTCCGGGGCTGGGGCTGGTTCTGCGTCTGGTTCTGGCTCTGGTGCTTTCTCCGCATCGATCCCTCGTCTGCTGGTGGCGAACTGTGAGCTACCTGTGAGAGTCGATGGCGGTCACTTCAGGTTGTCCGGCGTCTCGAAAGTCATGGATCGTTGGCCAAAAGCGAACGCTGGACCGGCGATCCGGCGATCCAGCGGTCCGGCGATCCAGCGGCCCGTCGTCCTGGCGGTTGTTTTCGAGTGCGCTCGAACTCCTAGCGTTCCTCCCATGAGCAACTCTCTTGAGAGCAGGACGCTGGGACGGAGCGGAATCACCGTCGGCGCACTCGGCTTCGGCTGCTGGGCCATCGGCGGTGAGTGGCAGGACCGCGACGGCAATCCGCTCGGCTGGGGCAAGGTGGACGACGAGGAATCCGTCGCCGCGCTCCACCGGGCGCTCGACCTCGGTGTCACCTTCTTCGACACGGCCGATGTGTACGGTACGGGCCACAGCGAACGCGTCCTGGGCCGGGCGCTGCGCGGGCGGCGGCGGGACGAGGTCGTCGTCGCGACCAAGTGGGGCAACACCTTTGACGAGTCCACCCGCACGCTCACCGGCTCCGACGCCACGCCCGCGTACGCCCGGCGGGCGCTGACCGCCTCACTGCGCCGCCTCGGCACGGAGTACATCGACCTCTACCAACTCCACCTCTCCGACGCGCCGTTCGCGTCGGCCGCCGAACTCCGGGACGCCTGCGAGGAGTTCGTACGCGAGGGCCTGATCTGTACGTACGCCTGGTCCACGGACGATCCCGAGCGCGCGGCGCTGTTCGCGGAGGGCGAGCACTGCGCGGCCGTGCAGCACGCCTGCAATGTGCTGGAGGACGCGCCGGAGATGCTCGCGCTCTGCGCGGAGCGCGACCTCGCGAGTATCAACCGCAGCCCGCTCGCGATGGGCCTGCTCACCGGGAAGCACGGTTCCGGCAGCCGGAGCGCCTCCGGCGACATCCGGGCCGTACCGCCCGCGTGGCTACGCTGGTTCGGCGAGGGCGGCGTCCCGACGCCGGAGTGGGCGGCGCGGGTGGAGGCCGTACGGTCCGTCCTCACCAGCGACGGCCGGACCTTGGCACAGGGCGCCCTCGCCTGGCTCTGGGCCCGCAGCCCGCACACGGTGCCGATCCCAGGATTCCGCTCGGTCGCCCAGGCAACGGAGAACGCGGCAGCCCGCGCGTACGGCCCGCTGCGCGCCGACCAGTTGACGGAGATCCGAACGGCACTGACGGCAGCCGGCTAGTGTGATGCGCCGGAAATTGCGTGCTTAAGTATCTTGCCGGCTGAGGCCCCTTCTGACGGACCCAGCCGCATGCTGGTGGCACGGACGACCGTGGAGTCGACTGCAGCGCGGCGGGCCCGGTCTCCGCCCAGGCTGTGCCCGCCGCGCCTGCCCGCGTCGGTGGCGGCCGATTGGGTTCGGCTGAAGACGATGACCGCGCTGGGCGCGGGCGGCTTCACAAGCATGGGCCCGGAAGGACGCCGTAGGGCCGAGGTCGCTGGGTCGCACGGTGTTGGGTCAAGAGGGTCCGTGATAAGGCTGCGAGGGTGCACCGACTTCTTCAACGATGTCAAGGACGTGGTAACAGACCCTGAAACGTACAAAGCAATCGTCTGGGAACTCTCGGGCCTCGCAGACATTCAGGCGTGCATCGACAAACCCACTGCCCACGGCCGCCATCGCCCACACCCGCGACTGGCAGGGACTCCAGGACGCCTACCTCACCGTCGACGACCTCCACACCTACTACGCCTCCACCGGCACCACCAATCTCCTCGTCCACAACAACGATTACGAATGTCCTGGGTGGGTGATAAACGCTTACGACGCTCTCCCGCACTCTCCCCCGGGAGGGGGGACATCGGGGCTCGCCTATCTTGATGACGGCACCCCGTACATAGACGACATGCTGCGGAGCGGGAGGGACGCCGATGCTGAAGACATCTTCAAGTACCTCAATGGACTTCCGGAGTTTGAACACTGGCCGGGATGTGTAGATCCCGCGGGCCACGTCGAAACCAAACTCGCATGGAAGATGCGCAAAATGGGTAAAAGGGGCGAAGAGGTGCACGTTGCCATCAATAAGAACTTCGTCTGCCCGAGGGTGAATGGACCGAACGATGTGGGCTGCAAGTAGACCGTTCCCGCAATCCTTCCCGAGGGGATGACCAGCTACGTGCGCTACCCTGGATACCCAAAGCCTGAACCTCTCGTAGGTACGGCCAAGTGGGACCCGGAAAACCCGAGCTAGGTGAAATAGTATGATCGTTTACGGTCGCGGAAAGTACGCTCGGACTGAGGGAGAGGCCGAGGGGCTTATTGATGACATCATCAATAACCTCGCACAGCGTGTCATAGATCCGAGCGGTTATGAAACCGTACCGGAGCGCGCTGTCCTCTGCATCGTTGGCGACGACTATCCTGAACGAACCAATAATAGGCATGCCAACAATTGCCTGTATGTCTCGGTGAATACCCAAGGCGAGTATGGAGCGCTGAAGTGGTGGACCAATAATGTGTCTGACGGGGCACCCAAGGACGATGTTTCCAGATTCGTCTGGACCTCGGGCAGTCCAAATCCGCCCGCAGCTGATCCAGGGCTGATCTCGGATCCAGGGACTCCCAGCTACTATCCCCGCAAAGCAGCTATCCCGATAAAGCAAGTACGCGAAGCCGTCGAAGAATTCTGTCGAGCCCGCACAGGCGCGCGACCCGAATGCGTTTCGTGGCTCCTGCTTGAACAATCGGTATAGGAGCAGATCACTCAACCCCAGGTCGGGTTCCAGTCCGGCACCGGGACGCCTCTCGACGCCCCTGCCCATGCGATAACCCACGATTCTGATCGGCAAAGGCTCAGGTGAGAAGCAATGATCCTTGAATTTTGGATCAACGGCGAAATGAAACGAACCTCCGAGTGGAGCGAAGTGGAGGTCGCAATCGGTCGCGTTCTGGCCGAGCTGGAATCGGAGCGCGCGGTTCCCGTTGGTTTTGATGCTGGATCAATTGCGGCATTCCATTTCTTCGATATCCCTGCGGGTTCGGAAGTTCCGAGAACTGCCGAAAATGCTCTGCATGTTGGGTTGAATCGAACTACAGGATATGGGGGGATGACCTGGCGGGGTGAGCAAATCCCGGAAAGCCCTAATCAGTTCTGTTGGGTGACGAAGAGTAATAATCCGCCGAGCTTCGATCCTCGAGTAACTGCCGACCCCGGATACCCATTGTGGTACGATAAGCAGAATGTTATCCCCGTGGATGAAGTAGAGGCTGCCCTCAAAGAGTTCTGTCTCAGTAAAGGGAAACGGCCCACCGTTGTTGAGTGGGAACCCGGTACTGCAAACGGCCAGTCTTTGAGTTTGATGGGCTGACCGGCACGCGTCCCAGGGTCCCGTCGTTCTTTCGATTCGTCCAGTTCACCCCACGGCTGGATAACATTCTTCGCATCCTAACGTGGTCGTCTGCCAACGCCGCCACCGACGGCAGCGTGTAAGCGAAGAGATACTCCGAAAGAACGTCGGGGCCCTGGTATGCATACCGAGCATCGAACGAGGAAAGCGGCAGGAGAGTCTTCGAGTCCTGCTCGCCCAGCCACATGGAACTACCGCATCTTCGTTTAACCTTGATTCGTCAGCGGTGACCGCTGCCTCATTTACCGAGTGTTTCAGTGTTTTGAGGTTAGGCTGCTTATGTGGTGGGAGCAGGAAATTCCAGTGGACTCGAATCGGCTGCAGTGGAGCTGGTGCCCGCTCGAAAGCGTAGGCCCATTGCGCTTCGGTCAGAGTGTCCACGAGGTGGCTGAAGCTTTGGGGAAGCCAATTAGTGGATGGGGACCTGGGTCGCAGTGGGCTCCTTTTTCTTCTTTGGGTGTTGATACCTATTATTCCCGGGAAAATGAGAAGCTGGCTGCGGTCGCTATTGACCCCTTCTGTGGACCTCAGGTCTCGTATGATGGAGTACGTCTGGTGAGTCGGCTTCCTTCGGAGCTTAATCCATGGGTTGAGAAGTCCGCAGAATCCCTCAAGGATATGCCTCAGGGCTTGAATGGCCTGCGCATCGGCCTGAATGGTGAAGTTGGCCTTCCCGGCCTAGGTCTTGTTTTGCGTTGCCAGCAAAATGGCGACTATGTTCGAACTCGCCCTGTTTTTGTTGCGCCCGAATGGGCGGAATCTTGCACAGATAGCTGGGAAGGCTCTATTCCTCAAAGGGAATGGGGCGTCTATTAGTCTGGATGTATGCTGTCCAGGCTCCGGAAGCCCATTCTTCCGATCACAAGGAAGAGGGCAAAGCCATGATTATGGCACTTCATTTTCGAGGCAAGCTTCGTTTCCTCGAAGACCCTAAGGACGTGTCAGTTTCTCTCGGCGATGTCTTCGCGGTTGACCAAGGGCTGGGCACTGATGTGAAAGCCTCATGGCTGGCCATGAGTAGCGAAGAAGGTCAGTACCCGATGAGCATGTTGGAGGTCAGCGCCAATTTGAGGAATGGCCTCGCTGGCGCCGTCTGGTTTGCTGGGGTGGGAAGAAAGTGTGCGGTTCAAAAAGCACCCAGCAGGCAGCCTGGTCGATCACCCATGGATTTCCGACAGTTAGAATCCGCCGAATTTTTGACCCAGAAGTACTTTCAGATGCTCATTGCCCCTCGTACTTCGATCCTCGCGGAGTGCTGCCCGTAGCAGAAGTCTGCAAAGTGATCGAAGAGTACTGCGAATCACTGGGTGATCGACCGAGAAGGATAAACTGGGTTCCGGGTGAACTGAACGGCAGTCGACCCTCCTGAAGGACATACCCGAGATGGAGGCGTGGGCGCTGAAGCGGGGAGAAGGGCATCTGGTACGGCCCTACGGGCGACTTGGGCTGGCCCGGTTTCGAGTTCGACCAAGGCGCGCAGCGCGCCGACGATACCGTCGTGAGTTGGGCTATGTTCTTCAATACAGGGGAGATCGCGGGTACCGCCTGGGACATCATTCCGGGAGAGGTCTGGCATCACTGGTAGTTCGCCCCCGCTCCGGGCTGCCGTTGAGAGCTGGCCTTAGCTTGACGTTCAACCTCGTTGTGCTCGGTGTTCCTTGATCGACTCGGCGCGTTTGACCGTCTTGCCGATGTCATGAAGCCTGGCCTGGCGCTTGTTCTTCGAGCCGGGCGGCCGCCGAGAGGCCCTAGGGCCTGTTGTGAAAGTACTGGTCACAGCCACTCGTTGATGGCTGCGACGGGGGCGGTGGCTTCGTAGCGGCGGCGAGTTTGTCGTATCTCGTGGCCGCGGCCCGGTGTCTCTGGAGGCGATTGATGCCGCACTGGACCGCATGGCGCTCGCGGTAGTCGGTCTTGTCGAACTTCGGCGGCCGGCCGCCGCGGGAGCCGGGCTTCCTGCGGTTGCGGATCTGGTCCTTCTTCTCCGGAGTCGTGCAGCGGACCCCGCGTCTGCGCAGGTAGGCGCGGTTCTTCCGGGAGCCGTAAGCCTTGTCGGCGCGGACCTTGTCCGGGCGCTTGCGTGGGCGCCCCAGGCCGTGGCGGGGCACCCGGATGTTCTCCGGGACCGGTTCGAACTGGGGTGAGTCCCCACGCCGACCGGCAGTGATCACGACGGACATGGGCTTCCGGCCCTGCTCGACCGCGAGGTGAATCTTGGTGGTCAGGCCGCCGCGCGAGCGTCCCAGTTCATGGCCGACCGGCTCGGCGTCGATGCCTCCGGGGAGACAGTGGAGTCGACGCTCACATCCCAGGTGATCAGGCCTTTTGCGTCCGCCTGGGCCTGCAGTTCGGTGAAGACGCGCTTCCAGGTGCCGTTCCGCTGCCACCGCCTGAACAGATCGTAGACCCGGTCCCACGGACCGTACCGTTCGGGCACATCGCGCCACGGCGTCCCGGCCCGGGTCCGCCACCGTATCCCGTTGACCAGCTGCCGCCGCGTCCATATCGGCGGTCGCCCGGGCTTCTTCCCTCTGGGCAGGAGCAGCTCCAGCCGGGCCCACTGGCAGTCGAGATCCACTTGCGCAACGGGCTCGATGTACATCACAAATCTGTGGCCGAGCGTGTGAGGGAGCGTCAGAATCACTGGCCATGGAACCTGTCTCGCTGACGACACAGCGTCTGCTTCTGCGCCCGCATGATCCCAGCGACGAGGACGCGGTCTTCGCCGCTTGCCAGGATGCCGGCATTCAGCGGTGGACGGACTTTCCCGAGCCGTACGAACGTCGGCATGCTGCCTTCTACTTGCGCGAGCTGGTGCCGCGTGGCTGGGACGACGGAACGATGTACCACTTCGCGGTGGAGGACCGGGAAAGCGGAGTACTGGTGGCATCCGTCAATGTGCACCGCCACGCTGGCACATGGGGAATCGGGTACTGGACCGTGGCAGAGCACCGGGGCCGGGGCTATGCGACGGAGGCGGTACTCGCCCTGGCCACGTGGTCCTTCACCGAACGGGGAGTCCAGCGCCTGGAGTGGAGAGCGGAGGCGGGGAACACGGCCTCCTGGGCCGTGGCGGAGAAGGCCGGCTTCGTCAGGGAAGGCACCCTGCGTGCGGCGCAGACCAGCAGGAACAGTCTGAGGGACACCTGGGTCGGCGCCCTCCTGCCCGCCGACCTCGGTCTGCCCTTCGCTCTCCCCTACTGCCCCGCACAGAGCGATCCCGGGTGACGCGCACAGACACGCCCGCAAACGAGAGCCGCCAGGGCCCAGGGGCCGGGCAACACGGCCCTGGACGGCGGGCGGGCCGGACCCTGGCGCGCCCCGGGGCATGGCCTCGGGGCCCTCGTCCAACACCTTCGCAACCGGCCCCAGGGCCGACCACCAGTTGACGGAGATCCGGACGGCACTGACGGCAGCCGGCTGGAGCGTGACGTTTTACCGAAGGTTCGTTCTTGGAACGCGACGCCAGTCCCATTGCGGGTGGCGGTCCAGTAGGGCGAGGAACTCGTGGGCCGGCAGGATGTCGTTGTGGTTGGTGTCGACGAGCCCGTCGAAGCCGGGCAGGACATGCGCGAGGAAGGCACGAACCGCCTCCATGGACTGGCCCGACACGTAGACGCCATAGGGCGTGCCGATCCGGGCCGAGATCTGCTCCAGTTCCTCCGGCTCGAAGTCCGCCAGGATCCCGCCCGAGAGGTCGAGGCAGTACGAGTACCCGTGCCAGTGCAGACGGTCGTCGCCCGTCACGGCATCCGGCACGAGCTCGAAGGAACGTATCCGCTCCTCAAGCGAGGAACGCTGCTCCGCGGAGGCAAGAATGATCACAGACGGCCAGGACACGGCGCGCGCACCTCCACAACGACACAACGACACAACAGCGCAACGACACAACCGACCGTATCCGACGCGATCAGCGGCGCCGCAGGGACGGGTTGAGCAGGGCGGGCGGAGTGTCGAACTTTTCGTCGGCGGCGAGGTCGGTGCCGGGAGCGACGACGGTGTCGATCGCGTCGAGTACGTCGGCGGAGAGCACGGTGTCCGCGGCGGCGAGTTGTGAGTGCAGATGGTCCAGGGTGCGAGGGCCGATGAGCGCGCTGGTCACACCGGGATGGGCGGTCACGAATCCGAGCGCGAGCTGGATCATCGTCAGGCCGGCCTCGTCGGCGACCTCGGCCAGCCGCTCGACGGCGTCGAGCCTGGCCCGGTTGGCGGGAACGGTGGTGTCGAAGCGCTGTGGCATGATCCTTGAGCGGCTGGTGGTGACTTCCCGGCCCTCGCGGATCGCGCCCGACAGCCAGCCCGAGGCCAGCGGGCTCCACACCAGCACACCGAGCCCGTACTGCTCGGTCACGGGCAGTACGTGGGTCTCGATACCGCGTTGCAGGATCGAGTAGCTGGGCTGTTCGGTGACATAACGGCTCAGGTGATACTCGCGGGCGGCCCACTGGGCCTGCACGATGCGGTACGCCGGGAACGTCGAGGAGCCGAAGTAACGGATCTTTCCCGCGCGTTGCAGGTCGGTCAGCGCCGACAGCGTCTCCTCGTCGCTCGTACGCGGGTCCCAGCGGTGGATCTGGTAGAGATCGACGTGGTCGACACCGAGCCGGCGCAGGCTGTTGTCCAGCTCGGTGACCAGCCAGCGGCGCGAGCTCCCCTGATGGTTGCGCTCGTCGCCCATCGGCATGTTCGCCTTCGTGGCCAGCACGATGTCGTCGCGGCGGCCCGCGATGGCTTTGCCGACCATCTCCTCCGACTCGCCGTCGCTGTACATGTCGGCGGTGTCGATGACGTTGATCCCGCCTTCGAGAGCGGCGTCGACGATGGCGGTGGCCTCGTCCTGGGTGGTGCGCCCGATCGTGCCGAAGTTCATCGCGCCGAGCGAGAGTGAGCTGACCTGCACACCGGTGCGGCCCAAGGTGCGGTACTGCATGACCGTATTCCTCCATGCGTGGTTTGGTCGTGTGGTTTGGTCGTCGGGCCGCCGCTCTGACATCATGAGCAAACGGAACCTTGTTCCGGTAACGATACGGAACGTTGTTCCGTTTGGCCAGCCCGGTGCGGCCGGGCTCGACAACGGAGGGAGCGGCGCGGTGAACGACAGCGACGAGGGCGCAGGGCGCGCGGCCCGGTCCAGGCGGGCGGACGCCCGGCGTAACGAGGAGACTCTGCTCGACGCGGCTGCCGAGGTCTTCGTCACCTCGGGCGTGGAAGCGCCGGTACGCGACATCGCGGCCAAGGCCGGCGTCGGCGTGGGCACGATCTACCGCCACTTCCCGACGCGCGCGGACCTCATCATCGCCGTCTACCGGCACCAGGTCGAAGCCTGCGCCGAGGCCGGTCCGGCCCTGCTGGCGAGCAGCGCGACTCCGCACGCCGCACTGGCGCGATGGATCGATCTCTTCGTGGATTTCCTGGTCACCAAGCACGGACTCGCGGCCGTGCTTCAGTCCGGCGACGCCGGCTTCGACACGCTGCACGCCTATTTCCTCGACCGCCTCGTGCCCGTGTGCGCCCAGCTGCTCGACGCCGCGGTCGTCGCCGGTGAAATCCGCTCCGACGTGGATGCACTCGTACTCATGCACGGCGTCGGAAACCTCTGCATCGGCGCCGAGCGCGACACTCGCTACGACGCGCGCCGCATGGTCGAGCTGCTGGTCGCGGGACTGCGTCAACCGCGCTCGACCTGATGTTCAAACGGCGGCCGTCCGATACAAGTACGTACAAGTACGGCGTACGTACAAGTACGGCCTGTCCGAAGCTGGTGGCGCGGCTACCGTGGGTGCACGGCGTAGGTCAGGTGCGTCACCCGCGACGACGGCTCCGAACGGACCGGCTCCAGCGCGATCCTGGACGCGTCCACGCCGTCGAACAGGCGGGTGCCGACGCCGAAGAGCACGGGCGACAGCGTGATCGAGAACTCGTCTACCAGGCCGGCGTTCAGGTGCTCCAGGATCGTCGCGCCGCCGCCGGCGATGCGGACGTCGCGGTCGCCGGCGGCCTCTCGGGCCTGGTCGAGGGCGTGCTCGATGCCGTCGTTGACGAAGTGGAACGTGGTCCCGCCGGGCCGCTCCCACGGGTCACGCTTGGCGTGCGTCACGACGAAGACCGGGGTGTGGAACGGCGCCTCCTCCGGCCATGACTGCTCGCCGAGGTCGAACATCCGCTTGCCCATGACGCTCGCGCCGGTGCGCTCGAACGTCTCCCGCGCTACGTCGTTGTCGAGCCCTTCCTCGCCGCCGTCGCCCAGGTTGAGGTTCTCCCGGAAGAACCGCAGCGGGAAGGCCCACTGCTGTAGTTCCATCCACTGCGCCATCCAGCGCTGAACGTCCGGGTCGTCCTGCTTGTCGGGCGCGAAGAGCTCGTCCTCAACGGGCACGGACTCGGGCGCGATGAAGCCGTCCAGCGACATCGACACGCTGAAGAACACCTTCCCGGCCATCAGCCCTCCGCCCCCTTCCGTGTGAGGTCGGCGAGGTCGGTGACGTAGGCCGCCAGGTTGTTCAGCGTCTGCTCGCCGCCCTCGATCGCGTGGTACTTCTCGACCGCCTCGTCGCGCAGTTGTTTGGTGGGGAACACCGTGCGCATCACGATCCGGGTCGCCGCGCCGTCCGGCGCGAAGGTCAGGACCGACTCGAAGGCGTTCGGGTCGTCGCGGGACTCACCGTGCAGCAGCGCGATCCGCTCCGGCGGGACGATCTCGGTCCAGCGGATCCACTCGGAGTGGTCGGTCCCGTCCGGCCCGTGCAGCACGAAGTCCCACTCCCCGCCCTCGCGGAACTCGAAGGACCGCGTGGTGGTGGTGAACCCCTCCGGACCCCACCACCGCGACAGGTGCCGCACCTCGGTGAACGCCTCGAACACCAGCTCCCGCGGGGCGTCGATGACCCGGGAGATCACGATCTCCCGGTCGGCCGTCGCCGACTCCGCCCTCGTTTCTTGCCTTGCCCCTGCCATCGGTCATTCCTCCTGCTGTGTCTGCTTGAGCTGCTGTGTCTGCTTGAGGTCCTGCACGTAGGTGTCCAGCCGGTCGAAACTCTCGTTCCAGAACCGCTCGAATCCGCCGGCCCACTCGTGGACCGGCCGCAGCCCGTGGGCGTCCAGGCCGTAGAGGCGCTGCTTGCCCGCCCCGCGGACCCGCACCAGCCCCACCTCCCGGAGCACCCGCAGATGCTTGGACGCCTGCGGCTGGCTCATCCCCAGCTCCTGGGCCAGGTCGGTCACCGGCCGCTCACCCGCCCGCAGCAGCACCAGGATGTCCCGGCGCTGCGGCTCGGCGATCGCGTTGAACGCGTCCGACGTCGTCGCTGCTCGTGCCATGGCAGCCATCGTATTCCCATATCGGAATACGTCAAGCCGGCTGGGAATCGGGCGAGTCTTGTCGGATGGCGGTTGCAGGCTGTTCGCACCACACGCCGGCCACCCGGCGGCAGGTCGACCGCGCCGAAGATCCCGTCCCCGACCGCGAACCCGGTGACGTCCGCGCCGACCTCATCAAACCGATTGACGGTAGCCGCATAATCTCTGTCATGGGGACGGATATCAGCGGATTTATCGAGTGCCGGGCATTCCACTTCCACGAGGAGAGCGACTCGGTCTGGCGAGCCGCCATCGACCTCTTCTTTCTCAACGTCGACAAGGACTACGACGCGTTCGGCTGTCTCTTCGGAGTCCGTAACTACGCCAACTTCCGGCCGCTGGCCGCGGATCGTGGGCTTCCGGCCGATGCGTCCGAGACTGTACGTGCTGAACTCGACCGGTTCGCCCACCACAGCACCACCTGGATCACCTGGGCCGAGCTGAAGGAAGTCGACTGGGACGAGCCGGCGGAGAAGGCCGACAGCCGGCTCCATGAATACCGGCAGACCGCGCATGGGCTCAGGCTGGTGGGGAAGGGCGCCTGGAGCCCTCGGTTCGCTCAAGCCGTCGGCCTCCCTGAAGAAGCGCGGGGCCAAGCTCAGGAGTGGCCCGAGGGAAGCGAATGGCTCATCGGCGACACCCTCTACAGATCCGTGAGGATCCGCCGCCGAGACGCCGTTCCGGAAACCGGTGGGTGGAAACCGGTCTGGACTGTCATGGAGGCGCTCGCCTCGCGGCATGGTGACGACAACGTCCGGCTCGTCGTCTGGTTCGACGACTGAGCGGACCTCACCCGGCATCCGCACCCGGTCCGTTCAGCCGGTCAGCGCACGCGGTGGTCGCGCTCCTCCAGTCCCAACTCCCACGAGCTGTCTGGCAGCTGGTAGTCCATCAGCTGGTCGCGACCGGGTGGTAGCGCAGGTTCACCTCCGCTGAGCGATCGTTGCCATTGAGCAGCTCAAGGCGGACGGGGCTGCCCCCGGGGTTGTCGAACAGCCGGATGCCATCGCCGAGCAGGATCGGCGCGATGTGCAGGTCGATCTCGTCGATCAGTCCGCGCTCAAGGAGCTGCCGGCCGATCGTGGGCGAGAAGACCTCAAGGTTCTTGCCCTCGGCGGCCTCCAGTCCGATCCGGACCGCCTCGGCCACATCGCAGCTCAGGAACGTCACACCGTCGGCGGGCTGCGCGTCTTCGGGATGGTGCGTCAGGACGAAGAGCGGACCTTGCCACGCGCCGCCGTAGATGCTGCCCGCGTCAGGGTAGGCGTCCCAGCCGTCCCGACCGCCCAGCACGGCGCCGGTCGTCTCGGCGTACTCCTCGATGAGGCCGGGCCGGGACGAGAAACCCGTCATCCAGTCCATGGCATGGTCCGGCCCCGCCACGAACCCGTCCAGCGACATGGTGAAGTGCCAGAGCACCTTGCCCTCGGCGGTCTGTCGTTCCGTGTCCGCCAGCGACGCGGTGAACGTGATGTCGGGGCTCCGGGGAGTCTCCGCGGTGTCCATGAACTTCCTCTCGTCGGCCTCTCCTGTGCTCTTGTTCTGGTTGACCCGGCTCCCTCTCGAAACTCATCGCTGGACCAACAGAATTCGGCCGTGATACCGCGCGAGGAACCGCTGTTCAAACGGCCACGCCACGGTGTGAGGTCCAGGACTGGCACGCCTCAACCATGGCCCTGAGCCACGACGCATCCGGCTTGCGCTCGGCGAAGGCGCGGTGCATACGCAACGTGGCGGAGGCGAAGGCGTCGATCGCTTTCGGGTCCGCGTCCATCCAGGCCGCGCAACCGGACGCCCAGGACTCGGCGGACTCGGCGTCGTGTCCCGCCGAGATCAGCTGGACGACCAGACAGGCGGGATCGATGAACGCCGCGCCGCGAGTGGGCCACGACCAGTCGACCGCCCAGGTGCTCCGATCGCCGATGATCAGGTTGCTCGGGTTGATGTCGGTGTAGAGCAGGGCCTCGCCCTGGAGGAGAGAGACGTCGGCCTCATCCGCCGCGAAGCGGTTCCAGCGTGTCTCCGGCCAGTCGCGGGCCACCTCGGGCGGATCAAGTTCCGCGATCCGGTTGAGGGTGTCAACGATCGCGGGGAGATCGGGCGAGCCGGGCGCGAAGTCGGAACGCCGGCCTTCGACCCAATCGAAACCGAGCGCGATCCATGCGTCATCTTCCGTGTTCCATCGCAGAGTTGGGGAGATGGGACACACGGCCGGGTTGATCAGTCTTTCCCGGACGATGGAGTCGCGCCGGCCTCCGGGACGGTTGCGTACGGCCTTGACGAAGAACCGGCCCTTCTCGCACTCGACCAGGGCCGTGACATCCGAACTGAACCCACGCGCGGTGGGCCGGAAGTCGGTCAGGTCTCCTGTGTACGGGTGGATCAGGGCCCAGAACTTCGACCGGAGGTCAGTTGGCAGTGACGTGGGTGGTGCTGATGTAGGTGGTGAAGGCGGTGAAGGCGGCCGGGGCGATGGTGAAGACCGGGCCTTCGGGAATCTTCGAGTCGCGTACGGCTACGGCGGCAGGGCAGGCGGCGACCTCGACGCACTGGCCGCCGGTGCTGCCGCTGTGCGTGGACTTGTGCCAGGCGGTGGCGCCGACCGTGGCGCACTCGACGCACTCGCCGCCGATGTCGGTGCTGTGGCTCGACTTACGCCAGGCGGCGGTTCCGACCGGTACGCATTCGACGCAATCCCCGCCGGTGCTGCTGCTGTAGCTCGACTTACGCCACTGCGCCCCCGTCAGGTACAGCTTGCTCTCCATAAAGCTCCTCCATCACGCGGGCGATCAGTTCCGCCGAGTCCTTGACAGACAGAGCGGCGGCCTGAAGGTGATGGTAACGGAGCGAACGGGCCCTGACAGCTTGAGGATCGGCCGTTGCCTGCCCGGTGTCGTAGGTCTCGCTGTAGGCGATGTCCGGGTCGTCCTCGAAGCGAAGGATGTTGAAGGCGCCCGGAAGACCAGCGTGCTCTCCGGCCGAGAGAGGCAGTATCTGGACCTGGACCCACTCCGTGTCCTTGAAGGACAGCAGATGGGCGAGTTGGTTTCGCATGACCTCACGGCCGCCGATCGGCCGCAACAGCACCGCCTCGTCCAGCACGACCCAGACGAGCGGCGGATTCTTGCGCTTCAGAGCCTGCTTGCGATTCATCCGCGCCGCTACCAGGTCTTCGAGGTTGTCCCTCCACTCGGTGGCCAGCACCGCCCGCGCGTACTCCTCGGTCTGGAGCAGGCCGTACACCACCTGCGTCTGGAACGTGCTGATGTGAGTGGCCCTCGCTTCCATGTCCGCGTACGGCTGGAACCACGACGGCAGTTGGCTCTTCAGCACCAGCGGCAGCAGCCGCGTGAACGTGCCTCCCGTGTTCAGCGCCGCGTCAACCGCCTCCGAGAACTGCCTCGTCGGCAGCTTGTGCGTGGTCTCGATCTGGCCGATCAGAGAGCCGGTACAGAAGATGATGTCTCCGAGCTGCCTCTGATTGAGGCCGGCCGCTTCACGTAGTCGCCGTAGCTCGCTGCCGTAGTAGGCGAGAGGTGAAGCGCTCGGATCCAGTTCGCGAGTGTTCGTCGTCATGCGAGTGTTCTTCAAGGGAGCCTCCAACGACACGAAGGGTTCTTGGTTGGTAGCCCACGGTAGTGGCTCGATTGCGCTCTTGGGCGTGAATCCGGGCGAACCGCGCAACGCGACCAGCCGTTGGAGACTCAGGACCGTAAGTGCCCACCCTGGCCTGTAGGTTGAGCTTTACTCTCGGTGATTATTCAGGTCCTGTCCGGGATACGTGCGCCCGTGCCGCTCACCCGGACGCGCGGCTCGCCCGCCCGTAGCTCCACCGTCAGAACGCCGGGTCGGCCCATGTCGTCGCCCTGGTGGAGAGTGAGCACCGACTCCTCAGGTACGAGGCCGAGTTCACGGGCGTACGCGCCGAACGCCGCCGCTGCGGCGCCCGTCGCCGGATCCTCCACAACACCGCCCACCGGGAACGGGTCACGGACATGGAAGACCGCCGGGGACTCGCGCCAGACAAGCTGAAGAGTCGTCAGATCCCGTCGCCGCATCAGCGTTTCGAGCCGCTGGAAGTCGTACGAGAGGTCCAGCCAGCCGTTCCCGGCTCGCTGCGGCGAGGACGAGGTGGCGCGCTCCCGCGAAGGCGATACGAGGCGGCAGGGCCGGGTCGAGATCACCGGCCGGCCAGCCGAGGGCGGCGAGCGCCTCCTGTACGTCCGGCTCGTCCGCGTCGGCGACGTACGGTACGACGCTGGTGAGCGTGGCCCGCGGCGCGCCGTTCTCGTCGGCGGCCGTGACCGTCACCGGTACGGTCCCGGCGCGCGTCGCGAAGACCAGGTCACCCGGGCCCACGCGCTCGGCCAGGGCGACGGCGGTGGCGATGGTGGCGTGCCCGCAGAACGGGACCTCCGCCTTGGGGCTGAAGTAGCGGACGGTGAAGGCACGGCCGCGGCCCGGCTCGCCGAGCCCTTCCGGCGGCGCGGTCAGAAACGCGGTCTCGCTGTAGCCCACCTCCGCGGCGATCGCGAGCAGTTCGTCATCCGCGAGCCCGGACGCGTCCAGGACGACACCGGCCGGGTTGCCGCCGTCGGGATCGGCGGAGAAGGCGGTGTACCGGAGGACCTCGGCGGGTGCCGTGCGGCGGTCGGGCGTGGTGGCTGGGTGCTGGCTCATACCTGCGCCAACGGCTCGGACGCCCAGGCGCATTCCCGGGGGCTCGGCTCGGCGGGTCCGTACGGCTGCCGGTTCGTACCGTACGGCTGCCGGTCCGTCCTCGATCGCCGGACGGGCCGCCGGACGGGCTGCTTCAGCCTCTCCCCACGTACGGCATCGCCGTCGCCATCACCGTCGCGAACTGGACGTTCGCCTCCAGCGGCAGTTCCGCCATGTGCAGGACCGTCGTGGCCACATCCGACACGTTCATCACCGGCTCCACGGCGAGTTCGCCGTTCGCCTGCTTCACGCCTCGCCGCATCCGTTCCGTCATATCGGTCGCGGCGTTGCCGATGTCGATCTGGCCGCAGGCGATGCGGTACCGACGGCCGTCCAGGGAGAGCGACTTGGTGAGGCCGGTCATGGCGTGCTTGGTGGCGGTGTACGCGACGGAGTCGGGCCGTGGCGCGTGCGCGGAGACCGAGCCGTTGTTGATGATCCGGCCGCCCTGCGGTTTCTGAGCCTTCATCAGCCGGAATGCCGCCTGCGCGCAGAGGAACGCGCCGGTGAGGTTCGTGTCCACGACCTTCTGCCAGGCCGACAGCGGCAGATCCTCCAGCGCGATGCCGCCCGGCCCGAAGGTGCCCGCGTTGTTGAAGAGGAGGTCGAGCCGTCCGTAGCGCTCGTGCACGGCGGCGAACAGGGCGTCCACGTCGGCCGGTTGGGACACGTCCGTACGTACGGTCAGTACGTGGCCGTCGGCCGGTGCGTCGGCCGGTGCATCGCCTGCCGGTGCGTCGCCCGGCCCCGCGCCGCTGGGGGTGGCGCTCATCTCCGCCGCCGTCTCCTCCAGCGTCTCGACGCGCCGTCCGGCCAGTGCCACCGACCAGCCCGCCGCGTTCAGGGCCACCGCGACCGCCCGGCCGATGCCGGAACCGGCTCCGGTCACCACGGCTGTTCTCCGGTCGGTGTCGGTCCTCCGCATGGCGTCCATGGCCACGCAGCGTACGTGAGGTACAACTTGGCGAGGCACACGGATCACTATCTCCATGGCTCCGCCATGTGCATGTTGTGTACCCGACAACAGGGCGCCTTCGCCCCCGAGTGGAATTCCAGGTGACAGCCGCCGTCAGGGGAGGGGCACATGACACCTTTTCACCGCCGGACACTGGGAACGGGACCGCGCGTACCGGCGCAGGTCGTACCCGCAGCGGGCGTACCCGCGCACGGAACTCCCGTACAGCGAGCGTCAACGTCAATCGCAGCGCGAACGTCAACCTCAGCGGGCACGCACTCACTCGAACTGAGGGCCGCTGCCGCGCATCTCGGCCGGCGCCGCTTTCTCACCGGTACCGCTGCCGCCGCCGCGCTGGCCTTCGCCGTCAATCTGCCGACCGCGGGCATCGCGGGCGCGGCCCAACTGGACGCCAGGAAGATCGCCGAGGATCCGTTCACGCTCGGCGTCGCCTCCGGTGATCCGCGTCCCGACGGCGTACTGCTCTGGACGCGGCTGGCGCCACGTCCGTACGAGCCCGACAGCGGACTGCCGCCCAACCGGGTGTCCGTACGCTGGGAGTTGGCGCAGGACGCGCGCTTCACGCGGATCGTCAAGCGCGGAGAGGCCGACGCGCATCCGGAGTTCCATCACAGCGTGCATGTCGATGTGCCGGGCCTGGGCGCGGACCGCGTGTACTACTTCCGCTTCCGCGTCGGCAACTGGATCAGCCCGGTGGGCCGTACGCGTACCGCGCCCGCGAGCGGCGCCCGTATCAGCGAGCTGAAGTTCGCGGCCGTCTCCTGCCAGGCGTACCACGACGGCTACTTCACCGCGTACAAGCATCTGGCGGAGGAGGACCTCGATGTGGTCTTCCATCTCGGTGACTATCTGTACGAGTACGCCGTGAGCGCGGTCGGCGGCGCGCGCAACTATCCGGAGCCGCGGCTGCCCGCGCACTTCAACCGTGAGACGACGACGCTGGAGGACTACCGGCTGCGGTACGGCCTCTACAAGTCGGATCCGGATCTGCGGGCCGCGCACGCCGCGCATCCGTTCGTCGTGACGTGGGACGACCACGAGACGGAGAACAACTACGCCGGGGACACGCCCGAGAGCGACGTCCCGCCGGAGGAGTTCCTGCTGCGCAGGGCGTCGGCGTACCGCGCGTACTGGGAGAACCAGCCGCTGCGCCTGCCGCAGCGGCCTCAGGGCTCCGACATGAAGCTCTACCGGCGGCTGGACTTCGGGCGGCTGGCGCGGTTCGACATCCTGGACACCCGGCAGTACCGCTCGGACCAGGCGTACGGCGACGGCTGGCAGACACCGGGCCCGGAGTCGGAGGATCCGTCGCACACACTGACCGGCGAGGCGCAGGAGCGGTGGCTGCTGGACGGCTGGAAGAAGTCGGCGGCCACCTGGAACGTCGTACCGCAGCAGGTGACCTTCTCGCAGCGCCGCAATCTCACGACGCCGGACTTCAAGCTGTCGATGGACTCGTGGGACGGCTATCCGGCGTCGCGGCAGCGGCTGCTGAACGGCGTGGAGGCGGCCGGCATCAAGAACCTCATGGTCCTGACCGGCGATGTGCACACCGCCTACGCGTACGACATCAAGAAGGACTGGAACAACCCGAGGTCGCGCACGCTCGGTACGGAGATCGTGACCACGTCCATCTCCAGCGGCCGGGACGGCGCGGACCGCCCGTCCAACTGGTCCACCCTGATGACGGCCAACCCGCACATGAAGTTCTACAACGGCCGCCGCGGCTATGTGACGGTGACGCTCACCGCGAAGCGCGCCCGCGCGGACTTCAAAACGGTCAACGCGGTCACCACCCCGGGAGCGCCACTGACAACGGCAGCCTCCTTCACGACGGAGGCCGGCGCCCCGGGCCTGAAACCGAGCTGAGCCCGGGCCTGCTTGCGCCCGAACGCGCCTGACCGGCCCCAGAACAGGCCCGCCTGTTCGCCGCCCCCCAAGCCAGGGCCCCGTCCCGCCAGACGGGGCCCTACCTCGGTGCCGACTGCCGTCGGCACCGGCCGAGGGCTACCGGTCCTCCGATCAGTGCCGTGGTGGGTTGGGGTGGACGAGGCCGGTCTGGTAGGCGATGACGACAAGTTGGGCGCGGTCGCGTGCGTGGAGTTTGGTCATGGCGTGGTGGATGTGGGTGCGCACGGTCAGGGGGCTGAGGTACAGCCGTTCGGCGATCTCGGTGTTGGCGAGTCCTTCGGCGGCCAGGGCCATGACTTCGCGTTCGCGGGTGGTGAGGCCTGCCAGGTCCTTCTGGGCTGCGGGGTGGGTGCCGGGCTGGGGGGTCGCGAGGAAGCGGGTGATGAGGTTGCGGGTGGCCTGGGGTGAGAGAAGGGCGTCGCCGGCGACGACGGTGCGGATGCCGTGGAGGAGTCCTTCGGCGCCGACGTCTTTGCCGAGGAAACCGCCGGCTCCGGCGTGCAGTGCTCGGGCGACGTGTTCTTCGGTGTCGAACGTGGTGAGGATGAGGATGTGGGTGGCTGACAGGCTGGGATCGGCACAGATGGTGGCGGTGGCGGTGAGGCCGTCGGTGCCGGGCATGCGGATGTCCATGACGACGACGTCGGGACGGTGCGTGCGGGTGAGCGTGACGGCGTCGTCGCCGTCGGCGGCTTCGCCGACGACTTCCATGTCGGGGCGGGAGTCGATGAGGATGCGGAAGGTCTCACGCAGGAGGGCTTGGTCGTCGGCGAGCAGGACGCGGATGGTCATGGGGTGCTGTCCTCGTCGGATGAGCCGGGGTGCAAGGGGAGTTCGGCGGTGACTTCGAAGCCGCCGGAGGGGCGGCGTCCGGCGTGCAGTTGTCCGCCGAGGGACAGCGCGCGTTCCCGCATTCCGATGAGACCGTACCCGTTGCCGGGGGTGGTCTCGGGTCCCGTTCCGTGGTCGGTGACACGGACGGCGAGCCGGTCGTGGGTGTAGGTGAGGGCGACGTCCGCGGTGCTGGTGTGAGCGTGCTTGGCGATGTTGGTGAGTGCTTCCTGCACGATGCGGTAGGCGGTGAGGTCCACGCCGGGGGTGAGAGACCGGACTTCTCCGTGGGTGGTGAGGGCGACGGTGAGCCCGGCGGCGGCGTGCGTGTCGAGAAGTGCGGGGAGCCGGGCGAGGCCCGGGGCCGGCTGGAGGGGGTCGTCGGGAGTGTCGCCCTGCTGGCGCAGGAGCCCGACGGTTGCTTTCATCTCGCGCAGGGCCGTCGCGGTGGTCTCGCCGAGAGCGGTGACCATTTTCTCGGCCTGCTCGGGGTGGCTGCGGATGAGGAGGGCGGCGGTGGTGGCCTGGGCGTTGGCCAGAGCGAGGTGGTGGGCGGAGACGTCGTGCAGTTCGCGGGCAATGCGCATGCGCTCTTCGGCGACGCGGTGCCGGGCCTCCTCCTCGCGGGTTCGTTCAGCGTATTCGGCGCGGGCGCGCACCGAATCCAGGTAGGCGGTGCGGAAGCGGGCGGTGGAGCCGAAGGCGGCCGGCAGCAGCAGGTAGGCGATCGGGCCGATCACCTTGAGAGCCAGCGATTCCCCGGCGGGTCCGCCGGTCATGGAGGCGCCGACGGTGAGGGCGGCAGCCGTGAGGGTGAAGTTCCTGGTCGCCTTGCGGTCGGTGCGCTCGGCCAGTGAGTAGAGCGCCGCCATCAGCGGGGCGAGCAGCAGGACGGTCATCACGTAGCCGGCCAGGGCCATACCCGTCGCGCACAGGACGGCGACGGCGGTGACGAGCCTGGGCCGGGTGCGATGCCAGAGCAGGGCGGCGCAGGAGATGCCCGCCAGGAGTACGCCGAGCCACCCGTGGGCGGGTGCGGCCAGGTGGTCGACGCCGGCGAAGCTGCCGGGAAAGGCCACGACGAACAACACCAGGGCCACCGTGGTGTCGACCCCGTGGGGGTGACGGCGCAGGTAGCGCTGCCAGGTCGTGATCATCGTGCCTTCCACCTGTGGAGGGATCTGGTGTACGCGGGTCGGCGGAACGTTCTGGAGGTGCCGGCCACCCGTTTCCGGGTGGCCGACACCTCCAGGCTGCCACTAGGGTCTTTCGTTTGGGTCTGGCGCGAGTCCGGCAAGATCCAAACGAGAGGCCCTAGGCCGTGTCTGACAAATGGCGTCGTCCGCCCGCAGGGCGGGGCTCGCGCCCGCCGCGGAGCGGCTGATGTCACCGTGGTGCGTGCGATCGCAAGGCGGAGGATCATCGTTGTTGATGGCCCGGCCGTACTCGGCTGACTCCGACAACGCGGCGAGCGTGCGTGCCAGGCGTCGCGAGCCAGACGGGATGTGTCAGACACGGCCTAGCGGACAGGGAGACCCTGTCGCTCCGTCTTGCCGGGCGTTGCAGCCGTGGCGTCCGCATCGCGGGTCAGGGCGTGGCCCTCGACGTCGACGCGGGGCACGATCCGCTCCAGCCGGCGGGGCATCGTCCAGGCGCGCTCGCCCAGGAGTGCGAGGACGGCGGGCACGATTGTCATCCGCACGACGAGCGCATCGAACAGCACGGCGGTGGCGAGGCCGAAACCGATCATCTTGATCATGGGTTCGCTGACGCCGATAAATCCGGAGAACACCGAGATCATGATGACGGCCGCGGCGGCGACCACCCTGGCGCTGTGGCTGAAGCCGGAGACGATCGCCTGACCGGGGCGCTGCCCCTTCAGGTGGGCTTCGCGGATGCGGGTGACGAGGAAGACCTCGTAGTCCATGGCGAGACCGAAGACGATGCCGACCATGACGATCGGCATGGTGTTCATGATCGGGCCGGTCTGGTGCACGCCCAGCAGGCCGGCGAGCCATCCCCACTGGAAGACGGCGACGACCGCGCCGAGGGCGGCGAGGACCGACAGCAGGAATCCGAGGGCCGCCTTGAGCGGGACCAGCACGGAGCGGAACACGATCAGGAGCAGGAGGAAGGCCAGGCCCACCACGAGTCCGAGGTAGGGGACGAGGGCTCCCTGGACCTTCTGGTCGCTGTCGATGTTGGCGGCCGTGCTGCCGCTGACCATGAACGTGGCGCCCGTGGCCTTCTCGATCGCGGGGCGGTCGGCACGCAGGGTGTGAATCAGTTCGCTGGTCCGCTCGTCCTGCGGATCGGTGGCCGGTGTGACGGAGAGGATCGCGGTGTCGGCCGCGGTGTTGAAGCGCGCGGGCGAGACGGACACGACCCCGTCGACGGCTCCGATCTCCCGCGCGCTCGCTTCTACCGCGCCCTTGGGGTCCTGGGCCTTCTTGGCGTCCACGACGATGGTCAGCGGGCCGTTGAAGCCCGGGCCGAATCCCTCGGCGAGGGCGTCGTAGGCGCGGCGCTCGGTGGTCGAGGTCGGCTTGGATTCGTCTCCCGCCGTGCCCAGGTGCAGCTTGGCGGCAGGCAGGGCGATCACACCCAGGGCCGCCACTGCCACCAGCAGCACGGGCAGCGGCCGACGGACTACCAGGCGGGCCCACCGACTGCCCATGTTCGGCTTGCCCTCGCCTGCGACAGCAGCCTGCGCACCATGGCGGGTGGCACGACGCAAAGAGCGCGCAAGGACGGTGCGGGGGAAGATCCCGAGTAGGGCCGGGACCAGGGTCACCGCAACCAGAACCGAGAGTGCCACGGTGCCGGCCGCGGCCAGCCCCATCTGGGTCAGCGTCGGGATCCCCACCACCGACAGCCCGGCCAGGCCGATCACCACGGTCAGGCCCGCGAACACCACCGACGAACCGGCCGTGCCCGTGGCCACCCCTGCCGCGTCCTGCGGCGCGAGCCCCCGGGCGCGTTCCTCGCGGTAGCGGGAGACGATGAACATCGCGTAGTCGATCCCGACCGCGAGGCCCAGCATCATCGCCAGCGTGCTGGTGGCACTGGACAGGCCCAGCGCACTGCTCAGGGCCATGATCGTCGCGGCGCCGATCCCGACACCGATCAGCGCGGTCAGCAGCGGCAGGCCCGCGGCGGCCAGCGAAGCGAACGTGATCAGCAGAACCACGGCCGCCACTACCACGCCGACCAACTCGGTCGCACCGCCCGACGGCTGGGTGGCCAGGACCGAACCGCCGACCTCGACCGTCAGCCCGGCCTCCCGGCCGTCCTCGACAGCCTGCTCCAGGTCCTGCTTGACCTTGTCGTCGACGTCCTTCGCCTTCACCTCGAAGGTGACCGACGCGTACGCCGTGGACCCGTCCTCGCTCACCGTGTCGGTCCCGTACGGGTCAGCCGCCCGGACCACCTGACCGAGGTCGCCGACCCGGCCTACGACCTCGTCCACGACCGACCGGTTCGCCTGGTCGGTGATCTTCTGGCCCGCCGGCGCCACGAACACGACCTTCGCGCTCGCCCCCTCGGAACCGGCGCTCCCGGTGCTGTTGGCGGGGAAGCGTTCCTCGATGAGGTCGAACGCCCGCTGCGACTCCGTTCCCGGCATCGAGTAGGAGCCATCCGGTGCGGCCGGCGCCAGCGCCGACGCCATGCCCGCGGCGACCAGAGCCAGCACCCACAGCACTACGACGCGCCGGCGTCGGCGGAAGGCCAACCGGCCCAAACGATCAAGAAAGGTAGCCATAGAAGGATCTCCACATCCGAACTCGGGGAACCCTTCCACCCTGTCCGGCCTGCCATTTCCTGTCTTCGTACAGCTGCCGACAGCCCACTACTACGTATGCAGTAGTTACTGAGCGCGGATCACATCACGGCCCGCGGTGACGATCATCAATCCGTCCCCGGCGGCGATACCGCCGGTCACTTGTCCGAGTCGTTGAACGACTGGCGGCCCAGGGTGAGAGCCGCCACCTGGTGGACGCTGATCTGCGGTGCGAAGCCGCTGGTGCTCGGCGCCGTGGCGGGCTTGTGTTCGGCGGGCTCGGTGGTGACGGTGATCTGCTCGGTCATGACGGCCTCCCTTGTCATCGGTGGATGCAGAGGTGGTGCTCAGCTGGTGGTGCTCAGTCGGTGGTGCTGCCTCTATGTCACCGCGATCCAAGATCCGTTCCCAGAGACGGAGTTGGGGACTTGCCGGGAGCGGATCTGGGAGAAACCTGGGACGGGCCTGGGACGTCAGCGCGCCCGGAGAAGGCCGAGGACGGCGCGCCGGTAGACGGCGTACACCGTGGGGAGTTCGGCGAGGTGGGCGCGTTCGTCGATGCCGTGCAGCCCTTCGTACGGCAGGCCGAAGCCGGCGGTGGCCGGGATGCCTTCCCCGGCAAGAAGGTTGCCGATGTTCGACGGCCCGGCCGTCTTCGCCCGCACCGTGAGTCCCGCCTCGGCGGCGGCGCCCAGGAGTGCGGCGGCGGGCTGCTCGTTCTCGGTCAGACGGAAGGGTGGCCAGGTGGCGACCGGATTGATCGCCGTGGGTTTCGGCGCGGGCAGTTCCGCGTCGAGCTCGGCGACGGCCTTGCGTACCAGCATCTCGGCGTCGTGGGCGTCGAACGCGGGTGTGGTGCGGACATCGACGTTCAGCTCGCACCGGTCGGGAGTCACCGAGAAGCCCTGACCGCCATGGAAGGCGGTGACCGACAGCTTCGGCGGCAGCGGAAACTCCGAGCCGCCTTCTGCTTCCGGCAGTTCGGCGGCATCGAGGAGCCGTACGAGGTGAGCCGCGCGGGAGACGGAGCCGACCGCGGCCCGGCTCGATCCCGAGTGCCCGGAGGACCAGGCGGTCTCGTCGCCGTACGGAGCCGTGTCCAGGCAGGCGTCCAGGGCCCACCAGGCGCCCGGCCGGCCTCCAGGAATCTCCACGAGCAGTCCCACCGGCCCGCCGGCTTCGGCTGCCGGTGACGACCAACTGCTCGCACGCCCCGGCGATGATACTGAGCAGACTCGCTGCCTCAACCGCGCGCGGTCCATTCGCGGTCGAGGATGGCGTGGACGACGGAGTCCCGCCATTGGCCGCGCTTTTTGATGTGTTCGCGGATGCGTCCTTCTTCGACCATGCCGGCTGCTCGCATGGTTCGTGCGGATGCTTCGTTGACGGGGGAGCGGGCGCCCCAGATGCGGTGGAGGCCCAGGTCGGTGAAGCCGACGGCGAGGAGGAGCCGTACGGTTTCGGTGCCGTAGCCGGTGCCCCAGGCGTCCGGGCGGAGGGCGAAGCCCAGGGTGGCGCCACTGGGCTGGTGTGGATCGAGGGCGAGGCGGCTGAGTCCGATCAGCCGGCCGGTCTCGCGTTCGGTGACGGCGAGTGCGAACTCCTGGCGAGGGTCCGTGGTGGCGGATGCCATGGAGCGGGCGATGATCTGGGCCACCTCGTCGCGGGTGCGCGGGTCGAAGGAGAGGTGTTCGGTGGCCCGTTCGTCGCCGTAGACCGCGAACACGTCGTCGGCGTCGGCGGTCTGAAGCTCCCGGACTTCGAGGCGTTCGCTGTGGCGGCTGATCGGATGCATGGTCTGGACTCTACTCACGCAGGTCAGTGCGGGAGAGCGAGCCTGGTGGGGGAGAACTGGCCGATCTCCTCGCGCAGTTCCCGGGCGACCGCCGCCGTACGGACAGGGCCTTGTGCGAGCGCGGTCCGGACACGTTGTGCGGAGACGACAATGCCTCGGTTGCGCTGGTCGGTGGGCAGGTCCAGTACGGGCCGGAGGGCGTCGGCCGTGCCGTCCAGGTCGCCGCCGTACAGCCGTACAAGGGACAGGTTGCACAAGGCGCCGGCCTCGTCGCCGAAGGCCCAGTGTTCGGTCGAGCGGTCGGAGAAGGCCGCTGCCGCCCTTTGAGCTTGTTCGGCGGTCTCGGCATCGCCCTGGCCGAGCAGTACATGGGATTCGGCTGTGTAGTAGAGCTGCTTGGGCTCGGGGAAGGTGAGGAGTCCGCCCAACTGGTCGAGATCGTCGGGGACGACGTGTTCGCGCGATTCCGCGGCTCGTAGGTTGGCGCTCCGTACGGTCTCGGCATTGCCGAGCAGGGCCGCGGCGCGGGCTTCCAGGCTGGGCAGCCACACCGATACGGAGCCTCGCAGCTCGGGGTGTTCGGCGGCGCCCTTGCGCGCGTAGAAGAGGGCGTCGTCCGCCTGGCCCGTCCAGTAGGTGATCAGCGACTTGAGGCCGTCGACGAGCGCCATGAGGCCGGGGTGCTCGGCCTGCTGGGCGCAGACTCCCGCGGTGCGTGCCTGCATCATCGCCGTATGCGGATCGTCCATGTCGTGGCCGGCTTTCGCCATGAACCAGGAGAGCAGAGTGGCCATGATCTGGAGCTGCCGCAACTGAGTGGGCCGGTGCCTGCCGCCCTCGATCAGCCGGAACACGTCTTCCTGGGCACGGACGAGATCCCCGAAGACGCTGGACAGAGGTACGCGTTGATAGATCCCGGCAATCCTTTTCACCTCGTCCTGAAGGAAGCCCAGAGTCTCGTCACCGAGCTGTCCCTGTTCGGCTCCCAGAGCGAATTCTCGTGCGCGGCGTGCTGCCATCTCGGCACCCTTTCTCATCTCATGCAGGACCGCGTGCGGTATGGCGCGGTCGTTCGCGGGCGATGTGCTGGGGAGCGGGCCGTCGGCGGCGCCCCAGAGGCGTTCGATGCTGTGTCCGAACATGCTGACCAGCACACGGCGGGCGTCCCGGTTGGGAGTGCGCTGCCCGTAGTACCAGGCCTCGAAGGTGCTGGCCGCGGGAGTGCAGGTCCGTAAGGCCGGGGCGTTCTCGGCCTCGGCCAATTTCTCCGCGGCCTTACTGAACTGGTGGATGAACGCCCCCGGGTCCTTCCATTCCTTCTCGTCGACGAGAAGCCGGAAAAGCGTCTTCCTCATCGCGCCCCCTCAGGCCGGATCGCACATCACTGATGCCGACGGTAACCCCCTCGCGCCTTCAACATGCCCATCACGTACATGAGTTACGGCGATCGGTGAGGAGCCGAGGGAAGCGCGATGTGGAAGGGCGATCCGCAGCCGTTCCCCGAGGAGAAGCCGATGGCGATGTGGGGATGGAGACGACCGGCGGCCTGGGGTCACGCTCTTTACGGACCTGACCTTTACAGACCTGACGGAGAGTGCCCGCTCGATCTCCGGATGGAGGCATTCGTGACGCTCACAACGAATACATCGGCGACACAGCCGGGCGGCCTGCCCGAGCCGGAGCAAGTTTTCGCCTTCGCGGAGCGGGAGATCCGGAAGGCCGGTGCCGAGCTGTGGCCCGGTGCCGGACTGATCCTGGGTGCTCTCGTTCCCAGCGTGACCGGCTATGTGCGTCTGCTGCGGCTCGACGGACGGGAGTTGTACGCCAAGTACTCGTATCTCGGAGTCTCGTTGGTGTCGCTGCTCCGGGGCGTCGGCGGTGACTGGGCGCTGGTCCGGTGGGCTCAGCGGACGTACACCGCTTGCCCCGAGGCACTGCTGACCAGGGAGGCGGCGCAGCTCAGGCTCTTGGCCGCCTTCGGGCAGCCCAAGGTGTGTGCGGTCGCCGGGCTGCGTCGCGGGGTGCTGTTCACCGAACCGGTGACCGGGCCGACCCTGGCGGCCCTTCTGATCGCGCGGCCACAGGAGGCGGGCGACCTGCTGGAGGCGGCCTACGGCGGACTTCACCGGCTGCACAGTCCGCGTATCTCCCGTGCGTTCGATCCGGTCGGAGCGATCGGTGAGCGCGGCATCGCGCACACGTTCCAGCGGAAGTTCAACGGCCTGAGCGGTGCCCTCTACCTCGACCTCCTGGGCATCGAGCGATGCGCGGAGCACGAGCGGCCGGAGATCGTTCAGCTCATGCGGCACGTGGTGGCACGGTTACGGCGATTACGGGCCGCGGCCGGCACATCGAAGCCGACGGTCCTGGTCTACGGGGATCTCAAGCCGGAGCATGTGTTCTTCCCCGACGGGTTCTTCCCCGACGGGCCGGACAGCGAGCCGGTGTTCATCGACCCCGGTCTCCTGCGGGCTTCCGGCCCCGAGGCGGACGCGGCGAAGCTGATCAGTCGTACGGTGCTGCTTCTGGCAGCTTCTCGGCCGTCCCCGAGCGCCTCGCTCCGCGTACTGGACGGGATCGCGGCATTCATCGATCAGCGGCTGAGTCCGTTGCCCCGACCGGAGCGCTCGGAGTGGCTGTACGCGTTCCTGATCCTGTGGCTGATGGACACGGTCAATATCCTGACGACCTATCTGTCCGCGCCCGCCGCGCTGCCGCTGCCCGGCCAGGGCGAGGCGCTCGTCCGGCAGGCGGTGACGCTCTGCGGGATGGCTGACCGGATCAGTGCCCTGCTGGTCGGTGCCACGGGTGTCACGGACGGAACGGCCGCCTTGGACTGCGCCTTGGACCGCCTGTTGGACCGCGTATTGAGCGAGGCGGCGGCTGCCGTCGCGGCGGTGGCGCCATGAGTCGGGCGGGTTGCGCCGGGCCGGTCGGCATCGTCGGAGCCGGAGCGGTCGGACAGGCTGTGGCGACCACCTTGATGACTTCCGCTCTGCCCGAGCGATTGCTGCTGGCGTCGCGTACTGCCGGGCAGGCGGCAGCCTTGGCCGCTGATCTGGACGACATGCGCCAGGCCGCCGGATCTCCTGTCCGCGCGCAGACGTGCGCCATCGCGGACCTCTCAGCGTGCGCCGCCGTGGTCATCGCACTCCGTGCCTCCTTCGCCAACACCCGCCAGGCCGATGTCCGCATGGGCGGCAGCGGTCTGCGCCTCGGCGACCACCGTCAACGGGCTGCCGGTAACCGTTCCTCTCCAGCACATCCGCGACGAACTCAGAACGAGGCCCGGACTGATCAGCGCCGGCGTGGGCCGTACCCGTGCCGGTCCGGCCGGAGCGGTGCTGTCCACCCTGCGCAAGGCTCTCGGCGTCACCGACGGCGTCGAGGAACTGTCCGTCGCGTACGGCGAAAGCTGGCTGGGCATTCCGGTCCGGTTCCGGTCCGGTGAGCCCGTACCGTCCCTTCCTGGCCTCGACGCCGACGAGCAGAGGCAGTTGACCGCCACCGCCCTCCGACTCCGTGACGCCTACGCGGCGCTGCCGCCATCCACACCACCATCTCGAGATCCCTTGGATTCTGGACCTATCCGATGAAAGGACCGCGTGGACACCATCTCCGCCACCCGCATCCAGGCCGCCGACGCGACCGTGACCGTCCTGAGCAACGCCCGTGCTGTCACGGACTGGTCCGGCCGCTACTTCGGCCCGTGGTGGAACGCCACAGACGTACCCGCCCAGGGCAGCTGCGCGGGACCGGCCGTACGCGCCGACGTCGATGCGACCGCTTACGCCGACCTCGCGCGGCTGGTGAACGACGGCCGTGACCACGAGGACGTCGTCTTCGCCAAGGCCCGCACGCGCGTCGCACGCGACGGCGACGACGTGATTGCCGTATCGCCCGACGAGGAACTGGCCTACCGCTCCAGCCCGGCGACCGGTCGGCTGGCCACCGCCGGATGCCGGGCAGAGCCCGTGGCACTCGCCGCGGCCCGGCTCGCGCGCGAGAGCATCCGCGGCCAACTGCTGCGCGACGGATGGGCCGTACTGCACGCCTCCGCCGTTGTCCGCACCAGCGACCGGGCGACCGTTCTCACCTTCGGCTCCAAGGGCGCGGGCAAGACCACCACGGCACTCCTGCTCGCCTCGCGCGGATGGTCGCTGCTCGCCAACGACCGCGTCTTCGTACGACCGTCCGGCGACGGGATCGACGTGCTGCCCTGGCCCTCCGCCGCCGCGCTCGGCCTGGGCCTGCTCGATGCTCTGGGCTGGTTCGACCTGGTGCGTGAGCGCCTCAGGTCCGGAGAACACCTGCATCCCACCCAGAACCAGCAGGTCACCGACGCGCTCCTCGCCGGCGGGAGGGAACCGCTGTGGGAGGAGGACGGGAAGAGGAAGCGCGAAATGAAGGTGCAGGTCTTTCCCGACCAGTTCCCGGCCTGGTTCGACGTCGAGCTGGCGGCCGGCGGAAGGGTCGCCGTCCTGCTGTTTCCTCAGGTCCGGCCCGATGCCGTACCGGGCCTCGCCGACGGAGGCCGCACGCTCGACGAGCACGACTTCATGAGCGGAAAGACCGAGGACCGCTACCCCGATATCTTCGGCCTGGCCCACGGCGTCGACGGCGGAGGCCACACCGACGCCCGTGCCACCGTGGCCGACCGTCTCGCCGCGCTCCCTCACCACTCCGTGATCCTCAACCACGACACCGCAGCCGGCGCCGACTTCCTGCACAAGCTCATGACCGACTGATCTCCGCGATGCGCTGCGTGCGCGTCCGGTTCTCTCCTGGGTGCTGGGTGTTATGTCCGGTTCATGGTATTGCTAGTCTGGACTTGCTGGTCCAATTTCTCGGTGCGACTGTGGAGCCCGCCGAGAACGGAAGAGGTAGTTCCATGGATCTGCAACTGAACGGCAAGCGCGCGCTGGTGACCGGATCGAGTACCGGGCTCGGTGAGGAGATTGCCAAGGTGCTGGCGGCCGAGGGTGCGGCGGTTGTTGTGCATGGGCGGGATGAGGCGCGGGCTGCGGCGGTGGTCAAGGCCATTCGGGAGGACGGTGGCGAGGCAAGCGTCGCGATCGGCGATCTGGCTACGGACGCCGGGGCCGACGCGGTGAGGGTGGCCTCCGTCGTCGGCGGGCCGGTCGACATTCTCGTCAACAACCTCGGTGTCTACGATCCGGCGGCGGCCTGGTTCAGCATCTTGCCCGCCGACTGGTCCGGCATCTACAACACCAACGTCGTCTCCAGCGTGCCGACCATCCAGCGTTTCGTGCCGGACATGCGGGAGCGCGGCTGGGGCCGTGTCATTCAGATCAGCAGTGTCCTCGGCGACCGGCCCATGGCAAGCCAGCCGCACTACGCCGCGACCAACGCCGCCCGTAACAACCTCGCCGCCTCCCTGGCACGCGAACTGAAGCACACCGGTGTCACGTCGAACTCGGTCGCGGCGGGCGGCATCCTCACTCCCACCACGGAGGCCTATCTGACCGACCTGGGCCGGCAGAACGGCTGGGGCGAGACCTGGGCGGAGATCGAGCCCAAGGCCGTCGACGCGCTGGCCACCAACGACACCGGCCGCATCGGCCGCCGACGCGACTACGCCGACCTCGTCGCCTTCCTGGCCAGCCCGCTGTCCGGCTACATCACCGGCACCACCTTGCGCGCGGACGGCGGATGGTACGACGCGTAGTCGGTGGCTCCGGCTGCGGTCCCGGTCCCGGTTTCGGCTGCGGTGCGATCCGGCCGCGGGCTCCCGTACGCCGTACGTCCTAGTCGTCCGCCGGGAAGCGGACGCCGATACGGTCGCGTACCGCGTCAAGTGTCCGCATCACCGCGAGCGTGCCGTCCAGCGGTACCAGCGGGGATTCCGTTTCGCCCGCGCGCAGGCAGCGCATCACCTCGGCCGCCTCGTACTGGAGGCCGTACAGTCCGCCGTCCGCCGTGAACTCCTCGGGCTCGGTGCCGGGCTCGGCGCCGTTCCTGTGCAGGACGAAGTGTTCCGCGTGGAAGAAGCCGGACGGCAGCTCGATGCGTCCCGTCGTACCGGTCACCGTCGCCGTCACCGGCGTGCCTCCGGTCAGTGAGCAGGACAGCAGCGCCGTCGCTCCCGAGTCCCAGCCCAGGAGGATCCCGGTGTTGAGGTCGACGCCCTCGGACGAGAGCAGCGCGTCGGCCTGTACGCGGTCGGGCTCGCCCAGCAGGAGCTGGGCGAAGGAGACCGGATAGACGCCCAGGTCGAGCAGGGCGCCGCCGCCGAGGGCCGGATCGCGCAGCCGGTGGCCGGGATCGGCCGGGCCCGGGAAGCCGAAGTCGGCCTGGACGGTCTGGATCTCACCGATCGCGCCGTCCCGTACCAGCTCGACCAGACGCCGGATCACCGGGTTGCAGTACGTCCACATCGCCTCCATGAGGAAGACGCCACGCTCCCGGGCCAGGGAGACCAGTTCGGCGGCCTCCCGGACGTTGAGCGTGAACGGCTTCTCGCACAGCACCGGCTTTCCGGCCGCGAGGGCGAGTCCGGCCGCAGCCCGGTGCGCGGAGTGCGGAGTCGCCACGTAGACGACGTCCACCTCCGGATCGGCGACGAGCGCGGCCCACTCGCCGTACGCGCGCGGGATGCCGAACCGGGCCGCGAACTCCTTCGCCGACGCGTCACTGCGCGAGGCCACCGCGACGACCTCGGCGTCCGGCAGCTCCTGTACCTCCGCGGTGAACCGCGCGGCGATCCCGCCCGTCGCCAGCACACCCCAGCGCACGGTGTCCCTCGGTGATGTCTGTGCCGCCTGCGAAGCCTGTGATGTCTGTGCCGCCTGTGACGTCTGTCCCGTTGCCATACCTGCCCCAAAAAAGGTCTCGACCGCTCCGCTTGAGCTGAGAGCATAGGTAAGGATTCAACGACATGGAGAGACGATGCCGGACGGCGGTCAGACCACCGAAGGACGTAAAGGCCACATACCGCCCGAGCAGCGTCGCTCGGCTCCGATTCCGGAACAGCGGGCCGTTCCGTCACAAGAACAGGTGATTGTTCACACACCCGCCCACACATCCGTACCCGCCGCCCGCCGCGCCGGGCTGCTCGTCACCCTGGTCCTCGGCGGGCTCACCGCGCTGCCGCCGCTGTCCATGGACATGTACCTCCCGGCCCTCCCGGAGGTCACCCGCTCGCTCGGCTCACCCGCCGCGACCGTCCAGATCACCCTCACCGCCTGTCTGGCGGGCATGGCCCTCGGCCAGATCGTCGTCGGACCCATGAGCGACAAATGGGGACGGCGCAGGCCGCTGCTGCTCGGCATGGTCGTCTATGTCCTCGCCACCGCGATCTGCGCCCTGGCGCCGACCACCGAACTCCTCATCGCCTTCCGGCTGCTGCAAGGCCTCGCGGGCGCGGCCGGCATCGTGATCGCCCGCGCGGTGGTACGTGATCTGTACGACGGCGAGGAGATGGCCCGCTTCTTCTCCACCCTGATGCTGATCTCCGGAGTCGCGCCGATCATCGCGCCCGTGATCGGCGGGCAGGTGCTGCGTCTCACGGACTGGCGCGGCATCTTCGTCGTGCTCACGGTGGTCGGCATCGTCCTCACGCTCGTCGTGTGGAAGTGGCTGCACGAGACGCTGCCACCGGAGCGGCGGCACAGCGGCGGTGTCGGCGCGGCGCTGCGTACGATGCGCGGGCTGCTCGCCGACCGTGTCTTCACCGGCTACATGCTCGCGGGCGGTCTCGCCTTCGCCGCGCTGTTCGCGTATGTCGCGGCCTCGCCGTTCGTGGTGCAGGAGATCTACGGTGCCTCGCCGCAGACCTTCAGCCTGCTCTTCGGCGTCAACTCCATCGGTCTGATCGCCGTCGGCCAGATCAACGGCAAGGTGCTGGTCGGGCGCGTCAGCATGGACCGCGTGCTGGGCTTCGGACTGGTGGTCATCACCTTCGCCGCGGTGGCGCTGCTGCTGATGACGTCCGGTGTGTTCGGGAAGGTGGGACTCTTCCCGGTCGCGGCAGGGCTGTTCGTGCTGATGTCCGCGATGGGTCTGGCGATGCCCAACACCAACGCGTCGGCGCTGATGCGCACTCCGCACGCGGCCGGTTCCGCCTCGGCCCTGATCGGTACGTCGTCGTTCCTGATCGGTGCCGTCGCCTCGCCGCTCGTCGGGATCGCGGGCGAGGAGACCGCGGTGCCGATGGCCCTCGTCCAACTCGTGTGCGCGGTCGGCGCGCTGGGCTGCTTCGTGGGTCTCGTACGGCCCTGGAAGCACCAGCCGCCCGTCGAGCGTCCGGCCGCCGACGTCTGAGAGCACAAACGCGAGAGCCAAGCGCGTCAGCCCTCGCGGTGCGGATACCCGATCAGATGCGGTGTGTCCTTGCCGTCCGTCCAGCGGAAGAGACCGGCTCCGGCCGTCTCGCCGCTGGGCAGCCGCACATTGGGAGCCAGATCCTCCGGTGTCGCGGTGGTGAGATCCACGACGACGGGCGTGCCGCCGCCCGCGAGCGCGTCCGTCGTGTTCCGGGCGCTCGACGCGCCGTACGCCGTGCCGTCGTCGCCCACGGTGGTCAAGGTCAGCGGCTGCGTACCGTCCGGCTCCTCGAAGCAGTACGCGGTCTTCGCGTCCAGATCGAAGGCGAGCCGCCCGGCGATCAGGAAGCGGCCGTCCGGTGAGGCGATGAGCTGCGGATCCTCGACCGGCGCGATGGCCGGTCTGCGGCACCGCACCTGGGCCACGGCCTTACCGGTCGCCGCCTCGTGCACCGCCCAGACGTCATGCGTACCGGCGTCCTTGGCGCCCTTCTTCTTGCGCCACTTGGCGAGGATGTAGTCGCGCGCCACGGAGGCCGGCACGCCGGACGTGGGATCGGTGTCCTTCGGCGCGACCTTCCGGCTGAACCAACCGCCGCGTACCCAGAACTCCTTGGCGCCGCTGACCAGCAGGCCCTGGTCGGTGACGGCCCGTACCTCGGTCAGCTTGCGGCAGTTCGGGCAGCCCTTCGGATAGCCGAGCGATCCCGGCGGGACCTGGACCACGTCGCCGTTCGCCGGATCGACGACCGCGCTGACCGCCTTGCCGTCGCTGATCAGAATGCCCGGTCCTGCGGCGCTCACGGTCGGCTCGTCCGGCCACGGGACCTCGACGCGTCTGCGGGAGCCGTCGGCCGCGTTGTACACATCGAGGGAGACGATGGAGTCCGACGGACGCAGCGCCTCCGGTTCGAGCTTTCCGTACGACCAGGTGACGAAGTACTCCACATCGTCCTTGGCGACGGAGAGCAGCCGCGGGAAGCGGTCCGGCGCGAAGAGCGGACGCCAGGGCGCACCGTCCCAGCCGTGCCTGCCGGTCGCGGGATCGAGCGTACGGATCCGGAACCGCGTGTCGCCGACCCGTTCCAGATAGGCGATACGGCTCGTGGCCTCGGCGACCGCGTAGTCGGGCGAGGCGTCGTCGATCTCCCAGCCGCGCGCGGTGTCGTACGTCGCGGGAACGGTGAGCTGGTGCGCGGCGAAGGACGTGCTCTTCGGCGGCTTCGCGGGCCGTGCGTCGTCCTTGGAGCTCTGCTTGCCGCCGCAGGTGGCGAGCGCGAGCAGCAGCGCCAGCACGATCACTCCGGACACCAGGGTCAGACGTACGACCCTCTGTCTCATGGTCCCCCCGTGCGAGCGGCTGCCGGACAACGGGCGTCAGCGTAGCAACACACTCCGGGCGGCTCGCAGTTCGCTTCACCATTGCGGTCGTGGTCGCCATCGATACGGGCGCCGTTCGCCGCCAGTACGGGCAGTGGCCCTGCCCGATACGGTCAGCGGTCGCCCCGATCCGGTCGCGCGCCTAGAATTCGGCGGTGAACGCGACCCTTCCCACCGCCGAGGCCCTGCGCGCCGCACTCGCCGGGCTGCTCGACGGACTGCCGCCCAGACAGGCCGCTCAGGCCGTCGAGCGGCTGATCGTCAACTACCGCGGCGCGACGCCGACGGACGCGCCGGTGCTGCGCGACCGGTCCGATGTGGCCGCGTACGCCGCGTACAGGATGCCGGCGACGTTCGAGGCCGTACGGGCGGCGCTGGAGGCGCTCGCGGACACCGTGCCCGACTGGATGCCGGGCAGCCATGTCGATGTGGGCGGCGGTACGGGCGCGGCGGTCTGGGCGGCGGAGGCGGTCTGGGCGGACGGTCCTGGGACGGACGGCTCCGGGCCGGGTGGCCCAGGGACGGACGGGGCGGACGGCCCCGGGCCGGATGGCGGCGGTACCACCGCCGTCCGTGCCACCACCGTCCTGGACTGGGCCGAGCCCGCCCTCGCGCTCGGCCGTGAACTGGCCGCCGCCTCCGGCGCCCGCGCGGTACGCGGCGCCGACTGGCGTCGGACGAGGATCGGTACGGCGCTGAAGCTGCCGGAGAGCGATCTGGTGACGGTCTCGTACGTACTGAAGGAACTCACCGAGCGGGACCGGGCCGCGCTCGTGGCGGAGGCCGCACGGGCCGCCCAGGCCGTGGTGATCGTGGAGCCCGGGACGCCCGACGGTTATCTGCGGATCATCGAGGCCCGCGACCGGCTGATCGAGGCCGGGCTGCGGATCGCCGCGCCCTGTCCGCACAGCGGCGCGTGCCCGATCGAACGAGGTACGGATTGGTGCCACTTCGCGGCGCGTGTCAGCCGGTCCTCGCTGCATCGGCAGGTGAAGGGCGGCTCGCTGCCGTACGAGGACGAGAAGTTCAGCTATGTCGCGGCGGTGCGCTTCGAGGCGCCGCTCCCGGGTCGTACCGACCGTGCTGACCGTACGGACCGGGCCCGTGTCGTCCGGAAGCCGCAGATCCGTAAGGGACAGGTTCTGCTCGACCTGTGCACCGAGGACGACGGACTGCGACGCGAGACGGTCACCAAGCGGCACGGCCCGCTCTACCGGGCCGCACGGGACACGGACTGGGGCGACACCTGGCCGCCTCACGACGCCGACCCCACCGGCGACTCAGAGGCGTAGCTCCTGCGTGCAGCACTTCACACTGCCGCCGCCCTTGAGCAGCTCCCCGAGGTCCAGGCCGATCGGCTCGAATCCGCGCTCCCGCAGTGGCTCGAAGAGCCCGGCCGCCGCCTGCGGCAGCAGCACATTACGGCCGTCGCTCACTGCGTTCAGGCCGAACGCTCCCGCGTCCGTACCGTCCGCGATGAGCGCGTCCGGGAAGAGCCGGGCGAGCACGGCCCTGCTGCCGGGCGAGAAGGCGCCCGGGTAGTACATGATCTCGTCGGTCCTGTCGTCCAGTACGCAGAGCGCCGTGTCCAGGTGGTAGTAGCGCGGATCGACCAGATCCAGCCCGATCACCGGACGGCCGAAGAACTCCTGTGCCTCGTCGTGGGAGAGCGGACTGGACCGGAAGCCGCGCCCGGCCAGCAGCCAGGAGGCCGTGACGGCGAAGTCGCCCTCGCCTTCGTTGATGTGCTCGGGCTCGTGGATGTCGATGAAACCGTGGCTCCGGAACCACTCCAGATGTGCCTCGGCCTCACGGTGACGTTCCTGATGGGCGAAGCGCGCGCCGAGCACCCGGCCGTCGATGACCGTGGCGCCGTTGGCGGCGAAGACCATGTCGGGCAGCTCGGGCAGCGGATCCAGCAGCGCGACGGTGTGGCCGAGCGCGAGATAACGGTCCCGGAGGTCCTCCCACTGGGCGAGGGCCAGCGGCAGATCGACGGGCTTGGCCGGATCCATCCAGGGATTGATCGAGTACGTCACCCTGAAGTGGTGCGGCGGGCACATGAGATAGCGGCGAGGTGAGGCATCACGAGGCAACGGAGGCTCCTCACGAGCGACGAGAACGACGAGTACGAGAACGACGAGAACGGGAACGACGGGAACGACGGGCGAAGCAGCGGTGTGCACGACGTATGCGTGCAGAAGTCATATTCCGCTTCGCGGGGCCCATGTGCTGTGATCCGTTCGGGTGGTTCCGCTCCGTGAGGCGTATCGGTTCTCCTCAGTGATCAGGGGGCGCGGCGGGGGCGCGTGGAGGCATACGGGGCGGGCGGTCCGGTTTCCACCGGCTCCGCCTCACCGATCCGCCGTCCCGGACGTGTCCCATACCCGCACATACAAGGCAATGACTCCCGTGCCGCGGTCGTGCCACGGTCCTCGCACACATACCCCGGTGGGGAAGCACGTCCACCCGAGGAGCAGGATGGTGGGACCATGGAAATGTCCGCAGTGGCGAGCACGAGGTGTGAGGGGATAGATGGGCGACGATTTCGGCCGCTACCGCGGCACGGAGAGCAGGATTCCCCAGTGGCTGCGCAGGCGTCCCAAGAAGGGCGCGGGCGACTCCGCGCCTGACGTCGGTGACGCGGCGGGCCGGGAGGCGCTGCTCCTCGCCGTAGCTGATGCCGGTATGCCCATCTCACCGGCCGCGCATCCGGTCGGCTTCCGATGTTCCTGCGAGCGGATCGGCTGTCCGACGCCCGCCAGACACCCACTCTCCTTCGCCTGGCAGACCCAGTCCACGACCGACCGGGCCCAGATCGAGCGCTGGGCGCGCAATCAGCCCGAGGCCAACTTCATCACCGCGACCGGCACGGTCCACGATGTGCTGGACGTACCGATGGAAGCCGGCAGCCGCGCGCTGGAACGGCTGCTGGAGCAGTCCATCGAGGTGGGCCCGGTGGCCGACTCCGGCGAGGACCGGATGCTCTTCTTCACCGCCACCCGAGGCACTCCGGAGGACGAGGACGAGTGGTGGCCCTGTGAACTGGACTGCCATCCCGAGACCATGGACGAGCATCCCGGGCTGCGCTGGCACTGCCGCGGCAGCTATGTCCTCGTACCGCCGGCCCGGCTCCCGGGCGAGCTGTCCGTACGGTGGCTGCGCGGCCCGGAGCATCCGCTCCCCGATCCGCTGACGCTGCTGGAGGCCCTGACCGACGCGTGTGCGCGGTACGCGGGCGAGAACGAGGAACTGGACCACCACGCGGTGGCCTGGCCCCTGGGCCGCTGAGACGGCTCGTACGTACGCCGAAGCTTCCGCCCGCTCCCAGGATCAGGCTCAGGCCCAGGACCTACGAGCCTTCGCCCGGCTACGAGCCCTTCGCCGCCGTGACTCCCTGGAGGCGGCCCGCCACCACCACCTCCGGGGCCGCGGCCCCGCTCGCCGGCACCAGCACCGTCTGGCTGGACAGCCACTCCTTGGTGATCGTGTCCTTCACATCACCGGTCAGCAGCGCCCGCACATCGTCGTTCACCTGGAGCCGCACGCTCTTCGCGGCCGTCTGGCGCTCGAAGAACCGCGTGGCGAAGAACACCAGCGCACCGCCGTCCGCCGTACGCAGCCCCAGCGGCGCGAAGTCGCCCTCGCCCACAGGCTGGTCCACGTACTGCGTGGTGAGGCCGGGCAGCCGGGCCTTGTCCGCGCGCTCCTTGCGCCATCCGTCGGTGTGCGGTCCCGCCGCGAAGTGCTCGGGCTTGCCGCTAGACAGATACGAGGAGTACTCCTCGCTCAGCTCGCCCGGAGCCACCGACACCGAGGCGCTGTCCGGCTTCACCTCCTCGCCCCAGCCGTCCTTGTCCGTCCTGAACTCGGGGACCTGGCCGGGCGAGAGGATCGTCAGATAGGCCGCTTCCCAGCGCTTCTCGGGACCGCCGCGCAGAAAGACCACCAGCCACCGGAAGGACGGGCCGCCGGCCGCGTCGCGGTTGCTCTTGGTGTCCGCGACGAACCAGCGCGGCCAGCCGGCCTTCTTCGGGATCGTGAACTTCGCGTCGGTCAGTTCCAGCGGCTGATGGCCGGCGTTGCCGTCCGGGTTCGTGATGCTGCGGGCCTTGAGACCGGCCTGGTTGATCGTGCCGAGCGCGCCTGTCACATACGGTGCGTCGAGCGCCGGATCGTAGGCCTTGTCCGCCTTGTTGTACGCGTCGGTGAAGTCATCGAGCGCCCGCGCGGCCTCACTTCGCTCCGCCGACGGTACGACCGCCAGCTCCCCGTGCACCGTCACGCACCCGCTCGCCGTCAGCGACAGCACCATCACCGTCGCGAGCCCCGCCGCTGCCCGAATCGGCCTTCTCAGCCTGCTCATCGGTCGCCTTCTGCTTCTGCTCCTGAGACCTCACTGACCGTCCGAACCCTACCGGGGCCAGGAACAGGGCGAGCGTCGGGATCAGATACAGGCACCAGACAATGACCTGAAGCACCGTCGGGTCCGGCTGGAAGTTGAACACGCCCTTCAGCACGGTGCCGTACCAGCTGTCCGGCGGAATCGTCGTGCTGATGTCGAACGCCTTGTCCGGCAGCCCGCCCAGGAAGCGCGCCTCCTGGAGATCGTGGACACCGTACGCGAGCACACCCGCGGCGACGATCACCAGCATCCCGCCGGTCCAGGTGAAGAACTTGGCCAGATTGATCCTGAGCGCGCCACGGTAGAAGAGCCAGCCGAGCACCACCGCGCTGGCGATACCGAGCAGCACACCGATCAGCGGCGCGTGCGTACCGTCCGAGGAGGCACGGACCGACGCCCAGACGAACAGGGCCGTCTCCAGCCCTTCCCGGCCCACCGCCAGAAAGGCCGTCGCCACCAGCGCGCCCGTGCCCATCTGGAGCGCCGCGTCCAGCCTGGTGTGCAGCTCCGAGCGCAGATGCCGGGCCGTACGCCGCATCCAGAAGACCATCCAGGTCACCAGCACCACGGCGAGGACCGACAGCGAGCCGCCGAGCGCCTCCTTCGCCTCGAACGTCAGCTCCTGCGAGCCGAATTCGAGCCCGAAGCCGAAGGCGAGCGCGAGGGCCACCGCGACGCCGATACCGATCCAGATCGGACGCAGCGCGTCGCGCCGCTCCGTCTTCACCAGATACGCGACGAGGATGCAGACGACGAGACTGGCCTCAAGGCCTTCGCGCAGCCCGATCAGATAGTTTCCGAACACGCCGGAACTCCCTTCGGTGGACTAGGAGATCAGGGCCCGGCCCCACCAGTCGTCCTTGTCCCGGACGCCCGGCGGGATCGCGAAGACCGCTGAACCCACGTGCTGGATGTATTCGTTGAGCGCGTCGGAGCGCGCCAGGGAGCGCTGTACGGGGATGAACGCGTCCCGTACGTCACGCTGGTAGGCCAGGAAGAACAGGCCCGCGTCGAGCCGGCCCAGACCGTCCGTACCGTCCGTGAAGGAGTAGCCGCGCCGCAGCATCCGCACGCCGTGATGGGAGTCCGGGTGCGCCAGCCGTACATGCGACGTCGGCAGCATCGCCTGCAGACTGGGCTTGTCGTGCTCGCGCGCCTTGCCGACCGCCGCGCCCTCGCCCTTGTCCCGGCCGAAGACGTCCTCCTGCTCCTGGAGCGAGGTACGGTCCCAGGACTCGATCCGCATGGAGATCCGGCGGGCGACCAGATAGGAACCGCCCGTCAGCCAGGCGGGACCGGTCTTCTCCGGCACCCAGACATGCTTGTCCAGAGCGGCCGTGTCGGTGCCGTCGACATTGCTGGTGCCGTCCTTGAAGCCGAAGAGGTTACGTGGCGTCTGGGCGTGCGGAGTGGTCGACGAGGTCTTGCCGAAGCCGAGCTGCGACCAGCGCACCGCGACCTTCCCGAAGCCGATCCTGGCCAAATTGCGGATCGCGTGCACGGCGACCTGCGGATCGTCCGCGCACGCCTGCACACAGAGATCGCCGCCGCCGCGCGCCGGATCGAGATTGTCGCCGGGGAACTTCGGCAGCTCGACCAGCGCGGCCGGGCGCCGCTCCGCGAGACCGAAGCGGTCCTCGGCGAAGAGCGAGGGGCCGAAGCCGATGGTCAGAGTCAGCCGGGACGGCTTGAGGCCGAGCGCCTCACCGGTGTCGTCGGGCGGCGCCTCGGCGAGCCCGCCGTACGCGCCCTCGCCCACCGCGTGCCCTGCCGTCATCCGCTCGGCGGCCCGGGTCCAGTCCTTGAGCAACTGGGCCAGTTCCGCACGGTCCTCGGTGGTCACATCGAACGCGGCGAAGTGCAGCCGGTCCTGGACGGCGGTGGCGATACCGGCCTGGTGCGTGCCGTGGAAGGGCACCGCCGCACCGGAGTCGGCCGCCGGAGCGGTGGAGTCACCGTCGCGGACGGCCGCCACGGCGCCACCGGCCGCGGCGGCGCCGAGCGCGAGCCCGGCACCGCCCCAGCCGAGGAGCGAACGGCGGGAGGGGCTGTGGGAGGGACGGGAGGGACTCTGTTTCTCCCGCGTGCCCTGCTTGTCCTGCGTGCCTTGCTTGTTTTCCGTACCCTGCGTGCTCCGGGCGTCGTCGGTCGTCATGGCCCGAGCCCTACTTGACGACGGCGGCGGCGAGCTTGGAGAGCGGCTCGGCCAGTGCGTTGACACCGTCCGACAGCTCCTTGCGCTGCGCCTTGCCGACCTTCTCGTACGAGGTGAACTCGTAGGAGTCGGGAGCGTCCCGGTACTTGTCGAGCAGCGCGCTCAGCGCGGAGAACTGCTTGTCCAGCTCCGTCACCAGCGCCGGATCGTTCTTCGAGGCGACCGGCTTGAGCAACTCGTACGACTGCTGCGCGCCCTCGACATTGGCCTTGAAGTCGACCAGGTCGGTGTGGCTGTAGCGCTCCTCCTCGCCGGTGACCTTGCCCGCGGCGACCTCGTCGAGGAGTTCCTTGGCACCGTTGGCCATGGAGGTCGGTGTGATCTCCGCCTTGCCGACGCGCTTCTGCCAGTCGGCCAGGTCCTTGTCGAGCGTGTCGGCGAGCGCCGTGGTCTCCGGGCCGAGCTTCTTGTCCGCCCAGAGCGCCTTCTCCAGCCGGTGCCAGCCGGTCCAGTCCTGGCCGGGCTCCAGACCGTCGGCGCGCACGTCGACCTTCGGGTCGATGTCACCGAAGGACTCGGCGACCGGCTCCGTGCGCTCCCAGCCGATCCGCGAGGGCGCGTACGCCTTCTTCGCGGCCTCCAGATCGCCCGCGCGCACGGCGTCGGTGAAGACCTTGACCTTCGGCAGCGTCTCGTCGGCCTGCGCCTGGACGTACTTGCGGTATCCGGCGACCGCGGCGTCCATCTCCGGGCTGCGCTTGACGGCCGTACCGCCGATGACGGTCACCTTCTGGCGGATGCCGTCGCCCTTCATGCCGGGCTTGCAGACGATCTCGTACGAACCGGCCTTCACCTCGGCCGTGACTGTCGCCTTGGTGCCCGGGCCGATGTTCTCGCGCTCGGTGACGATGCGGTCGTCCGGGAAGAGGACATAGACCTCGGTGACCTTCGAGCCCTTGTTCTCGACGGCCAGCTCCACATGTCCCGCCGGGAACTCGTTCTTGGAGAGCTCGCAGGCGTCGTCCTTCGCGGTGACCTGGACGGCGCCGGCACCGTCGCCGGCCTTGGCGTCGCTCTTCTCGGCGCAGCCCGTGACGGCAGTCAGGGCAGCCACGGCGGTGGCTGCGGTGACAACGGAGAGACGGACAGGTCGCATGCGGGGCTCCACGATGGCTGGGATGAGATGGGATCTGCGGCTGAGTACGAGGTGCTGGTAGTACGAGGTGAGGCGGGCCTAACTTAACTGAGGCTTACCTTGGCGATGGCTGTTCGTCCAGTGATTCAGCTCTCACTCTCCGCGCGGGTTTTCCTTGGGATACGGAGAGGTCACGGGTATCTTTTGGGTGGGCCATGGTTGGGTCATGTATTGGTCAAGAGGTCTCTCTCGGTCCGTTCCTGTTCCGTTTGGGGATCGCGTTTTGGGATCACCAGCGGAACGCCCGTACGCGGATGCGGGAACACCTCGACGGGCTGTCGGTAGACGCGGCTCAGCAGCCCGTCGCGGAAGACCTCGGCGGGCGGTCCCTCGGCCGCGACTTCGCCGTCGTGCAGTACGGCGACGCGGTCCGCGTGGGCCGCCGCGAGTCCCAGATCGTGCAGTACGACCACGACGGCGTCACCCGCCGCCGCGCGCTCCCGGCAGATCCGCAGGACCAGTTCCTGGTGGCGCAGATCGAGCGCGGCGGTCGGCTCGTCGAGCAGGAGCAGCGGCGCGCGCTGGGCGAGGACCCGGGCGAGCGCGACGCGGGCCCGTTCGCCGCCCGAGAGCGCGGAGAAGGGCCGTCCGGCGAACGCGGTGACCTCGGTGGCCGCCATCGCCGCCGCGACGGCGCTCTCGTCCTCGTCCTCCAGCGGTGTTCCGGCCCAGGGCGCCCGGCCCATCCGTACGACCTCCTCGACCGGGAACGGGAAGGCGAGCGCGGCGGCCTGGGGCAGTACGGCCCGGCGCAGGGCGAGTTCGGGCGCGGACCACTCGTGCGCGGGGCGCCCGTCGATCCGTACCTCGCCCTGGCCGGGCGGCAGATCGGCGGCGAGCGCGGCGAGCAGCGTGGACTTCCCGGCGCCGTTGGGCCCGACGAGCGCGAGCACCTCACCGGCGCGCGCGACCAGACCGACACCGGCCAGCACCTCGCGCTGCCCGAGCCGGACATGGAGCCCGCGGACCTCGGCGAGTGGCGCGCCGGGCGCGGCGGGCGCGGGCAGGGCGCGTCGGCGTGCGGAGAAAAGGGCCTTGAGGCTCACGCCCAACCTCCTTGCCTGCGGCGGGTTCTCCGCAACAGCCAGAAGAAGAAAGGGCTGCCGAAGAGCGCGGTCAGGACGCCCAGAGGGAGTTCCGCCGGCGCGGCGACCGTACGGGCCGCGAGATCGCCCGCGACCAGGACCAGCGCGCCGCCGAGCGCGCTGCCCGGGACCAGGAAGCGGTGGCCGGGACCGTTCGCCATGCGCAGCAGATGCGGTACGAGCAGGCCCACGAACGTGATGATCCCGGCCACCGCGACCGCCGCCGCCGTGAGCAGCGCCACGACCAGCACCAGCACGAGACGCAGCCGCTCGACATCCACGCCGAGGTGACGGGCCGGCCGCTCACCGAGCGCGAGAAGGTCCAACTTCCGTGCGTGGAAAGGCGCCACGGCGAGACCGGCCAGCGCGCACGGCAGTACGGCGAGCACCTTCGGCCAGGTCGCCTGCGCCAGCGAACCGAGCTGCCAGAAGGTGATCTGGGTGATCTGCGCGTTGTCCGCGAAGAAGATGAAGAGCCCGATCAGCGCTCCGGCGAACGCGTTGACCGCGATGCCGGTGAGGATCAGCGTGACCACTTCCGTACGGCCGCCCGAGCGGGACAGCGCGTACACCAGCAGTACGGTCGCCAGTCCGGCGACGAACGCGCAGACCGTCACCGTCCAGTTGCCGAAGAAGCTCAGTCCCAGCGCGATCGAGGCCACCGCGCCGACCGCCGCGCCCGACGAGATCCCGATGACTCCCGGTTCGGCGAGCGGATTGCCGAACACGCCCTGCATCAGCGCGCCCGCGCAGCCGAGCGAGGCGCCGACGAGCAGCGCGAGCACGACGCGGGGCAGCCGGACGTTCCACAGGACGCTCTCGCCCACGCGGTCGAGTGCGGCGCCGCCGAGCCCGGTGCGGTGCAGGACGGAGGAGAGGACATCGCCGAGAGGGATGTCGTAGGCGCCGATCCCGGCGGAGAGCAGACAGAGCAGGACCAGCGCGGCGAGCAGCCCGGCGGTCAGCGGGGCGGTGCCTCCGGGCAGTTGCTTCCTCCTGCTCATACTCCTGCCGCTTCCGGTATCGGTTTCGGCTGGCGGCGGCGGCTTCCGTGCGATCGGTGTCGTCGCCACCTCAACTCCCGTTCGCGTAGAGCTGCTTGACGATCGACTTCAGCACCTCGTCGGTGCGCGGACCGTAGTTCAGCAGTACGCCGTCCTCGATCGAGACGACCTTGCGGTCCATCCCGGCCGGAGTCTCCGCGACTCCCGGGATCTTCACCAGACCGTCCGGCCCGCCCACGGATTCGAGGCCCTTGGTCATCACCAGGATCGCGTCGGGCGCGGCCTTCGCCAGTGCCTCGCTCGTGATCGCGGTGAAGTCCTTCCGCAGTCCCGACTCCTTGCCCGCGTCGACCGCGCCGGCCGCCTCCAGCAGCGAACTCGCTCCGGAGTCGGCGCCGCCGAGCAGATAGACGGAGGCCAAGCCACGCAGATAGAGGAACGCGACGCGCGGCTTCCGTTCGCCCTCGTGCGCCGGAATGTCCTTCTGTACGGCGGCGATCCGCGCGTCCGTACGCTCCTTCAGCTCGGTGCCCGCCGACTCGACGCCCAGCGCGCCGGCCACCGTGTCGATCCGGGCGCCGACATCGGCGAGGCTCTTCGCCGGTGCGACGACCACCAGCGGAATGCCCGCGTCCCGTATCTGGCCGATGGCCTCGGCCGGGCCGGTGGCGGTGTCGGCGATGACGACGGTCGGCTTGAGCGAGAGCACGCCCTCGGCCGAGACATCGTGCGCCCGTGTCACCACCGGCAGTTTCGCGGCCTGTTCAAAGGTGGCGGTGATGTCGCGTGCCACCACGCGTTCGCCGAGGCCGAGCGTGAAGACGATCTCGCTCAGCGAACCGGTCAGCGGCACGATCCGGTCGGTTGAGGTGACCGTCACCTCGCGGCCGTCCGCCGAGTCCACCGTGACGGGCAGTCGCGGCGCCGGTATGCCCGCCAAGGGCTGGACGCGGTCGGCCGTCTTCGTGTCGGCGCCGTCGCTGTTGCTACGGGCGGCGCTGCCGCCACCGCCACCGCCACCGCAGCCGGTGGCGGTCGCGGCCAGGGCGAGGACGAGCGCGGAGAGGAGCGCACTCGTCAGGCGTGATCTGCGCACGGAGTGCACCGTCCTGTTCGTTGTCCTGATCATTCTTTTTGTTGTGGTTTCCGCCGACGCAGGGGTTCCGGTTCGGGCTGGATGTAGCTTAGGTTAGCCTTACCTCGCTTGCCAGATCCCAGGGCATATGTATCTCGGTCCGTTCACCTCTGGTCCGTTCACTTGTGGGAGTCACTCGATGCTGTCCTTCAGACCGGTGCGCGCGTTCGCCGTCGCGCTTCTGCTGGCGCTGCCGGTGGCCCTGCTGCCGTTCGCCGGCGCACAGGCGGCGGACCGTACGGTGCGGGGCGGCAGGCTCGACTGGGGCATCAAGTCCTCGTTCCTGAGCTACATCACCGGGCCGATCGCGCAGGGCAGTTGGGCGCTCACCGGAGGCACGGCGACGGTGGGCAGCCGGTTCCGCTTCCACTCGGCCACCGGCTCGTACGATCCGGACAGCGGGGCCTTCCGGGCGAGCTTCTCCGGCGGCGTCCGGTTCACCGGCCATCAGAAGGCCGACGGAACGTATGAACTCGATCTCACGATCAGCCGGCCCACCGTACGGATATCCGGTGGCGGCGGCACGCTCTACGCCGATATGACGAGCAAGGCCAAGGGCTCGGGCAGGCTCACCACGGCCGAGCAGGTCCCGCTCGCCGCGCTCGATCTCTCCGGGATCAGCATGGTGGGCGGCGGCAGCCCGGTCGCTCTCAACAACGTCCCCGCGACGCTCACTTCGCAGGGCGCCAACGCCTTCGCGGGCTACTACACGGCGGGGACGCCTCTCGATCCGGTCAGTCTCTCCGTGGATGTCGCGGCGGCGAAGAAGCCCGTGAGCCCGTCCACGAGCAGGCCCGCGGGCGAGCCGACAGGGAAGGCGCAGGGGGAACCCGCGGGGGAGCGGGCGACGGGACGGTTCAGGACCGCTGCCGTCGACTGGGGCGTACGCCGTACCTACCGCGAGTACGTCACCGGCCCTGTCGCCAAGGGCGAATGGACCTTGAGCGACGGCGCCCAGGACGGCGGCGCGCTCTTCCGCTTCCCACGCGGTACGGGCTCGTACGACGCGGGGAAGGGCACGCTCGACGCACACTTCGCGGGCACCGTCCGCTTCACCGGAACTGGGACTGGCGCCGGCACTGGACTCGATCTGACGCTGACCGAGGTCGCTGTCCGGGTGAAGGACGGCAAGGGCACGCTCTTCGCCGATGTCACCGACGCGGCCGAGGGCAGCCCGCCTCGGAAGGCCGTGCCTCTGATCACCTTCCCGGCCGAGGACTTCACTCCGAAGAAGAGCCTCGCCTCGCTCACCGAGGTGCCCGCCACGCTGACGGCACCGGGCGCCGAGACCTTCGGCTCCCTCTACAAGGCGGGCACGGCGATGGATCCCGTCTCGCTCGCCGTCGCCGTGGACGACAAGGCGCGGTTGCCCGCGCTGCCTGATCTGGGCAGCGACGCCTCGGCCGCCGCGGAGCCGACGGCGTCCGCCACCACGACTCCGAGCCCGGCCCCGAGTCCCGCCGGGCCCGCCGCCGAAGCCGCGTCCTCGTCATCCGTCGGAGCCGGGACGTATGCGGCGATCGGCGCGGGCGCGCTCGTCGCGGCTGGCCTCGCGGGACTCGCCGTACGCACGGTCCGCAGGCGCAGCGGCGCCGCCGCCGCGGACGAGAGCTGACCTGCGTACATCCCGTACCCCGTACCCCGTACCCCGTACCCCGTACCCCGTACCCCGTGCACCACTTCACCGCACCACACCATCGAGGAGACCACCGACCATGGCAGCCATACGCCGCCCCAGCACACTCGCCGCCGCCATAGCGACGGCGGCAGCCCTCGGCGCCTCCGCCTTCGCGATCCCGGCGCTCGCGGCGGGCGCGCCGGCCGTCGCGCCCACCGCGCCGCTTGCCGCGCCCGGTGCGGCCCCAGGCGCGGCCCCGCAACTGGATCTGAAGGACGGCACCTTGGACTGGGGGCTGAAGGAGTCGTTCCGCAGATATGTGACGGGCATCGCAGGCGGCACCATCGCGGCCACCGACGGTGCTACCCAGGCCGCGGGCAACGGCCCGTTCACCTTCTCCAACGGCACCGGTACGTACGATCCGGCGACGCACAACGTGACCACGGACTTCGACGGTACCGTCCGGTTCACCTCCACGGCCCATGGCTTCGACATCAAGCTCGCCGACGTCAAGCTGGTCACGGAGGGCACGGCAGGAGCGATCGAGGCGGATGTCACTCTCAACGGCGCCACGCAGGACGACATCGAGCTCGCCTCGATCGATCTCGCGGGCATCCGCCCGGAGACCGCGAACGGCTCGATGGTCTTCAGGGACATCCCGGCCAAGCTGACCGCCGACGGCGCCAAGGCCTTCAACGGGATGTACGCGGAGGGCACGGAGCTGGACAAGGCGACGCTCGCCGTCGCGTACTCCACGCCGTCGCCGAGTCCGACGCCCACGCCTACCCCGACGCCCACGCCCACTCCGACGCCTTCGGTGACGCCGCCCACCGAGCCGCCGACCGGTGAGCCCACTCCCTCGCCGACCACCACCGCCTCCGAGACACCTCCGGTGGCCGAGGACGGCGCGATCGTCGACGGCAATCTCGACTGGGGCGTCAAGGAGTCCTTCCGCTCGTATGTCACGGGCCCGATCGCCAACGGCAAGGTCGAACTCGGCGACGGCGCGACGCAGTCCGGGGCGGCCTACCGCTTCCCGGAGGGCACCGGCTCCTTCGACGCCGACGCGCAGACTCTCTCCGCGTCCTTCGGCGGTACGGTCCGTTTTCTCGGCCATGAGGAGGACGGCACGTATGTCCTGGACCTCAAGCTCGGCGGTCTGCGGGTGGAGGTGGCGGACGGCAAGGGCACGCTCGTCGCCGATGTGGCCACCAAGGACCGCGAGACGCACGAGGTCGCCACGTACGAGGACCTGAGCTTCGCCACGCTGGACCTCCCGGACGGTGAACTGGCCGCCGAGGACGGTGTCGTGACCTTGAGCGCGGTCCCGGCGACTCTCACGGCCGACGGTACGAAGGCCTTCGGCGGGATGTACCCGGCGGGCACCGACCTCGACAAGCTGACGCTCGCGGTCTCGCTGAACGACAACGCCAACCTGCCGGACGGCACGGGCGGTACGGACGGTGCCTCGGGTGGCACGGGCGGTACCGGCGGCACATCCGGCGGCACAGGCGGCTCCGGCACCGTCGGCGGCTCGGGCACGGCCGGCGGCGGTACGGTCGGCGGCTCCACCGCCCTCGCCTCCACCGGCTCCGACATCCCGACGGGCGCTCTGCTCGGTACGGCGGGCGCGATCGCGGTGGCGGGCGCGGCGGCGGTCTTCGTGGCCAGGCGCCGAGGCATGGCGCAGGAGGAGATCGCGTAGGGAGATCGCGTACGGGCAGGTCCGTACCGCCGAGGAGGAGAACGGGCGGCGGTACGGACCTGTTTCCGTGATGCTTGAATGCCCGGGTGACAGACATCGACGTACTGAGCGTCTTCTGCGGTGCCGACGGCCGACACGGCAATACGCTCGGCGTCGTCCGCGAAGGGCGGCACCACCCGGACCGGGCGGCGCGGCAGGCGCTCGCCGCCCGGCTCGGCTACAGCGAGACCGTGTTCGTCGACGATCCCGAGCGCGGTGTGGTCGACATCTACACACCGGGCCTGCGCCTCCCGTTCGCCGGACATCCGCTCGTCGGCGCGGCCTGGCTGCTCGATCTGGAGACCGTGAATCCGCCGGCGGGCGAGGTATGGGTCCGCCAGGACGGCGAGTTCACCTGGATCACGGCCCGCCCGGAGTGGGCGCCGCCGCGCACGCTCCGCCAGTACGCCACCACCGCCGAGGTCGACGCCCTGCCCGCGCCACCGCCCGGCGACGGCTGGCTCTACGCCTGGGCCTGGCAGGACGAGGCGGCGGGCCGCGTCAGAGCCCGCGCCTTCCCTCGCCGTGACGACGGCATCCCGGAGGACGAGGCGACCGGCGCGGCGGCCCTCCTCCTCACCGCACAACTGGGCCGGGCCCTGAACATCACCCAGGGCCGCGGCTCCCAACTGATCACGGCCCCGGGCCCCGACGGCACCATCGAAATAGGCGGCCGAGTACGCCTCCTGACGGCCCACTGAGACCGTCCGGCAGGCTCCTACGCGCCCTACGCGCTCAGCGGGAACTGCGTTCCCAGGTCGCGGAAGACCGCGCCGTTGAAGTCGAACGCGCGCTTGCACTCGTCGACGATCCGCTGCTTCTCCAGGTCGTCCGCCGCCAGGCGGTCCAGCAGCTCGCGGTAACTCCGCTTGAACGCGGCCGGGTTGGGGATCTCCTCGAAGACATAGAAGCGGACGCCGTCGCCCTTGCGGGAGAAGCCCCAGGTCTTCTCCGCCTTGTCGCGGATGATCTGGCCGCCGGAGAGATCGCCGAGATAGCGGGTGTAGTGGTGCGCCACATATCCGCCGGGCCAGGTGCGCGCGCACTCCTCGATCCGGGCGGCGTACGCGGCGGTGGCGGGCAGTGGGTCGAGGCCCTCGCGCCACCTCGGACCGCGCAGATGCGCGAGATCGCGCTCCAGCTCGGGCGTACGGGCCAGCTCCGGCCGGATGAAGGGCCCGGCGACCGGATCCCGTCTCAGCGTGTCCATGGCGCTCTCCAGTGCGCCGTACACGAACCAGAGCTGCTCCGTGTAGCGCGTAAAGGCGTCCACACCGAGCCGGCCGCCCAGCAGATCGCTCATGAAGGTCGAGGTCTCCGCCTCGGTGTGCTGTTCGTGCGAGGCGACACGGATGAGTGTGGAGAAGGGCGTGGCGCTGGCGGTTGCGTCCAAGGCGGGCCTCCGGAGACCAAAGGGGACGGGAACGGGCGAATGCCGTGTGGCGGCACGCGCTGCCGCCACAAGCGATACTCTTACTTAGGCTTACCTAAGTCAACTGGTTCCCGACGTCCTGTCGGTAAAAACGCTACCCCGCATCGGCGGTACGGCAACCTCACGGAAGAGTGAGGATCTCCGCGCCCGTGTCCGTCACCACCAGCGTGTGTTCGAACTGCGCCGTCCGCTTCCGGTCCTTGGTGACCACGGTCCAGCCGTCGTCCCACATGTCGTGCTCGTAGGTGCCGAGCGTCAGCATCGGCTCGATGGTGAAGGTCATGCCCGTCCGCATGACGGTGGTGGCGTGCGGGCTGTCGTAGTGCGGGACGATCAGCCCGGAGTGGAAGGACGAGTTGATCCCGTGGCCGGTGAAGTCCCTGACGACGCCGTAGCCGAACCGCTTGGCGTACGACTCGATCACCCGCCCGATCACATTGATCTGCCGTCCGGGCCGCACGGTCTTGATGGCGCGGTTCAGCGACTCGCGGGTCCGCTCCACCAGCAGCCTCGACTCCTCGTCGACATCGCCGCAGAGATAGGTGGCGTTGTTGTCGCCGTGGACGCCGTTGATGTACGCCGTGACGTCCAGGTTCACGATGTCGCCGTCGCGGAGCACCGTGGAGTCCGGGATCCCGTGGCAGATCACCTCATTGACCGAGGTGCAGAGCGACTTGGGGAAGCCGCGGTAGCCGAGCGTCGACGGATAGGCGCCGTGGTCGCACATGAACTCGTGCGCGACCCGGTCCAGCTCGTCGGTGGTGACGCCCGGCGAGATGTGCTTGGCGGCTTCCTCCATCGCCTGCGCGGCGATCCGCCCGGCGATCCGCATCAGCTCGACCGTCTCGGCGGTCTGCACCTCGGGCCCGGTGTACGGCGCGGGCGCGGGCTTCCCGACGTACTCGGGGCGCCGGATCTTTCCGGGTACGGAACGGAGGGGAGAGATCTCCCCGGGGATGAGCAGTGACTGGCCAGACATGCCAGCGAGTCTAACGAGCGTGTGTGGGGCAGCATGGTGTTCAGCATGATCTAGCGCGGGACCCTGGGCGTTCATGCCCTTGCAGCGTCGAAGGATCTCGTCGGTGAACGGACCGCGCCGGTACTTGGGTGTGAAGACCAAGTGGGCATGGAGGGTGTGGACGACCGTACGACCCCTGCGGATGTTGGGGTTTGACCCAGTGTGGTGACATAGGGTAATGCTACGATTGCGGGTGTGAAGATCGTGACGCAGGTGAAGTTGATGCCGGAGGCCGGCCAGGCCGCCGCGCTGTCGGCGACCCTGCGTACGGTCAATAAGGCCGCGTGCTGGGTATCCGGTGTGGCGTTCGAGCGCGGTGTCCCGCGTGAGTATGAGCTGCGGAAGCACACCTACGCCGAGTTGAAGGCGCGCGGGCTGGGGGCGCAGGCCGCCCAGCACGTCATCAAGAAGACGCGTGACGCCTACGCCACGTTGAAGGCGAACATCCGCGCCGGGAACCTGGGCAAGCCGGGGTCGAAGCGCAGGGTCAAGGCGGAGTCGAAGCCGATCACGTTCCGGCCCGAGGCCGCGCAGCCGTATGACGACCGGTGCCTGTCCTGGCAGTACGACGTCCGAACGGTGTCGATCTGGACGACGGCCGGACGGCTCAAGAACGTCCGCTTCGCCTGCTTCCCGGACGCGCTCAAGATGCTCCGCGAGCACCGCAAGGGCGAGTCCGACCTGATCGAACGCGACGGCGTGTTCTACCTGATCGCCGTCTGCGATGTCCCCGAGGACGAGCAGTACGAGCCCAGCGGGTTCATCGGTGTCGACCTCGGGATCACCAACATCGCTACCACCTCCACCGGCTACCGGGCTGCCGGGCGCGGCCTGAACCGGCACCGGAAACGACAGCTCGATCTGCGGAAGAAGCTCCAGGCCAAGGGCACCAAGTCCGCGAAGCGCCTCATCAAGAAGCGCTCCCGCAAGGAAGCCCGGCACACCGCCAACGTCAACCACATCGTCTCCAAGACCATCGTCACCACCGCTGAACGCACCGGCTCCGGTATCGCCCTGGAAGACCTCACAGGCATCCGAAGCCGGGTACGGCTCCGTAAGGACCAGCGGACTGCCCTGCATTCGTGGAGCTTTCTCCAGCTTGGCCAGTACATCGAGTACAAGGCCAAGCGGGCTGGGGTGCCGCTGGTGTACGTCGATCCGGCGTACACCAGTCGGCAATGCTCCGAGTGCGGTCACATCGACCGGCGCAACCGCCAGTCACAAGCGACGTTCGCCTGCCGGTCCTGCGGGGCCCTCATGCACGCGGACGACAACGCGTCCCACAACATCGGCCGCAAAGGCGAGACCGTGTGGACTGCGGGGCGTGAGTCACGCGCCCCTGCCACCCCATAGGGATGTCTGGACGGAGGAGCCCACCCGGCATCCAGTTGGGCGCTACCTCCAAACCCGGCCGTTTACAGCCGGGCCAAGTTGACAGGAAGGAGCCGACGATGGCCCTGTTCAAGAAGCGTACGGTCGGCAAACCCGGCGAGTGGTACTACTGCCTGCGCCACCAGAAGGTCGAGGAGGGCCCGCAGTGCCGCGCGGCGGACCGTTTCGGCCCGTACGCGAGTCCGGAGGAGGCGGCGCACGCGATGGACACCGCGCGGGAGCGGAATCTGGAGTGGGAGACCGACCCGAAGTGGCACGACAAACCGGACACTCCGGCGGAGGACTGAGCCGAGCGGTGACGCCGCGACCGTTCCCGCCGCCGACACGGCATGGCAGGGCGGTCGCGGCGCCTGGGCATCAGCTCGGCGAGGTCGGGGCCGACGTCGACGTCGAGGCCGGTTCCTGTAGTGGCTCCTTCGCCGCTCGGCGGCGTTGCGCGTCCTCGTCCGTCGTCGCGTCGTACGTCACCAGCTTCGGCAGGACCACCGCCAGCAGGCCCACCGAGGCCACACACGCCAGCCCGCCGCCCCAGATCGCCGGGCGGGTGCCCGTCCAGCCCGCCATCGCGCCCGCGCGTACCTGGCCCAGCTGGGGCCCGACGCTGTACGAGAGCACCTCGATCCCGGCGAGCCGGCCGCGCAGCTCCTCCGGGATCGTCTGGTTCCAGATGGTCGAGCGGCCCAGTCCGCTGAGCATGTCGCCCGCGCCCGCGAACGCCAGGCACACCAGCACCAGCCAGATGTTCGCGAACCATCCCGCGGCCGTGATCGCCAGCCCCCAGCCCGCCGCGCCGAACACCACGAAGAGCCCGTGCCGCCGCACCCGTGAGGTCCAGCCGCTGGTCAGGGCGAGCAGTGCCGAACCGACCGAGCCCGCCGCGTACATCAGCCCGAGCGACCACTCCGCGTGCAGCTCGTCCGCGAGGAACGGGAAGATCGTGTTCGGGAAGGCGAAGAACATCGCGGCCAGATCGATCGCGTACGTCCCCAGCAGCACCGGTCTGCTCCACGCGTACCGCGCGCCCTCCGCTATGCCACGCAGGGACGGCTTCTCCGCGTCGTGCGCGGCGGGCGCCGCCGACAGCCGCGTACAGAGCAGTACGGAGACGGCGAACGTCACGATCGTGAGCCCGTACGCCGTCGCGTGACCGGCGTACGCGACGACGAGCCCGGCCAGCGAAGGGCCCGCGATCGAGCCGACCTGCCAGCGCACGGCGTTGAGCGCCGCGGCGGCGGTGAGCTGGTCGTGCGGCACGATCCTGGCCATCATCGAGTCCAGCGCCGGACGCTGGAGCCCGGCCAGCGCGGACACTCCGCCGGCGACGACATACAGCGGCCAGAGCATCGGCCGCGGCAGCAGCGCGTTCAGCAGCAGCACGGCGGCCAGCAGCCCGAGTCCCGCCTCGGTGAGCAGGATGACCTTGCGCCGGTCGACGGCGTCGGCGAGGGCGCCTCCGTACAGCCCGAAGACGATCAGTGGGACGAGTTCCACCAGGCCCATCGCGCCGACGGCGAGAGGTGAGCCGGTCAGATCCTTGATCTGGAGCGGCAGCGCGATCATCGCCATGAAGCTGCCGACGGTCGTCACCAGCCCTTGCACCCAGAGCAGCCGGAAATCGCGGGAGGAACGCAGAGGAGAGAGATCCGGCAGGATCGCGCCGAGCTTTTTGGTCACGAGCGGCCATGTTCCGTGCCGGTGGAGGGAGACGGCAAGCGGATTTTACGACTCCGGGCTCTTACCACCGCGCCGGCGGCGGCGCCGTGAGCTGGTCCGCCAGCCAGGACAGCCGGTCCCGGAAGCGGCGCCGGCCGCGTACGGTCGGCAGGCTGTTCTCGCCGGCCGCCGCGCTCACCAGGTGCTGCACGGTGTCGAGGTCCACGCCCTGCGCCGCGTCCGGCCCGCCCACGGTCAGCGCGTCGTGGGCCAGCCCGTGCACCTCCGCGTCACCGCCGTCCAGCGAGAGCACCGTCGCTCCGGCCCGCCGCGCGTCGTGCACCCGTTCCAGCAGTCCGTCGTCCGGCCGGCGCGGTGCCACGACGAGCAGTGTCTCGCCACGGCCCGCTGCTTCGAGCCGTCCCAGTCCGACGGCGAGATGCGCCGGATCCTCCGGCCGTACCCGGTGCCGTACCAGCGTGGGATTCAGCTCCGGCTGTCCGGACCACGCCGCCTCGTCCACGAGATGCGCCGCGAGATGCCAGGGCTCGTACTCCTCCGTCCCGACCAGCAGCAGCCCGCCGCCCTGTGGTACGACGGAGGAGCGCAGGGCTCCCGCGAACCGGCGGGCCGCGGCCGGCCACTCCGTACCCGCGAGGACCTCACGCAGCAGTGCGACGCGTACGGCATCCATGGGCCCGCATCCTGCCGGAGTCCGGCGGGCGGCGCGGCCGATAGCCGGCAGCTCACCCGAACGTGACCTTTTACCGCCCAGTAGGGTCGGCGACATGACTTCAACGGACAGCGGCAACACCTCCTCCGACACTCCCAAGCCCACAGTCCCCGTGCCCGCGCCCGCGCCCGCCAAGGATCCCTGGGACCTCCCGGACGTCACCGGGCTCGTCGTCGGAGTGCTCGGCGGCACCGGGGACCAGGGCCGTGGGCTCGCCTACCGGCTGGCGAGGGCCGGACAGAAAGTGATCATCGGATCCCGGGTGGCCGAGCGCGCGGAGTCGGCGGCGGCCGGACTCGTCGCCGTCGGTGCCGAAGGGATCGAGGGAGCCGACAACGCCGAGTGCGCGCGGCGCAGCGATGTGGTGATCGTCGCCGTGCCGTGGGAAGGGCACGCGAAGACGCTGGAGGGCCTCAAGGACGAGTTGGCGGGCAAGCTTGTTGTCGACTGCGTCAATCCGCTCGGCTTCGACAAGAAGGGCGCGTACGCCATCACTCCCGAGGAGGGCAGCGCGGCCGAGCAGGCCGCCGCCCTGCTGCCGGAGTCCCGGGTGACGGCGGCGTTCCACCATCTCTCCGCCGTGCTGCTCCAGGACCCGGACGTCGAGCGGATCGACACCGATGTGATGGTGCTGGGCGAGGCGCGCGCGGACACGGATGTCGTGCAGGCGCTGGCGGGCCGTATCCCGGGCATGCGCGGAGTCTTCGCGGGCCGGCTGCGCAACGCGCACCAGGTGGAGTCGCTGGTGGCCAATCTGATCTCGGTCAACCGCCGTTACAAGGCACACGCCGGGCTGCGTGTGACGGACGTCTGACCGGTCGTCCGGCCCTTGCCGGGCATGGGGGACACTGGAGCGCGTACCGCCAGCTCGTACAGAAACCCCAGACAGGAGCCGACCTCCATGCCCCGCCTCGCTCTCTACGCCCTTGTCGTCTGCGTCCTGGCCGTCGTCGCGGCCGTGGTCTCGTTCGTCCAGGGAAACTGGCTCGGCATCGTCTGGGTGCTGCTCGCCGGACTCTCGTCCAACATGGGCTGGTACTACCTGCGCAGGGCGAAGTTCGAGCGGGCGGCCTCGGCCACGGAGGCTTCGTAGGACGCCGCGAGTTGAGCGTTACGGGCCGGGCTGAGCGTTACGAGCCGGCCGGGCCGCAGACGAACTCGTTCCGGGACTCCCAGAAGGTGAAGAGGTTCCGGCCGCAGTACGTGTCCAGATTGCTCACGCCGAGACCGCGCAGGATCGCGTCGATCGCGTCGAAGAAGACCGCGTTCACGCCCGGGATCAGGATGATCACGAAGACGGCGAGCAGCCCGAACGGCGCGTACGGCTCGACCTGGCGGCGGATCCGGTACGACAGCCAGGGCTCGATCACGCCGTAACCGTCCAGCCCGGGCACCGGCAGGAAGTTCAGGATCGCCGCGGTGACCTGGAGCAGCGCGAGGAAGCCGAGCGCGTAGCGGAAGCCGTCCGGCATCCCGGAGAGGCCGTCGAACCAGAACGGCGCGGTGCAGACGACCGCGAACAGTACGTTCGTGAGCGGGCCCGCCGCGGAGATCAGGCTGTGCTTCCAGCGGCCCTGGATACGGTTCCGCTCGATGAAGACCGCGCCGCCCGGCAGACCGATGCCGCCCATGATCACAAAGATCACCGGCAGGACGATGCTCAGCATGCCATGGGTGTATTTGAGTGGATTGAGCGTCAAATATCCCTTCGCACCGATCGTGATGTCGCCACCGTGCAGCGCGGTGCGGGCGTGCGCGTACTCGTGCAGACAGAGCGAGACGACCCAGGCGCCCGTGACGAACAGGAAAACGGCGATCCGGACGTCCGCCGCGAAGTCCGTCCAGACGGCCCAGGCCGCGACGGCCGTGACGGCGGCGATGCCCAGGAAGACCGGGGAGATCCGCCGGTCGCTGTGGCGTGAGGTGGCGGTGGTCATGGGCGAGGCTCCCCGGGAGGGTGGTGTCGGCGGTCGGGCCTGCCCGACCGTACCGCTCGTACGGCTTTGTGGTGGCTGCCGGGTCGCCATGGCTGCCGCATCGGAAACGTCTCGCCGACCGGTCTGAGTTCCGGACCGGAGGCACGGGACGTACGAATCGCCACATGGGCACGCGAACCGGGGCGTGGGACGACCGGCCCGGTGGCGTCACGGACAATGGGCGGATGCGCTACCGCGTTCTCGGCACCACTCGGGCACTGCACGACGACGGCACGGCCGTCGCCCTCGGTGGCGCGCGGCTTCGTGCGCTGCTGACGGTCCTCGCGCTGCGGCCCGGACGTACGGTGCCGGTCGGAACGCTCGTCGCCGAGGTCTGGGACGGCGATCCGCCCGCCGACGCGATGGGCGCGCTCCAGGCGCTCGTCGGGCGGTTGCGGCGGGCGCTCGGGCCCGCGGCGGTCCTGTCGGCGGACGGCGGATACCGGCTGTGCGCGGACGAGGACGACGTCGACCTGCACCGCTTCGGCCGGCTCGCGGCGGAAGGGACGCGGGCCCTGGGCGAGGGCGACGCGGCCAAGGCGGCGGGCCTGCTCGACGACGCGCTCGCGCTCTGGCGCGGTCCGGCGCTGGCCGACCTTCCGGACCGCGGATCCGAGGCGGCCCGCTGGGAGACCAGTCGGCTGGAGGCCCGCAGGGCCCGGCTCACGGCCCTGCTCGCCCTGGGCCGCGCGGAGGAGACACTGCCCGAACTGGCCGCGCTCTGCGGTGAGTTCCCGCTGGACGAACCTCTCCAGGCCCTCCGTATCCAGGCCCTGCGTGACGCCTCGCGCCCGGCGGAGGCGCTGGCGGCGTACGACGGTGTACGCCGCGCACTCGTGAACCGGCTGGGTACGGGCCCGGGCCCGGAACTCCGGGCGCTGCACGAGGAGTTGCTGCACGCGGACGGTTCCGACGGCGGGACCGGGGGAGGAGCGGGCCGTACGGGAGTGGGCGGTACGGGAGTGGGCGGTACGGGAGCGGGCGGAACGGCCGTGGTCGGCGAGGGCCGGGCGTCAGGTCCGCGCGGTGGACCGGCGCAGGCGCGCGGTGGACCGGTGCAGGGCAACCTGCGGGCGCGGCTGACCAGTTTCGTGGGCCGGGAAGGCGACATCGAGGCGATCCGTGAGGACCTCGGGCGGGCCCGGCTGGTGACGCTGCTGGGGCCGGGCGGCGCCGGGAAGACACGGCTCTCGCAGGAGGCCGCCGAGCGGGTGGCCGAGGACTGGCCGGACGGCGTGTGGTTCGCCGAACTGGCGCCCGTGGACGATCCGGAGACCGTTCCCGAGGCCGTCCTGACCGCGCTCGGAGCGCGCGAGACCGTGCTGCGCGGGGCCGGCGGCGAGGAGCTGCGGGCGGCGGACAGACAGGCCGGCGAGCCGCTCGTACGGCTGGCCGAGCACTGCGGACGGCGGCGCATGCTGCTCCTGCTCGACAACTGCGAACACGTCGTGGAGGCCGCCGCGACCTTGGCCGAGACCTTGCTCGTCCGCTGCCCGGAGCTGACGGTTCTGGCGACCAGCCGTGAGCCGTTGGGTGTGCCGGGTGAGGTGGTGCGTCCGGTGGAGCCGTTGCCGCCGGATCCGGCGTATCGGTTGTTCGGTGAGCGTGGTCGTGCGGTGCGTTCTGGGTTCGATCCGGAGAGTGATCCGGTGGCGGTGGCGGAGATCTGCCGTCGGCTGGACGGGTTGCCGTTGGCGATCGAGCTGGCGGCGGCGCGGCTGCGGATGCTGACGCCGCGTCAGATCGCGGATCGTCTGGACGACCGTTTCCGGCTGCTGACGAGTGGGAGCAGGACCGTACTGCCGCGCCAGCAGACCTTGCGCGCCGTGGTCGACTGGTCCTGGGACCTCCTCACCACCCCGGAACGCGCCGTACTCCGCCGCCTGTCCGTCTTCACCGGCGGCTGCGCACTGACGGCCGCGGAACGTGTCTGCGCGGACCCCGAGCCGCAGGCGCACGCCGCTCCCGCCGTCTCCTCCCGTGACGTCGCCGGGATTCTCGGGTCCCTTATCGACAAGTCCCTCGTCGTTGCCGCGCCCTCGCCGGACGGCGATATGCGTTACCGGCTGCTGGAGACCGTCGCCGAGTACGCCGCCGAGCGGCTCGATCAAGCCCGGGAGCGGGCGGAGGCCGAGCGGCGGCACCTCGTTCACTACCGGGAACTCGCCCGCGTCACCGATCCTCTGCTGCGCGGGCGCGGTCAGCGCGCCGGGATGGCCCTGTTGCAACTGGAGTACGAGAATCTGCGCACCGCGCTCCGCCGCGCCCACGCCGCGCGCGACGAGCACGAGATGCTCTGTCTCGTCCTCTCCCTCGGCTGGTTCTGGCAGATGCTCGATCTGCGCGCCGACGCCCGGCAGTGGTCGCGGGCCGCCGCCGGCCTCGGGCCCGATCCGTTCGCGCCGCCCGTCGTCCCCGCGCCGCCGATCCCGCAGCGCTGCACGGACACGCCACCGCCCATGACCGCCGAACTCCTCCAGGAGGCCAGACGCGAGGTACGGCTGATCGAAGCGGCCAGCGTGGAACACGTGGCCGAGGACTGGACCAGTCCCGAACGCCTCGCCTGGCTGAGCCGCGTCACCTCCGTCTACGGCACCGGCCTGCCGCAGACCTGCCGCTTCCCGGGCACTCTGGCCGTCTTCGCCGTCATGCTCAGCGGTGATCCGGAGCGGCTGCGCATGGTCCTCGACGAGACCATACGGACCTGCGAGGAGTTCGGTTACGAATGGGAGCTGGCCGGCACACTCCATCTGCGGGCCAACGTCCTGGCCAACCGCAGCGCCCGGGCGGGCGACGCGAGCCGTGACGCCGACCGCAGCCTGGCGATCTACGACCGGCTCGGCGACACCTGGGGCGCCGCGGAGGCGCTCTCGGCCCGGGGCGAGGCCAGGGACAAGCGCGGTGAGTACGCACTCGCCGCCGAGGACTACAGGGCCGCCATCCGCCATGCCGAGGGCCTCGGCGCACAGAGCCAGGTCGCCCTGCTGCGCTCCCGGCTCGCGCAGACCATGCTGGAGATGGGCCAGGGCGAGGAGGGCGAACGCATCCTCCGTGACGTACTCGCCCTGGGGCCCGAGGTGGCGCACGAGGTGATGCCGGCCGCCCGGCTCTTCCTCGCGATGTGGCTGGGCCGTACCGGACGCCTGGCGGAGGCACGGGAGGAACTGGAACTGCTCCTCGACGTGTTCCACTCCGGCACCCTGGCGATCTTCGAAGGCTTTGTGAAGGGCGCCCTCGCCTGGCTGGACTGCGCCGAAGGCCGCTGGGCCGAGGCGCTGGAGGCATCCCGGGAGGCCGTGGAGACCGCGCTCTCGCCGCTCTCGCAGATGGTCGCGCCCGAGATGGCCGCGGTCCATATGCTCACCGCCGCCTGGGCCCTGGCCGGTCCGGTCGGCCCCGGCGCCGACGACCAGGCGGCCAACGACCAGGCGGCCGACGACCAGGCCTACGCGCGGGCACGCGACGCGGGCCGGCTCATCGGCGCGTACGAAGGGCTCCTGCCTCCCGGGCACTTCAGAGTCTCCACGGAGCGGGAACTGCTGACGCACGCGCGCGCGGCCGCAACGGCCGCCCTCGGCGACACCGCATTCGAGACGGCCCACGCCGAGGGCGGCACCCTCACTCTGAAGGAAGCCGCCGCCCTCGTACGGTCCGTCTGACCCGTACGGTCCGTCCGACCAACCGGCCCTCAGGACTTCTCCTGGCTCAGGACTTCTTGCGGAACTTCGCCACCGCCAGCGGAGCCGTCACCACCGTGATTCCCGCCGCCCACGCCAGCGTCACCCACACCGAGTGCGCGACCGGACCGCCGTTTATCAGACCCCGCGCCGCGTCCGCGAGGTTGGAGAGCGGGTTGTAGTCGGTGAAGGTCTGGAGCCAGCCGGGCATCGTGGACGGCGGCGCGAAGATGGACGAGCCGAACTGCAAGGGCATCAGTACGAGCATGGCCACGCCCTGGACCGCCTGCGCCGTCTTCATCGTCAGTCCCAGCAGGATGAAGATCCACATCAGTGAGGCACCGAACGCCAGGGAGAGTCCGACGGCTCCGGCCAGCTCCAGCACGGAGGTCTTGATCTCCAGCCCGAGCAGAAAGCCCATGCCGAGCAGAATGGCGGTGGCGACCAGCATCCGGCCGATCTCCACGACGATCTTCGCGATCAGTACGGAGGACCGGGCTATCGGCATCGTACGGAACCGGTCCATGACTCCCTTGCGGAAGTCGTCGTTCATTCCCGTGCCGACGGCCATCGCGATGTTCATGCCCATCATCGCCATCAGACCGGGAATCACATAGTTCACATAGGCGTCCCGGCTGCCGCCGAGGCTCGCGCCGACCGAGCCGCCGAAGACATACACGAACAGCAGCGTGAAGATGACCGGCATCAGCAGGACGTCGAACATCGACTCCGGATCCTGCTTGATCTGAAGGGCGTTACGGCGCACCAGCGCGCCGATGTGCCGGAGATTGGCGCGCAGGCCGATCCGGCCCTCGTCGGCCCGGACCGGCGACGGCACGGGCGTCCGCCCGGGCGCGGAGGTGGGCAGTGTGGTCGTGCTCATACCGCGATCTCCTCGGGTGCGATGTCGGACACGGAGGTCTTCTGGCCGGTGATCGCCAGGAACACCTCGTCCAGGCTGGGCAGATGGGTGCCGATATGGGCGATGCCGAAGCCGCGCTCGCCCAGCAGGCCGACGACCGCGGTGAGCTGCTCGTCGCTCAGGATCGGTACGTACAGCAGTCCTTCGTCCGGGACGGCCTGGGTGCCGGAGACCCCGTCGAGGCCGGTCTCGGCGATCGCCCTTGCCATCGCCGGGAGTTGCGCGGGATCCGTCGGCCGGATCTGGAGCGTGCGACCGCCGACCTTCGCCTTCAGCTCGTTCACTCCGCCGCTGGCGATGACCCGGCCGCGGTCGATGACCGTCAGTTCGCTCGCGAGCTGCTCGGCCTCCTCCATGTACTGCGTGGTGAGCAGGACGGTGGCGCCCTCGGCGACCATCCGCTGCACCTCGTCCCAGACCTCGTTACGTGTACGGGGATCGAGCCCGGTCGTCGGCTCGTCCAGATAGAGCACCGAAGGCCGGCCGATCATCGAGGCGGCCAGGTCGAGCCGGCGGCGCATACCGCCCGAGTACTGCATGGCGGGCTTCTTCGCCGCGTCGGTGAGGGAGAAGCGCTCCAGCAGTTCGTCGGAGCGGCGGCGGGCGTCCTGGCGGGAGAGATCGAGGAGCCGGCCGATCATATAGAGGTTCTCCCAGCCGGAGAGCTTCTCGTCGACCGAGGCGTACTGACCGGTGAGGCCTATCGTGCGGCGGAGCTGGCGGGGCTGGCGCAGCACGTCGTACCCGGCGACCATGGCGGTCCCGGCGTCCGGCTGGACGAGCGTGGAGAGAATACGGACGAGCGTCGTCTTGCCGGCGCCATTGGGTCCGAGCACACCGAGGACGGTGCCCTCGCGCACATCGAGGTCGACTCCGTCGAGTGCCCGGGTGCCCTGTGGTCCGCCGTACTGCTTGACCAGCCCCCGCACCTCGACGGCGTTGCCCGTGCGGCTGCCGTTGGGGTTCTTGTCGATTCGCGTCATGACAACAGTGGACCATCCGCCACCGACAATCCACCGACAGTCCGCCGACAAGTGGCTGTCAGCCGGCCGACCGCCTGTGGACAACCGCGTGCGAGAGCCGCATGCGACAGCCCGCCGACGGGGGATGATCGGCGGGCTGTCGCTCGTGCGGGCAGTGGCTTCAAGGCGTGCTGTGCTTCGCGCGTGTGCTGTGCTCCGGGAGTACCCGTCGTACGGATGTGCTGATGCGCATACGTACGGACGGCGCTCGCGCCCGGAGCGGCGCGCGGAAGCGTGTGTTGTGAGTCGAGCCCCGTGCGCTTCTGCCGAGTGCGCTGTTGTGCGCCCGGCTTGCCGCCGCGGGTGCCCGCTCTCCCACGCGTTCCCACGCGCTCCGGCTAGTGGAAGGTGTGCTCCTCCTGAGGGAACGTTCCGCCAATGACCTCGTCCGCAAACTCCTTCGCCGCATCGCCGAGTGTCCGGCGCAGATTCACGTACTGCTTGGTGAAGCGCGGCACCTTGCCGCCCGTCAGCCCGACCATGTCCGTGTACACGAGCACCTGCGCATCCGTCTCGACTCCCGCGCCGATACCGATGGTCGGGATGTGCAGAATCCGAGTGACCTCGGCGGCCAGCTCGGCCGGCACCAGTTCGAGCACGACCGCGAAGGCGCCCGCGTCCTGCACCGCCTTGGCGTCGCGCAGGAGCTGCTGGGCGGCCTCCTCGCCACGGCCCTGCACCCGGTAGCCCAGGGTGTTGACCGACTGCGGAGTCAGCCCGATGTGTCCCATCACCGGGATACCGGCCTGCACCAGCAGCTCGATCTGGGTGTGCGAGCGCTCGCCGCCCTCCAGCTTGATCGCGCCGACACCCGCGTCCTTCACCAGCCGGGTGGCGCTGCGCAGGGCCTGGACCGGCCCTTCCTGGTACGAGCCGAACGGGAGGTCGCCGACGATCAGGGCGCGCCTGGTGCCCCGTACGACCGCGGCGGAGAGCATCGTCATCTCGTCCAGCGTGACGGGCACCGTGGTCTCGTAGCCGAGGTGGACGTTGCCCATGGAGTCGCCGACGAGCAGTACGGGAATGCCAGCCTCGTCGAAGACGGAGGCCGTCATCGCGTCATAGGCGGTGAGCATCGGCCACTTCTCGCCGCGCTCCTTGGCCGCCGCGATGTCATGGACCGTGATGCGCCGGGAGCTTGTGCCGCCGTACAGCGCCTTGGTGTTCTCCGCCTTCGCGCCGCTCCCGCTTTCCGCGGGCGGCTTCTGCGCAGCCTGAAGAGTCATGGCCGATGGCCCTTTCGTCATCTCGAGGCACCCTGACGGTGTCCCCGGACCGCAACCATGGTGGCATCCCGAGGCCACACTCGGGAAGTGGGTCCTCGTACCGGCCCTCACACCGGCCCCACATGCCCCATGCGCATCCCACGCACCTCACGTACACGGGCTCCGAGATGCCTCGCACCTCACCGGCTGCCGGTAAAGATTCTCCAATACGAGACGGTCTCGTATCGAAATCGGTCTAGCCTGTGCGTCATGTCCACACCGTCCGGCGCCCCGGTCGCCGCACCTCGCATACCCGAAGCCGTCCACCGCCGCCGCTGGGCGATCCTGGGCGTGCTCATGTTCAGCCTGCTTATTGTCGTTCTGGACAACTCGATCCTGAACGTGGCGGTCAAGACGATCGCCGCTCCCGAACCCACCGGCATCGGCGCCACCCAGAGCGAGCTGGAGTGGGCGATCAACTCCTACACGCTCGTCTTCGCCGGACTGCTCTTCACCTCGGGCCTGCTCGGCGACCGTATCGGCCGTAAGAAGGTACTGCTCTTCGGCATCTTCGTCTTCGGCGCCGGTTCGGCGCTCGCCGCCCTGTCCGGATCGCCCGCCGAACTCATCGGCTACCGCGCCCTGATGGGCTTCGGTGCCGCCTTTGTGATGCCTGCCACTCTCGCCGTTCTGATGAATGTCTTCGAGCGCGACGAGCAGCCCAAGGCCATCGGTATCTGGGCGGGCAGCGTGGGCCTCGGGATCGCCATCGGCCCGATCACCGGCGGACTGCTGCTCGAACACTTCTGGTGGGGCTCCATCTTCCTGGTCAATGTGCCCGTGGCCGTCGTCGCGCTGATCGCGATGGTGCTCCTCGTACCGGACTCCAGGGATCCCAATCCCGGCCGGGTCGACCCGCTCGGTGTCGCGCTCTCCATCGTCGGACTGGTCCTGCTCGTCTACGGCATCATCCGCGGCGGCGAACTGGCCGACTTCACGGCCGCCTCCGTACTACTGCCGCTGCTCGGCGGTGTCGCCGTACTGGCCGCGTTCGTCTGGCACGAGAAGCGCAGCAGCCATCCGGCCATCGACATCTCGTACTTCAAGAAGCCGGCCTTCGCCGCCGCCGTCGCCGCGATCGCGCTGGTCTTCTTCGCGCTGATGGGTGTGACGTTCTTCTCCGCCTTCTATCTCCAGAGCGTGCGCGGCTACAGCGCGCTCCAGTCGGGACTGCTGATCGTGCCGCTGGCAGCGGCCCAGATGATCTTCGCGCCACGGGCCCGGCTGATCGTGGACCGGTTCGGCGCCCGCGCGGTCTGTACGGGCGGCATGCTGCTGGTCGCGGGCGGTCTCGCGGCGTTCGCGTTCTTCGGTGCGGGCACGCCGGTCTGGGTGCTGTGCGTGGTGTTCTTCGTCCAGGGCACCGGAATGGCGCACATCATGCCGCCGGTGACCGTCGCGGTGATGCAGGCGCTGCCCAGGGAGAAGGCCGGTTCGGGCTCCGCGATCAACAACACCTTCCGTCAGGTCGGCGGAGCCCTCGGCGTCGCCGTCCTCGGTTCCGTGCTCTCCGCGACCTACCGCGGCGGGATCGAGGGACACCTCGGCGCGGTCCCGGCCGCGGCGCGGGACGCGGCGGGCGAGTCGATCGAGGCGACGCTCGGAGTCGCGGAGAAGCTGGGCCCGGCCGGCAGGCCGCTGATCGGCTCGGCGTACGACGCGTTCCTGCACGCCATGCATGTCACGGCGATCGGCTCGGCTGTGGTCGCGCTGATCGGTGCGGCGGTCGTCGCGCTCTTCCTGCCGGGACGGCCGCCGGCGCGGAAACTCGCCGGGAGCGAGGAGACACCCGAGCCCGCCGCCGCTGCCTCCACCACCCGGAGCTGACCGACGGTCCGTCCCGGCCGCCCGTCCGCCCGGCCGCTTCCGGGACGGACGTACGGGCAGGGCGTGGCGTACGGGTGGCCGGGTGGCCGGGAACGGCGGGCGCACTGCCGTCATGTACGAGAATCAGGGCGGCGCGAGTACGGCCGTACAAGGCTACGGCGGGACGGCGGACGGAACGGGAACGGCCGACGGGCCGGCGAGAGGCGGAACAGCGTGCTGGAGCAGGATCACGCGAAGGAACACCGGCGCGGCAGGCCACGCAGCGAGGCGGCCGAGCGGGCGATCCTGGAAGCCGTCGTGAAACTGCTGGAGGACGGCGTGCCACTGGCCAGCCTCTCCATCGAGCGCATCGCCCGAACGGCCGGCGTCGGCAAGTCCACCATCTACCGGCGCTGGCAGGGCAAGGAAGAGCTCTTCGTGGACGTCCTGCGCGAGATCGAGCCGCCCGACGCCGAACTGCCCGGCACCTCCGCCCTCGACGATCTCCGCGTCATGCTGGAGTCGATCCGCAGACGCGGGCTGGCCCAGCGCTCCTCGGCGCTGCTGCACAACGTCGTCGTACAGATGAAGAGCCAGCCCCGGCTGTGGGAGGAGTACTACAGGACGGTGGTGGAACCACGGCGGCGGATCACGCTGGCCGTGATCGAGCGCGGAGTCGCCTCGGGCGAGCTGCGTGACGACATCGACGTCGATCTGCTGCACGACATGTTCCTCGGACCCATGCTGGTCCGTACGCTGCACCGGCCCGGCGCGCCGCTGGACGAGGATCTCGCCGAGCGGATCGTCTGCACGGCGCTCCAGGGCCTGAGCCGGCGCACGCCGCCTGCGCCTGACCGTACGCCGCCTGTCTGACCGCACGCCGCGTGCCTTACTGCGGAGGTGCCGGAGGTGCACCTCCGAAGGCGCTTGGCCTGGGGAGCGCCGGAGGCCGATTCCCCGTACCGTACGGGGAGATTCCGGACGGCACCGGCCGGACGCGTCCCGTGCGTGTTCCGTCACAGCCGTCGGCTATCCGTCCTTGATCGGAACCCGCCGCCCCGCGGCCATCGTCTCCGTGACAGTACGGCCGTCCACAGACGGCGGAGAAGCGCCCGTACATCCCCTAGGGTCAGAGGCGGGCGTGCACAGGCAAGGCAGTGAGGGCAGCGGACATGACGCAGGAGTACACAGCGCACTCGGTGACGGCGGACGGGCACGAGCCCCGCACCGGATCCCGCGTCAGAACCCTGCTGGGCCGCTGGCGCCGGGATTCCGGCGTCTGGCGGCGCGGCATCATTCTCGCGATCATCGCCGTGCTGGTCGCTCTTCTGATGATCTTTCACGCGCAGATCCCCAACCGGATCGGCAATCTGGGCAGTCTCACCGAGACCTTCCTGCCCTGGCTCGGGCTGACCGTTCCGGTGCTTCTCGTACTGGCCCTGGTGCGCCGCTCGGCCACCGCGCTGATCGCCCTGCTGCTTCCCGCCGTGATCTGGCTCAACCTCTTCGGCGGACTTCTCGTCGGGAAGTCGGGCGTCGGCGGCGATCTCACCGTCGCCACGCACAACGTCAACGCGGGAAACCCGGATCCGGAGGGCACCGCGAGCAGCCTCGCGGAGTCGGGCGCGGATGTCATCGCGCTGGAGGAGTTGCAGGCCAGTGATGTACCGGCGTACGAGAAGGCGCTGGCCGGCACGTACAAGTACCACTCCGTGCAGGGCACGGTCGGGCTGTGGAGCAAGTACCCGCTGACCGGCACCGAGCCCGTCGACATCCGGCTCGGCTGGGTCCGCGCGATGCGCTCGACGGTCACCACACCGCACGGCCCGGTCGCCGTCTATGTGGCCCATCTGCCGTCCGTACGGGTCAAACTGCACGCGGGCTTCACCGCCAACCAGCGGGACAACAGCGCGGACGCGCTGGGCGAGGCCATCGCGGCGGAACAGATCGGCCGGGTGATTCTGCTCGGTGACCTCAACGGCACGATGAACGACCGTTCCCTCAACGCCGTCACGTCCCAGATGCGCTCCACCCAGGGCGCGGCGGGCGACGGTTACGGCTTCAGCTGGCCGGCGTCGTTCCCGCTGGCCCGGATCGACCAGATCATGGTGAAGGGCGTCGAGCCGACCTCGTCATGGACTCTTCCCAGGACCGACAGCGACCATCTGCCGATCGCGGCCCGGGTGCAGCTGTCCTGACGGGCCGGCTGTCCTGACAGGCCGGTCGCGGCCCGGGACCGGTTGCCTTTCGCTTCGGCAGGACGCCCGGCGCAATCCGGTGTTCACTTGCCGGAACAAACGGGCTGAGAGGCTTTGTTCCGTAGAGGTACTTACTACGGAGAGGTCGTTTTTCATGCCCCTGGCCCTGCTCGCCCTCGCTGTGAGCGCCTTCGGCATCGGTACCACCGAGTTTGTGATGATGGGCCTGCTGCCCAATGTCGCGGACGATCTGGGAACGTCCGTGCCCACCGCCGGTTACCTGGTCTCGGCCTACGCGCTCGGCGTCGTCATAGGCGCGCCGCTGCTCACCGCCGTCGGCTCCCGTATCCCGCGCAAGCGGATGCTCCTGCTGCTGATGGCGCTCTTTGTCGTCGGCAATCTCGCCTCCGCGCTCGCGCCGGGCTTCGGCTGGCTGCTCGCGGGCCGGGTGCTCGCCGGACTGCCGCACGGCGCGTTCTTCGGAGTGGGCGCGGTCGTCGCCGCCCGGATGGTGCGTGAGGGACGGCAGGCGCGGGCCGTGGCGACGATGTTCCTCGGACTGACCGTCGCCAATATCGTCGGCGTTCCCGCCGCCACTCTGCTCGGCCAGCATCTCGGCTGGCGGGCCACCTTCCTGGTGGTCACCGTGATCGGTCTGCTCTCGCTGGTGGCGCTGGCCCGGCTCGTACCGTACGTACCGGTCGACGCGCACCAGAGCCTGGGCCGGGAGGTGCGTGCTCTCGGCAACCGTCAGGTGCTGCTCGGACTCGCCACCGCGGTCCTCGGTTTCGCCGGAGTCTTCGCCGTCTACTCGTATCTCGCCTCGATGACGACCGAGGTCATGGGCCTCGGCGAGTCGTCCGTCACACTCGTCCTCGCGCTGTTCGGTATCGGTATGACGCTGGGCGCGCTGGCGGCGGGGCCGCTGACCGACCGGGCGCTGCGGCCCACGCTCTATGTGTCGCTTGCCGCGCTCGCGCTGGTGCTGGTGGCCTTCCGCTTCACGGTGCATGTGCAGTGGGCGGCGCTGGTGACGGTCGTGCTGCTGGGCGGGATCGGCTTCCTGACGACCACACCGCTCCAGATACTCGTCATGAACAAGGCCAAGGACGCCCCGACGCTCGCCTCCGCCTCGAACCACTCGGCCTTCAACCTCGCCAACGCGGGCGGCGCCTGGGCCGGCGGCGCGGCGATCGCGGCGGGCTGGGGCTGGATGTCCCCGACCCTGGTCGGCGCGGCACTCGCGGTGGTAGGCCTGGCGATCGCGGTCACGGCCGGCCTGCTGGACCGTACGGACAGGACACGCAGCGAGTCCCGGATCGTCGCCTCGGGCAGCGTCCCGACCGAGGCGACGACGACGATTCTGAGCCCGTCCGGTGACTGACGTGTCTGGTGACTGACCTGTCAGACCTCTCTAGCCCTGGTGGGGCGACTCCCGCCAGCGGTTGGTGATCGGGAGGCGGCGGTCCTTGCCGAAGCCCTTCGCCGAGATCTTGGTGCCCGGCGGGTACTGGCGCCGCTTGTACTCCGCCGTGTCCACCATCCGCAGCGTCCGCGCGACCAGTTCGGCGTCGAAACCGGCCGTGACGATCGCGTCCTTGCCCTGGTCGCGGTCGACGTACAGCTCCAGGATCCGGTCCAGTACGTCGTAGTCCGGCAGCGAGTCCGTGTCTACCTGGCCGGGACGCAGCTCGGCGCTCGGCGGCTTGGAGATCGAGTTCTCCGGGATCGGCGGCGTCTGGCCGCGCTCCTCGGCGGCGCGGTTGCGCCAGCGGGCGAGCCGGAAGACGGATGTCTTGTAGACGTCCTTGATCGGGCCGTACGCGCCGACGGAGTCGCCGTACAGCGTCGAGTAGCCCACCGCCAGCTCGGACTTGTTGCCCGGTGCGAGCACGATCTGGCCCTCCTGGTTGGAGAGGGCCATCAGCATCGTGCCGCGCAGCCGCGACTGGAGGTTCTCCTCCGCGAGTCCGGTGAGCGCGAGCGAGCCCATGTACGCGTCGAACATCGGCTCGATCGGGATCGTACGGAAGTTGAGCCCGGTACGGCGGGCCAGCTCGGCCGCGTCGCCCTTGGAGTGGTCCGAGGAGTACTTGGACGGCATGGCCACCCCGTACACGTTCTGCGCGCCCACCGCGTCGCACGCGAGGGCGGCGACGAGCGCGGAGTCGATACCGCCGGAGAGCCCGATCAGCACGGAACGGAAGCCGTTCTTGGCGACGTACGCGCGCAGGCCCACGACCAGTGCCGAGTACACCTCCTCGTCGTCCTCCAGCCGGTCGGCGTAGCCTCCGGACAGCTCGGGTTCGTAGGCCGGGAGAGGCTCCTCGGAGAGGATCACCCGGTCGATCCGCAGCTCGTCGTCCGCCACACCCGTGGGCGGTTCGGGCGAGGCGGCCGGCAGATCGAGGTCCAGGACCACACAGCCCTCGGCGAACTGCGGCGCGCGCGCCACGACTTCGCCGTCCTTGTCGACCACGATCGAGTCACCGTCGAAGACCAGCTCGTCCTGGCCGCCGATCATGGCGAGATACGCGGTGGTGCAGCCGGCCTCCTGGGCGCGCTTGCGCACCAGCTCAAGACGGGTGTCGTCCTTCTCGCGCTCGTACGGCGAGGCGTTGATGGAGACCAGCAGCCCGGCCTCGGCGGACCGGGCGGCCGGCACCCGGCCGCCGTCCTGCCAGAGGTCCTCGCAGATCGCGAGCGCGATGTCGATGCCATGGACCCGGACGACGGGCATGGTGTCGCCCGGTACGAAGTAGCGGAACTCGTCGAAGACGCCGTAGTTGGGCAGATGGTGCTTGGCGAAGGTCAGCACGACCGCGCCGCGGTGCAGCACGGCGCCGGCGTTCTGCGGGGCGCCCGCGGGCTGGCCGTACCGCGGCTGGGCCTTCTCGGAACGGTCGAGATAGCCGACGATGACCGGCAGCTCGCCGAAGCCCTCCTCGTCCAGCCGGACCGCGAGCGCGCGCAGGGCGGCGCGGGAGGCCTCCACGAAGGACGAACGGAGGGCGAGGTCCTCGACGGGATAGCCGGTCAGCATCATCTCGGGGAAGGCGACGACATGCGCGCCCTGCTCGGCGGAGTGCCGGGTCCAGTGCACGATCGCCTCGGCGTTCGCGGCGAGATCGCCGACGGTCGAGTCGATCTGATTCAGAGCGAGGCGTAGTTGAGGCACGGGCCCAGTGTAATCGTCTGTCTGACGCGATGTCCCGGGGTGCGAGGTGTGGGCCGTCCCACTCGCACGGGAGCCGGGACGGCCGGGCGGGGGGCCTGCGGGTACGAGTACGGGCTGGGCCGGACGGGTACGGGCTGGGCCAGGCCGGTGAGGCCGGCCTCAGCCGCTTGAGCCCTTGAGCTCCGGTGAGCTCCTTGAGCCGTCTCAGCTCCTTGAGTGCTGCCTCAGCTCCTTCAGCGCATTGAACTGCTTGAGCGGCCTGAGCTGCCCGAGCCGCTGGTGGTCGCGTAGACCTGCTCGCACCACTGGCCGATCTGCTCGCCGCTGAGGTGCTGGGCCAGATCGGCCTCACTGATCATCCCGACCAGACGCTTGTTCTCGATCACCGGAAGCCGGCGGATCTGGTGGCCCTGCATCTCGAACAGCACATCGTCCACATCCGCGCTCGAATCGATCCAGCGCGGTGTGCCGTGCGCCATCTCGCCGGCCGTGGTCTGTGCCGGGTCATGGCCCATGGCCACACAGCCGACGACGATGTCACGGTCCGTGAGTATGCCTGCCAGCCGTTCGTTCTCGTCGGCTATGGGGAGTGCGCCCACATTGAGCTGACGCATCAGCTGTGCGGCGCGGTCAAGGGTCTCGTGGGCCGGGATCCACTGGGCTCCCGGGTGCATGATGTCTTTGGCGGTGGTCATGGGAATCATGCCTCCTGCGTGGGGATACGGCCTGCGTGGGGACACGGATGGGGACGTTCCGTTCCATCCCGTCCATCCCGAGTCAAATCCATCATCTTGCAGCCGTTCGGGCGCCGCGACCGCTGAACGCGTCAGGGGCGCCGGTTCCGCTCGAACCGGCGCCCCTGTGCGCGTAAACCCCGTAAACCCGTCCGCCCTCGTCAGCCGGTACGGGGCTTCGCGCCGCGGGCCTTGAGCAGGTCCGCCATCAGGCCCATCTCCGACTGCTGGGCCGCGACCATCCCTGCGGCGAGGTCCTTCTCCGTACCGACCTCGCACAGCTCGACACAGCCCTGCGCCATGGACACACCGCCCATGTGGTGGTCGGTCATGAGCTGGAGATAGAGGATCTCGGCCTGCTTGCCGCGCGCCTGGCGGAGCTGGTCCAGCTCGGTCTTCGTGGCCATGCCGGGCATCAGCGAGCCGTCATGGGCCTCGTGTCCCGAGCTCCCGCTCCCGTGATCCATCCCGCTCATGTCGCCCATATTGCCCATATCGCTGTGATCGCCGGAGCCGGACTTCTCCATCCAGGCCATCGGCTCCTGGCCCGACTGCACCTTCGGCAGTCCCCACAGGTCCAGCCAGCCCAGCAGCATCCCGCGCTGGTTCGCCTGGGTGTTGGCGATGTCGTACGCCAGCCGGCGCACCTCTTCGTCGTCCGTGCTGTCCCGCACGATGAAGGACATCTCCACCGCCTGCTGATGGTGGACGGCCATGTCACGGGCGAAGCCCGCGTCCGCGGAGTCGGCCGACGGCGCGGGAGCCGACTCCGTACCCGTACCGCTGTCACGCCCGGCGGACGCCACCGTCGCCGTACCGGCGAAGAGCAGCGCCAGGACGACCGCCGTGATCGCCGCCCACTGGGTGCGGGTGACCGAGCGGGCGGCGGAGCTCACCGCGCTCACTGCGCGCCCATTCCGCCCGTGCAGGCCGCGCCCGGCTCGGGCGTCTGCGAGCCCTGTACGTACTTGGTGAAGAACTGGTCCACGCGCGGGTCGCTCGCGCTGTCCACCGTGACCTGCTTGCCCCAGGCGCTCAGCATGATCGCGCCGGCCTGTTCCTTCAGCGGGCTCATCATCGAGTACGGAGTCTTCTCGACCTTCTCGCCGAGCGTCTTCACATCGGCCTCGGAGGCCTTGTCGTTGTAGGTGACCCAGACCGCGCCGTGCTCCAGCGAGTGAACGGCGTTGACGTCCGCGATCGGCTCCTTGTAGACGTCACCCTGGCAGTTCATCCACACCTGATTGTGGTCACCGCCCACCGGCGGCGTCATCGGGTACTTGACCGCCTCGGTGACATGGTTGCGCCCGAGCTTCTTGGCATCCCAGGACTTCTCGTCCTTGATGGGCGCCTTGGCCGCCGCCTGCTGCTCCTCCTTCTTGTCGGACTCCTTGTTGAGGATGTAGGCGCCGAAAGCGACAAGGGCGGCGACCACGACGGCGCTCGCCGTGATCGTGATGATGCGACTGCGCCGCTCGCGGGCACGCTCGGCGCGGCGCATCTCCTCTATTCGGGCCTTGCGCTCGGCGGACTGGGACTTGGAAGCCATGATGTATGTCCTTCTGAGATGACTACGGAACGCGGACAGCTCCGGATTACGGGCGATGACCGCGGAATACGGGCGGATGGAGAGGATCGGGATCCCGGTGCGGGGTGCGGGCCCGGCTAGGTCCGAACGAGAGGCCCTACGTCCGCAGTACTTGAAGGACGTGGAGGTCCGGCGCGCGGGCGAGCGCGCCGGAGCGGGGCACCTGGCCGGTGGGGTACGGCGGTTCGCGGTGCGGAAGCTGTACGTCGGCGGCGAGTGGCGCGGCCGGCGGCGGTACGGTGAGCACGGCCGGGCTGAGATGTGTGAAGAGCCCGCAGTCGCCGTTGTCGTACGGACAGCTGAAGCGGGCCTCGGCCTGGCTCACGGTGGTGAAAGAACGGTTCCCTGCGTGTCTGTCGCCGGGCCCGGCGCCGAAATCGGAACCGGAGCCGGAACCGGTCGCGGATTCAGGGCCCAGACATATGAAGAGCGCGGCGAACAGCGTCGCCATGGCACTCGCCAGTGCCATGGGACGCGTGCTGCGTATGTGGCTGCGCCGCGGTCCCCCCATGGGCGCAGATCGTAGTGCGTACGTCACCGGTCAGCAGCAGTGAGGAGCCCTTCGGCGGCCTGAGGGCGGCCCGAGGGCGGCCCGGCGGTGGCGCGATCCGTTCCGAATCGGCCATCAGGTGCGATACCGCGATACAAAGGGTTTATGGCCGACCACCGGGAGATGAACGCCGACGTGGACGGGACGGACGCCGGCGTGGGAGCCGACGTGGACGTCGATGCCGAGGCGGACGTCGATGTCGAGGCCGGCGTCGATGTCGAGGCCGGCGTCGACGCTGACGTCGACGCCGTGACCCACGCCGTGCTGGCCGCGTCCCGGCTGCTGGTCACCGTGTCCGCCCGCTCCCTGGCCACCGTGGCGGAACAGGTCGAACGCGTCACTCTGCCTCAGTACCGCCTCCTCGCGGTCCTCGCGACGCACGGCGACGCGAAACTGGTCGAGGTGGCCGAGCGGCTCGGAGTGAATCCCTCGACCGCCATGCGGATGCTCGACCGCCTCATCGCCGTCGGTCTGGCGACCCGGCAGAGCAACCCGGACAACCGCCGTCAGACGATGCTGCGGCTGACCCCGGAAGGCCGCAGACTGGTCGAGCAGGTCATGGACGCGCGGCACCGCGAGATCTCGGCGATCGTGGAGCGGCTGACTCCCGGGCAGCGCACCGCCCTGGTCGGCGCGCTGACCGCGTTCATCCGGGCGGGCGGAGAGCCGGCGGTCCCGGGCGACGATTCGGAGCCGTACCCACTGGGCTGGTCGGACACCCACGCCCGGCACTGAACCTTCGGCACTTCAGCACCATAAGTTGCGGACACCTATTACCTGGGCAGCACTCGTACAGGCACTATGGGCAGGGTGTCCGTACACGCGCGCGATGTAGGGCGTTGGACGGGGGTTCGCAACGTGCCCGAAATCGTGTGGTGGGATGCTCGTGTGCCCCAACGTGCCCCGCGGCATGGGAGCAGGTGGCCTGACCAGCAAGGATGGGTAGGACAGCTAATATGGACAAGCAGCAGGAATTCGTGCTCCGCACGCTCGAGGAGCGCGACATCCGCTTCGTACGCCTGTGGTTCACCGATGTGCTCGGCTTTCTGAAGTCGGTCGCCGTCGCGCCCGCCGAGCTGGAGCAGGCCTTCGACGAGGGCATGGGATTCGACGGCTCTGCGATCGAGGGCTTCGCTCGTGTGTACGAATCCGACATGATCGCCAAGCCCGATCCGGGCACTTTCCAGATCCTGCCCTGGCGCGCCGAGGCCCCCGGCACCGCCCGTATGTTCTGCGACATCCTGATGCCCGACGGCTCGCCGTCCTTCGCAGACCCGCGTTTCGTGCTCAAGCGGATGCTCGCCAGGACCTCGGATCTGGGATTCACCTTCTACACGCACCCGGAGATCGAGTTCTTTCTCCTGAAGGAGAAGCCGGACGACGGCACCCGGCCCACTCCGGCCGACAGCTCGGGCTATTTCGACCACACTCCGCAGAATGTCGGTATGGACTTCCGGCGCCAGGCGATCACGATGCTGGAGTCGATGGGCATCTCGGTGGAGTTCAGCCACCACGAGGGCGCGCCCGGCCAGCAGGAGATCGATCTGCGGTACGCGGACGCGCTGTCGACGGCCGACAACATCATGACGTTCCGCCTGGTGATGAAGCAGGTCGCGCTGGAGCAGGGCGTACAGGCGACGTTCATGCCGAAGCCGTTCTCGGAGTATCCGGGCTCGGGCATGCACACGCATCTCTCCCTGTTCGAGGGAGACCGGAACGCGTTCTACGAGTCGGGCGCCGAATATCAGCTCTCCAAGGTCGGCCGCTCCTTCATCGCCGGTCTGCTGAAGCACGCGGCGGAGATCTCGGCGGTCACCAACCAGTGGGTCAACTCGTACAAGCGCATCTGGGGCGGCTCCAGCCGCACCGCGGGCTCGGGCGGCGAGGCTCCCTCGTACATCTGCTGGGGCCACAACAACCGCTCGGCGCTGATCCGCGTCCCGATGTACAAGCCCGGCAAAACGGGCTCAGCCCGGGTCGAGGTCCGCTCGATCGACTCCGGCGCCAATCCGTACCTCACCTACGCAGTCCTCCTCGCCGCCGGCCTCAAGGGCATCGAAGAGGGCTACGAACTCCCGGCGGGCGCCGACGACGACGTCTGGGCCCTCTCCGACGCCGAACGCCGCGCCATGGGCATCGAACCTCTCCCGCAGAACCTCGGCGAGGCGATCTCCCTGATGGAACGCAGCGAACTGGTCGCCCAGACCCTGGGCGAGCATGTTTTCGACTTCTTCCTCCGCAACAAGAAGCAGGAATGGGAGGAATACCGCAGCGAGGTCACGGCCTTCGAACTCCGCAAAAACCTCCCGGTGCTCTGATCCGCTTCTGTATTCCCTTTCCCTTCTCCCTTTCCCGCCACGGGCCGACGGTTTCTCACCGTCGGCCCGCACTCTTTTCACGTTAGCTTCGAATTCACCTCTTCGATGGCCTCAGTTAAATGACCTTGAAGGCCAACACTGATCGTTTAAGGTCGGCCGGGTCAGTGGTGATTTCGTGAGTGTGGGGTGGGGATTATGGGTCGTGCGAGTCGAAGACGTACACGTACACGTCGTGTGGTGTCGGGTGTTGTGGCGTTGGCGGTTCTGGGCGGAATTCCCGCTTTCATCCTGCCGACCTCGGCCGCTGCGGCTGCCGGCGGTAAGCGGATCGGCTCGGCGGTACCCGGAGCCCCGCAGATCACGGCGAATGGCCCGTACACGGAGTGCGTGGCCGACGCGTGCGAGGGAGCGGGTGGTCCGGGCGTGCCGGGTTCGTTCACTTTCAAGCCGAATCCCGCCGATGGAGACATCACGGGCTTCCGGTGGAGGCTGGTGACGTCGTCCGCCGCGGAAACCCATGTGGTCGACGGTTCTCCGTACACGGAGCACCATGTGATTCCGTCGCAGGCGGGAACCCAGGTACTGGTGGTTGAGGCCAGGGACGACCGCGGACGGCTGGGCCCTCCGGCGGAGTTCACCTTCAAGGTCACGCCGCCCCAAGGGGCCACTGGGCGCTGGCGCTTCGACGACGGTGCGCCCGGCTCCGGAGTCACGGTGGCGAAGGACACGGCCACCGAGGGGATCCGCCACGACGCCACTCTGTACACGGCCGGAGCCGACTGGTCGGCGATGGCGCGGCGAGGAGAGGAGGACCGGTCCTTGTGGCTGGACGGTGCCACTCCCGCCGAGCAGACGGCTTACGCCGCGACCGGCGAGCCGGTACTCAACACCAAGGACTCGTTCACTCTGTCCACCTGGGTGAATCTGACCGATGCGTCGTCCAGCCGTACGGTGCTGTCCATCCCGGGCAGCCAGGCGCAGGCGTTCGCCCTGTACTACTCCGCTGCCGACAGGCGCTGGGTGTTCAGCCACGCCGTTGACGACTCCGCTACGGCGGCGGTCGTCAGGTCGGAGGCGGAAGGGACGGATCCGACGCTCAACGTCTGGACCCACCTCGCCGCCGCTTTCGACACCCACGGTGACACCGATACGGCCAACGACACCATTCAGCTCTATGTCAACGGCCGTCCCCAGGGCACGCCGGTGAAGCTCGCCGCTTCGGCCGCGTCCCAGAACGCCACGTACCAGCCCTGGACGGCCACCGGCGGTCTTCAGTTCGGACGGTCCGTCATCCAGGGCGAAGGCGGCCAGTACTTCCGGGGCCTGATTGACGAGAGCGCGGTGTGGCAGCGATCCCTCACGCCGGGGGAAATCCGGGGTGAGGTCCAGCTGGCGCAGGATGACGCGCCGGCCAATGAACTCGTGGCGCAGTGGGACGCGACCACCGCCACGGGCACGGAGATCGCTCAGGGCACGCCCTACCCGGTCCCGGCCATGAAGCTGTCGGCCACGGGCGCGGTGCTCGATGACGCCGGCAATGGCCTGATCCTTGACGGCACCTCCGGATACGCCGCCGCACAGGGCCCGGTCGTGGACGAGTCCGGCTCCTTCACCGTCTCGGCGCGGGTGCGGTTGAACGGGCAGGCACTGGCGGGGAAGCCGGTCGGCTACCGGGGCCAGGTGGCCGGGCAGAGCAGCGGCCTTGAGTCGTCGTGGGCGCTGTGGGTCGTCAAGTGGGCGGACGGCCTCTACACCTGGCAGTTCACCCGCACCGCGACCGATGCGGCCGGCAACGTGACGCGCAACGCCGCAATCTCCCCTGCCGGTGATCTCGCCGAGGTCGACACATGGGTCGATGTGACAGGCGTGTTCGACGCCCAGGAGGCCTGGAAGCAGATTGACCCTCTGGATCCGGCACAGACCGAACAGGGCATCGGCAAACTGCATCTGTTCATCGGAGTATCCGAGGTGCTTTCCGGCCCCCGCGCGGGATTCGGCGCTGTGCAGCAGGGCAGCGGTGAACTCGGCATCGGGCGAGGAGCCACGGGCGGCACGACCGGTCACTACTTCCCGGGCGATCTTCAGCAACTGCGGGTATGGGTGGGTGCCATGACTGCCAATCAGGTCCTTCACCAAGTGCTGCCGGCGACCACACCGTAACCGCCGTTCACCGGCTCCCCGGCCACAGTGATGGGCGGCGCCCACCCGCGCCGCCCATCACAGGGCCCGGTCTCTTACGCTCCCGGGCCTCGACCGGCCAGGGACTCATCCCTCCCGCGCGCCGCCCTCTCGGCGGTCAGGGCCTAGGCTCGAATCCTGGGGTCGGTCGGGCAGAGTCTGTCGGGCAGAGCCGGTTGGACAGGGTCGCGGACAGGAGACGGCGTATGACAGTGCCGGGTCGCAGGAGCAGTACGTTCATCCGCCTGCTGCGGCACGGCTTTATCGATCCCTCCGCCGCCGAGCGGCTGCTCGACGAGCCCGAGATGGCGATCGTACGGTCCGATCCGCTGCTGCTCGACGCGTTCGGCGCGACCGCTGATCCCGATCTCGCGCTGCGTGGCTTCGTCCGGCTGGCCGAGGCGCAGAAGCCCGACGTGCGGGCGATGCTGCTGGACACGCTGGTGACGGCCAAGCCGCTGCGCGACCGGCTGCTCGGCGTGCTCGGCGCGTCCGAGGCGCTCGGTGATCATCTCGCCAGACACCCGGGCGACTGGCATGCGCTGGTCACCTATGAACTGGCCGATCTGCATCCCGGCGTCGAGGAGTTCGAACTCGGTCTCGCCGGTGCCGACGATCCGGTGTCGCTGCGGATCGCCTACCGCCGCTGTCTGCTGGCCATCGCCGCCAGGGACGTCTGCGGTACGACGGATGTCGCCGAGACCGCCGCCGAACTGGCCGATCTGGCCACCGCGACGCTGCGCGCGGCCCTCGCGATCGCCCGGGCCGCCGCGCCCGAGGACGCCGCCGCGTGCCGGCTCGCCGTCATCGCGATGGGCAAGTGCGGCGGCCATGAGCTGAACTATGTCTCCGATGTGGATGTGATCTTCGTCGGAGCACTGCCGGAAGGCGCCGACGGCGAGGCCGACGAGGGCGCCGCGATCCGGGCCGCGACCCGGCTGGCCTCCCATCTCATGCGGATCTGCTCCGAGTCGAACATCGAAGGGACCATCTGGCCCGTCGACGCCAATCTGCGGCCCGAGGGCCGCAACGGGCCGCTCGTACGGACGCTGAGCAGCCATCTCGCGTACTACCAGCGCTGGGCCAAGACCTGGGAGTTCCAGGCGCTGCTCAAGGCCCGGGTGGTGGCCGGCGATCCGCTGCTCGGCGCGGAGTACATCGACGGCGTCTCGCCGCTGGTCTGGCAGGCCGCCGAGCGCGAGCACTTCGTCTCCGACGTGCAGAAGATGCGCCGCCGCGTCATCGAGAACCTGCCCGCGGGACAGGCCGAGCGCGAGCTGAAGCTCGGGCCCGGCGGGCTGCGGGACGTCGAGTTCGCCGTACAGCTCCTCCAACTGGTCCACGGCCGCAGCGACGCCTCGCTGCGCAGCAGCTCCACCCTCGAAGCGCTGGGCGCGCTGGCGGCAGGCGGCTATGTGGGCCGTACGGACGCGCGGCAGCTCGACGAGGCGTACCGCCTCCTGCGCGCCATGGAGCACCACATCCAGCTCTACCGGCTGCGCCGTACGCATCTCGTACCGGACGGAGAGGCCGATCTGCGTCGGCTCGGGCGCTCGCTCGGGATGCGCGGCGATCCGGTCGCCGAGCTGAACAAGGCGTGGAAACGCCATGCCGCGGTGGTCCGGCGGCTGCACGAGAAGCTCTTCTACCGGCCGCTGCTCGACGCGGTCGCCCAGCTCACGCCCGGCGAGACCAGGCTCAGTCCGAAGGCCGCGCGCCAGCGGCTCGAAGCGCTCGGATACGCCGATCCGGGCTCCGCGCTGCGCCATCTGGAGGCGCTGTCGTCCGGAGTGAGCCGCAAGGCGGCGATCCAGCGGACGCTGCTGCCGGTACTGCTGGGCTGGTTCGCGGACTCGGCCGATCCCGACGCCGGGCTGCTCGGCTTCCGTAAGGTGTCCGACGCGCTCGGCAAGACGCCGTGGTATCTGCGGCTGCTGCGGGACGAAGGAGCCGCGGCGGAGAATCTGGCGCGCGTGCTCTCGGCCGGCCGGCTCGCGCCGGATCTGCTGCTGCGCGCGCCCGAGGCGGTCGCGATCCTCGGCGATCCGGAGGGCCTGGCACCGCGCGGCCGTGACCATCTCGAACAGGAGATCCTGGCGGCGGTCGGGCGCGCGGACACCGCGGAGGGCGCCGTCGCCTCCGCGCGCGGAGTGCGCAGACGGGAGCTGTTCCGTACGGCCGCGGCGGATCTGATCGGCTCGTACGGTACGGAGGAGAGCCCGGCCGAGGAGGATCCCGGAGCGCTGGTGGACCGCGTCGGGAGCGCGGTCACCGACCTCAACGCGGCGACGCTCGCGGGCGCCCTGCGCGCCGCCGTGCGCGCGGAGTGGGGCGACACGCTGCCGACCAGATTCGCGGTCATCGGCATGGGCAGATTCGGCGGCCACGAGCTGAGCTACGGCTCGGACGCCGATGTGCTCTTCGTGCACGAGCCGCGCGAGGGCGTGGACGAGCAGGAGGCGGGCCGCGCCGCGAACGCGGTGGTCACCGAGATGCGTCGGCTGCTCCAGGTCCCGACCGCGGACCCGCCGTTGCTGATCGACGCGGATCTGCGCCCGGAGGGCAAGAGCGGCCCGATGGTCCGTACGCTCGCCTCCTACGCGGCCTACTACCGGCGCTGGTCGCTGGTCTGGGAGAGCCAGGCGCTGCTGCGCGCGGAGCCGATGGCGGGCGACGCCGGTCTGGGCAGCCGCTTCATCGAGCTGATCGACACACTGCGGTATCCGGCGGAAGGGCTCGGCGAGGACGCGGTACGGGAGATCCGCCGCCTCAAGGCACGGATGGAGCGGGAACGGCTGCCCAGGGCCGCCGATCCGACGCTCCACACCAAGCTGGGCCGTGGCGGGCTCTCGGATGTCGAGTGGACGGTCCAGCTTCTCCAGCTACGGCACGGCTGGGCGGAACCGGGACTGCGGACGACCCGTACGCGCGAGGCACTCGCGGCGGCCCAGGCGGCCGGACTGCTCTCGACGGAGGACGCGCAGATCCTGGACGACGCGTGGGTGCTGGCCTCCCGGGTGCGCAACGGCGTGATGCTGGTCCGAGGCAGGCCGGGCGACACCTTCCCGTCGGACGGCCGGGAACTGGCGGCGATGGGTCGTTACCTCGGGTACGGGCCGGGCCATGTGGGAGACATGCTGGACGACTACCGCCGGATTACGCGCCGGGCGCGCGCGGTGGTCGAGCGGCTGTTCTACGACGCGGTGTGAGCCACAACGCGGTGTGCACTACGACGCGGTGTGAGCGCCGCGCGAGGAGGCGGCCTCCGGCCTGCCACCGGCCGAGGTGTCCCGTACCGCCGTGCCGTTCCGTACCGCCGCCGTACCGCCCTGCGCCGTCGAAGCGCCTCGCGCCGTCGGCGCAGCCGCCGTACGGGTCGTACGAGCCGTACGTACCGTACGCGCCAACGGCCTGAACATACGCAGCCGCCGCACCGGACCGCCCGCCGCGTCCTCCGCGCCCTCGTCCACATCGCGCGGGAGCCGGGCGGGAAGCGAGCCGTACCAGAGGTACGAGACCGCGAAGCCGAAGGACAGACAGATCATGCCGCCCACCGCGTCCAGCCAGAAGTGGTTCGCGGTGGCGACGATGACCACCAGCGTCAGCGTGGGATAGAGCAGACCGAGAATCTTGGTCCAGGGCGCCCTGGCCAGCGCGAAGATCGTCAGACCGCACCAGAGCGACCAGCCGATATGCATCGACGGCATGGCCGCGTACTGGTTCGACATGTTCTTGAGATTGCCCGAGGCCATCGAGCCCCAGGTCTCATGGTGCACGACCGTGTCGATGAAGCTGTTCCCGGCCATCAGCCGCGGCGGTGCCAGCGGATACAGGTAATAGCCGAGCAGGGCCACGGCCGTGGTCGCGAAGAGCACCAGCCGACCGGCCGCGTAACGGCCGGGATGGCGGCGGAAGAGCCAGACCAGCACACCTATCGTGACGATGAAGTGGAGAGTCGCGTAGTAGTAGTTCATTCCTACGATCAGCCACGTCACAGAATTCACCGCGTGGTTGATTGACCGCTCCACGGCGATGCCAAGATGCTGTTCGGTGTCCCAGATCCAGTTCGCGTTCTCCAGAGCCTTCGCCCGACGCTCCGGAACCGCGTTACGGATCAGTGAGTACGTCCAGTAACTCACCGCGATCAGGAGGATTTCGAACCAGAGACGAGGACGGCGAGGAGATCTCGCGCGCCGCAGCCACAGGTGGTCGCGCCGCGGCAGCGTGCGGTCGTCCGCCGGTTTTGACGACGCGCCGTCGAGCACCGGATCCATGGTGTCCACCGGCTGTGCGGTCGCGTCGCGTTTCGCGCCGGTCGCCACGTGATTCGCGTCCGCCTCCTCGTGTGTGATGGGTGACGGGCTGACCCCTCGGCCTTCCTCTGTCTTCACTGTTGGTTCACCCATAGCGAGAGAGTCTGCCAGATTCTCGTCCTCCGACCGATCATCCCCCGGTCGGGTTCGCCTCGCATGCGCTACTACCGTGGGACGACTCCGCCCGCAGGCTTCTCCTCATTACGGACGGGACGGACGGGACTACGCACGGAACTATGGACGGGACTACGGACGCGTCCGCGACCCCGGCATTCCCTGCGCTCCCGGAGCCGGTCCGGAAGCGGTTGAACCGCGAACCACCAGCTCGGGCATGAAGACGAACTCGCTGTGCGGCGCGGGAGTGCCGCCGATCTCCTCCAGGAGCGTACGGACCGCCGCCTGGCCCATGGACGGCACCGGCTTGCGGATCGTCGTCAGTGGCGGATCGGTGAAGGCTATGAGCGGCGAATCGTCAAAACCGACCACCGACAGATCGCGCGGCACATCGAGGCCGAGCCGCCGCGCCGCGCGGATCGCGCCCAGCGCCATCATGTCGCTCGCGCACACCACCGCCGTACAGCCGCGGTCTATCAGTGCGGAGGCCGCGGCCTGACCGCCCTCCAGCGTGAACAGCGACTGCTGGATCAGCTCGTCCGTCTCGTCCGAGGAGAGTCCCAGCAACTCCTGGACCGTGGCGCGGAAGCCCTCGATCTTGCGCAGTACGGGCACGAAGCGGCGCGGGCCGACGGCCAGACCGATGCGCTGATGGCCGAGCGAGACGAGATGCGTCACCGCCAGCCGCATCGCCGCCCGGTCGTCGGGAGAGATGAACGGCGCCTGGACCTTCGGCGAGAAACCGTCGACAAGGACGAAGGGCACGCCCTGGGCGCGCAGCTTCTCGTACCGCCGCATGTCGGCGGAGGTGTCGGCGTGCAGTCCGGAGACGAAGATGATGCCGGAGACGTCCCGTTCGACCAGCATCTCCGTCAGCTCGTCCTCGGTGGATCCGCCGGGAGTCTGGGTCGCGAGCACCGGTGTGTAGCCCTGCCTGGTCAGCGCCTGGCCGATGACCTGCGCCAGGGCCGGGAAGATCGGATTCTCCAGCTCGGGTGTGATCAGGCCGACGAGTCCCGCGCTGCGGCGGCGCAGCCGCACCGGACGTTCGTAGCCGAGGACGTCGAGCGCGGCGAGTACGGATTCGCGGGTGGCCGCGGCAACCCCGGGTTTGCCGTTCAGTACGCGGCTGACCGTCGCTTCGCTGACCCCCGCCTGAGTTGCGATATCGGCAAGCCGTGCGGTCATGTGAGTGGACTGTACCGGGCGTCTGTCGGATTGCCCACCGCACGCGGGAACCGGCCATCCCGGCCCGCCCTTGCAAGATCTTGCGAAACCTTCCTGCGGCAGTGCTGCCATCCCGGGCATACGCCGTGGACCTGCGCGATCCGTCCCTGTCAGGCCTCCAGGGCCCGCGTCAAGAGGTACGGCCGCAATCGGCGGGACACGCCGCAGTAACGATCAACGGTCCTTGCAGAAATCTTCCGCAAGGTCTTTCGGCCTTCTTGCATCGCTGTTACCTTCACGTCCGACCCGGCGCCGCGACGGAGCGGTACGGCAGTTGAAGGAGTTCGGATGCGACGTGGCATAACGGCCACCGCCCTGGCCGCGACCCTGGCCCTCGCGGCGACCGCCTGCGGGAGCGACGACGAGCCGGCGAGCGGCAAGAGCGCGGGCGGCGAGCTTTCGGGCACGGTGACCTGGTGGGACACCTCCACCGTCGGCAGCGAGGACAAGGTCTTCAAGCAGCTCGCCGAGGACTTCGAGAAGAAGCACCCGAAGGTCGACGTCAAGTATGTGAACGTGCCCTTCGGCGAGGCCCAGAACAAGTTCAAGAACGCGGCGCAGTCCGGCTCCGGCGCGCCCGATGTGATCCGTTCCGAGGTCGCGTGGACTCCCGAGTTCGCCGATCTCGGCTATCTCGCGCCGCTGGACGGCACTCCGGCGCTCAAGAATGAGACGGACTTCCTGGCGCAGGCCGCCGCCTCCACCGAGTACAACGACAAGACGTATGCCGTGCCGCAGGTCATCGACTCCATGGGCATCTTCTACAACAAGAAGATCTTCAAGGACGCGGGTGTCGAAGTGCCCACGACCATCGCCGAGTTGAAGACCGTGTCCAAGACCGTCAAGGACAAGACCGGGAAGACCGGGCTGTATCTGCGCGGTGACGACGCCTACTGGTTCCTGTCGTTCCTGTACGGCGAGGGCGGCAATCTGGTCGACGCCGAGTCCAAGACCGTCACCGTCGACAACGCGGCCGGCGTCAAGGCCATGACCGTCGTCAAGGATCTCGTGGACTCGGGAGCGGCCAAGACCGACGCCACCGACGGCTGGGAGAACATGCAGGCGTCCTTCAAGGACGGCAAGGTCGCGATGATGATCAATGGTCCCTGGGCCGTCACCGACACCTACGGCGGCGCCGAGTTCAAGGACAAGGCCAATCTGGGCATCGCGCCCGTACCGGCGGGCTCCGTCGCGCAGGGCTCTCCGCAGGGCGGCCACAACCTCGCGGTGTACGCGGGCTCCAAGAACCTGGACGCCTCCTACGCCTTCACCGAGTACATGACCTCCGCCGAGAGCCAGGCCAAGGTCGCCGAGGAGCTGAGCCTGCTCCCGACGCGTACGTCGGCCTACGCGATGCCGGGCGTCGCGGACAACGAGATCGTCGGATTCTTCAAGCCCGTCGTGGACAAGGCCGTCGAGCGCCCGTGGATCCCGGAGACCGGCAGCCTGTTCGCGCCGCTGGTGACCGAGTACACCAAGGTCCTCACCGGGCAGACCACACCGGAGAAGGGCGTCGGCACCACCGGTGACGCCTATCGCGAGCTGCTCAAGGGCTGGAAGTAGCCCGAAGCGACAGGAAGCGGCGGGAAGCGGGCCTAAGAAGCCGGAAGCGGGCCGACCGGCCGGTCGGTCCCGGTTGGTCCCGGCCGGTGCCGGTCGGCCCCGGTCGGTCCACACCGGTCCTGACCGGTCCCGGCCGGTGGGCCGTAGCAAAGAAGCAGACCGAAGGAAAAGGAAAGGCGGGCCGGATGGCTCTCCACACCAGCCAGTCGGTGCCGAAGGCCGCGGGCGGCACACCGCCCGGCGGGCTCCGGCGCTCCGGCGGGCTCCCGGCTCCGGTGAGGCTCAGGCGTGGCCTCGCGACCCACTGGTACGCCTGGGCCATGGTCGCGCCGGTGGTGGCCGTGATCGGCGTGATCATTGGCTATCCGCTGGTCCGCGGCGTCTATCTGTCGCTCACCGACGCCAACGAGCGCAATGTCGAGCGCAGCATCGGCGTCAACCATCTGCCCGCCACCTATGAGTTCGTCGGACTCGACAACTACGCCGATGCGCTGACGGGCGATCAGTTCCTGTCCACACTCGGCTGGACGCTGGTGTGGACGGTCTCCTGCGTCACTGTCACCTTCGGTCTCGGGCTGGCCCTGGCGAACATCCTCAACCGCCGGATCGCGGGCCGCTCCTTCTACCGGATGCTGCTGATCCTGCCCTGGGCCGTGCCCGGCTTCGTCTCCGTCTTCGCCTGGCGCTTCCTCTACAACGAGGACCGCGGCTTCCTCAACAAGCTGCTGGCGGGCGGCGGTATCGACGCTGTGCCCTGGCTCAACGATCCGACCTGGGCCAAGTTCTCGGTCATCGCCGTGAACATCTGGCTCGGAGTGCCCTTCATGATGGTCGCGCTGCTCGGCGGACTCCAGTCCATCCCCGGCGAGATGTACGAGGCGGCCGAGATGGACGGCGCCAATGCCTGGCAGCGTTTCCGTCACATCACCATGCCGGGGCTGCGCTCGGTCAGTACGACCGTGATCCTGCTCTCCACCATCTGGACGTTCAACATGTTCCCGGTGATCTTCCTGCTGACCCGCGGCGGTCCCGGCGAGGCGACACAGATCCTGGTCACGCAGGCGTTCAAGTTCTCCTTCGAGATCAGCCCGCGCGACTTCGCGCAGTCCTCCACCTGGGGCGTGCTGATCCTCGTCCTCCTGATGGCCTTCGCCGCGGTCTACCGGCGAGTCCTCCGTACGCAGGGAGATACGTGGTGACCACCGCAGCCGTCCCCAGGACCACTCCGGCCGACGCGCCGTCCACCACCACGGCCGGCGCCAACACACCGCGCCGGGGCAGGCGTTCACCGCTGGCCTCCGTCGCCCTGCACACCACCCTGATCGTGGCGTCCGTGATCGCCGTCTTTCCGGTGCTCTGGGTCCTGCTGACCTCGCTCAAGCCCGCGAGCTACGCGACCACCACGGACTTCTTCAAAGAGACGACGTTCGAGAACTACACCAACCTGCTGCGCGATACTCCGTTCCTCACCTGGTTCGGCAACTCGCTGCTCGTCGCCGGATTCACCACGGTGCTCGGTGTCTTCACCGCCGCCACCACCGGCTACGCCGTCAGCCGCTTCCGCTTTCCCGGCAAGCGCGGGCTGATGTGGACACTGCTGATCACCCAGATGTTCCCGGTCGCCGTCCTCATCGTGCCGATCTACAACATCATGTCGGGACTGGGACTGCTCAACCGGTCGGCAGGTCTGGTGATCACCTATCTCACCATCGCCGTGCCGTTTTGCGCCTGGATGATGAAGGGCTTCTTCGACACCATTCCCCGGGAGATCGACGAATCCGGCCAGGTCGACGGACTGACTCCGTTCGGTACGTTCTTCCGGCTGGTGCTGCCGCTCGCCAAGCCCGGGCTCGCGGTGACCGCGTTCTACTCCTTCATCACCGCCTGGGGCGAAGTGGCGTACGCCTCCGCCTTCATGGTCGGCGACGAGAATCTCACGCTCGCCGGCGGCCTCCAGAAGTTCGTCAACCAGTACGGCGCCCAGTGGGGCCCGATGACCGCCGCTTCCGTGCTCATCGCCGTTCCCGCCGCGCTCGTCTTCCTCTTCGCCCAGCGCCATCTCGTCACAGGTATGTCCGCCGGTGCCGTCAAGGGCTGAACTCCCTTGGCCGTACACCGTGTTCTGCCCGCACCACCGTGTTCGTACGACGACGGCGGCGCGCGGCCGGCCAGGCCCGGCGTGCCGCTCCCTTCCCCCCAGACACTCCAGGGATGACATGACCCAGCACCTCGCTGCCCCTCTGACCGGCACGTCCGACGACGCCCCGGGCCACCGCCACGGCTGGTGGCAGGACGCGGTGATCTACCAGGTCTACCCACGCAGTTTCGCCGACGGCAACGGCGACGGCATGGGCGATCTCGACGGGGTACGCCGCCGGCTGCCGTATCTCAGGGAGCTGGGCGTCGACGCCGTCTGGCTCAGTCCCTTCTACGCGTCGCCGCAGGCCGACGCGGGCTATGACGTCGCCGACTACCGCGCCATCGACCCGATGTTCGGCACGCTGCTGGACGCGGACGCGCTGATTCGTGACGCCCATGAGCTCCACCTGCGCGTCGTCGTAGACCTTGTGCCCAACCACTCCTCGCAGGAGCACGACTGGTTCAAGCGGGCGCTGCGGGAAGGGCCGGGCTCGGCGCTGCGCGAGCGCTACCACTTCCGTCCCGGCAAGGGCGCGAGCGGCGAACTCCCGCCCAACGACTGGGAGTCCATCTTCGGCGGGCCCGCCTGGACCAGGACGACCGATCCGGACGGCACTCCCGGCGACTGGTATCTGCACCTCTTCGCGCCGGAGCAGCCCGACTTCAACTGGGACCATCCGGCGGTCGCCGACGAGTTCCGCTCGATCCTGCGGTTCTGGCTGGACATGGGCGTCGACGGCTTCCGCGTCGATGTCGCCCATGGACTGGTGAAGGCCGACGGACTGCCGGACATCGGCGGCTCGGGCCAGCTCAGGCTGCTCGGCAACGACGTCATGCCGTTCTTCGACCAGGACGGAGTGCACGAGATCTACCGGCAGTGGCGCAGGATCCTGGACGAGTATCCCGGCGACCGGATCGCCGTCGCGGAGGCCTGGACGCCCACGGTCGAACGCACCGCGAACTATGTACGTCCCGACGAGCTGCACCAGGCGTTCAACTTCCAGTATCTGAGCACCTCGTGGGACGGGCCCGCGCTGCGCGAGGTCATCGATGTCTCGCTGGCGGCGATGCGGCCGGTGGGCGCGCCCGCCACCTGGGTGCTCTCCAACCACGATGTGACCCGGCACGCCACCAGGTTCGCGGGCCCGCCCGGCGGCGGTACGCAGACCAGGGAGGCGGGCGACCGTACGCTCGGACTGCGCCGGGCCCGCGCGGCGACGCTGCTGATGCTGGCGCTGCCCGGCTCCGCGTACATCTACCAGGGCGAGGAGCTCGGGCTGCCCGATGTCACCGATCTGCCCGACGAGGCGCGACAGGATCCCTCGTACTTCCGCGCGGACGGTCAGGACGGCTTCCGTGACGGATGCCGGGTGCCCATTCCCTGGACGCGGGAGGGCAGTTCGTACGGTTTCGGCGCGGGCGGGAGCTGGCTGCCGCAGCCGGACGACTGGGGCCCGCTGAGCATCGAGGCCCAGACCGGCGATCCGGACTCCACGCTGGAGCTGTACCGCTCGGCGCTGGCGGTGCGCAAGGAACACCCGGGCCTGGGCGCCGGCGCGTCGGTGGAGTGGCTGGACGCGCCCGAGGGCGTCCTGGTCTTCGCCCGGCCCGGCTTCCTGTGCACGGTCAACACGACGGACAGGGCGGTACGGATCCCGGTCCGCGGCAGCCTGCTGCTGTCCAGCCACCCGATTTCGGCGGACGGTCCCGAGACCGAGCTGCCCGCGAACACGACGGGGTGGTGGACGGTGTGAGCCAACTCCCGCCGCGGGGCACGGCACGGCGGCCTGGCGGCGCCGCACCGGGCCCTGCGGCGGGCGGGCGGCCGGGACCGGTCGCGACAAGACCGTCAGCGGCGGCACGAGGCACCGACGGGCTCCGGCTGGTGGACATCGCCGGCCGGGCCCGGGTCAGCGAGGCCACCGTCAGCCGGGTGCTGAACGGCCGGCCCGGTGTCGCGGACAGCACACGCGAGCGTGTGATCGCGGCGCTGGGCGTCCTCGGGCAGGAACGTTCCGGCCGGTCCCATGATCCGCCCGCGCCTCATGGACCCACCGCGTCTCATGGACCTGTCCCGCCGAGCGGCGCTCCGGCGGAATCCGCCCGGCAGATCCCGCCCGCGCGGCCTCCCGGACTGATCGGGCTGGTGACACCCGAACTCACCAATCCCGTCTTCCCGGCCTTCGCCCAGGCCGTTGAGCAACTCCTCGCCGGACACGGCTACACACCGCTCCTCTGCACCCAGTTACCGGGCGGCGCGACCGAGGACGAACTGGTCGAGCAGCTCGTGGAGCGCGAGGTCGACGGCATCGTCTTCCTCTCCGGACTGCACGCCGACACCTCCACCGATCCCGCCCGCTACGCCGCGCTCGCCGCGCGCGGTGTGCCGTACGTCCTGATCAACGGCTACAACGAACGCGTCAGCGCGCCCTTCGTCTCGGCCGACGACCACGCCGCCGTACGGATGGCCGTCGGCCATCTCGCCGAGCTGGGCCACCGGCGGATCGGACTGGCCACCGGACCGCAGCGGTATGTGCCCTCCCGGCGCAAGCGCGAGGGCTTCCTCGACGCGGCGGTCGGGCTGCTCGGGCTGGCCTGGCGCGAGGCGGAGGAGCTGGTGTGCACCACGCTGTACGGAGTCGAGGGCGGCCAGGTCGCGGCCGGCGCGCTGCTCGGCCTCGGCTGTACGGGCATCGTCTGCGGCAGCGATCTGATGGCGCTCGGAGTCGTACGGGCGGCCAGGGAGCGCGGACTCGACGTACCGGGCGATCTCTCGGTCGTGGGATATGACGACTCGCGGCTGATCGCCTTCACCGATCCTCCGCTGACCACGGTCCGCCAGCCCGTGCACGCCATGGCCGCCGCCGCGGTCGGCGCGCTGCTGGAGGAGATCGGCGGCGGTGCCGTACAGCGCATCGAGTATGTCTTCCAGCCCGAGCTGGTCGTACGCGGCTCCACCGCCGCGGTGCGTACCGGCCGCCACCGGGACCGTCCCGTCGGAGCCATCCGTACCGACCGCTCCAGCCGTACCACCGGCACCATCCGCACAGGGCCTTGAGGGGCACGAGCGCGTCGCCGCACGAGGCCGTACGCACCAACCGTCACCGTTACCCGCACCTCTCGATACCCGCACCTCCCGTCACCCGCACCTCCCTTCACCAGTGCAGGAGGAACCATGGCTCGCAGATCCCTGGCCGCCGCGCTCGCCCTCGTGGCCGGCGCCGCAGCCGCTCTCGCGGTCCCGGCCGGGACCGCCCAGGCGGCACCGCCGGGCACCAAGGACGTCACCGCCGTACTGTTCGAGTGGAAGTTCGACTCCATAGCCAGGGCGTGCACGGACAGCCTCGGCCCGGCCGGCTACGGCTATGTCCAGGTCTCACCGCCGCAGGAGCACATCCAGGGCGGCCAGTGGTGGACCTCGTACCAGCCCGTGAGTTACAAGATCGCCGGACGGCTCGGTGACCGCGCCGCCTTCTCGAACATGGTGAACACCTGTCACGCGGCGGGCGTCAAGGTCGTCGCCGACACCGTCATCAACCATATGGCGGCCGGCGACGGCACCGGCACCGGTGGCTCCTCGTACACCAAGTACAACTACCCGGGCATCTACTCGGGCGCCGACATGGACGACTGCCGGTCGCAGATCAACAACTACGGCGACCGCGGCAACGTACAGAACTGCGAACTCGTCGGCCTGGCCGATCTGGACACCGGTGAGGACTACGTACGCGGCCGGATCGCGTCGTACATGAACGATCTGCTCTCGCTCGGCGTCGACGGCTTCCGGATCGACGCGGCCAAGCACATGCCCGCCGCCGATCTCGCCAACATCAAGAGCAGGCTGAGCAATCCGGGCGTCTACTGGAAGCAGGAGGCCATCTACGGCGCGGGCGAGGCGGTCTCGCCGAGCGAGTACCTCGGCAACGGCGATGTGCAGGAGTTCCGGTACGCGCGCGGTCTCAAGCAGGTCTTCAACAACGAGAACCTCGCCTATCTGAAGAACTACGGCGAGGGCTGGGGCTATATGGAGTCCGGCCGGTCGGCGGTCTTCGTGGACAACCACGACACCGAGCGCGGCGGCGACACACTCAGCTACAAGGACGGCGCGAACTACACGCTGGCCAATGTGTTCATGCTGGCCTGGCCGTACGGCTCGCCCGATGTGCACTCCGGATACGAGTTCGGCAGCAATGACGCGGGCCCGCCCAACGGCGGTACGGTCAACGCCTGTTACAGCGACGGATGGAAGTGCCAGCACGCGTGGCGCGAGATCTCGTCCATGGTCGGCTTCCGCAACACCACGCGCGGGCAGGCCGTCACCAACTGGTGGGACAACGGAGGCGACCAGATCGCCTTCGGCCGGGGCTCCGCGGGCTATGTCGCGATCAACCATGAGGGCTCCTCGCTGACCCGTACGTTCCAGACCTCGCTGGCGGGCGGCACGTACTGCGATGTGCAGAGCGGCAGGGCGGTCACGGTCAACGGCTCGGGACAGTTCACGGCGACGCTCGGCCCGAACACGGCGGTCGCCCTGCACACCGGCGCCCGTACCTGCACGGGCGGTGGCGGTGGTACGGATCCGGGGCCCGGTACGTCGGGCGCGTCCTTCGGTGTCAACGCGACGACTCAGCTCGGCCAGAACATCTATGTCATCGGCAACCAGGCGGCGCTGGGCAACTGGAACACCGGCAGCGCGCTGAAGCTCGATCCGGCGAGTTATCCGGTGTGGAAGCTCGATGTGGCGCTGCCGGCCGGTACGTCCTTCGAGTACAAGTACCTCCGCAAGGACGCGGCCGGCGCGGTGACCTGGGAGAGCGGCGCCAATCGGACGGCGACGGTGCCCGCGTCCGGCAAGGTCACGCTGAACGACACCTGGCGCAACTAGCTTTTGCCGCCGCTGTTTTGTCCTCAATCGCCGGACGGGCTGGTTTTTGCCCGTCCGGCTACCGGAGACCAATCCCGCACCCGTACCTCCGAGGAGATCCCGAGTGACACGCCCGCCTCTGCGAAGAACGGTGCCCGCCGTTCTCGCCGCCGCCCTCTGCGCGGCGCTGGTGCCCGCGCTGCCGGCCGCCGCCGCAAGGCCGCCCGCGCCGCCGTCGGACGCCCGGCTCGCCGCCGAGCCCGTACGCCACGATCTGACCCGTGAGCAGTTCTACTTCGTCCTGCCCGACCGCTTCGCCAACGGCGATCCGGCCAACGACCGTGGCGGGCTGACCGGTTCACGGCTGGAGACCGGTTATGACCCGACCGACAAGGGCTTCTACCAGGGTGGCGATCTCAAGGGCCTGACCGGCAAGCTCGACTACATCAAGGGACTCGGCACCACCGCGATCTGGCTCGCGCCGATCTTCAGGAACAAGCCGGTGCAGGGCGAGGGCAAGGACGCCTCGGCCGGCTACCACGGCTACTGGATCACGGACTTCACCCAGGTCGATCCGCACTTCGGCACCAACGCCGAGCTGGCGACACTGATCGACAAGGCCCATGACAAGGGCATGAAGGTCTTCTTCGACGTCATCACCAATCACACCGCCGACACCGTCGACTATGCGGAGAAGGCCTACGGCTACCGGCCCAAGGGCGCCTATCCGTATCTCGACAAGGACGGCCGTCCCTTCGACGACCGGACCTCCGACCTGAAAGCAGCGAGGGCCGACGCCGACTCCTTCCCGTACACACCGGTCGTACGCACCGGCGAGCGGAAGGTCCCGGGCTGGCTCAACGACCCGGCCATGTACCACAATCGCGGCGACTCCACCTTCGCGGGCGAGAGCAGCGAGTACGGCGACTTCTCCGGTCTGGACGATCTGTGGACCGAGCGTCCCGAGGTCGTCGCCGGCATGGAGAAGATCTACGAGAAGTGGGTCCGCGACTTCGACATCGACGGCTTCCGTGTCGACACCGTCAAACATGTCGACCTGGACTTCTGGACGCAGTGGGCGACGGCGCTCGACGCGTACGCGGCGAAGCGGGGCCGGGACGACTTCTTCATGTTCGGCGAGGTCTACTCGGCGGACACGGCGATCACCTCGCCCTATGTGACACAAGGGCGGCTCGACGCGACGCTCGACTTCCCGTTCCAGGACGCGGCACGCGCGTACGCCTCGCAGGGTGCGTCCGCCGACCGGCTCGCCCAGGTCTTCGCCGACGACTACCGGTACACCACCGACAAGGCCAACGCCTATGAGCAGGTGACCTTCCTCGGCAACCACGACATGGGCCGGATCGGCACCTTCCTGCGGCAGGACAATCCGCAGGCCGGTGAGAGCGAGCTGCTGGGACGGGCCAGGCTCGCCAATGAGCTGATGTTCCTGTCCCGGGGCAATCCGGTGGTCTACTACGGCGACGAGCAGGGCTTCACCGGCGCGGGCGGCGACAAGGACGCCCGGCAGACGCTCTTCGCCTCGAAGACCGCCGACTATCTGGACGACGACCAGCTCGGCACGGACCGTACGCACGCCTCCGACGCGTACGATCCCGTGCATCCGCTGTACCGCTCGATCGCCGCCCTCGCGAAGCTCACCAAGGAGCATCCGGCGCTGCGGGACGGTGTGCAGACGGAGCGGCACGCGAAGGACTCGGTGTACGCCTTCTCCCGCACGGACGTCAGCGCCCGCACCGAATATCTCGTCGCCGTGAACAACGCCACCGGTGACCGGGCCGTCGAGATCCCTGTCGGCTCGGCTGCGGGCACCACTTTCCGTACGCTGTACGGCGGTTCAGGTACGGGTACGGCTACTGGCACGGGTACGGTACGTGCCGCAGCCGGCGGCAGCCTCACCGTGACCGTGCCCGCGCTGTCCTCCCTGGTGCTGAAGGCGACCGAGCCGCTGCCCGCGCCCGCCGAGCGGCCCACGATCGCCCTGAAGGCCCCGGCGCCCGGCGCCACCGGCACCGTCGAGCTGTCCGCGCAGGTCACGGGCGGCGGGCTCAACCGTGTCGTCTTCGCCGCCCAGACCGGTAACGGCACGTGGCGGACGCTCGGCACCGCCGACCACGCACCGTACAAGGTCAGGCAGCACATCGGCGCGGACACCGCCGCAGGAACGCCCTTGCGCTACAAGGCGGTTGCCGTCGACAGCGCGGGCCGCACCGCGAGCGCGACCGCCGCGTCGGCCGCCGGGCAGGCGCCTGCGCCCGACAAGCCGTCGGCCGTCGAGCGCGACTACGCGATCGTCCACTACAAGCGGCCCGCGGGCGACTACGACGGCTGGCGGCTCACCTCCGGCGACGGCGACGCGTCGGCCGCGTTCACCGGCCGGGACGCGTACGGCGCCTTCGCCTGGATCAAGGTGCCCGAGGGCGCATCGAGCGTCCCGTACACCGTCGAGAAGCAGGGCGGCGGCCCGGCCGACGGCCCGCAGCGCACCGTCGAGCTCGCCCGTACCGGTGAGGTGTGGATCGCGCAGGGCGAGGACGGCCAGTCCGAAACACCGCCCGACGGCGCCCGTCCGCCGCAGGACAGGACGAAGGCGATCCTCCACTACCAGCGCGCGGACGGCGCGTACGACGGCTGGGGACTGCACACCTGGACCGGCGCCGCGACGCCCACCGACTGGTCGAAGCCGCTCCAGCCGGTGCGGAGCGACGCGTACGGCGTGACCTTCGAGGTCCCGCTCGCCGAGGGCGCCACCTCGCTCAGCTATATCCTCCACAAGGGCGACGAGAAGGACCTCCCGTCCGACCAGTCGCTCGATCTCGCGACCTACGGCCATGAGGTGTGGCTGCTGGCCGGGCAGCCCGCGTATCTCCTGCCGCAGATCGGATCCGGTCCGAGCCTGGACCTCACCAAGGCCGAGGCGCAGTGGATCGACGCGGACACCGTCGTCTGGGATGTGAAGGCGACCGCCGCCACCAGTCAGCAGCTCGTATACGCGCGTGACGGCGGGATCACGGTCGAGGACGGCGCGCTCTCCGACGAGGGACAGTGGCTCCGGCTCACTCCGTCGGCCCTGACCGACTCGCAGCGGGCCGCCTTCCCGCATCTCAAGGACCTGCCGGCCTTCACGGTGGACCGCCGCGACCGGGACAGGGTCCGCGAGTCGCTGTCCGGGCAGCTCATCGCCACCCAGCGGGCCGCGAACGGCGCGCTGCTCGCGGCGACCGGCGTACAGACACAGGGCATTCTCGACGATCTGTACAGCGCCCGCGCGGTCGGAGCCGCCCTCGGTCCGGTGTTCCACCACGGGCGGCCGACTCTCTCGCTCTGGGCGCCGACCGCCCAGCGTGTCGATCTCGAACTCGACGGCCGTACCGTCCCGATGAGGCGCGATGCGGCCTCCGGCGTCTGGTCGGCGGCCGGTGAGAAGAGCTGGGCGGGCAAGCCGTACCGCTATGCCGTACGGGTCTGGGCGCCGAGTGTCCAGAAGGTCGTCACCAACAAGGTCACCGATCCCTACTCGACCGCGCTCACCACCGACTCGGCCCGCAGTCTGGTCGTGGATCTGGCCGATCCGGCGCTCGCGCCGCAGGGCTGGTCAACTCTCCGTAAGCCCGCGGCCGTTCCGCTGCGGGACGCGCAGATCCAGGAGCTGCACATCCGTGACTTCTCGGTCGCGGACCGTACGTCGAAGCACCCGGGCCGGTATCTGGCCTTCACGGACAGCGGCTCGGACGGGATGAGGCACTTGCGCGCGCTGGCCGCGTCCGGCACGTCGTACATCCATCTCCTGCCGGCCTTCGACATCGGCACCATCCCGGAGCGCGCCTCCGAACAGACCACTCCAGCCTGCGACTTGAAGGTGTATGCGCCCGACTCGGCCGAGCAGCAGGCCTGTGTCGCGGCGAGCGCCGCGAAGGACGCGTACAACTGGGGCTACGATCCGCTGCACTACACCGTGCCCGAGGGCTCGTACGCCTCCGATCCGGAAGGGCCGGCGCGTACGGTCGAGTTCCGGCGGATGGTCCAGTCGCTCAACGGCGCCGGACTGCGCACGGTCATGGACGTCGTCTACAACCACACCGTGGCGAGCGGCCAGGACGACAAGTCGATCCTCGACAGGATCGTGCCCGGCTACTACCAGCGGCTGCTGGCCGACGGCACTGTCGCCACCTCCACCTGCTGTGCCAACACCGCGCCCGAGAACGCCATGATGGGCAAGCTCGTGGTCGACTCGGTCGTCACCTGGGCGAAGGAGTACAAGGTCGACGGCTTCCGCTTCGATCTGATGGGCCATCATCCGAAGGCCAATATCCTCGCCGTACGGGAGGCGCTGGACGCGCTGACCGTGGCGAAGGACGGTGTCGACGGCAAGCGGATCGTCCTCTACGGCGAGGGCTGGAACTTCGGCGAGATCGCCGACGACGCGCGCTTCGTCCAGGCCACGCAGAAGCACATGGCCGGGACCGGTGTCGCGACCTTCTCCGACCGGGCGCGGGACGCGGTGCGCGGCGGAGGACCCTTCGACGAGGATCCCGGGATCCAGGGCTTCGCCTCCGGCCTCTACACCGATCCCAACTCCTCGGCTGCCAACGGCACTTCGGCCGAGCAGAAGGCCCGGCTGCTGCACTACCAGGATCTGATCAAGGTGGGGCTGACCGGCAACCTCGCCGGATACTCCTTCACCGACACCTCGGGACGTACGGTCACGGGCGCGCAGGTCGACTACAACGGAGCGCCGGCCGGTTACGCGCAGGCTCCGGGCGACGCGCTCGCCTACGCGGACGCGCATGACAACGAGTCGCTGTACGACGCCCTGGCCTTCAAACTGCCCGCGGCGACTTCGGCGGCGGACCGCGCCCGTATGCAGGTGTTGGCCCTGGCGACCGCCGCGCTCTCGCAGGGCCCGGCCCTCTCCCAGGCCGGTACGGATCTGCTGCGCTCCAAGTCGCTGGACCGCAACTCGTACGACAGCGGGGACTGGTTCAACGCGATCCACTGGGACTGCGGGGACGGCAACGGCAATGGCAACGGCTTCGGGCGAGGGCTGCCGCCGGCGGCCGACAACGAGGCCAAGTGGCCTTATGCCAAGCCCTTGTTGGTCAATCCGGCGCTCACGCAGGGCTGTCCGGAGATCGACGGCGCCTCGGCCGCGTACCGGGACCTGCTGCGCATCCGCACCACGGAGCCGGTCTTCAGCTTGGCGTCCACGGACGCGGTCCGCTCCGCGCTGTCCTTCCCGCTCTCCGGACCGGACGAGACACCGGGAACGATCACCATGCGCCTCGGCGATCTCGTGGTGGTCTTCAACGCGACACCGAGGGCGCGGAGCGAGCGGGTGGCGGCCCTGGCCGGACGGCCGTACGCCCTGCACCCGGTGCAGGCCGAAGGAGCGGACCGTACGGTGAGGGAGGCCGCGTACGAGGTGAGCTCGGGCACGTTCATGGTGCCGGCGCGGACGGTCGCGGTGTTCAGGGCGGGGGAGGCGGTTCGCTAAGGACTGTGCGGTCGGTCCGTCCCGCCGCGGGCCGGACCGACCGCACAGGACGCTTCTGGAACCCGGTGCGTGAGCGCCGTGTGAACCGGCTCGCGCGGGACATCCGTTAGGTATGACGTCCACCGACGTGAAAGACGCGAAGCCGCGCACCGCCCGGCCGCCGCGCTGGAGCAGGATCCCGCTCACTCTGGTCGTCGTGGCCGCGCTGCTCTTCCTCGGCAGCCGGCTCGATCTGCTGCCCGGATTCGGCAATCTGTTCGGCGAGGAGACTCACGACCGTACGGGACCGACTCTGCTCGAATCCATTCAAGACCTTGACCGCTACGAGGCGGCTTCTGGCAATTTCCAGGTCGTGGTGGATCTGGAGAAGGACGCCAAGTATCTGCCGGACGCGATCCGCGGCACCCGGACGCTCTATGTGGGCGCCGGCACAGTCAGTTCGTACGTCGACTTCGGCGGCCTCGGCGCGGGCAGTGTCACGACGGACGAGGCGCGCACCTCCGCGACGATCCGGCTGCCGCACGCACGCCTGGGCGAAGCGGCCCTGGACCCGGACCGTTCGTACGCCGTGTCCAAACAGCGCGGACTGCTCGACCGGCTCGGAGACCTCTTCTCCGACAACCCGGCCGACGAGCGGGCCGTGAACCGGCTGGCGGCCCGGCATATCTCGGACGCGGCCAAGGAGAGCGAACTGACCGAGCGAGCCGAGAAGAACACCACCAGCATGCTCAAGGGCCTGCTGCGCTCGCTGGGCTTCACCGAGGTGACGGTGGTCTACGGCTGACGGCGGGCCACCGGTGACGGTGGTCTACGGCTGAGGCTGGACGCCGCCCAGCCGGGTGAGCCGGCCGACGAGATCGCCGAAGGCGCCGTCGGCCGGCTCGTCCGCGACGATACGGAGCAGGATCGCGGCCATCTCCTCGTCGTACGCGGCGCTGACCGCGGCCAGCGCGGCGAAGTCGTGCACGAGCTGCAACTCCAGCTCGGCGCGCGGAATGCGCCGGCCGTCCAGCCAGAGCAGCGCCGTCGTCTCGGCCAGCGACACCCAGGACCGTACGACCAGCTCCAGCCGCGCGGGCGGGCGGCCGACGCCGAGATGGGCCACGATCTGCTCGTAGGCGGCCTGCCGTACCTCGCTGACCATCGCGGTCGCGGTGGACGAGCCGATGGCGGGACCGCCGCGCATCAGCGCGGAGAAACCGGGGCCGTGCTGCTCGACGAAGTCGAAGAAACGTCCCATCACCCGGAGCAGCCGCGCTCCGAGCGGCCCTTCGCGCGGCTCCACGAACCGGTCCGCCAGATCGTCGGCGGCACGGCGCAGGGCGGCCTCGTACAGGCTCTGCTTGCCGGGAAAGTAGTGGTAGACGAGCGGCCGTGAGATACCGGCCGCCGCCGCGATCTCGTCGATCGAGACGTCGTCGGGGGAGCGGTGGCTGAACAGCTCCAGCGCCACGCCGATGAGCTGTTGCTTCCGCTCTTCGACGCCCATCCTGCGGCGCGCTACGGTCGTCATATGAACAGCCTAACGGGCGGACCTTCTGGGATGTCCGTTACGCTCGCGGTCCATGAGCGCATCTGACCAGGACGAGGCCGTGCACACGCCGATGCCGGAGCCCGAGCGCGACGGCCTGACACCTCGTCAGGCAAGGCGCACCGGAATCGCCCTGGCCTCATTCCTGCTCGCGGCGCTGGCGGTACTGCTCCTGATCCGACTGGCCCAACGGACCTCGGTCCTGGTGGTCGGCGTCTACGGCCTGGCGATGATCCTGTGCGGCGTAGTAATAGAACTCAACCGCCACGGCCGCACCCGCCTGGGCCTATGGCTACTGGCCACGGGCCTGGTTGCGGCCCTGGGCGCGGACTGGCTCCTGCCGTAGTTTGTTGGGCTCGGTTCGCCGGCGAGTGAGCCGAAGGGGCGCGTCGGTGCCGAAAAGGAGAGCGCGCGGAGGCCCTGAGGAACGAAGGGTCGAGCACGGTCGACTGTCGGCACCGACATAAAGCGCCCCGGAGGCGAACCGAGCCCCAAAAAGAGGGCCGCTCAAGTGGCGGCGAGGGTGGTGGTGACGCGTTCGCGGAAGTCGCGGACGGCGGGGACCGATGCGTGAGGCTGCATACGGCGGGCGAGGTCGTGCAGAGGGCCTGCGGCACGGTGGGAGCTGATCTCCTCGGTGAGGTCGAGGGCCTGGCCGCCGGTGGCGCACGCGCTCTCGAATTCGCCTTGTCGCCACTGGGCGTCCGCCCGGCGGGCGAGGAAGAGTGTCTGTGTCCGTACGCGGTCAGCGGGAGAGAGCGCGGCGGTCTGGATGAATGCCGTTTCGGCGCGGTCGGGGCGGCCCATGTCGAGGTGGGTGGAGGCCAGGGCTCCGAGGAGTTCGCTCTGGTCGAACCAGTACACCCACTCCGGGTCGTCGTCCGTTCTGCCGGTGTCCAGGAGTACGGCGGACCGGTCGAGGTCCGCGAAGCAGGCTGGGTTGTTCTGGTGGGCGCGGGCCCGGGCGCGGCGGGACAGGAGCATCGCTTCGACGCGGGGTGTGGTGCGTCCGCGAGCGGCTGAGAGCGCGGCGGTGGTCATGGCTTCGGCGTCGGCCGGTCGGCCGGAGTTGTTGGCGGCGATGGACCAGAAGGCGAGGATATGGCTGCCGAGCGCGGTATCGGAGGCCGCGTGTGCGGAGCGCAGTGCCGCCTCGAAGATGCTGTCGGCGCATGTGTCGTGGACGTCGAAGGCGGCCCAGGCGTGCATACGGGCCAGATCGGCGGCGGCTGCGTGGAGGCGGGCGCCGTGGGCGTCGGTGTAGCTGCGGTCCTTCAGCAACCGGACGGTCATCTGGAGGCTCAGCGCCGTCTCGGTGAGGAGCTGGCCGCCGCCGTCGACATCGTCCGCGTGGCGGAGTTGACGTACCCGTTCCTCGACGTGGGTGATGGAGGTCTCGCCGAGGCGGCGGCTGTGGGTGAGCTGGCCGGCCGCGGCGGGATCTGCGGTGAGCCAGGACCAGAGTGAGGCTGTGAGTGCCCCGCCGGTCAAGTGGACGAAGAGTCGTCGGTCCATGGTGACGGTTTCCCTCCCGGACACCTCGTGCAGCGCCTGGATGGCGCCCGGTGCGTCCCAACTGTGTGCGGCGGGCTGCTGAAGCGGGTCCAGGGCCAGCCAGCCCGGCCATGGATGCTGCTTCACCGCGGTGGCGGCGATTCCCAGCAGCTCGGCGATGAGGCGCTGGGTTCTCTGGTCCGGCCGTCGGCCGGCCTCCCACCGGTACACGCCGTCTTTCCCCGTGCCGACCGGGATACCGCGCCGGGCGGCGTGTTCCCGTAATCGGCGGGCGAACTCCGGTGGTTTCCAGCCACGGACCTCCAGCGCCCGCTTCAGAGGATGCATCAGCCTGCGCCTCCTGAGGAAAGGTGGCCGCGTAGTGCCGAACACACAGACGGTAGCCGGGGCGCCCGTCCGAGCGGAACACCACGTGAAGGTGCTCTCAGGGTGCTCGTGACCGCACCGGTACAGCACCCGCCTCATGCCTGTCGGCGGCGGCGGAGCTGCCTCATCGTGAGGTGCACAGCCCGCCGCGCACTTCTCCGGCCGGACGCCGGAGAGCGGTTCTGAGCGGCGGAACTCACTGTGGAGGCACTGATGAACCAGCAGACCACTGCTCCCGTGGCCCCTGAGGAGTACCAGCCGGGTGTGGTGACCGAGATCGGTACGGTCACCGGCGCCACCCTCGGCAGCAACAAGAGGGACGGCCAGGACGACACCGAGTACTGGCACTGACCGGTAACGCGGTGATCGGGGACTGAGGTCCGCGCCCGGGACGACCGTGAGGATCCGGTCGCCCCGGGCGCTTCCGCTGTCGGATTCGCGAGTGGAAGGAGGCCGGTGATGGCGCGCTTCGTCGCCGGGATGTTCACTGTCGGAGCCACGGCCGGTACACCCGGCATCCGGCCGGTCGCCGGTCGGGAGATCCTGGCTTGGCCCGGAACGCGCGCCTGGGCCATCGGTCACGAGGCCCGGGAAACGGCGCTCTGTGCCGCGCCCGACATTCAGTTGGTGACAGCCGGGCACTGCCTGGCCGACACGTCCGAACGACGGGCGGCTCTGGCAGCAGCACGTGTCGGGGACCTCGCGCCCACGGTGCGTCTGCCGGGCTCGCATCTGTCCCTTGTATGGTCCGGCGGCGTGCTGCGGGTGGCCGGGGACCGGGCCGGCGTGGTTCCGGTGTACTGGCTCAAGTGCGACGGCGTCGTCTGGTGGGCCACGGCGGCTGCGCCGCTGGCTGCCCTGGTCGGCACAACGCCGAATCTGCCGGTTTTGCTGGCCGACCTGACGGTGACCGGTGTCGATGTCCAGCACGACCAGGCCCACTACGCAGGAGTGCGGCGTGTTCCGCCCGGCCATGCTCTGGTCCTGGGCGAAGGTGCCGAACCGTATGCCGTATCCGCAGGCGAACCGGTCGCGCTGACCTTCGATGCGGGGGTACGGCGGCTTCGTGACGCCCTCACCACGGCAGTCGAACGCCGTGCTCATGTCTACCGGCGGGTCTCCGCCGATCTGTCCGGAGGTATGGACAGCAGTTCGCTCACCTGTATCGCCGTCCGCAGTCGGCCGGTGCTGGCCGTCACCTACACCGACGCCCATCTGGCCGAGGACGACGACGTCCGCTACGCCCGGCGCGTGGCCGCCGAGGTCGGCGGCATCACCCACCAGGTCGTCGACGCCCGGCAGACGGGAGTGGCACAGTTCGACGGCCTGGCCGACCCGGCCGCGCTGCCGTTCACGGACATCCCCTCGCTGGCGCTCGGTGTACTGGCCGTCAAGGAGGCCCAGTTGGCTTCCGTAGCCGCCTACGGCTCGCAGGTCCACCTGACAGGGCGCGGCGGGGACAACGTCCTGACGACGGACCACAGCCACTACGCCGACCAGTTCCTCGCCGGGCGCCGTAGTGCCGCACTGCGCGGCGCCGCCTCCTACGCCCGTTCGCAGCACGTTGCTCCATGGCGGGTGTGGAGGCAGTTGGGGCTCACCGCGGCCACCGGCTATCCCCGCGCGCTGGATCGCCTGGCTCGTACCGTCGCCGGACCGGCCCCGCTGATCGCGCAACGCGCCGCCCGGTGGCAGGACCTGGCCTGGTGCGCCCTGGGCTCCGCCGGCGGCTGGCTGACCCGGACGGGCCGCCGCGCCGTGGCTGAACTCATCGAAGCCCGCGCCCACATGGCCGATCCGCATGCCACTCCGGCGGCGCTGCACGACCGGCAGGCACTGGAGTTCATGGCCGACAGCCATGCGATGTTCGACTCGATCGCCCACCAGAAATGGGGCGTCCCGATCCACGCGCCGTTCCTGGACACCCAGGTGGTCGACGCCTGCCTGGGCATCCCCAGCTACCAGCGGGTCCGCGAAGGCGTCTACAAGCCGCTCGCCCGAGCCGCGTTCACCGGTCTGGTACCCGACTTTCTGCTCCACCGACAGACCAAGACCGCCTTCACCACCAGTCTCTACACCGCACTGGCCGCCAATGCGCCAGTACTGCGGCGCATCATCACGACCTCGAAACTGGCGCAGGCGGGCCTGGTCGACGCCCACCGCGCCGCTACCGCTCTCGAATCCGCCATCGCCGGAGCACCCGCGCCACTGGCGGATCTCCACACCCTGATCGTCACCGAACTCTGGCTCGACCAGGTTCAGACGCGGACCGCCCGTGCCACCTGGTGGCAGCCCGACACCCGACGGAGCGCAGCATGATGCCCCAGGCATACACCGCCCTCCTGCCCGGCGGCGCCGCCGCGGTCATGGACGTCCGTACCGGCAAAGGCAGCTGGAGACACTTCAACTCCACCGCCGCCCGTCTGTGGAACCACCTCGCCGACGGCACGCCCCTCGACCAGGCCCTCAACGAACTCACCGACCACTTCACCCGCCACGGTGCGGACCGTGACACCGTCCGCGCCGACCTGGCCACCCTCGTCCGCCGGCTTTGTGACACCGGCCTGCTCACCGCCCGTACCAGCCCCGCCCCGCAGCCGACCGCTGCCACCGTCCGCCCGCCCATACCCGCGGACGGCGTTCCGTCGGCCGTCGAACGCCTTGCCGGTGCGCTGGGCCTTGCCACCGCCCTGCTTCTGCTGCGCTGCACTCCCATCCGCACTGTCATCGCCCTCGCCTGTGTCCTCTCCCGTGTCCCCAGGCCGGACGCCACTGCCGAGCACGCCGACATCCTCGTCCACGCGGTACGCAACTCCGCCCGGCTGTGGCCAGGACGAGCAGCCTGCCTTGAGGAATCACTGGCCGTCTATCTCACCGCGCTGCTCCGCGGATGCCGCGTCACCTGGGTACTGGGAGCACGCACCGCTCCGGCCGGCGCACACGCCTGGACAGAGACGGACGGACAGGTCATCGGACAGGACCTGGAAGACCGCCTCTGGCCCTACGCTCCGGCCCTGCGCATCTGAAGCAGACGGGCTCCGGGGACCGGACAGGTTCTGGGAAGCCGGACAGGTTCCGGAGAACCAGAACACTCATTCACCACCCATCGCCACCGTGACCACCCAAATGAGTGAATCGTTGCCGCTGATGTGACGACCACTCAGGCGGACACCGCCAACGGCAAACCTCGCACCCGAAGTCCGCGCAGCCGACGTCCCCTGCCGCCGAAGACGGCCATCCCGCAGTACAGCGTCAGCGCCGAACGCCACGACAGTGCGCTCGACACCTCCTGGTGGACCATCGCCCGACGCCTGCCCCGCCTGTCCGCCATCGTCATCCGGCTCGCGTGGACCGCCGACCGCCCTGCTTGCATCCTGCTCTGTCTGCTTCAACTGACTTCAGGAGCCGTCACCGCCCTCGGCCTGTACGCCACCACCGGCGCCCTGGCGCCACTGTTCGCGCCCGGCCCCACCGTCGAACGTCTGCGCGAGGCGCTGCCCTCACTCATCGTCGTCGGCGCGGCAGCGTCCGTACGCTCCCTTGTGGCCGCGCTCACCATCGCCACCACCGCCAGGATCGGCCCTCGCGTCGACGGCGTCGCCGAGATCCGCTACCTCGAAGCCGCCACCCGCGCCCCATTGGCCGCCTACGACGACCCCGCCTGGTGCGACCACAGCGAAGCCGCCACCCGCGCCGCCAAAGACGCCCACCTGATGACCGAAGCTCTCGCCACCGTCACCACGGCACTCCTCGGGCTCCTCGCCGCCGCCGGCGTTCTCACCCACCTCCACCCCGTACTGCTACCGCTCCTGCTCGTCGCTGTCGTGCCGCGCGGCTGGGCAGCCGTCCGCGCAGCCCGCGCCGCCTACCTCACCGACCGTCACACGCTCGCCGACCGCCGTCTGCGGCACTCCCTCATGTTCCACACCGCCGGACGGGACAGTGCCCTCGAAGTCCGCGCCAACACCATGCGTGGCTGGCTCCTCGACCGCTTCCGTACCGTCACCTCCCGTCTCGAAAACGCAGCCGCCGAAGTCGGCCGTACCCACGCCCGCTACCAGATCCTCGGCGATGCCGCCGCCGGAACCGCCACCGCAGGCGTCTATGCCGCCCTCCTGTGGCTCACCGCCGACGGCCACATCCCTCCCGCCACGGCCGGCACCGCCTTCATCGCCGTCCAGACCAGCGGGCGCCTCCTGACCGGTCTCGTCCACGGCGCCAACTCCTCCTACAAGACCGGCCTCTACCTCGACGACTGGGACCGATTCCTCACCGACACCACCGCCCGCACCACCCTCCCCGACGAGCCCCGGCCCGTCCCGCGCAACCCGAAGCTGATCGAAGCCCGGAACGTCACCTTCCACTACCCCGGCAGTGGACCTCCCGCCCTCAAGGGCATCAACGTACGCGTACACCAGGGCGAAGTACTGGCCATCGTCGGTGCCAACGGATCCGGCAAATCCACCCTCGCCAAACTCCTCGCCGGCCTGTACACACCCACCAGCGGCACTGTCACCTGGGACGGCACCGACCTGGCCGCCGCCGACCCCGAACAGGTATGGAACCAACTCGCGATGCTTCCCCAGGACTTCGGCCGCTGGCCCGTCACCGCCCGCGAGAACATCACCCTCGGGCAGGGCCCGCAGGACGACACCGCCATCACCGCAGCAGCCCACGCCGCTGGAGCCGACACCGTACTGGCCACCCTCCCCGACGGCCTCGACACCAACCTCGCGCCCTCCTGGTGGGGAGGACGCGACCTCTCCGGCGGGCAATGGCAGCGCCTTGCCGCCGCCCGCGCCTTCTACCGCAACGCCCCTGTCCTGATCTGCGACGAACCCACCTCAGCCCTTGACCCGCTCGCCGAGGAAGCCGTCTATGAACGCATCCGCACCCTCAGCACCAACCGCACCGTCATTCTCATCACGCACCGCCTCGGCTCCACCCGCACCGCCGACCGGATCATCGTTCTCGACGGAGGCGAGATCACCGAAGAAGGCACCCACCACATGCTCCTCCAGCACAACGGCACCTACGCAACGATGTGGCGCGCCCAAGCACAGACCTACAACGACTGGGCCGCCGCCGAGCGATAGAGCGGGCGGGCGACGGATGGACCGGTGAGAGGGCTGATGGGGGCTGTCCGAGGGCGTCCCCCGTTCCTTCGGAGTGACGTCAGGCCGCGTGGGCCTGGTCGTGTGCGTCAACTCCCGGCGGCGCGAGCCATACCAGGCGTGGGGAACACTCCTTCGACCGCGGGAAGTACCGCGTGGCGTGATCCGGCGCCGTGAGCTGCCATCGCCGTCCGCTCTCGATCTGAGTGACCTCGGCTTTTCCGTCCTCGTACGCCAGGCCCCAGGCGACGACGATCGCGTCCGCGTCGTCCGTGCCGACGCAGTACTCGATGACGACGGCGAAGAGCCGGGGTGCGGTGTCACGTACCAATTTGTACAGCTCTCGCCCGAAGTCGAACGGCTCCAGGGCAGGGTCCTGCGGCGATACGGTCATGGGATTCCCCTGTCGGAAGAGGGCGGCGCCTGCCCGCCGAGGCCGGGCATGGCGAAGTGAAGGCGCCTTGCGGCGCGGCCAGTTGGAGTGGCCTGACTCACACGGTAGCGAGTGAGGTAGTATTCAGTCCAGTCACCAAGAAGGTATAAGCGCTCTCACTCACTCGTACGAGTACTCGCTCGCCTGTGCGGTACGAACCAGAAGAGGACGGCAATGATGCCCCCGAGCAAACTTCCGCCCACGATCCGGCAACGGCGCCTGGGCGCCGAACTCCGGCGTCTGCGTGAACTCGCGGAGCTGTCCGCCACCGAAGCGGGACGGCTGCACAGCACAACTCAGTCGCGGATCAGCAACATCGAATCCGGCGGCTATCCGGTGAGCGCCGAGCGCGTGCGGACGCTGGCGCGGCTGTACGGCTGTGTGGACCAATCGTTCATCGACGCGCTCACGAGCATGACCGGCGGACGGGCGCGTGGGTGGTGGGACGACTACCGGGAGATTCTCACCTCCGAGTTCCTGGACCTTGCGGAACTTGAGCATCACGCGCTGGCCATCCGCGTCGCCTCCGCGATCCATCTGCCCGGACTTCTCCAGACCGCGGACCACGCCCGCGCCCTCTTCAAGGACGTTGTACCGCCCTTCGATCCGCCGGTCATCGAGCATCTGCTCTCGTTCCGCATCAAGCGGCAGGCGGTGATCTACGGAGAGCGGCCGACGCCGCTGTCGACGGTGATCCATGAGGCCGCCCTGCGCATGGGTTTCGGCGGTCGGAAGGTGGCGCGAGCCCAACTGGAGCACCTGCTGGACATGGGCGAGCGCGAGCACATCACCGTCCGCGTCATCCCGTTCGGCACCGGCAGCTTTCCAAGCTCGGGATCGGGCATCATCTATCTCGGTGGCGAGGTGCCCGAGCTTGACACTGCGCAGCTCGACACTGATATGGGCTCAGGCTTCGTGGGTGCTCAGCCTCAACTGGTCGCGTACCGGGCGGTACTGGACCAGTTGGAAGAAACCGCTCTCACGCCGGAGGAGTCCCGGGACCTGATTCATAACATCGCGCAGAGCATGTGATGAGGTAGAGAGCATGTCCACCAACTACTGGCAGAAGTCTTCCTATAGCGGAACAGCCGGCAACTGCATCGACGTTGCCGCAGCCGACGACGGCACGATCAAGCTCCGCGAGAGCGACAGCCCCGACACCATAGTCACCACCACACCCGAAAAACTCCGCGCCTTCATCCTCGGCGTCAAAGCAGGCGAGTTCGACCACTTCGTCAACGATGCCACTGACGCCGACTCGGACACCGTGTCGCCCAAGTAACCCTCGGGCACGCAAACCGGCTGATGCGGTGCAGGTTCAGCGAAAGCGCAAGCCCGGCAAGCTCGGCCGGAAGGGATAGCGGCTCGGGTTCGCGGTCCAAATGACGAGTGCGTGGTTCCTGGGCCGGTTCCTGCCGGACGTCCGGCAGGAACCGGCGGAGGGCGCGCTGATGCCCGCGAGCATCGCGAGCTCCTCAGGAAGTCGGCGAGGTGCCCGTGCTTGTTCATGGTGCCGAGTATGCGTCCAGCCGTCGGTCCGTGCCTGATCCCGGCGGGGTAGGGATCCGTGGAGGTCCGGCACCCGCCGCCGCGCTGCCTCGACGCGTCGCCTCACCGCAGCGCGTCAACCCTTTTGCCGTTTGGGGTGCGGCCGTACAGTGCTGCCTCTGTGCCCTCCTTTACGCGGGTGGCCAGTAGGCGGCCCTTTGTGTGGGCCTTGGCTCCGCCGGAGACTTCCAGTGAGGTGAGCTGGTCGCTGCCGGCCGCCAGTACGTACCAGTGGCCGTTCCGGGACTTCCAGAGCACGCCGGCCAGTACCTGGGGCTCGCGGGGGCCGCAGGCCGGGGTGTCTTCCGCGCGGGCCGCGATCGCGGCCGGGGCCGCCTGGCGTTCCGAGGGGGCCTGGAACTGGGCCAGGACGCGGCTGCCCGTTCCGTGCCAGGTTTCCGCGCGGGTGCACAGCCAGCGGGCTGTTCCGTTGGACTCGGGCAAGGGCTGACGGGCGTACTCCCAGGAGTTCACGGAGCGCACGCCGTGCGACCGTACCGTCGGCAGCAGACAGGCCGTACGCGCCCAGGACGCCCGGTCCGCCGCGTCCGAGACGTCCTGCGGCGAGGACGGCGGGCCGGACGTCAGCCGGGCCGGGATCAGTTCGCCGAGGTCGGTGAGCAGCCGCTCCGTACCGTCCGCGCGTACCTCCAGCGTGTCCCAGGACGCGCAGTCGCGTGCTGTCGCCGGGCTGTCCAGCGGCTCCGTCACGCCGTGCGCGTCACGGCGCAGCGGACGCGCGGATCCGTCGGGATCGAGCAGATCGCGTACGGAGGTCTCCCGCACCCAAGGCGCGGTCAGATAGCGGACGTTGCCGTCCGAGCGGCCGAGGACCAGCGCGCCCGAGACCGTCGCGTCCGCGCCGTCGGTCCGCGCGAAGTCGAGCGCCACGGCCGTGCCGTCGGCCGCCGCGCCGCCCGCCCGGCCGGCGCCTCCGCTTCCGCCCGGTACGGGCTCCGCGTACCGCACCACCCGCAGACCGTCGTGGAAGAGCACCACCCGCGCCGCGTCGACCCGTCCCGCGTAGAGCAGTTGCGGCGGTCCCATCGGCGGCCCGGGCGGCGTGGCGGGCGTCGCCGTGACTTGCACCGTCGCGCCGGGCCGTGTCCAGACCGCCAGCGCCCGGCGCAGCAGTTCGCGGTCCTCGGCCAGCGTTCCGCGCGCGGGCCAGACGGAGAAGTCCGTACGGGCGGAGGTCTCCCACGCGGCCGGCGCGACTCGTCGTACCTTCGCCGGATCGAGGGCCGCCTCGCTCGCGGGATTACGGGCGTACGCGGGCGCCGCCGCGCCGTCCGGGCCCCATCCCTTGCCCGGCAGCCCGAACAGCGCGCCGCAGACGGCCACGGCCGCCGCGGCGGCGAGCGCGGCCCGTGCGCGCTGGCGGCGGCGCATCAGATCCGTGGGCCGTGCCTGGAGCGAACACGGGTCGAACTCAGGCGAGTTCAGCAGCTCGGCGGCGTCCACCGTGCCGACCGCGCCGACCGTACCCAGTCCGGCCGCCTGCGCGAGCGCCGTATCGACGTCCCGGACTCCGGCCGCGCCGAGCACCCGCCGTACCTCCGGATCCGGCAGCTTCTCCAGACCGCGCAGGACGAACGCCGCGCGCGCCGCCGAGGAGAGGCCGGACAGCCGCTGGTCCAGGGCGAGTTCGTCCGCGCCGCCCGAGTGCGGGAACAGCCGCAGTCCCCATACGTGCGGCAGCAGCGGCGGCAGTTGGGCCCGTCTGGGCCGGGCGAGCCGGCGCAGCGGACGTCCCGCGTCCAGCGCCTGGCGCACCACCCGCGCGCGTACATAGGCGTAGCCGAGGTCCCGCGCGCTCCCGTCCGTACGGCGCGGCGCCGGGATCTCGGCCTCGTCCGGCGCCGTACGGCCGCGTGGGAGCGAGCGCTGTACGAGAGCGTGCGCGGTCAGCACACGCCGGTTGCGGCCGAGCGACGGCGGCAGTACCAGATAGGCGATCCGGACGAGTCGTGGGTAGTGCTCGACGAGGGCCGCTTCGGCCTGTTCGACGCCGATGGTGGCGGCCGGAGGTTCGGAAGTGGTCACGGAAGCGGTGACGGCTTTGTCCTGGGGCACGTTCAGCAGAACGAGCGATACGTCGGATGGTCACCACATTCCGTTCTGCCGGACCGTTCCGCCGGTCCGTTTTGCCGGTCTGCGGCCGGACCGTGCCGCCGGTCCGTTTCGTGGTCCGTCCTGCGGTTCGTCACATCCCACCGTTCCCGCCCGCCGCGGTGGCCCCACAAGGCACGATGGCCCCATGCGCAAGGAACGATCCCGAGTGGTACTGGCAGCCCTGGCCCTGGTGCTGGCGGCCGGCTGCGGCGCGAACGACGGCGCGGACCACGACTCGAACGACAACAAGGCCCCCGATGTGCCGAAGACGGCGACCGGGAGCCTCGAACAGCTCGCCTCGCAGGCCGAGTGCGAGCCGAACATCCAGACCGACGCGGCCGAGCTGCGGCAGGCCAACTGCGCCACGGGCGACGGAAAGTATGTACTGGCCACCTTCGCCACCGACCGCGGCCAGCGCGAGTGGATCAACGAGGCCAAGGACTACGGCGGTTCGTATCTCGTCGGCAGGAAGTGGGTCGCGGTCGGTGACGCGAAGGTGGTCGCGGCGCTGCGCGGCCGACTCGGCGGGACCGTGGAGACCGGCTCGTCACACCACTCCGGAGGCACCGGGAGCACCGGAGGCACCGGAAGCGGTGGTGGGGAGCACGAGGGGCACTCAGGTGACGACATGTCAGGTCACGACATGGGCTGACCGCGCAGCGTGTGTGGGGGGTTGACGGGCGGTACGTACGGGCGGCGGGTGCCTCAGCTCAGAGGCACCCGCCGCCCGCGCCCGCCTCGCGGTGCGGTGCGTGCGTCAGCGGCACTTGCGCCCGCTGTTGATGCAGCTCACCACCCGGTTCATCAGGTTCTCGTCGAAGACATTGATGAAGTCACCATGGTCGGTGACGGGCTTGTGGAGCTGCTCGGGGAAGGAGTCCAGAGCGAATCCGGGCCCCGGCGGCACGTCGTACACGATCCGCTGCTGGAGCTGCGGGATCGCCTTGAAGCCGTTCTGGCAGCGGCCGTTCTGGTCGGCGAACGCCACATGCGTGCGGTGGTTGGCGCTGTCGCTGTTCTGGCCGTCCCAGCAGCTCTGGAACTTGAACGTACGGACCACCTTGCTGCCCTCGGGGCAGATCGGGTATTTGTCCTTGAGCTGGCGGTTCTCGAATCCGGTGCAGCTCCATGAGGCATTGGCGTTGGCGTTGCCATTGACGAATGCCTTGGCGTCACCGGTGATGATCCGCAGGAACCTCGGCATGGCCGTGACCTTGGACACCGGGCTGCCCGCGAATTTCAGTGTCACCTGCGCCGGAGTCTGGATCTCTCCGACATTGCCCTCCTTGCCACCGCCGTCGGCATTGGCGTCGGCCTCCGCCGTACCGTTCTGAAGGCGCAGGACCGGCCAGTAGTAAGTCGACTTGTCACCCTGATTACGGCAACTGGTCGCGGCGGCGGCGAGAATGTCATCGGTCGCGAAGGCGTCATTGGACTGATTGCCGACGTAATCGTGCATATGGTGAGCGCCATTGCTCACACCTGGCGCGACGATGACATTGTCCGAATTGAACTTTCCGGCCTCGTTACGACCGCAATCGGTGGTGAAAGCGCCCTTCGACGCGCCACGGCGCTGACGGGGCTGGCTGACATTCGGCTGGACGGTCGTGATGTCGACGAAGTCGGAGGCCTCGGGGCCGTTGCCGGCCTGTCCGCCACCGCTCTGACCGCCGTCCTGTCCGTCACCCTGGCCGCCGTCCTGGCCCTGGCCCGGATCCTGGCTCGGGTCCTGGCTCGGATCTTGACTTTGACCGCCGTCCTGACCTTGGCCGCCGTCCTGGCCCTGACCGGCGGTCTGGCCGCCGTTCTGTCCGTTGCCACCGGCGTTGCCGTCGGCCCGCAGCGTGCAGGGCGCCAGTGCCTCAAGCCCCTGAGGCCGCTCGCCGACGCGTTCGATCGCGTTCGCGATACGGTTCAGCGAGGCCAGCCGCTTCTGCTTCAGCGGATTGAGAATGGCATTCTCGGCGAACACGGGATCCCGCTCGATCTGTTCCTTCTGATCGGCGAACCGCTTGTACGCCTGGGTGATCTGGGTGTCCATCCCGGCCAGCTCACGGTCGACCTGCCGGCGTGCTCCTCGCGGTACGTCCGTGAGCTCGTTCGCCACCTCAGGACAGTCGATGGTCGACATCGCCTGCCCGGCATTCTCGCTCTGCGGCGGACGCTGGTGGGACCTGCCCTCACCCGCGGATGCGTAGACATTCACCGCTACCAGCCCACCCCCGCCCAGGAGCAAGGCAGCCGAGGCGGCGATCGCCCGGTTTGCCAGTGTGGAGCGTTTTCTCGATGTGCGTCCCATGGAACTCCTCAAGCTTCGTTTGCCGGTTACAGGGAAATCTCGGCAGGGGGAGAAGCGAAGCGCTCCGTTCCATACGGACGTGATTCGCGGCGTGTTCAGCCGCCCCGCGAATTCATAGAAATCTCCATCAACAAACCGGGCGGATACGCCTCATTGCGCCCGAGCCGTACGAAGAAGGCGATGGCCGCACACATCACCTCCCAGGCCCGCCTGATCTGGCGTCACCTGTCCCTGGTCCGGGACATATCGCCTGACCCGGCCTCATCTGTCCCGGTCCAGATACGCCAGCACCGCCAGCACCCGGCGGTTGTCGTCGTCCGACACCGGCAGGTCCAGCTTCCCGAAGATGTTCGAGGTGTGCTTGGCCACCGACCGCTCGGTGATCACGAGTTGGGCGGCGATCGCCGCATTGGAGCGTCCCTGGGCCATCAGCTCCATCACTTCGCGCTCGCGCGGTGTCAGACCGCCGATCGGCTTGTCCTGCGCCCGCCGCGACAGCAACTGCGAGATGACCTGCGGATCCATCGCCGTACCGCCCGCCGCGACTCTCCGTACCGCGTCGATGAACTGGTCCGCGTCGAAGACCCGGTCCTTCAGCAGATAGCCGATGCCGCCGTTGCCGTCCGCCAGCAGCTCGCGCGCGTACAACTGCTCGACATGCTGGGACAGTACGAGGACGGGCAGGCCGGGACGGGCTCGCCGCGCGGCGAGCGCGCACTGGAGGCCCTCGTCCGTGTGGGACGGCGGCAGCCGGACATCCACGACCGCGATGTCCGGTGTCAACTCCGCCAGCGCCCTGGTCAGTTCGGGCCCGCTCTCCACCGCCGCCAGGATCTCGAAGCCGTACGCCTCCAGCATCCGGACCAGACCGTCGCGCAGCAGGAAGAGATCTTCGGCTAGGACAACTCGCAAGGAATCTCCATGGTCACCATGGTGGGACCGCCCGCAGGGCTGCTGACGGCCAGTACGCCGTCGAATGTACCGAGCCTGCGCTCCAGCCCGCTCAGTCCCGAGCCCTTCCCGATCACCGCGCCTCCGCCGCCGTTGTCGGTGACCGCGATACGCAGCATCCCTTCCCCGTGCGGCTCCCCGTACGAAGCCCCGTACGACAGATCGACCCAGATCCGGTCGGCGCCCGCGTGCTTGACCACATTGGCCAGGGCCTCGCTCACCGCGAAGTACGCGGCCGACTCGACCGGCGCCGCCGCACGGCCCGGCAGCTCCACACTCACCTCGGCCGGCACCGGCAGTCGCAGCGCCAGCGCCTTGACGGCGTCGCCGAGACCGCGCTCGGCCAGCACCGGCGGATGGATCCCACGGACGAGATCACGCAGCTCGGTGAGCGCTTCGGCCGAGGACTGACGGGCCTTGCCTATCAGCTCCTTGGCACGCGCCGGATCCCTCTCGATCAGCGCCTCGACGGTGCCCAGATCCATGCCCATCGCGACCAGCCTGGCCTGCGCGCCGTCATGCAGATCGCGCTCGATCCTGCGCAGCTCGGCCGCCGAGGTGTCCACCGCGTCATGCCGGGACTCGGTCAGCCGCTCGATCCGCAGGGCCAGCGCCTCGTCGTGGGTGGGCGCGAGCAGCGGCCTGGTCAGCAGAAAGTGGAGCCGCAGCAGATCGGCGGCAAAGCGCAGACCGAGGGCGAGCAGCACCAGACCGAGAGCGGCGGCGGCCAGCCCGGTGAGCTGGCTGTCGACCCGTACGAATCCGTACCAGTACGGATCGTTCCTGAACACCCGCCACAGGCCGGCGGCCAGGACGAATCCCTCCAGCGCGTAGATGTGCATGGCGACGGTCAGCAGGGCGATGACAAAGCCGATGGTCATATCGATCAGTAGCCATTGGAGATCGCGCCAGGTCGCCGGGTCCTTGAGCAGCAGAATGCAGCGCTCCACCTGGCCGGTGATCCCGCCGCGTATATCCGGCGGGAACGGCCGGTACGGCACGGCGATCCGTATGTCCGACCAGGTGGCGGCCAGCAGCCGGCGCTGATTGGCGTGCTTTCTGACCGTCGCCACCAGCGCCGGTGTGGTGAGAACTCCGATTCCCAGCGGGATGAGGGTGATCGAGACCACCGTCAGCACGAAGAGCGTGAGCGAGCCGACGAGTGTGATGAACGACAGTGCCAGCCCTCGCCGGCTCGCCGTCAGCGACCTCCGGATCTTCCATCCGTCCATGGCGCTCTTCTCCTTCTCTCCCGCACGCTTCCTCGCCGCGGCAGGCGGCCCTCATGGCCACCGGCGGCCCGTCCGGCCTCCGGGCGTGGCATCCAGTCTGGACGGTCGCGGCGGCACCCGGCAGCCGGTCACCCCCCGACCAGAGGTGTTGCCAGCACCACCCTCGATCAGGGGCCCTGGGCGGCTGGGGCGGACGGCGCCGGATTCCTAACGTCGTCAACGTCTTGTTCTCGCTTACCCCGCTCTTACTTCTGGGCTCTTCTGGGCTCCTACCTCTGGAGGCGAAACGCCATGAGCACGAGGCAGAATCTCGCGGCGCGTATCGGCGTATGGAGCGCACACCACCGCAAGACGGCGATCATCGGCTGGCTGCTGTTCGTCGTACTGGCCACGGCTCTCGGCGGCGCCTCGGGCCTGGTCGAGATGACCGCGTCCGAGAACGGCGCGGGCGATTCCGCCAAGGCCGAGCGCATCCTCGACGAGGCCGGGATCGACCATCCGGCCGGTGAACTGGTCATGGTCAGCAGCCGGGCCGACGGCAGCTGGCAAGCGGCAGCCCGCGAGCTGACCGAGGCCGTACGCGGAACGGGCGAGGTGGCCAGGATCGAACCGGCCCTTCCCTCGAAGGACGGCAAGGACGCCCTGATCCGCTTCGAGATCAAGGGCGACTCCACGACTGCGGCCGACCGGGTGCAGCCCGTGCTGGACGCCGTACGGAAGACCGGGGACGCGCACCGGGACGTACGGATCTACCAGTTCGGCGAGGCCAGCTCGGGCAAATGGCTCGGTGATCTGCTCGCCGACGACTTCCAGCGGGCCGAGTTCACCGCCGTACCGCTGGCGCTCGGCATCCTGCTCGTCGCCTTCGGCGCCGTGGTCGCCGCGCTGCTGCCCGTCGGGCTCGCGCTCACCGCGTGCATGGCCGCCTTCGGACTGCTCTCGCTCGCCAGCCATCAGCTCCATCTCTCCCAGACGACCTACTCCGTGATGTTCCTGATGGGGCTCGCCGTCGGTGTCGACTACTGCCTGTTCTATCTGCGGCGCGAGCGCGACGAGCGGGCCGCCGGGCGCGACGCCGAGACCGCGCTGCGGATCGCGGCGGCCACCAGCGGCCGGGCCGTCCTGGTGTCCGGAGTGACGGTGATGGTCGCGATGGCCGGGATGTTCCTGTCCGGGCTGATGCTCTTCAAGGGCTTCGCCCTCGCCACGATCCTGGTCGTCTTCATCGCGATGCTCGGCTCCGTGACCGTGCTGCCCGCGTTGCTGGCCTGGCTCGGCGACCGTATCGACGCCGGACGCGTGCCGTTCCTCAACCGTCGTAAGAACCGTAAGAAGAAGAGCGGGCAGGAGAGCGGCGCGGCGCAGGAGAGCGGCGCACTGGCGGGCGCGCTGCTCAGGCCCGTACTGGCCAGGCCGAAGCTCTTCGCGCTGGCGTCGGCCGCGGTGCTGGTGGCGCTGGCGGTGCCGGCGCTCGGTATGAAGACGGAGTCGCTGGGGTTGGAGAAGCAGTTCGGCTCCGAGGCCTCGCTGACGGTCGCGTACCGGCATATCACCGAGACGTTCCCGGGCGGTCCGGCACCGGCGCTGGTGGTCGTGAAGGCCGACGACATCGGCGCGGACGGCGTACGGAAGGCGCTCGGGCGGTTCGGCGGCGATACGGGCGAGACGGTGACCGTGCACGAGGAGCGGAACGTCGCGGAGATCGAGGTTCCGCTGGCGGGCGACGGCAGCGACGGACGCTCGAAGGCGGCCCTGGCCGAACTGCGCGACGAGCGGCTGCCCGCCGCCTTCGCGGGCACCGGCGCGCAGGTCCATGTGACCGGTGATCTCGCCGGGTCGATGGACTTCACCGCGCAGCTCAAGCGCGGCATCGTCCCGGTCTTCGTCTTCATCACCGCCGTGACCTTTCTGCTGATGCTGTTCTGCTTCCGGTCGTATGTCATCGCCGTCACCTCGATCGTGCTCAATCTGCTCTCGGTGGTGGCCGCGTACGGCGTGATGGTCGCCGTCTTCCAGCACGGCTGGGGCGCGGAGCTGCTCGGTACGGAGAAGGCCGGCGCGATCGAGAGCTGGATGCCGCTGTTCGTACTGGTGGTGCTCTTCGGGCTGTCGATGGACTACCACGTGTTCGTGGTCTCCCGGATCAGGGAGGCCCGCGACCGAGGCCTGGACAACTCGGCGGCGATCCGCGAGGGCATCCGGCGCACGGCGGGCGCTGTGACCGGCGCCGCGGCCATCATGGTCGCCGTCTTCGCGGTCTTCGGGACGCTGTCGATGCAGGACATGAAGCAGATGGGCGTGGGTCTGGCGGTGGCGGTACTGCTGGACGCGACGCTGGTACGGATGGTGCTGCTGCCGTCGGTGATGGCGCTGCTGGGGGAGCGGAACTGGCGTACGCCGAGGGCGCTGCGGTGGCTGCCGGAGCTGGGGCACGGCGACGGGGACGCGGGCGCGGGCGGCGGCGTGGCCGGGGGAGCGGAGCCGCAGGCTCCTGGGCCCAGGCACGCGGCGCCGGTGACGACGCGCTGAGGTCTCGGCGACTTCTGTCCCGGCGACTTCTCGTCGGCCCGTCAGCGGGCCTGTACGGGCTCATGGCCCGGACGCCTTACGGGGGGCGTCCGGGCCATGTCCGCGCGTGAGGCGGATTGTCAGTGGTGCCTGGCACGATCTCTGTAACGGGATGAAGAACGACCAGGGGGCAGACCATGGGCACATGGGACACCGGCCACTTCGACAACGACATCGCGGCGGACTTCGCCGCGGATCTGGACGACGCGACAGAGGCAGGGCGTACGGATCTGGTGCGTGAGGCGCTCCTCCGCGCGATCGGTGCCACGGACTGTCTGGACAGCGACGAGGCAGTGGTGGCGGTGGCCGCTGCCGCGCTGGTCGCCGAGCAGTGCCCGGGCGGACCGCCCGTGGAGACGGTGTACGGCCCGGACGAGCCGCTGCCGCGCTTCCCCGAGGAGTTGCGAGCCCTCGCGCTCCGGGCCCTGGACCGGGTGCTGGCCGACAAATCCGAACTGCGCGATCTCTGGGTCGACGCGGACGGAGAGGACGGCGAGTGGCACCGGGGGATAGGGGGGCTCAGGAGCACGTTGACCGCGGCGATATCCGTGCAGCCCTGAGGGCCGGTACGGGCCGAGGCGGGGCCGGCACGGGCGGCGTACGGGGCCGGGGTACGGGCGGCCGGGGCCCGGGGTCCAGGTCAGTCCGTGGTGAGTAGCTTGGCCTCCAGTTCGGGGGCCAGGCCCACCGGGGCGCGGTCCGGGCGCTGTGGTGCCCGGCCGCCGATCGAGACCAGCCAGGACCAGGTGTCCGCGACCGTCTCCGCCACCGGACGGCAGCGCAGGCCCGTGGCCAGGGCCTTGGAGACATCGCCCTGGTGCAGCGAGTCGTGGAGTTCGCCCGGCGGCAGCCAGATCGGCAGATCCGTCCAGGGCTCGATGCCCGCCGCGAGGATCGACTCCGGTGCCGTCCAGCGCAGTTCGGCGTCGGAGCCGGTCACCCGTACGCAGACATCGAGGAGTTCACCCATGGTGGTGTGCCCGGCCGGACTCACCAGGTTGTACGGACCGCCCAGCCCTTGCCGTACGGCGTCGAGCGTCCACTCGGCGAGATCGCGCGCGTCGATGTACTGGATCGGATTGTCGCGGGGGCCCGGGGCCGGTACGGGACCGCCCTTGGCGATCCTGCCCAGCCACCACGGCAGCCGGCCGATGTTCTCCCAGGGCCCGAGGATCAGACCGGCGCGCACCAGCAGCGCCCGGTCGCCGAAGGCCGCCTCGGCGGCCAGTTCGCCGCCGCGCTTGTCCTGGGCGTAGGCGGTCTGCCCGGCCTCCGCCGAGGCGCCCGTCACCAGCGGGCCGCTCTCGTTCAGGCCGGGCGGAGTCGGGTGGCCGTACACCGAGCGGCTGGAGACATACGCGTACCGGCCGGCCCGGTCCGCCAGCAGCCGGGCCGCCGAGAGCACCGCGGACGGAGCCGCCGACCAGGTGTCGACGACCGCGTCCCACTCGCCCTCGGCAAGCGCGGCCAGACCGTCCGGCGCGGTGCGGTCGCCGAGCAGGGTGACCGCGCCCGGCGGTGCCTCATGACGGCCGCGATGAAAGACGGTCACCTGCCAACCACGCCCGAGCGCCGCCTCCGTGACAGCGCGGCCGACGAATTCCGTACCACCGAGGATCAGGAGTCTCATGGCAACGACTCTGCCCGTGAGAGGGCGTCGAGGACAGCACAATTCGCCGTCGGAGGAATCGTCGGGAGAATCGTGGGCCTTTGGGATCTGCCGCACGGGCCCACCGGGATGGCAGCATGTGCGGACCATGACAGAAGCCCGGTCGCCGTTGCGCGCCTTGCGGGCCGCGGCCTTCGCGGCGGTCTGCGTGACTCTGGCGGCGGTGGGGCATTCGTTCACATCCGGGCATGGGATCCCTCCCGGGGCGCTGTGGACGGCGTTCGGCGTGACCGGATGTCTGGCCTGGCTCGCGGGCGGCCGGCGGCGCGGGACCGGCTCGATCGGGGCCGCCCTGGTCACGGTCCAGGGCGTGCTGCATCTGCTCTTCGCCGGAGCGCTGCCGTACGGACTGTCCGCGCCCGCTTATGGATCACCTGCGCATCCCGTCGCCGGTACCGGACTGGGCACGGGCCTCGGGATGAGCCCCGGACCGGGCTCAGGACTCGGACCGGGACCCGGCTCGGGACTCAGCCCCGGCATGGGCGTCGGCATAGGCCCTGGCATGGGCACCGACATGGGCATGGCCATGCGGATGGGCGGCGCGGACACCGGTGCCGACGGGCCGCCGACCGTGCTGGACGCGCTCACCGACGGTTCCGTCGGCATGCTCGCCGCCCATCTTCTCGCCGCCGCCGTCTGCGCGCTCTGGCTGGCCCGCGGCGAGGCCGCTCTCTTCCGGCTGGTGCACGCCGTCGGCGCCCTGGCCTTCTCGCCGCTCCGGCTGCTGCTCACCGCCGTACGGCTGCCCGCCGCGCCACGGCTGATACGGCCTCGCCCGGCCGCCACCGCGACGGACCGCGTCCATGGCGTCATACCGGCGCACACGCTGTCGCGGCGCGGCCCGCCCGCGTTCCGTACCGCTCGTATCACGGTCCCTGGAGCCGTTGCCGTCATCACTGGCCGAACTGTCTGAACTGTCGGACGTCGGGCGGCGGCCGGGGCCGATTTCCCCATGCCAACGCCAACACCGAGGACAGTCATGGCCATCGACGACCCTGTACAGGGCGCCGCCGCGCACAGCACCACATCCGAGTCCGGGCCCACATCCGAGTCGGCGCCCGAGTCCGGACCCGAATCCGCTGCGGGCACTTCGTCCCTCTGGAGCGCCCTGCGGCCTCTTGTGCTCCGTCTCCACTTCTACGCGGGTCTGCTCATCGCTCCGCTTCTGCTGGTCGCCGCCACCAGCGGCTTTCTCTACGCCCTCTCCTTCCAGGCGGAGAAGGTGATCTACCGCCACGAGCTGCGCGCGCCGGTCGGCGACCGTACCGTTCCGCTCTCGCAGCAGCTCGACGCCGCCCGTGCCGCACGTCCGGACGGCACGGTCACCTCCGTACGCCTCGCGTCGGAGGAGGGCGCCACCACCCGGGTCCTGATGACCGCGCCCGGCGTCGAGGAGGGCAAGTCGCTCGCCGTCTTCGTCGATCCGTATACCGCGGAGATACGAGGAGAGCTGACCAGTTACGGCAGTTCGGGCGCCCTGCCGCTGCGCACCTGGCTCTCCGAGCTCCACCGCCATCTCCATCTCGGCGAGCCGGGCCGTATCTACAGCGAACTCGCCGCGAGCTGGCTCTGGGTGGTCGCCCTCGGCGGAGTGCTGCTCTGGACCGGCCGCAGACGCGCCTCCAAGCGGGCGCTGCTGATACCCGAGCGCGGTACCACCGGCCGGCGCCGGACGCTCTCGCTGCACGGTTCGGTCGGGCTGTGGGCCGTGACCGGGCTGGTGCTGCTCTCGGCCACGGGCCTGACCTGGTCGCGGTACGCGGGCGAGAACATCGGCGCGGTCCAGGACCAGCTCGGCGGCGCCACTCCGGCCGTCTCGGCCACTCTCGAAGCAGGCGCCGGTGGAGCGGGCGGCGGCCATGAGGGCCACGAGGGCATGGAGGGCATGCCCGGGATGGAAGGGACGGACGGCACGGGCGCCATGGACGTCGGAGTCGATCTGGCGGTCGTCGCCGCACGTCAGGCCGGTCTCGACGGACCGCTCTCGGTGACGCTGCCGAAGGAGGGCACCGGCTATGTCATCGCCCAGACGGACACCCAGGTCCCGGTCAGGCTCGACTCGGTCGCCGTCGATCCCGCCAACGGCATGATCATGGACGAGCTGCGCTTCGCCGACTATCCCGTACTGGCCCAGCTCACCCGCTTCGGGATCGACGCGCACATGGGCGTCTTCCTCGGGCTGGTCAATCAGCTCGTGCTCGCGGCTCTCGCGCTCGCGCTGATCCTGCTCATCGTGTGGGGCTACCGGATGTGGTGGCAGCGCAGGCCCACCAAGGAGCGCGGGCTGACCATGGGCAGGCCGATACCGCGCGGTGCCTGGCGCAAGGTGCCGCTCGCCGTCCTGCTGCCGCTCGCGGCGGTGGTGGTCCTGGTCGGCTGGTTCGTGCCGCTGCTGGGCATCAGCCTGCTGGTGTTCCTGGTCGTGGACGGTGGGCTGGGGCTGTCGTCCCGCGTCCGCGCACGCGCCCGGGCCAGGACGTAACACCTCCGCGCCCGGCGCTCGCACGCACAGAGCCTGACCGGTCAACAACCGGACCGGTCAGGCTCGGCGGCGGCTCAGGGCGTGTACTTGTACCCGACGCGCCGTACGGTCTGGATGGTGTGCCGGTACTCGGCGCCCAGCTTGCGGCGCAGCCGCGCCACATGGACATCGACGGTCCGCCCGTCGCCCACATGACCGTAGCCCCACACCGTGGTCACCAACTGGTCGCGCGTGTGCACCCGGTGCGGATGCGCCACAAGATGGGCCAGCAGCTCGAATTCGAGATATGTCAGATCCAGTGGCTTCCCGTCCACGACGGCGATCCGCTGGGCACTGTCGATCCGGACGGGACCGCCGCCCGCGGCCCGTCCACCGGCTGTGTCGCCCGGTCCGACGGTCCCGGCCGGGTCCGTCTCTGCGGGACGGTACGGCGCGGAGGCGGCCAGTACGGCGGCCTGCTGGTCGGCCGGTACGAGTACGAGATAGCCGATCATCGGCGGCTGTCCCGGCAGCGAGGGCAGTGTGTGCTGGGGCGCGGGCAGCCACGTCGCGCCGGGCGGCAGGAAGTCCACGACCTGTCCGGTGGGAGCGGCGGCCGGGCGGGCCGCCGGAGCGGTCTCGTCACGGTCGACGGCACGGAGACGGTGGCGGCCGGGCGTCGCCGGTTTCTGGTTGTGTGCGGCGGCCGAGGCCGCCGCGGCGGAGAAGGAACGGGGGTTCGCCATGAGGGGTCAGCTCTTTCGCGCGAGGGAGTCGTCGAGTCGACAGGACGGACGGGACGTACGTCGTGCGCGGCGGCCGAAGGCCTCGAAGGAGGTTTTAGAGGGCCGACGCGTTCCTCGCGGGGCAACACACGCGGTCGAAGTCGTGGTGCTGCCGGGACGGCCAGAACGGCTCCAGGTCGCTGGGACCTGTCGCGGGGTGCTGGTGGCTGGCCATGTCCCCATTGAAGCAGATAGCGGCGCGCCGCAGCAGGCCACTTTCCGCTGTCCCTGCGCTGCCGCGACGTGACGGTCAGCACAGCGGTCGCCCTCGCCGCACGACAGGCGGACAGAACACGACAGACGGGCAGAAGACGGCACGAGAACGGCGGAGAGGGCGGGCGCCGTGTCGGCGACCGCCCTCTCCGGGAGCTGTGCGCGGGCGAACCCGTTGTGCGCGGGCGAACCCGTCGGGTCAGATCTGGCCGGCCTTCTCGAGGGCCGTGCAGCAGGTGTCCACGATCAGCCGCGTCACCACATACGGGTCGACGTTGGCGTTCGGGCGGCGGTCCTCGATATAGCCCTTGCCGTCCTGCTCGACCTGCCACGGGATACGGACCGAGGCGCCGCGGTTCGAGACGCCGTAGCTGTACTCGTTCCACGGAGCGGTCTCGTGCAGACCGGTCAGCCGGTCGTCGATGCCCGCGCCGTAGTTCTTGACGTGGTCGAGCGGCTTGGAGCCCTCGCCCAGCGACTCGCACGCGGTGATGATCGCCTCGTAGCCCTCGCGCATCGCGCGCGTCGAGAAGTTGGTGTGCGCGCCCGCGCCGTTCCAGTCGCCCTTCACCGGCTTCGGGTCGAGCGTCGCGGAGACGTTGAAGTCCTCGGCGGTGCGGTAGAGCAGCCAGCGGGCGACCCAGAGCTGGTCCGCCACCTCCAGCGGTGCCAGCGGGCCGACCTGGAACTCCCACTGGCCCGGCATGACCTCGGCGTTGATACCGGAGATGCCGAGGCCCGCCTTGAGACAGTTGTCCAGATGCGCCTCGACGATGTCACGGCCGAAGATCTCGTCCGAGCCGACGCCGCAGTAGTAACCGCCCTGCGCGGCCGGGAAGCCGCCCACGGGGAAGCCCAGCGGACGGGCGCCCTCGAAGAACGTGTACTCCTGCTCGATCCCGAAGATCGGCTCCTGGCCCGCGAACTTCTCCGCGACCTCGGTGAGCCGCGCACGGGTGTTGGACTCGTGCGGCGTCATGTCGATGTTCAGGACCTCGCACATGACGAGGACGTCGTCCCCGCCGCGGATCGGGTCGGGGCACGAGAAGACCGGCTTCAGCACCCGGTCGGAGGCGTGTCCCTCGGCCTGATTGGTGCTCGACCCGTCGAAGCCCCAGATGGGCAGCTCGGCGCCGTCCGCCAGGATCTTGGTCTTCGAGCGCAGCTTCGCGGTCGGCTCGGTGCCGTCGATCCAGATGTACTCAGCCTTGAAGGTCACGGGGCCTCATCCTTGTCGGTGCAGCAGTTTTGACCCGAAGCTTCGCAATCTGTGATTTCCCGTCTGTTGCCCATCCGTGAACCACGTGTTACTCAGGTTTCTTTTGTTTCGGCGGTGTCTCGTGGGGAAGCGCTCGCGGACGGCTGGACCGCCGCGTGACCGGCCGACCGCCGGGCCACCGCGTGCGCGTTCAGCAGCGACTCGAATCCGGCGGCGCGGATCCGGCGCACCAGTTCGTCGTACGTCGCTCCCAACGCCTCGGCCGTACGCCCGAGATGCCAGTCGTGGGCGGCGAGCCGTGTCAGCAGATGGCCGCGTCTGATCTGCGCGTCGGAGAGCCGGAACGTCTTGAGATACGCGGTGCGGCCCTTGTGGTCGTTGATGAGTTCGCCGATGTGCTGCTCCTGTGCGCCACGGTCGAACGGCGGGAGAAAACGGTGCAACTCGTACGAACCCATCCTGTATGCGCGTTCGAAGGAGTATGACGTGGACAGAAGTTGACGGGCGAGTACCGCCTCATGTGTCTCGCTCCATACGCGCTCCTGCGCATGCGCAGCGGCCCGCAGATCGGCGAGCGTCTCCAGATGCCGGCCGTCGCGGATACGCGCCTCGAACTCGGCCACCGGCGCGCCGAAGAACGCGTACTGGTGGACCAGCTCTCCGTACAGGTCCTCCACCAGGCTCGGGTGCAGGGCGCGGTAGTCGTCAGGATGCGGTACGACAAACGCGGCGGCGAGGGAGTCCGCCGTGTACACCATCACGCCGCACTGCCCGGGATGGATCTCGAAGACGCGGAGAGCGTCGGCGAGACCACGGACACCGAGGCCGAGATAGGCGTCCTCGGCGCGCGGCGAGAGCCCTTGCCGTACCGCTTGCTGCGACCACTCGTCCCAGGCGATGGACGGTCCGCCGAAGTGCAGCGAGAGATAGCCCTCCAGCGCGAGATGCAGCGGCAGGAAACGGCAGCGCGTGGCGGCGGCCGTACGGGACCGGCCTCTGCCGCCCTTGCCCGCCTTCATACGCTTCACCATCCGGTGGTGACGGCGTACGGGCACGGCTTCCGGAGACCAGTCGCGCCGGGCGCGGTCGCGGTCGCGATCTTGGTCCTCGGCCCCGGCGCTGGCGCCGGCCCCGGTGCCGGCGCCGAGCTGCGTGCCGTACGCGGCGCCCTGATCGCCGTCGCCCGACCAGTCGGCGACGAAACCGTGCGGGATGTACGAGACATAGCTGGCGTCCGGGCCCACCTGGACCTCGCCGTAACCTTCGTAGATCTGCTGGTGCAGCCGCAGACCGGGCAGCGGCTCCGCGCGCACCAGCGGTACGAGACGGATACCGCCCCAGACCTGTGCCGGGCGGGTGATCAGACCGGTGAGATCGAGCCTGGTCATCGCGCCTCCAAGGAGGTCTCGCCGCGTGCGGTGCCCTGGCCCGGGATTCCGCCGGGGAATCGGCAGAACGGATCGTCGGCATCGTCGGCATCGTCGTCTATGAAACGCTGTACTCGCCGGTCCAGATACGCCCGCAGCTCGGCCAGGCCCGTACGGCCCTCCGCGAACTGCGCGATCTCCACCAGCGCCGGCAGATCCTCGGCGTCCCGTATGCCCGCCGTCGGCACGCTCGGTGCCAGCCGGCGTACGTCGAAGCCGTCCGCGTCGTATACGGGGTTGAGATGAACCGCGCTCGTCCTGCCCTCCCGGTCGAGCCTGGTACGCCACACCCGCAGCACCTCGCCCGCCAGTCCGGGAGGCGCGTTGTCCCAGCCGTCCGAGACGATGACGAGCCGGTCGGGCGCGCCGTCCAGCGCGTCGATGATCCGGGTGCCGAGCGGAGTCGGTCCGTACGGGCGCACCAGCAGCGGATCCGTGCTCCCCGAGGTCCACAGCGGTGTGTACGCGCCGGGAGCCGCCAGCGCGTCCAGCAGAAAGTGGCAGGCCAGGGCGGTGGCGAGTGGTCGGCGGCGCTTCTCGCCCGATCCGGACGAGGAGTAGCTGTCGTCCAGCACGGCGGCGACCCGTCCCCAGGTCCCGGTGTACGGACCGGCCGCCCGGCGCGCGGCCGTACGGAAGGCACGCGTCAGCTCCGCCCGGCGCCGTACGCGCTCGTCGATGGCCAGGGACAGGACGTAGAGGGCGAGCCTGGTCAGCGGCATGACGGTCAGATCGGTCCGCACCTCTTGATCGCTGTTGTTATTGCCGGTGTCGGCAGCGCTCCGCGCCAGGGCCGAGCGCTGCGTACGGAGCCGCTCCAGCCTGGTCATCCGGGGCTCCATCCGTTCCAGGACCGCCTCGCGCGGGATGCCGTGCTTGGCGGCGAAGCCCTCGGCGACGGTGAACGGCAGCTCGTAGAGCGCGCCCTGCTCGAAGTGGGCACGGCGGTACGCGTCCAGCAGTCCGTGGCCGTACCGCTTGCGGCGGCCGGGCGCGAAGAGGAAGTCGCCGAGTTCGGTCGCCGCCGAGGTATCCGAGGCGTCCGAGGTCTTTGAGGCATCCGTGGTACCTGCGGTCTCTGAGGTAACCGAGGCAAGCGGGAGATGGAAGTGGCGCGCGGCCGACTTGAGTCCGTTGCGGTACTTCACCGCGTCATGCCCGAGATCCGGCCGGGTGGCCAGCCACTCGCGCAGGATGGCGCGGGTACGGCGGTTACCGATTCCGGCGGTCCGCAGCGCCCGGAAGAGCCGGTAGACACGCTGCGGCGGCAGCATCGTCAGCCGCCTGGCGATCAGCCGTCCCTCCACGCGCTTCTCCTCCCGGCTCGCCTCGCGCGGTGTGCGCAGCAGCTCCTCGATGACCATGACCGCGTTGTGGTCGTTGATGTCGAGGGCGAGCGAAGCGGCGTACACCGGGCGGTAGTTGACCCGTACGTACTCATGCAGAAAGGCGAGCGAGAGCCGCTGCGCGTGCGCGCCCGAGTGGAACTCGCGCTGCCCGGTCGCCGTGACGGCCGCGTTGACGAAGAGCAGCACATCCTCGGCCGCGATCAGATCGGAGAAGGTCTCCGCCGGATCGGAGAATGCCTCCGCCATGGTGTGTCCTTTGTGTCCCACGAGTTTCGTGTGTCGCACGTGGCCCGTGTGTCGCACGTGTATGCCGGAATCGGCGGTGGCCGGCCGGGGCATGGAGGTGCGAACAGCGAAATCACTGCTTTACAAGGCAAGTCCCGGAAGTCGCACCGGAGGCCCGCGGCCGGCTCGTGCAACGTAACACCGGTGGTGGCGCGGGAGCCCACGGTTTTACGCCCGTACCGGCCTCGTAACCGGCCCTGTGCCGGCCCCGTACCGACCGCGTGGCTTTACGCCCCGTACGTCCACCCGCGCCTCCTGCGCCACAGGGCGACGGGGCACACTGAGCGGCATGAGCAAGCCACGTATCGGACTCCTCGGCGCCGGCCCCTGGGCGGAGCGTACGCACGCCCCTGCCCTCGCCGGCCATCCCGGAATCGAATTCAGCGGTGTTTGGGGGCGGCGTCCCGAGGCCGCCGCAGCCCTCGCCGCCGCCCATGACACCACCGCGCACTCCGGCGAGGCGGGCATCGACGCGCTCTTCGCCGAGAGCGACGCCATCGCCTTCGCCCTGCCGCCGGACATCCAGGCACCGCTGGCGGCGCGGGCCGCAGCCGCCGGACTCCATCTGCTGATGGACAAGCCGGTCGCGACGACCGTGGCCGGCGCCCGCGAGGTCGTGGACGCGGCGGCGTCCACGGGCGTCCAGTCGGTCGTCTTTTGCACCTTGCGCTTCGCGCCCGGGACCGCGGGCTGGATCGACGAGCAGGCCGCGAAGGGCGGCTGGTTCACCGCCCACGCGTACTGGCTCAACGCCCTGTACGGAACGGGCGCCGACAGCCCGTACGCCGCGTCTCCCTGGCGCCGTGAGAAGGGCGGGCTGTGGGACGTCGGTCCGCACGCGCTGTCGGCCCTGATCCCGCTGCTCGGCGATGTCACGGACGTGACGGCCGTACGGAGCGAGCGGGACCTCACCCATCTGGTGCTCCGGCATGTGTCCGGCGCGGCCAGTACGGTGGCGGTGACCCTGAGCGCGCCGGAGGCGGGATCGGGATCGGGCGTCGAGGTGCGCGGCGAGCATGGTACGGCGGTGCTGCCGACGGAGTGGGGCGATCCGGTCGACTCGTTCCGCGCGGCGACCGACGCACTGCTGGAGTCGGTCCGTACGGGTCAGCCGCACGCCTGCGACGTACGGTTCGGGCTGCGGCTGACCGAGATCCTGGCGGAGGCGGAGGCCCAGGCGACGGAGGCCCAGGCCCAGGAGACGCGGGCCAAGGACTAGCCGGTCTGGCCGGCGCTCCGGACGCGTTCGATCCGGGCGTTGCGGATCAGGAACTTGCCCGGTTCGCGAACCTGCTCGAACGCGGCGTCGTTCAGCAGGGCGCAGCTTCCGGAAGGTGACGTGACCTGTACGGTCGTGGACTTGTCGTTGTCGAGATTGGTCACGCGGAGCGTGGTGCCGACCGGGAACTGATTGCTGGACGCGGCCGGGGCGCCCGCCTCGCCGGAGAGGGTGACGGTGGAGCCCGCGCAGACGACTTCGCCGTCGCCCTCGCCCACACCGTCACCCGCGGGCGGTTCGGCGCCGGGAGCCGGTTCCTCCGCCGGGGGCTGTTCCGCGGCCGGTGGCTGCGCACCGCCTTCCGCCTGGCCGCCTCCCGCCTCGGCGTCCTCACCGCCGCTTCCCTCGCCGACCTCGCATCCGGACGCCGCCTGCTGGAGCTTGATCTGCTCGATGACGGCGACGCGGTTGGCGATCCGTGCCTCGGACTGCGCGTCCGGCTCGGCCCGCTGTCCGGCGATGAAGTTCTCGTTGTTGCCCAGGGCCGTGGCCAGCCCGTCGCAGACCACCGAGGCCTGGCTGGTGCCGGTCATCACCACCGCCGTACCGCCCACCAGCGCCGCCGAGGCGGCGAGCAGGGCGAACTTCTTCCTGGGACCGAAGGTCTTCTTACGGGACACGTGTGGGGGCTCCTGTCCTCGGCCGCGTGGGGGCGGGCCGACTGGTTCCGTGTGCCGTTAGGTACGGACGGTCCGGCCGTTCCGCTCAACCGCCACAGCGGTAACTTCCGTCACGGTGGACGGTGTTCACCACGCCCGGTTCCGTGCCGGGCGGCCCTGTGCCGGGTACCTGTTCCAGATCTCGTCAAATGCCCTCTGGCCAGGGACGATTGTCAGTGGTGGGCAGTAAAATAGAGGTAGTTCGTGAGGGTCCAACCACCGCGCCGGGAGGTCGCCGATGGCCGTTGCCACAATCACGACGAAACTCTTCGAGACTCAGCCCACCGCGCCCACCATCGTCCGTAAACCACTGCCCGCGGGCCAGCCCCGGGAGTGGTACGAGAGCCACAACCGCCGGCTCAAGGCCATGCGTCTCGCCATCGCCCTGCTCGACTCGGGCGTGTACCACCCGGCGAACGCGACCAACCGCAGGATCCGCGGCATGGCGGCCCGGATCGGGATCCACCCGCCGTCCGACACCACCTGCCGCATGGTGCGAGCCCTGATCCGCTACGGCCGCTGACGGACGTCGTCAGCCGCTCCAGCCTCAACCGCGAGTGAGGCGCATCCCCGCCGAGGCACGGCATCCGCCGAGGCACGGTGCCCACACCGGCTCTCCAGTCCGACATGGACCGGAGAGCCGGTTATCCGCGCTTCCGCCGCCCCTGCCACTGCCGCCGCCACCGCACTTCTCCGTCGTGCCGCTCATCGGTCGGCGTCAGCCCGGCAGCCCTGGCGACGGCGGCCGATGCTCCATGCTCCGGGTGGACATGGGCCAGCACGGTCCGTACGCCCTGGCCTTCCAGCCACCGTACGAGCCCTCGCGCGGCTTCCTTCGCGATCCCGCGGCCCTGCCATGGCGTTCCCACCACCCAGGCGATCTCGGCGGTGAGATCGCCACCGCCATCCTTGACGACGGTGGCCTGCACGTATCCCGCCGGGCTTCCGGCGCTGCTGATGATCCAGTTGCACCAGGAGACGGCGGGATCGGGCGAGCCCGCGACCATACGGAGATACCGCGCGCGCAACTCCTCCACCGTCGCCGGCGATCCGCCGATGAAGGTGTGCAGCGCCGGATCGGACAGGACCACGGCCATCGCGTCGGCGTCCTCGGCACGGAGCGGCAGCAGCGCCAGCCGCTCCGTGCCGATGGGCTCGGCATGGACCGGAATCATGACCGGAATCATGACCGGTGTCACGAAGCGGCGATCCAGGGCCTGGTCTCCACGGTGTGCAACCGCCCTTGCGTCAGAGCGAACTGCGGCAGGGACACCTCGTACTCCTCCGCGATGGCGTCCAGTGCCTCGTACTCATCGTCGGGATCCAGCGCGACATCCTCGGAGCCCGGGAAGAGGTCCTCCGGGTCGAGGATCTCCGGAAGCGTTCCCCACTCGTCGATGTCTCCGCCGTGCACCGTGAATCCGTACCGGCGCTCTCCGTCCTCGGCGTAGGAGAAGTGGAACGTGCCCGGTATCTCCTGCGACTCGCTGCCTCTCTCGACCCACACCATGACGGACGCCGTGCCCAGGGAGGCGATCTCGCCCAACTCGCGTGCCGTGTCGGACGGTCCGACGGCCGGGAAGGGCTCCAGGCCCTCCGAACGTCTCTGGCCCTCCGGGCCCACCTGGCCCATGTCGTCGCTCACGAAGGCGAAGCTCCAGCCGCTGTCGCCTCCGCACCATCCGATACGGGCCGCTTGCCCGGCCTCCCGCTCGTCGGCCGGCGCCGACGACGTCACCGGTCGGCCCGGCTCCCGTGCGATGCGTACGGCCAGATCCTCGGGTGATATGTCCTCGACAAGAAGGAACCGGTAGGAGCCACGCTCCTGTCCGTCGTCGGCGAGCCAGGCGAGCCCGTCGAAGGCCGGCTCTCCCGGCCCACCCGGCTCCTCGCTCTCCATCACGCCTTCCTCCCGCTCTTCGCCTCGGGGCGTCTCCAGGATGTACCGGCCGCGCTCAGGTGTGATCACCGGTCCGAGAAGAGGATCGGCGAGCAGTCCGACGGGCGCTATGTGCTCGCTGCCGCGCGGCTCCCACTCGGCCACGGCGTCCGCGATCGTCTCCCATGCTGCGTCCGTGTCGCCCCACCGCGCGTGCTCCCGCGCGGTGGCGACCGCCTTGCCGAAGGCCCCGGAGGGCTCGTACCGGAACGTACGCTCCGCGACCTCCTCGGGGTCCATCTCCTCCAGCCCGGCCAGCGGCGCCAACTCCCGTACGTACAGCGGCCCGCCGCCCAGCATCGCCTCCACCTGGACGCGCAGCCCACGGGCACGGCTCCGGCCGCACCTGTCCGCCTCTACGAGCCGTTCGAGCCGGCCCTCGATGTCGTCCCCGCGCAGGCAGCCCGTACGCGCCTCCTCGACATCGGCGTCGAGCTCGCGCGTCGTCGCGTTCTCGAAGCCGGGAGACTTCGCGTGATTGCGGTGGAACTCCCGGAACAGCGCCTGCATCAGCTCCAGGAACGACTCGTACCGCTCCGGCTCCTCACTCGCCTCACTTGCCCCGCCCGACTCGCCCGGCCGGCCACGGTACAGATACGCCGCCCACTCCTCGTCGGCATTTACCTCGCCTGGGTCGAGCAGGATCGCGGCGTCCGACGCGACGGCCAGTTCAAGCCGTGCGCCCGGCGCAGCCGGCTCAAGCCGCGTCTCCGCCTGTCCGTCGGACTCCGTGCCCGGCGTCCCGTACCAGCGAAGCCCTTCCACCGTCCCGAGCACCCCGATGTCCGTACCGGCCGCCCGCCAGCCGTCGGTGACCGCCAGGAACGACCGGTAGGTCAGCGGCAACGCCACGCCGAGCCGCTCCTCCAGCTCCTCGATCCGCTCTTCCTCCACAGCCGTGGAACCCAGCCACCGCTCCCCCGTCCCGGCCGAGTCCTCCCAGTCCGCACTCCACCGCTCAAGGAAGGGCCGCCAGTTGTAGATCTTCATGTCCACCATCGTGCCAGCGCCCACTGACAACCGACACCCAACGGCCCGCAAACCCGGGAGGGACGCGCGAACGCCACCTCGCGGACCGCGAGGTGGCGTTCGCCGTACATCTCTTCATGCGCCGTCGGTGCGCCGATGGCGGCGTCAGTTCCGGACTACGTCAGTTCCGGACCGCGTCCGTTCCCGACGGCGTGCGTTCCCGACCGTGTCAGTTCCCGGTGCCGTCCACGATGACCGGCGTACCGTTCGAGCCCGAACCGCACGGCACCGCGTACACCGGGTTCGCCTTCGCGGCCTCCTTGAAGGCCTCGATGCACTGGTTGCGCAGGACGCGGTCGGTGAGTGACTGCTCCAGGATCGCGTTGGCCTTGGCCACGCCCTCGGCCTCGATACGCCTGCGCTCCGCCTCGGCCTTCGCCGTGCGCGACGCCTCGACCGCGCGCTCGGTGGCCTGCTCCTGCTGGAGCTTCTTGTCTATCTGCGTCTGGAGCTGCTCGGACGGCCGTACGTTGCGCAGATTGACGTTGGTGACGTCGATACCACGCGGCTTCAGCCGCTCCTTGATCGATGTCTCGATCTCCGAGGCGATGGCCTGCCGGCCCGAGGCATAGCCCTCCTCGCTCTTGTGCTTGGCGAAGACATCACGGATGATCTCGCGGCTGTCCGGCAGCACCAGCCGCTCCTGGATCGCGCCCTGGCTGCCGGCGAGCCGGTACAGCTCCACGGCGTTCTCGGGCGTGACCGCCCACTTGACCGTGACGTCCGCGTAGAGCACGCCGCCCTGCGAGGAACGGACCTCGACCACGTCCTTGTCGTTGAGGTTGAGGTCCACCGGGCGGGTGGAGAACGTCGTCACATCGGTGAAGGGCGTCTTCAGATGCATTCCGGACTTCAGCGGCGTGCCGGTCTTCCCGAAGAGAACCGGGACGCCGACTTCGTAGGCGCTTACGACGTACACGCAGCTGATGACGCCGAAGGCCAGCCCTGCCACTCCGGCCAGCGCGGCGCCGAGTTTCCAGCCGTCGGCGCCGGCGCCGGAGCGGCTGCGGGCGAGTACGGCCAGTACGACGGCCGCGATGATGAGCAATATGGACAGCACGAACATGTAGAGGTCCCCCCGATGGTGTGAAGCCGACTGTTCCGCGGCTGCTGTGCGAAAAATGCCCCCTGCCACGGATGGGCGCATCGTAGCCGGGTGTATCGCACGAGATCTCCGTTGCACCCGGGACAAGTGCCCTGTGATGATGTGTTACGTCTGTGTGGTGCTGAAGGGGGACAGCTCATGGCAGTGGAACTCGCCGAGATGATAGGGCAGTTACGGGCAGAGCTCACCGAGGCGATGCGTCAGGGGGAGAACGAGAACGCGGATCTGCGGTTCGAACTGGGCCCTGTGGAGCTGGAGCTGACCATCTCGGTGGACAAGGAGGCCGGGCCGGGCGCGAAGGTCAGGTTCTGGGTGGTGGAGCTGGGGGCCGACGCCAAGATCGCGCAGAACTCGACTCAGCGGATCACCTTGACGCTGGATCCCCGGCGGGCCGGAGAACCGGACCGCCGGCCGCTGATCTCCGGCGCTGAGGTGGACGGCGAGCGGTGACCTCGTCTGCGCTGGACCGGCCCAGGGTGGCCGAACTGATCGTGGACCTCGGCGCGGAGCGGAAGCGTCGCGGCTCGGGTTATCTGGTCTCCTCCGGGGCGGTACTGACCGCGGCTCATGTGGTCGAGGGCGCGAGGTCGGTGGACGTCCGGTTCGAGCCCGATCTCCCTGGGGAGTGGAGGGTGACCGCGACGACATGGTGGTCCGACTCCGGCTCGGATCTGGCGGTGGTCTCGATAGCGCCGCGGGCGGGCGGACAGGTGCCCGACGCCCGGTTCGCGCGGATCGCGGATCATCCTCAGGTGCTGGAGGTACAGGCGGTGGGCTTCCCGCGGTGGAAGCTGCGGGACGACGACCGGGCTGCGGCCGCTGGCCGCGTCGGCCGCACCGCAGACGACGGCCGCATCGACCGTACGGCGTCGGATCCGGCGCGTAACCGTACGCGGTACCGGGACGCGTATCACGCCGTGGGATCGGCGGCGGTGCTGTCGAACTGGCGGGCGGGTTCACTGGAGGTGACGATCCCCGTGGCGCCCGCCGAGGGCCCGCGTGGCGGTCCGTCACCCTGGGAAGGCATGTCGGGCGCGGCCGTTTGGGCCGGCGACAGGATCGTCGGCGTCATCAGCAAGCACCATCCCGGCGACGGACTGGCCCGTCTGGCGGCCGTACGGCTCGATCGCGCTCTCGACGGAGGCCTTGAGCCCGCCCAGAAGTCCCGGCTGCGGGCACTGCTCGCGCTGCCTGCGGACGCCGATCAGCTTCCTCTTGCCCTTCCACTTCCTCCTCCATTTCCGCTTCCCGAGGCGTCGGGCAACGGGACGTCCGATCCCGGTCCCGATCCCGATGAGGCGTTCACGGCCAGATACCGACGGTTCATGGTGGGCACCCTCGACCGCTTCGATTTCTTCGCCGTGGATCCCCGTGGCATACCGCGCAGACAGCCGTTCACCATGGGCTACGTTCCGCTGACGCTCAAGCGGCGTGACCGGGCGGACGACGGGACGGTCAGCGTCGGCGCCCGGGCCGACCGGGAGCTGCGCTCGCATCGGCGTGCGTTGATCCGCGGTGTGGCCGGGGCGGGCAAGAGCACGCTCGTGCGCTGGCTCGGCGCCGTCGCGGCGGGCGGTGTCGGTACGGAGAGAGGCGTCCGTACCGACCAGGCGTACGGACCCGACGACGCGGCGCGGAGCGTCGGAGCGGACGAGTTCTCGGCCGCGCCGTTCCTTCTGGAACTCGTACGGTTCGCCAATGGCCGCCCGCCTCCCCTGAACGAGCTTGTCGCGGAGACGCTCCGCCCCGAGATGCCTGACGGCTGGGTCCGGAACATGCTGTCGGAGGGCAGGGTGCTGCTCCTGCTCGACGGGCTCGACGAGGTACGCCCACGCGAACGGGTACACCTCGAGGAGTGGGTGGACGAGCAGCTCGTCTCTTATCCCGACACCCGGTGCATCGTCACCACCCGCCCGTCCACCGTGGCCGAACAGTGGTGGGTGGACCGCGGTTTCGAGAGGTTCGACCTGCTCCCGATGAGCCGGCACAGTGTCGAGCGGTATGTGCACGGATGGCACAAGAAGGCACGGGACGACCAGCCCGACACACCGGGAGGCGCCGAGGTCCGGAAAGAGCTGGAGCGCTGCGAGCAGGGGCTGCTGTCCACACTGTCCAACCGGCCGGCACTCCGGGGGATGAGTGCGAACCCGCTCCTGTGCGGGCTGCTGTGTGCGCTGAACCTGGAACGCGGCGAGCATCTGCCGGAGAGCCGCAAGCAGATCTACGACGCGGCTGTGGACCTGCTCCTGGTGCGCTGGCCCCATCTGCGCCGTCGGCATCGCGCCGAGGTGCGGACCGGCCGGGCCGCCGACGCGGTCGGCATGGGACCGGACGGCGGCGATCCGCCGCTGCGTGACGAGGAGCTGCTGAAGCTGCTCCAGCGGCTCGCGTTCTGGCTGGTCACCAATCGCCGGCTGATTCTGGACCACGACGTCGCCGAACGCCGCGTGGCGGCAAGCCTCTTCGGCCTGCGCGGTGGCAGTGAAAGCCCGCGGCGGACGCTCGAGTACCTCGCCCATGAGAGCGGCCTGCTGCGTGAGCTGCCCGATCGCTCGATCGAGTTCGTCCATCGCACCTTCCGCGACCATCTCGCGGCCAAGGAGGTGGTCGAGGAGGAAAACCTCAACCTGATGCTCGACAACGCGGACAAACCGCACTGGCACGATGTGGTGGTGATGGTCGGCGCGCACGCACGGCCCAGCGAGCGGACGAAGGTCCTGCTGAGCCTGCTCGACCGCGGCAGAACGGAACCCGAGCACCGTGACACCCTGTACCTCCTCGCCGCCGCCGTTCTGGAGCAGAGCGCCGTACTGCCACTCCAGGACCCGAACTCACCCGATGTGCGTGCCCTGGTGGAAGAGGCGATGGCCGAACTGATCCCGCCGCGGACCACGGCCGCCGCGGACCAGCTCGCCGCGGCCGGCGAGTTCGTCCTCGACCTGCTGCCCGACCCGAAGGACCTCCCTCCGGAACGGGCCGCGCTGGTGGTGCGGGCGGTGGCACGGATCGCCGCGCAGTGGAACCCGCCGGGAGCCATAGACAAGATCCTTCAGTTCACCGCGAAGCCGGACAACCGGTCGATCAGCGAGCTGCTGGAGACCTGGGGCCGGTTCGGTGACTACGAGGTGTACGCGCGTGACGTGCTCAGTGAGATCGACTTCAGCCGGTTCAGCGTCCACTTGCAGAACCCCCGCAGGATCGAACGTATCGGGCACCTCAAGACCATCACGGACCTGCTGATACGCAACGACGTACCCGATCTGACTCCGCTCGCCGGCCTGCCCGCACTGCGCCGGCTCACCTTGCGGGACAACGGGATGACCTCGTTGGCACAGCTGGAGAACGTCCGGTCGCTCGAAGTGCTGATACTGGACCGGTGCTCGACGCGGGCCGCCACCCGGCCCTTGGACCTGTCGCCTCTGGGCAGGCTTCGGCTGCGCAGACTCGTCGTCTCCGGACTCACGACACCGGTCGACCTCACGACTCTCGCCGGAGTCGAACTGAACAGCCTGCGGCTGAGCGCACGGCCGAACGGCGCGCGGACGCTGCCGGCCGAACTGTACGTACTCCACCTCAGCCTGGTGGCCGGCGCGCGCGGAACAGGCTTCGCCGCGGTGGGCGGAGTCCGCTCCGTACTCCTCGACTGGGCGCCGAACGACACCGAACTGGCCGCCCTCGCCGGAATGCGGGAGCTACGACGACTCATCCTCTGGCGCGTCCCAGGGGCCACTCCGGTACCGGCACTACCGGGCGTCGCGGTAACGATCTGCCCTGCCCCAGCGGCCTGACGGCTACCCCAACACCTGACGGCGCCTCAGGACACACAGGGGCGCGTAGGCGTTCAACCGGGGCGGGCGGGGCTCAGACCGGGGTGACCGCGCTGCACTTCTTGAACGGGAGCCAGGGGCGGTCGCCGTTGGCGCGCGGCGCGCCCGCGTAGGTCGGGTCGCCGATCAGCTTCTGCTCCTCGTGCTCGTGGCTGGTCTCCAGGCCGAAGAGTTTGAAGCCTGTGCTCCATTTGTGGAGGGAGGTGCCCAGGCTGAGCGCGAACCCGGCCTTCCACCAGTCGATGTTGACCTTGTAGTCGAGGCTGCTGAGTTTGCCCTTGTCGTGCAGGAGCCGCTCGAAGGAGGTGGCGTCGGGGGCCAGTGGCTGGGACGCGGAGTGCGGGGAGGGGATGCCCGCGTTGTGGATCTGCTTGATCCCGCTGTCGTCGCCGTCCTCCCCGTTGCGCAGATAGTTCTCAACGGTCTCGCTGTCCTTGGGATCCTTGAGGTCGAGCTCCGCCACCTCGGTGTGCACCTCCGTGTCGGTCTTCCCGCCGCCTCCCTCGACATGGAAGGTGAACGGCCCCGCGGGCACCGATCCCCGCACATCGACGCCCGGATTGCCGCTCATGCCGCGCTCGGCCGTCGTGATCCGCAGTTTGGTCGGACGGTGCTCCCTGCCCTCGCCCTCCTCCCTGTCGTAGTCCTCGGCGTTGTATGTCACGTAGAACTGCTGCATATGGCTGCCCTCACCCTGATAGCCATTGCCGACCCTGCCGTTGATCTCCATCGTGTAGACGAAGGTGATCTCTCCGTTGCCGCGCATGACGAGGGTGTCGTTCATCCAGGTGCCCTGGGCGCCCTTGCCCGTGAGCTGGCCGACGCTCTTGTTGTCCTTGCCCTTGGTGAGTTTCTTGCCGAACTTGACGTCACCGGACTTCTCGTCGGTGGTCTTGGTGATGTCGAGGTCCGGCTGCTTCTCGGGCTCCAGCTCCGGCAGCTTGTCCTTGTTCCCGTTGTGGCAGATCATGCCGAGCTCGGTACCCCAGGCCCGGGGCGGACCACTGTTGCACTTCGCCGCGCCCTTCAGATACTCCGCGAACTCCTTGGCGGCGCCGTAGTTGGCCTCCAGGTCCTTCTGCGGATCGCCGCTCTGATGACTGTCGAACAGCCATCGCCCGCCGCCACCACCGCCCTTGGTGTAACTCCCGCTCAACGAGGCACTGCCGCCCCACTGCTTGAGCCCGGGGAAGTCGATACCGCCCTCCACACCGCCCTGCACCGTTCCCGTGGAATCGAGCGTGACCGATCCGTCGGACCACTGCGTGACCTTCAGCTCACTGCTGGAACTGATCTTTATGAAGAGAATGCGCATCACGGTCTTCTCTTTGTCGGTCTCGGTCGCCAGGACGCATCTGTCGGGCTCGAACGACGCATCGTCGAATTCCGGTATGCCGCCCTCTCCGTCCGGCCCAGGCGGGACGGTGCGACCCGAAGGCCCCGGACCCGGCAGCGCCATGTCTCCACCGCTTCCCGAACCAGGGTCCGACGCGCAGGATCCGCCCAGGATCCGGCACACCGCGTCCCGGAGTCCGACGGCTACGTCCGTTCCGACCGACGTGAACGTGAGCCCCAGCACCAGGCTCACCACGATCCCGAGCACGCCGAGATACTCCGCCGACGCCTGCCCCCGATCCCAGGACCAGAAGACTCGTGCCGAGCCGCTCTTCCTCACGTCTTAGCCTCTCCGCACAAGCCGATGATCCAGATCCGGACCGAACGCTACGGAGCGGACACCAACAACCGCCTAGGCCCGGGGACCCCGCCGGAGGCCCAATTCCCCCTACGCCCTGGGCCCTTTGGGCCCTGCGATGTCCCAGCACAAAAGCCCAGGTGAAGCAGGTACCGCGGCACGATGAACACCACGATCCGACGCCTGCTGGAGCGCTCCTACGGGCACGCCGGGTGCCCCGACGGTGACGCGCCACCGCGATAGCGCTTCGGCCACTGCCTGGTCAGGCAGTGGCCGAAGCTACGAGGTGCGAGCGGTTGCCCCCAGCCGCAATCCCGGCTGTCGGCCGTCGGCTGTCAGCCGAGCTGCTTTACGGCGCTCCAGCCGCCGGAGCGCACCGTGGTGGCGGGGCCGAGGGTGGTGGCGCCGCCCTTGTACCGCAGTAGTGCCCCGGCACTGTTGGTCACCCAGATGTCGGGGATGCCGTCGCTGGTGGTGTCGGGGTTGCCGTTGCCGGGGGTGTCGGGGCTGCCGTAGATCAGGGGGTAGTCGGCGGGCGGCATGGCTCCCGTGGCGTAGGGGTCGTCGCCGTCCAGGCTCCAGCCGGACTGGCCCAGGCTGTTGAGGACCGTGCCCACGCCGTCGCTGTCGAGGATGCCCTTGCGCAGGATGAGGTTGCCCGGTGGCGACCACGGACCGCCGCACCCGCTACGAGTACGGCCTCGACTACACCGTCGTTCGCCAGCCGAAGGGCACGCCCGCCTCGCGGGTCTGGACCGACGCACTGGGCCGCACCGTGCGCCAGGACACCTTCAGCGACACGGCCCTGAGCGCCGCCGGTGAGATCAGCACCCGCTACTCGTACGACCTCCGCGGTGACATGGTCACCACCACGGACAACGCCGGCCACACCCGTACCCGGGCCTACGACGCCCTGGGCCGGGTCACCGACAGCACCGACCCCGATGCCGGCGCCGCCCACACCACATACGACGCCTACGGCCGTGTGGACACGGCGGTCGACGCCCGCGGGCAGACCCTTTCCTACAGCTACGAACGCTTGAACCGTGTGGCGGAGGTCAAGGTCACACCGAAGGGCGGTACCTCCGGCACCGCCGTGCAGTCGTACGTCTACGACTCCGCACCCGGCGGCAAGGGCCAGCTCGCCTCTGCCACCCGCTACACCGACGGCAAGGCATACACCACCTCCATCGACGGCTACACGGCCGACTACCAGCCCACGGCGATGACCCTGAAGCTGCCCGACGGCACGACCACGGGCACCAGCGCCGACGGCTTCGCCACCAAGTACACCTACAACTACACCTACAACTCGGACGGCCAGCAGGAGTCGTACACCACTCCGGCGGTGGGCGGCCTGAGCGCCGAATCCGTGATCACCCGCTACAACGAGGCCGGGCTCCCGGTCACCGTCTCCGGCCAGGACTGGTACGTCGGCGAGACTGCCTACTCGCCCTACGGGCAGGTGCTGCGCTCCACCGTGGGCGAACAGGGCCACCGGCTGTGGCAGGACAACACCTTCAACGAGTCCACCGGCGAGCTGCTGACCAGCACCCTCGTCCGGGAGAACGCCACCGACACAGCCGTCGTCACCGGAAACACGGTGAGCACGCGCTCCTACGCCTACGACCCTTCGGGCAACATCCTGTCCATCGGCGACAAGATCGGCAAAGGCGCCACCGACCAGCAGTGCTTCACGTACGACACGCTCGGACAGCTGACGCAGGCATGGACGACGCCCGGCGGCAAGTCCTGTACCGCCCCGGGCAAGAGCACGGCCGAGCCGGTGTACTCCGACGGGACCGTCAACGTCTCCTCCAACAGCGACGGCTACTGGCAGTCGTACACCTACGACATCCTGGGCAACCGCGAGAAGAAGACGGCCCACAAAGCCGACCCGACGTTCACCTCGGGAGTACGGGACACCAAGGGTGATGTCGTCAGCGAGTACGACTACGGCACCAGCGACACGGCCAAGAACGACCAGCCGCACACCCTGACCTCCTACACCACCACCTCCACCACGGCGGCCGGTGCCACCGTCAAGTCCCGCTCCACGCAGACCTACGACGTCGCGGGGAATCTGGAGAGCCGTACCTCGGGTGGTGACGCGGGCCAGAGCCTGACCTGGAACTGGGACGGGCAGGTCGAGTCCGTCACGGGCTTCGGCCCCGACGGCTCCGGAGCCTGGATCGGGGCGGCGGACATGTGCCTGGACCTCGAAGGCTCCCTCACCACCGCCGACACCCCCCTCCAGATCTGGGTGTGCAACAGTACAAAGGCGCAGAACTTCCGCCTCCAGGCCTCCGACACCGACAACGACGGCACGGCCGAGAACGCCTCCGTCGGACAGCTTGTCGTCGCGGGCCGCTGCGCGCAGCCGAAGAGTGCCGTCGCCGGGGCGGCCGTCCAGATCAAGGCCTGTGACACCACGGTGGGCGCGCAGCGCTGGGAGTCCTTGAGCACCGGTCAGCTCAAACACACCGACAGCCGTCTGTGCCTGGCCGCCCCGGCCACCACGACGGGCACCGACCTGGTTCTCGCGGCCTGCGACTCGGCCGCGGCCGGCCAGATATGGAAGCCGGCTTCCAAGACGACGTACGTGTATGACGCCCTGGGCAACCGTCTACTGGAGCGTTCCGGCGCCGGGGCGGTGCTGCACCTGCCCGACACCAGCGTCGCCCTTACGGCCGCCGGTAAGCTCCGCTACGCGGCGCGCTCCTACGGGCACGCCGGTGCCCCGACGGTGACGCGCTACCGCGATACGAACTCCACGGGCGGCACCAGCGAGCACGTGTTCGCCGAGGCGGTCGACCACAACGGCACGCCACTGGCCGAGGTCCGTCTCGACGGCGGCCAGTCCGTGCGCATCACCAAGAAGGACCCATGGGGTGACGACCGCGCCGCGAATATCTCGCAGCGTTCGAGGACGGCCTTCGCCACGGGGCAGGACGACGCGGCGGCGGGCCTGGTGCACCTCGGGGCGCGGGAGTACGACCCGGCCACGGGCAGGTTCATCTCCGCGGACCCGGTACTGGACGAGAGTGATCCGCTCCAGGCAAACGGCTACTCGTACGCCAACAACAGCCCGGTCACCCATGCCGATCCCAGCGGTCTGACCTCGACGGCCTCCAGCTTCGACGCGTCCATCGCGGCGCTGGAGGCAAAGATCGCCGAGTACCAGCGGACTCTGTCCATCTCGATAGGCGATGTGATCCTGTCGACCGGCTGGGCGGTGTTCAAGGAGTTCATCGGCTGGAACGACGTGGTGGGCTGTTTCTCCCAGGGTGATCTGTGGGCCTGCGGCAGCCTGCTCATGGACGCCATCCCGTGGACGAGCGTCTTCTCCAAGGGGAAGAAGATGTGGCGGGCCTTCGAGGCCACGATGAGCGCGGTCAAGGCATGGCGTACGGCGAAGGCCGTCGCCGAGGCCGGACTGAAGGCGGCGAAGGCCGCGAAGGCGGCGCTGATCAGGGCGAAGAAGGCGGCGGAGGCGGCTGCGGCCGAGGCGAAACGCAAAGCGCGGGAGGCGGCCAAGGCGGCAGCCGAGGCTGTGAAAAGGAAGAGCCATACCGGCTCGAAGGGCGCCCGGGGCAATGCGCCGCAGGTGCAGGCCCGCAAGACCGCCCAGTCCAAGGGCTCGTCCGGCGGAGGCCGGGCGGAGTCCAAGTCGGGCGGCTCGCGGGGCGGTTCGGGCCGCGACGACGCGGGCGGCGGGTCCGACTCGGGTGACGGCTGTCTGACCAACAGCTTCACGCCGGACACCCGCGTCCTGATGGCCGACGGTTCCACCAAGCCGATCAAGGACGTCAGGCTCGGCGACAAGGTCATGGCCACCGACCCGGAAACGGGCGAGATCCGGGTGGAGACAGTCACCGCCGAGATCAAGGGCGACGGTGTCAAGCACCTGGTGAAGGTCACCATCGACACCGATGGCAAGGCCGGCCCGAAGACCGCTGAAGTCACCGCGACCGACGGCCATCCCTTCTGGGTCCCCGAACTGCGCGAGTGGATCACCGCCACCGCCCTCCGCCCCGGCCAGTGGCTCCGCACCAGCGCCGGCACCCACGTCCAGATCACCGCCATCAAACGCTGGACGACCCAGCAAGCCACCGTCCACAACCTCACCGTCAGCAACCTGCACACGTACTATGTGGTGGCGGGCGGGACTTCAGTACTCGTTCACAACTGCACCACTGCGGATGAACGGGCGCATGCCAGAGCATCGGAGAATGCCGCACATTCCAGCAGACCGGACGTTGCTACCGGTGGGTACCTTTGGATTAAGGGACATGGAGAGTTTGACCTATCTTCCGATAGACTCCATCCGTTGATCAGAGCCAATATGAACGAGATTCCTGCTGCGGCGAGCCCCGGCGACGGTAAGTTTTTCGGCTCGCATGTTGAAGTTCAGGCTGCCACTATAATGAGGATTCTGGCTAAACAGTCGGGATCCGGGAGTGAGGGTTTGTTTGGTCGGCTGATGGTTTCAAAGCCTGGCGGGCCATGCGGTTTCTGCATGCCAAACGTGGCAGGAATGCTGCCGGCGAACTCATCGCTAGCGGTTCGATCTCAGCGTGGCCAAGTTTTCAGCGAGGTACCCTTCTGAGGATTTGCCAAGGCGCGGTCCCTGTTGCCGCGCCTTGGCTGCTTTCCTGTAGGCCACTATGGTGGCGTTATGAATATGAACGGCGATAATTTGAATCCATACGCGATCGTTAATCTCACCGATTGGGCTAATCTCGAAAATGCCGATGGCTTGGCCTTCCCGGATACTCCGGCCAAGCTTCGTGACTTGGCGTCGGGTGACCTTTCGGCGGTAACGAGTTCACTCAATCACCTTTATAACACTCTTCTGAACGATGGGGTGGTGTATTCTGCAACCGTGCCAGCTTTCAGGTATGTTGCCGCGCTTTTGGGTGACCGGCCAAGTCGAGCCGCACTTGCCCCTCCGTGGGAAGGGGGAAAATTCCCACTTCGAGGCAAACTTCTTACATGGCTAGCCAACGTGGCCTTTGATGTCAGCGTTGGTCAGGAGCAGCGCATTCGAGAGTGGGGAAAATATTCGCCGACCGAGCCATTTCCCAATTTCGTAGATATTAGGAGTATTTACCCGGAAGCTTTTCCGAGTGTTGCTTCCTACTTTGATGACTCTGATTCGAGAGTAGTGGAGGCGGCTCTTGTTGTCGCCGTTCGATTTTTGGAGTCCCCGGCATTGGCGATGCATCGCAGGAGATTGACTCCTTTGGTGGAGAATATTCTAGCGCGAAGCTCCAGTGAATGGCATAGAAGTTTGGCTTCCGAGGCATTGAATGCTTGGGGGCAAGGGCGCGTGTTGATTGAATCGTATACTGATCCGCTCCCCTCCGGGGAGTATGGGAGGGTTCATAATTCGCAGGAAAATCGGGGATCAGTTGACGAGCCGCCTTTTTAGTAGGGGCGTCTGTTCGACTTGCGCGGATACGCTCCGCCAGATATTGCCCCAGGGTGTTGAGTTGACCGTGAGATACCAGCACGGAAGAAGGTTCTACGCGGGAGGGACGTTCCCCTAGAGGGATCCCTACCCTTCTCGGAGAGGGCCTTACTGTGGGATGTGAGAGGGTTTTGGAATGACCAGTCCTCTTTCTCGCCCACGGGGGTGGCCCGGCCGGGCCCGAGACGCCCGCCATGCTGGCCGGACTGGAGTCGGGCGAACCCGGCTGCGGTGCGTGCCGCCCGCAGTCATCTCTGGGACGACCTCCTGCATCAGGGTTCCCTCTACTCGGCAACGCCCCCGAGTGCGCTGTACGTCGCTGCCGTCCTTGAGCGTGCAGACTGTCGTGAGTTCCTTTCTGAATCCCATCTAATTGCGTTGCTGGAATGGTTGGCTGAGGCTTCCTATGCTGTGGGCGAGGAGAAGCGGAAGCAGCTGGAGGACTGGTACGGACCTGGAGTGATGGACCGAGATCCTCTCTTCGGGAAAATGCAGTCGATGCGGCCCACTCTCTTTCGCGGGGTTATCCCTTGGACTTTCGTCGAAAGTTCCGGCGTAGCGGAGGCCGCGCTTCTCGCCGCCTTGCATCTCCTTGAATCGCCGGAGCTTCAGCAGTATCGCGCGATTCTGTCTCCCAGCATCCGTAGAACGCTGGCGGTAAGTTCCCGCAAGAGCTATAAGGTCGCAGCTGTTGCGGCTTTTGGTGGCCTGGGGGGAAGAAATCGATTCGACCGAAGGGGCGGCGGAGCTCCTGGAAGCCCGGGATGAACCTGGATCCACGGCGTGAAAGTCGGTCTGCGGACGAGGGAACTTCGCCGACGATGTTCATCTCCCACGGCTGCACTGGCGCGCGTGGTGCTGACTCAGGAGATCATCGATGCTTGGAGATAGTCGGGTGAGCAAGGGAGAGCAGGTCGTAGACCTGAAATTTGTGGCGGCGCGAGGGGAGAGTGTCGAGGTGTGCTTCGAGCCGGTAGGAACCACCTTCTCCCTGAGCGATGGTGAGGCGGTCTTTCTCCGGACCGCAATCTCAAACGTGGCCTCGCTTGAGATTGTCTCGTGGCCTAACGGAATTGGGGTTTGGGTCCCCTATCCCGGCGGCTACGCGATCATTGACTCAAAGGGGAACGAAATTGATACGCTCTGATCCTCTCCCGTGAGAGAAGAGGGCGGCTCCGGATGCGTTGCGACGCCTCGGTGAGAATGCCCAGTTAACGGCACCCGAAGTGAATCCATGGGTGCAAATCTGAAGCCCTGCCAGGTGTCCCCTGACAGGGCTTCAGTGTGGTCTGACGGCAGTAGTTGACGGCAACGTCAGCGGACGGCGGCTCCGACGAGGGGTGGTTCGTCGCCGTCGTCAGGCTTGCCGATGATCTCGGCGGGGTTGCGGAGGGCGTGGCCGAGGAGGTCGATGGCGTCGCGTTGGAGGCGGAGTCGGACGTGGGCGTAGACGGTGTCGGTGACGCCGATGTGGGTGTGGCCCAGCAGTTGCTTGATTACGACGAGTTCGACTCCCTGCTCCAGGAGGAGGGTGGCGGCTGAGTGGCGGAGGTCGTGGAAGCGGATGCGGCGGAGGCCGGCCTTGCGGAGGAGCGTGGTGGAGGCGCGGGTGAGGTTGGTCGGGTCGATCGTTTGCCCTGCGGGGTGGTGAACACGTACCTGTTGTGCTGCTACTCGGCGCCTGCCATGTCACTTTCGCGCTGCTGCTGTTTGTAGTGGTGCTTCAGTGACTGGAGACAGCGTGCGGGGAGGGCGATGCGGCGTTCGGAGGCCCGGGTCTTGGTGGGCAATGTGGTGAGTCCGCCCGTGCTGGTGCGCTGCAAGGTTCGGCGGATGGCGGCGGTGCCCGCGTCGGGGGCGAGGTCGTTCCAGTGCAGGCCGAGGAGTTCACCTTTGCGGAGGCCGGTTGGAGGGCGAGTTCGAACAGGGCGTGCAGCCGGTGTCCTTGGGTGGTGTCGAGGAGGCGGCGGGCCTCGGCGGTGGTGAGGGGGTTATGCCCGCGGGGATGCGGGGTGCCCATGCGGACGTTGCGGGCGACGTTGCGCGGGATCTCTTCCTCGCGGACGGCGTGCTCCAGGGCGGACTTGAGTACGCAGCGGATGTAGGTGAGCGTCAGAGGAGAGAGGAGCTTGAAGCAGCACTGGCCGGCGGCGCAGCAGCGGGGCTGGTCGCGCCGCGCGTCGATGCCGCGCGTGCAGCACTGGCAGGTTGTGCGGAGCTGGTTGAGCCAGGTGCGGACGTCCTTGGCGGTGAGCCTGACCGGCTTCTTCTTGCCGAGGCCGGGGATGAGGTACTGCTCGACGACGGCGGTGTGACCAACAGTTTCACGCCGGACACCCGCGTCCTGATGGCCGACGGTTCCACCAAGGCGATTTACGGACGTCAGGCTCGGCGACAAGGTCATGGCCGCCGACAACGCCAACCATGTTCCCGGAGCGTGGCTCACGATCGAGGTGAATCCATGACCAAGCCAGGTGTCGCCACGCCGCGACGTGTGACGTCGGACTGGGGTGCAAAGTTTCCCAATTTCGACGTCTGGCGTCCCATGCATCTCCTGCGCCGGATCGGGCCAGTCCTTCAGGGGATCTGCCTTGATCGGTCGACATCCGGAGAGGGGTACACCCCGACCGCGCACGTACACGCACTGACCCGGGACTTTCCAGTAGTCTCCCTGGCTCTGGGCCAGCGCCTGGAACGCTCGTCGGGTCAGCCGGAACGTGTGCTCTTCTCCCGCCATGAAGGTGAGTTCCACGAAGCGGCAAGCGCGTTGAAGGTGCAGTGCAGACTCTCGCTTGATGAGCCGCCATCGCTTGAAGAAGTCGTGGCGGGGATACCATTCCGTCTGTTCGGCGCGTCAGCAGATGGGGCTTCCTCCAGCTGTGGTGGAAATGGAGGACAGTATCCTCATTGCGGCGGTGGCCAGGAGGGGTGACCTGGTTGAAGATGGGCTGAGACTTGCCGGCGAGCTCGGCGCGGTGTGGCCGGAGGCTCGGCTGCCTCTCGGCTGGACCAGCGCGGATCTTTGGCTTGAGGGCCTAACGATGAAGGCGGCTGATCCTGACTCTTTGTCGATGGTCGTGAGTGGCCAGGTGGTCAAGCACAAGCTTGACAAGGTTCAGGAATTCTCGGCTGGCGAAGGCCCTGTGCGATGATGAGTGACTATTCGACCCGGATCGGTTGGAGTGTTTAGTTCAAGAATCGTCGGATTCGAGAGAGTGGAGGACTGGTGACATTCCCAAGGGGGGAAAGATCCCAGGCTGATCTGTGGAGTCATTCGCACACGGCACGGGGCGGGATTCTAGGTTTATTGCGGCCAAGTGTCCTGAGGTCACTCAGTTCATTGTCTCCTGGATTCGTGAAGCCGCTCAGGCGGAGAACTGGGCAAGGGTCGACAAGTTTGCCAACTTGGCCGCACCCTTGCGGGTGCCGGGTCTTGGTGGGGCTCTCCAGGAGATCCTTGATTCAGATGCCATGGGATTCAACAAGGAAGATCTCGTGGAGATCTTGGGGGAGATTCACGCATTGGATGCAGTTCCCTGTCTCTTTCGGGTTGCGGAACGTTCGGTGATCGAAGAGGAACTCGGGTTCGACGAGGATCGAATGTTGGGGTAGTGCGCACTCCGTGCTATCCGGGCCCCAAGAAGTGCCGATAGTGCTGGCAAAGTTGAAGCCTCGCCAGGTGACTTACGGTGGTCTACCTGTCGAGCACGTCCTTTGTTCGGCTTCGGAAGCCCCTGGTGGCGGATCTGGGGGGGGGAGAGAGAAGGAGGAGGGCGACGACGCGTACCAAGGAGTCCTCTGGGCGGACGCCGAGTAGCTCACCGCACAGATGAGGGCCGTCACCTTCTTCCTGAAGATGACGACCCTCACTGTCACATCTGACGGCTGGTCAGGCTCCTGCCTGACCGGTGCACACCCGGTGCACAAGGCCCTGGGAAGCAGCCGGGAACCGTGGGAACTGCTGGGCAGCGTTTCCGCAAGTAGCCTAGTTCCAGGTTGCCCGACCCTGCTCTTTAGATGTCGAAGTACAGCTCGAACTCGTGGGGGTGGGGGCGGAGTTGGATGGGGGCGATTTCCTTGGTGCGCTTGTAGTCGATCCAGGTTTCGATCAGGTCCGAGGTGAAGACGCCGCCGGCCTGGAGGTATTCGTTGTCCGCTTCCAGGGCGTCGAGGACGTCCGGGAGGGAGGTGGGGACCTGGGGGACGCCCGCGTGTTCTTCGGGGGCCAGTTCGTAGAGGTCCTTGTCGATCGGCTCGGCCGGCTCGATCTTGTTCTTGATGCCGTCGAGGCCCGCGAGGAGGAGGGCGGAGAAGGCCAGGTACGGGTTCGAGGACGGGTCCGGGGCGCGGAATTCGACGCGCTTGGCCTTCGGGTTCGAGCCCGTGATCGGGATACGCATCGCCGCGGAGCGGTTGCGCTGGGAGTAGACCAGGTTGACCGGGGCCTCGAAGCCGGGGACCAGGCGGTGGTACGAGTTCACGGTCGGGTTGGTGAACGCCAGCAGCGACGGAGCGTGCTTGAGGATGCCGCCGATGTAGTAGCGGGCGGTGTCCGAGAGGCCCGCGTAGCCCTGCTCGTCGTAGAAGAGCGGAGTGCCGCCCTGCCACAGGGACTGGTGGACATGCATACCGGAGCCGTTGTCACCGAAGATCGGCTTGGGCATGAAGGTCGCGGTCTTGCCGTTGCGCCAGGCCACGTTCTTCACGATGTACTTGAAGAGCATCAGATCGTCGGCAGCGGCGAGCAGCGTGTTGAACTTGTAGTTGATCTCCGCCTGGCCGGCGGTGCCCACCTCGTGGTGCTGGCGCTCGACCTGGATGCCGGACGCCTCCAGCTCCAGGGAGATCTCGGCGCGCAGGTCGGCGAAGTGGTCGACCGGCGGAGCCGGGAAATAGCCGCCCTTGTAGCGGACCTTGTAGCCGCGGTTGTCCTCGATCGCTCCGGTGTTCCAGGCGCCGGCCTCGGAGTCGATGTGGTAGAAGCCCTCGTTCGCGGTGGTGTTGAAACGCACGCTGTCGAAGACGTAGAACTCGGCCTCCGGGCCGAAGTACGCGGTGTCCGCGACGCCGGTGGAGGCGAGATAGGCCTCCGCCTTTTTGGCGATGTTGCGCGGGTCGCGGCTGTACTGCTCGCCCGTGATCGGGTCGTGGATGAAGAAGTTGATGTTCAGCGTCTTGTCGCGGCGGAACGAGTCGACACGGGCGGTCGACAGGTCGGCACGCAGCGCCATGTCCGACTCGTGGATGGCCTGGAAGCCACGGATGGACGAGCCGTCGAAGGCCAGCTCTTCCGTCGGGTCGAACGACTTCGCCGGGATCGTGAAGTGCTGCATCACGCCAGGCAGGTCGCAGAAGCGGACGTCGACGAACTTGACGTCCTCGTCCGCGATGAACTTCTTGGCCTCGTCGGCGTTCTGGAACATCCAGCTCCTCCTCCTCCCGTCCCGGGGAGGGGCGGGGGTTGTCGCTCGGTGGTGCGGCCAGTGCGGTGGCACACGCTGGACCCGACCATAGGTTTCCGGGATTTCTCAAGCATGACCCATTTGTTTCGCTCAAGTTAACCAGCCCGGGTGCGTGCCGGCGCGTAGAACGGTCCCGCACCCCCTCTCCCGGGGCCCGGACGCCCTCGCAGTACCGTGGTCGGGTGGACAACAGGCAAGCAATCGGATCGTGGCTCTCCGGCCCCCGTACGGCCGCCGAGGACATGGGCGTCGACTTCGGTTACCGAGGCGAGCGACTCGGTCTTCCGGAGCACGGGCCGGGCTCGGTGGCTCCGCTCGGACGGCGCTTCGGAGCCATCTTCGTCGACTGGGCGCTCTGCATGCTGATCGCATACGGGTTGCTCGCCGGCCGTGACTGGCAGGCAGCCGGCAACTGGGCCCTCGGCGTCCTGCTCGTCCTGAGCGTTCTCACCGTCGGTACGGTCGGCTTCACTCCCGGCAAGCGGCTCTTCGGCCTGCGCGTCGTCGCCGAGAACGGCGACCGGCTCGGCCTCGGCCGCGTACTCATCCGCAGCATTCTGCTCTGCCTCGCCATCCCGGCCCTCATCTGGGACCGCGACGGGCGCGGGCTCCACGACCGGCTCTCCCGCTCCGTGCAGGTCCGGATCTGAGCCGTTCCGTAAGCGCCGTTCCGCAGGCAAGGGCGCGATACGTGTGAGAGGGCGGCCCCGTTTTCCCGGGCCGCCCTCTCGTCTGTTTGTCCGTCCGCTCGTTCGCTGCGTCGCCGTACCGCCTCAGCGCATCTTTCCGCCTCTTGGCATCCTCATGCCCTTCGGCATCGGGCCCTTCGGCAGCGGCATGTTGCTCATCAGGTCGCCCAACGCCCGCAGCCGGTCGTTGGCCGCCGTCACCTGCGGGCCCGCCAGCACCCGCGGCAGCTTCAGCATGGTCGTACGCACCTTCTTCAGCGGCACCTGGCCCTCGCCGTCGCCGACGATGATGTCGTGCACCGGTACATCCACCACGATGCGCGCCATCCGCTTCTTCTCGGCCGCCAGCAGCGTCTTCACCCGGTTCGGGTTGCCCTCGCCCACCAGCACGATGCCCGCCTTGCCGACGGCCCGGTGGACGACGTCCTGGTTGCGGTTCATCGCCACCGCCGGTGTGGTCGTCCAGCCCCGGCCCACGTTCTCCAGGACGGCCGCCGCCGCGCCCGGCTGGCCCTCCATCTGTCCGAAGGCCGCCTTCTCGGCGCGGCGGCCGAAGACGATCGCCATCGCGAGGAACGCCAGGATGAAGCCCAGGATCCCCAGATAGACGGGATGGCCGATCAAGAAGCCGATCGCGAGGAAGACACCGAAGGTGACGATTCCCACACCAGCGACGACAAGACCGACCTTGGAGTCGGCCCGTCGGGTCATCTTGTAGGTAAGAGCGATCTGCTTCAGTCGCCCCTGGTTCGCAGCAGTGTCTGCGTTTTCCTTCCTCGCCATGCCCAGAGTTTACGTGGCGCGGGAAGTGGCCTTCGACACGGCCTCCATTACGTGCTGCGCCTCGACCCGGTCCTTGGCCCTGCGGCGGTCCTCCAGGACGGCCGTCCAGGCGTTGCGACGGGCCGTGCGCTGGCCGCCGCTCAGGAGCAGGGACTCGACGGCGCGCAGCGCGCCGGTCACGGAGGGCCGCACCGGAGCGGTCCGGCGCGTGCTGGCCATCGCCTTGGTGACGGGTCGTACCGGCACTTCGGTGACGGGTCGAACCGGCGCGTCCTGCATGATGGCGATCCCCTCACGAACGGGTCTGGTGCGGTGTGCACGAGCGTGCGCGGTGCGTAGAACCAGAGTCACTCACTGGTGTTACCAGGGCGTGACCGACCGGTCAAACGCGAATGAAACCCAGGTACGAGCCAGGTACGAGCCGGACAAGGCCCGGATACGGCCCGGATACGAGGTCCGCGCACGGCCCGAAAACGCCGACGCGGCCCGTGCGCGGCCCCGACCTGCGGGGAGCGCACGGGCCGCGGCACGGTCGGGCTCTACTGCTCGGTAGTCGTGTGCCAGATCGCTCGAGAGCCACTTGTGCTCGGATTCACACAGCCCGCGCGAAGAGCCGATCGAGGTCGCGCGTACGCCAGTTGGCCGACGCCGCCCACGACGCCGTCCCCAACGCCGACAGGACAGCCGGACACACCGTCCGGCTGTGGCTCACACCGCCCGGCCGGCCGCCGCGGCACCGGCCGCCGCCGCGCCCACGGGCGCTTCGCCGCGCCGCTCGATCGCCTGCTGGTACAGCCGGCCCGCGCGGTACGAGGAGCGCACCAGCGGCCCCGACATCACACCGGAGAAGCCGATCTCCTCGGCCTCCTCCTTCAGCTCCACGAACTCGTGCGGCTTCACCCAGCGCTCGACCGGGTGGTGCCGTACGGACGGCCGCAGATACTGCGTGATCGTGATCAGCTCGCAGCCCGCCTCGTGCAGATGCCGCAGCGCCTCGCTGACCTCCGCGCGCTCCTCGCCCATGCCCAGGATCAGATTCGACTTGGTGACCAGACCCGCCTCACGGGCGCGCGTGATCACCTCCAGCGAACGCTCGTAACGGAAGCCGGGCCTGATGCGCTTGAAGATGCGCGGCACGGTCTCGACGTTGTGCGCCAGCACCTCGGGACGGGACGAGAAGACCTCGGCGAGCTGCTCGGGCACCGCGTTGAAGTCCGGGATCAGCAGCTCGACCTTCGTACGGCCCGCCTCGCGCTCCGCCGTCCGGGCGTGGATCTGGCGCACGGTCTCCGCGTACAGCCAGGCGCCGCCGTCGGCCAGGTCGTCACGGGCGACACCGGTGATCGTGGCGTAGTTCAGATCCATGGTGACGACGGACTCGCCCACCCGGCGCGGTTCGTCGCGGTCCAGGGCGGCCGGCTTGCCCGTGTCGATCTGGCAGAAGTCACAGCGCCGTGTGCACTGGTCGCCGCCGATGAGGAAGGTCGCCTCGCGGTCCTCCCAGCATTCGAAGATGTTGGGACAGCCCGCCTCCTGGCAGACCGTGTGCAGCCCTTCGCTCTTCACGAGCTTCTGGAGCTGCTGGTACTCGGGTCCCATTTTCGCCCGGGTCTTGATCCACTCGGGCTTGCGCTCGATGGGAGTCTGGCTGTTCCGGACCTCCAGACGCAGCATCTTGCGTCCGTCGGGTGCGACAGCGGACACGTCCGGCACCTCTCTCTGCTGGCGCGGCATTCGATTCTTCGGCGAACACCAGGTTACGCCCGATATTTGCGTGGCATTACGTAGGGCCAACCCATGGCCAGAAGGGCGCATTCCCATGCGGCGCCTACACATGCGGCACCTACACAAGACAGCACTTACGCGCTCGCGCGCTCGATCTCGCGCGGTTTGAGCTCCGCGCCCTCCAGCACGTCCCGCAGATGTTTCTCCACCACCGGGAGGACCTCCGCGATCGTGATGTCCCGGCCCAGCTCGTTCGAGAGCGAGGTGACGCCCGCGTCCCGGATCCCGCACGGCACGATCCGGTCGAACCAGGTGTTGTCCGGATTCACATTCAGCGCGAAGCCGTGCATGGTCACGCCCTTGGCGACCCGGATACCGATCGCCGCCAGCTTCCGGTCCTCCCGGCGCTGGCCGGCGTTGGACGGCGCGTACTCGGGACCGTTCAGCCGCGGATCGAACTCCTCGTCCGCCAGCCGCGGATCGAAGTCCAGCGACAGACCGCCGAGCGCGGGACGCTCGTGCACCGGATCGCCGAGCACCCATACGCCGCTGCGGCCCTCGACGCGGGAGGTCTCCAGGCCGAACTCCGCGACCGTACGGATCAGCGCCTCTTCGAGACGGCGGACATGCGCCACCACATCGACGGGACGCGGCAGTTTGAGGATCGGATAGCCGACGAGCTGGCCGGGACCGTGCCAGGTGATCTTCCCGCCGCGGTCCACATCGACGACGGGAGTGCCGTCGAGCGGGCGCTCGCTGTCGGCCGTGCGCCGTCCGGCCGTATAGACCGGCGGATGCTCCAGCAGCAGACAGGTGTCGGGAATCTCGTCCGCGAACCGGGCCGCGTGGACCCGGCGCTGCTCCTGCCATGCCTCCCGGTACTCGACGGCCTGCCCGCCGAATCCCAGTCGGACGTACCGCAGCTCACTCACGGCAGCCTCCTCAGAACCTTCATGGTGCACGTGTCGCGCCCTCGCCACTGTACGGCGGCTCCCGGCGGTGCGGCCGGGCAGGTGGTTCCGGGCCCTCGTACGCGACGTCTCGACCCCGGCCCCGGCCCCCACCCCGATCTCCGCCCCGACCCTCACCCCGGCGCCCTCCACAGGTACTCCCGTCAGCGAGGCCCTTGATCCTCACACGATCGGATGAATGTGGCGCGAAGGTCGTGGTGGAGACGTTCACTACCGCTAAATTCGCGCCGTTCCATGTGGGCTGCTCCCCGGGCCCGGAAGGCAGGAGACCGTAGAGCTGATGTCGGAACGACCTCCGCAGCGCATCCCCAACCGCCAGCTCGCCGCGCTCATCGCGGAAGCCGGATTCTCCAATGCAGGTCTCGCCCGCCGGGTGGATCAGCTCGGTCTCGAACACGGCCTGGATCTGCGGTACGACAAGACGTCGGTGACGCGCTGGCTGCGCGGACAGCAGCCCCGTGGCACCACTCCCGCGCTGATCGCCGAGGTGTTCACCCGCCGTCTCGGCCGTCGGCTCTCCGCGCAGGATCTGGGGCTGGACGCCTGTGCGCCGGTCTACGCGGGCCTCGAATTCGCGTCCTCGCCCGAGGAGGCCGTCGACATCGTCGGCGGGCTGTGGCGCAAGGACTCCGGCAGCCACTCCGAGCTGCGCAAGATCGCGTTCACTCCGGCCGGACTGGTCGTTCCCAGCCGCGACTGGCTGATCGGACGCGCGGACGAACGGGTCGGCCATCCCGGCCTCGAAACGCACACTACGCATACTGTCGGCCGTGCTCACGAGAACGGCGGCGGCCATGAGGCCCGCGGCCAAGAGCTCCGCAGCCATGAGGCCCGCAGCCAGGAGTTCCGCGGTCACGACAGCGGCGGCCAGGAAGCCGCCGCCCGCGTGCCCGCGCAAGGCTGGCCCGCCACCGTTCCCAAACCGCGTACCGAACGCGCGGCGGGCCAGCGGGTCTCCCTGGGCGATGTGGCCGCCCTGCGCTCCGTCGGCGATCTCTTCTGCGCCCTCGACCAGACCTACGGCGGAGGCCATGCCCGGCAGGCGCTCGTCCGCTATCTGGAGCACGAGGCGGAGCCGATGCTGCGCGGTCTGTACGGCGAGACCACCGGCCGCCGGCTGTTCGCCGCGGCGGCTCATCTGACCAGGCTGGCGGGCTGGACCTCGTACGACATTGCCGCCCATGGCCTCGCCCAGCGCTACTTCGTCCAGGCGTTACGGCTCTCCCAGGCGGCCGGGGACCGTGCCTACGGCTCGTACGTCCTGATCACCATGAGCCGCCAGGCCGTCTATCTCGGCCACGGCCGGGAGGCGGTCCAGCTCGCGCGCGTGGCCCAGCAGGGCGTCGGCGGCTCCGCGCCACCGGTCGTCCAGGCGCTGCTGCACGCCGCCGAGGCGCGCGGGCACGGTGTGCTGGGCGAGGCACGGGCGTGCACCGCCTCGCTCGTACGGTCCGAGCGCGCGCTGGAGTCGGCGCGGCCCGGCGACGAGGTACCGCACTGGGCCCGTTTCTTCGACGAGGCACAGCTCGCGGACGAGTTCGGGCACTGCTACCGGGATCTCCAGCAGTACCGCGCCGCCGTACAGCACGCCGAGCGCTCCCTCCAGCTGCGCGCTCCGGCGTACGCCCGCAGCCGGCTCTTCTGTCGGGTGGTGCTGGCCTGCGCCCGGCTCGGTCTCGGTGAGCTGGACCAGGCGTGTCTGCTGGGCGCGGAGGCGGCCAAGCAGTCGACCGAGATGCGGTCGGCGCGGGCGGTGGAGTACGTACGGGACTTCGAACGGCGCCTGGAGCCCTACCGGGACGCGGCGGCCGTACGGAACTACCGCGACCGGATCGCGGCACTCGGCTGACGCCGGGCCCTGCGCCGCCGTACCCGTACGCCCCGGCCCGCGCCCACGCACGCCCTGAACCCGACACAGTATGAAGCCGGTCCCGTCCGGGGTTGGTCGGCGCCGGACGGGACCGGAGCTGGAGCCGCCGCAGCGGCCGTTACGCCACCGCGGGCAGTGGCGCCGTCTCGTACTCCGGGCGTACGCCCAGATCGCGCAGGATCGCGTGGGCGGCGCGTCGGCCCGAGAAGAGCGCGCCCTGGACCGTGCTCGTGTCGCGGTGGTCGCCGCACACATAGAGCCCCGACAACAGCCGCACCGGACGGCGCAGATCGTGCGGCGGCGGCATCGCGGGCACTGCTTCCGGATCGTGGTGGACAGCCAGCAACTCCCAGTCGTCGGTGGGCGTCCTGTACAGCCTCGTGAGATGCGCGCGGACCGAGCGGTCGAGTTCGGCGGCCGGCGGAGGCGTGCCGAGCACCGTCGAGGAGATCAGCGCGCGGCCGGCCGGAGCCCGCGAGGGATCGACCGTGCTCATCACGGCGGTGTACGCGACCGGGCCGCCGCCGTCCGCGTCCAGCAGCAGCGCCGGATCGGTCATCGGCGGTACGGGCGCGGTGTGGTGCAGGACCGTCACCGGATGGAAGTCCGGCACCCGCAGCCCGGGCAGCAGCTCGGCAGCGGCCCGCGCGCCCGTCGCCAGGACGAGCGCGCGGCAGCCGATCTCGCCGTGCTCCTTGGTGGTGACACCGCTGATGGACGCGTCCGTGACACAGACGTCCGTCTGGACGGTGCCCTCCGGCAGCGTCCGCGCCAGCAGTTCGGGCAGCGCGGCGGCGCCGCCCGCCGTGACGAACATCCGGCCACGGGCGAACGCGCGCAGCGCGAGATCGGCGCAGCGGCTGGACGTACCGAGATCGGGATCGCAGAGCAGCGCGGACAGCAGCGGGCGCACAAAGCCGTTGACGGTACGGGCGGGCAGCCCGCGGCCCGACAGGGCCTCCAGGGCGGTACGTTCGGGACGGGCCAGCAGCCGGCGCGTCGGAGTCGCCGCGAGACGGCCCAGAGCGGCGCCGAGACGGGCCTGGTCGACCGTGCCGCCCAGCGGTGGCCGGGGGGCGCTCGCAAGGGCGCGCGCCACCGTCAGTGCGCTCCGCGCGCTCCCGATGGCTCCGGTCCGGTAATTCCGTCCGTCGCTGTGCACGAGCACGCCCGGCGAGAACTTCCGCAGCCCCACACCGTCCAGGCCCGGAGTGCGCAGCAGCTCCGGATACGAGGTGGTGAGCAGCTGTCCGCCGAGGTCGAGCCGGAAGCCGTCGACCTCGTCGGTGGCCATCCGGCCGCCCATGCGCGGAGCGGCCTCCAGGACCCTGACCTCCACACCTGAGCTGGTCAGATGTCGGGCCGCCGACAGACCTGCGATTCCGGCTCCGATGATGACGACGTCCGCCTGCTGTGCGGTCGAGCGGTGTGCGGTGCTGAGCACGTGCCCCTCCCCGAGGTCGGCGCGGCTGGTGGGGCTGCTGATGCGGTCATCAGGCCCCGGAATGCCCGAGCGGTGTCCAGGTGGTGCCTGAGTCCCGGCCGGATCCCGGTCGGGTCCGATTGGCTCGGTCGGTTCCCGGTCGGTCCGGTCGGGTCCGGACGAGCCTAGAAAGGGAAGGGCCGTGTGACGGACGCGCGTGGCCGGGGTCACCGGTGCATGGGGGGTGCGCGCCCGTTCCGGGCGGCTAGGTGTATTGACCCGCAGGGTTGTTGACGCGGCTGATCGGGGGGTGGCCTCCGAGTGCGGTGTGGGTGCGGTGGTGGTTGTAGGTGTGGAGGAAGTCT